>NZ_LT840184.1:4691704-5350013 GCF_900177425.1 Paenibacillus uliginis N3/975 | reverse complement strand
CGTTTGGTGGCGATAGCGGAAGGGTTCCACGCGTACCCATCCCGAACACGACCGTTAAGCCTTCCAGCGCCGATGGTACTTGGACCGAAGGGTCCCGGGAGAGTAGGACGTCGCCAAGCGAACAACCGGAGAAACCACTATCGAGCAATCGATAGTGGTTTTTTTTAGAGATAAGAAAGGTTAAGCTTCGTTGATTTCTTTATAAGATGGCTTATATTAGGTAAATATAATATAATCTGAGTTTTCTTTTGCAGATGATTCGAAATTATTTAATAATATTAGTACCAAGTACTAGTACTTGGTGATATAATAAATACAAAAGATGGAGGTGTGCACTGTGACTCAATCAAAATCAAAAATTACTGCAATTGGGACGTATGTTCCTGACAAGGTGTTGACAAATGCTGATTTGGAGAAGCTTGTTGAGACAAGTGATGAATGGATTGTACAGCGTACAGGCATGAGGGAACGTCGTATTGCTGAACCAGAACAGTATGTATCCGATCTAGCGGTTGGTGCAGTTAGAGATATGATGCAGCGTTACGGTGTAGATGTTATTGACTCTGATATGATTCTTGTGGCCACGAGCACACCTGAGTATTCTTTTCCGAGCACCGCCTCCCGAGTTCAATCTCAATTGGGGATTAAAAGTACTGGAGCACTTGATCTCAATGCCGCCTGTGCTGGGTTTGTGTATGCCCTTCAATTAGCTGACGGCTTGGTTACAAGCGGAATGTATCGTAAAGTTCTGGTCATCGGGGCAGAGACGTTATCCAAAATTACAGATTATAGTGATCGGACAACATGTGTACTGTTTGGTGACGGGGCAGGAGCAGTTCTTGTTGAAAGAGATGAGAATTATTCGGGCTTTGTGGCTTCATTATCAGGTACCTTCGGTGAAGGAGGCATTCATCTATATAAAACAGCTCTCTCCGAGAAGATGGATGGCCGGGAATTGAAAAGCGGCTGCCTAGTTCAGAATGGCCGAGAAATATACAAATGGGCTGTAAGAAATATCCCGGATGGTATGAGGGTGCTACTGGAAAAGGCAAAAATGAAGGCGGATGAAATAAACTGGTTCGTGCCGCATAGTGCTAATTTACGAATGATCGAAGCGATTTGTGAACGAGGCCCCATCTCCATGGGCAGAACATTAACAAGTGTCGAGTACCGGGGAAATACCTCCGCAGCTTCAATACCGCTAGCTCTGCAGTTGGCAATTGATGAGGGTCGCCTAAAATCAGGTGATCATGTGATGCTCTATGGCTTCGGCGGAGGTATGACTTATGCTGGCTCCATTATTCAGTGGTCTATATAGAATCTTGTTTTTCGCAATAGATTAGCCGTATTAGGCTTGCACTGAACTTTCTATGAAAATATCTAAACCACGATCAATTCGTGGTTTTTTGCTGTCTAGAGACCACTAAATACCGTACAGTAAAGTAGATAGCCGATAGGATAGTAGATAGACTTCTCTTTTTCATAATACAGCAAAACCCCCTCACGGAGACAGTGCCGCGTTCGATTGAACGAACTGCTTATCACTGTCCATCGTGAGGGGATTTTCGCATTGGATGCTTATTTCGAGCGGCCTTTATTCATCGAACCCATAATGAGGCTGACGATGAACACGAGCACAACTGCACCAATCAATGCTGGAAGGATGTAGAAGTTGCCGATTACTGGACCCCAAGCGCCTAGCAACAATCTACCGAGCCATGCACCGACAAAACCGGCAATAATGTTACCAATGACACCACCAGGAATGTCGCGCCCCATAATCAGACCAGCGATCCAACCAATAATACCACCAACAATTAATGACCAAAGAAATCCCATTCGTATCACCTCGTAAATGATTTATTTGTTTGTGCTTTACTATTAACCAAATGAGTAACTTTTAAACGCAATCGGGTTATAAATAAGGTTAGTTAATTTCATCCACCTTGATGTGACACGTTTTTTTGTACTTTTGTTTATTATGGAAACCATTAGGTGTGCAAATTATTTGACGAAAATAACTTTCATGATATATATTATTAGTGAAATTAGTTTTCTGTTGATGAGCATTCATAATGACAAATACATGGGAGTGTCTCAAACATGAATAATTCGGCTTTGGAAGGGTTAGGCTTAGGCAAAGGACTTGTTGTTTCTTGTCAGGCTTTGGAGGATGAACCGCTTCACAGTTCTTTTATTATGGGGAGAATGGCCGTAGCGGCACGCATGGGTGGTGCAGTAGGAATACGGGCCAATTCGGCAGAGGATATTAAGGAGATCAAAACGCAGGTGGACCTGCCGGTCATCGGGATCGTTAAGAGGGATTATCCGGATTCGAAGGTGTACATTACTCCAACGATGAAGGAAATTGATGAGCTGGTTGGCGCAGGTTCGGATATCATCGCTTTGGATGCGACCACGGACATTCGTCCAGGAAGGCTTCATCTAACAGAACTGATTCAGCAGATTAAGGACAAATATCCACAGCAGCTTCTGATGGCCGATATTTCGACCGTGGAGGAAGCTGTAAAGGCGGAAGAGCTTGGGTTTGATCTGATCGGAACGACGCTAATCGGTTATACTGAATCTACTGCAGGACAGAAGATGTATGACAACGACTTTGAATTGCTAAAACAAGTCATTCAAGCCGTTAAATCACCAATTGTGGCGGAAGGGAATGTGCTCACGCCCGAAATGGCAAAGCGTTGTCTGGAAATCGGCGTATACTGTGTCGTTGTTGGCGGCGCCATCACCAGACCACAGCAAATTACCGAAAGATTCGTCAAACATATTCAGTCAAAAAAATTAAGAAGCTGATCGTTAGAACGGCTTCGCGCTCCTAATAAAGGGAGGCGAAGCTGTTTTACGTATCAGCTTCTTTTTAAATCTTCTCTTACATTTGCATACAGTGTTTCGAGTGTGTCCTGACGCTTCCGAAACAGCTTCTCATCGTTCAGAAGCAGCATGGAAAGCACATCAAGTACATAAATGATAGCTAGTTGGCTGTTAATGAAATGAGTGTCGCCCATCCGGTGTAGGCTTGGCGTGAATAACGAAATGTCGGAAATATCGGTTAACGGGGTGTGATTATAGTTCGTAATGCTGATTGTTGTGGCACCGTTTCTTTTGCCGATTTTCAGAGCATCGATAATTTCCGTAGTTTGTCCAGAGTTAGACAAGCCAATAATGAGGTCGTTCTCATTCAACAGGGCTGCGCTCCTGATCATCATATGGGAATCGGTCATGGCATCAATCGTAATATTCATCCGCATGAGACGATATTTAAATTCAAGAGCAGATAATCCGGAGCTACCGAGCCCGTATACTTGAACCCGCTGTGCAGTCTTGATCATCCGTACCACATTCTCAAAGTCTCCCTGGTTCATCATATCTGCCGTTGCATTAACAATTTCGTTGTAAAGGCTCTGTACCTGAGTAAAGCCATTACTATCTCCTGAGGGCTTCTCAGCCTCCCGGCTCAGCCGGATTTTGAAATCAACAAAGCTGTCGCAGTGGATTTTTTTGCAAAATCGGGTGATCGTTGAGGTGGATGAATGCGTGTGGTCAGCCAATTCACGTATATTAATATTTTGTATTGAGCTTTTATGCTGAACGATATAGTCGGCGATTTCTTTTTCTTTCAAGGACAGGCTTTGATACTGTAGCTGAAGTTCGTCCAAAACACCTCGGTGCATCATCTTCACCTTCTAAACATTAATAATATTAGTATTTCACCATTATAGCGCGTATTATTTTTTTAGGTAAGGAGTTCAGTGCTGTTTTGAAAACCGTGTGGCGATTGTTTATGATGGAGTAAGACACCACTTGGTCATCATACAGCATTATGGATGTTACTGCTTGGTCCAGAATAAAGGAGATGTATATACATAATGATAGCAACATGGACAGAAAATATTACGATCCAATCAGATGATGTCGACTTTAATTCGGTCATTCGTTGGTCCTCGCTTCTCGGCCTTATGCAGCGTGCTGCAGACGGACACATTGAAGCATTGGGAGTTAGCAGAGAGCAGCTGGTGGAACATGGCATGGGCTGGATGCTCATAACGCTGGAAGTAGAGATGGCCTTTTTGCCGCGATACATGGATAACATTGAGATCAGCACATGGAGCAGAGGTTCAAAGGGTGCGCTCTGGAACCGTGATTATCGTTTAAAAAATGCTGCTGGTGAAGAAATCGGTACAGCCCGTTCCGTTTGGGCACTCGTGGATATACAGAAACGTAAAATTATGAGACCTTCCGCATTTCCTTACGAGGTACCAGTTCATACGGAATCAGTTGGCAGTCCTCTGGATAAAGCGGTCATCCCGGAAGGGACACTGATGGAGGACACATATTCCCATACGGTACGGTACAGCGGTATCGACAGCAATGGGCATTTAAACAACGCACGGTATGCTGATTTATGTTGGGACACGCTTACGGTAGAAGAGCTTAAGAAGAACGTTGCCGGATTCAAGATCACATACCATCAAGAGGCAAGGCTGAATGATGAGATGACGTTGAGACGATCTTCCGGAGAAAACAACGCCATTTATGTACAGGGGCTTTCTCTGGAAGGGGCAAACTTTTTTGAAGCGGCTATCGTTTTAGAATAATGAAAAAGGGCTGCTTCTCGCATGACGGGTAAACAGCCAGACGTTTCATGGAAGGAGCATGTAATATGTACAACATCATGATCGTCGAGGATGACCCTAAGCTTGCGGGATTGCTGCAATCTCACATACGCAGATACGGAAATGAAGCCATCATTGTTAATGATTTTGACCATGTGCTGGAGCGGTTTCAGGAGATCCGACCGCATGTTGTTCTATTGGACGTGAATCTGCCGAGCTTTGACGGTTATTACTGGTGCAGACAGATTCGTTCCCTCTCGACATGCCCTATTATATTTATATCCGCCAGAAGCGGGACAATGGATCAATTAAGGGCTCTCGAGAATGGTGCCGATGATTATATAACCAAGCCATTTCACTACGACATCGTTATTGCCAAAATCCACAGTCAACTTCGACGAGTATACGGTGATTATGCCGCTGTATCCGGAGAACGGACCGTAGAGAAGGAGGGGCTTGTTCTATACCCTGAAAGAATGGAGCTTCAATTGGGAGAACAGACCGTGGCTTTGACCAAAAAAGAAACGATACTGCTAGAGACTTTGCTTGGCCGTAGCCCTCGCCTGGTGAGCCGGGAGACCATTCTTGAAAAGCTGTGGGATGATGCTTTTGTCGATGACAATACTTTGAGCGTCAACATTACGCGGGTGCGTAAACGATTGGCAGAGATGGGGATTGAGGATGCGCTGGAAACGGTTCGGGGTTCAGGATACCGGATCAACATCGTGTGGAAGACTGAGCATTCGAAATGAAAAGGTTATTTTGGCGTGAGCACATCCCGCTCATTCTCTTTACCGTTGTGCTTCTTCTGGTTGTACTTTTGGTGTTCTGGTTCGACGGATATGATCACCCGGTCACGGCTTCTTATGCCGTATTTCTTGGATTGTTCATTCTAGGTGGATACTTGATGTACCGGTACTACAGTCATCGTGATTTTTATGAGAGGTTGTCCCGGCCGATGAGGTCCCTGGAGGAATCCATTAAACACAATGAATCGGCTCCGGTGCCTGCGGCACTGAGTCATCTTATGGAAGAACAGTACCGCCAATACCGGAATCAGCTACAGGATTGGGAACGGAAAAGGAAAGAGCACTTGATCTTTATGAATCAATGGGTACATCAAATGAAAACTCCATTGTCCGTGATCGAGATGATTACGCAGGAAGATGACAATGACAGCTTCAGGAGTATTTCCGAAGAGTCAGACCGGCTACGGCGTGGACTTGATATGGTGCTGTACATGTCGAGACTTGAAACATTTGAACAGGATTTCAGTGTAGAGCCCGTGTCTTTGCAGCAATTGGTTAAAGAGGCGGTGCATGAAAACAAACGCTATTTCATCCACAGTCATGTATATCCCGAAGTGCTGGTGGATCCCGGGATTGTAGTGCAGACGGACTTCAAATGGCTCCGGTTCATCTTGCTGCAGCTGCTCTCAAACGCCATTAAATATTCTGCGGGTAGCGGACAGAAGGTTACCATATCGGCTTTCAAAACATTAAATGGCCGTGAAATTCGGCTGGAAGTACGTGACCGGGGAATCGGCATTCCAAAGTCAGATCTGACGCGTGTTTTTAATCCTTTTTACACCGGGGAGAACGGAAGAAAGCTGAAGGAGTCCACCGGAATGGGGCTATACCTGGTCAAAGAGGTTGTACAAAAGCTGAACCATAGCATAGAGTTGGAGTCCGAGGTAGGCAAGGGAACTGTAGTCCGGCTTATATTTACTATATAGGCTGGCTGATGAGTACTTTAACCGAGTGTCTGAATATTATTATGTCAAAAGAAACCTATCCTCAAGTGAATGGTGAAGCAGACTACCATTTACGAGTGATGAGGTTTTTTTGTTTTATTAACCTTACACCGATGTAAGGTGGGTGAAAGCATGATCGATAGGAGAAGAAGGTGGGGTAGATTACACTAATGTTAAAGATAAGCTGATATTCAAGAAATGAGGTATTCATTATGGAAATATTATCGGTACGCAATTTGGGGAAAGTTTATAAAGCTGCTATATCACACGAAGCACTTTCCAATATAAACTTGAGCATCAACGAGGGGGAGTTTGTCGGGATCATGGGACCCTCAGGCAGCGGGAAAACGACTCTGCTCAATATGATATCCACGATCGACCGGCCGACATCCGGTGAAATCCGGATTGGCGGCGAGGACCCGTTCCAGCTGTCACAGGATCAACTCGCTATGTTCCGGCGTCGCGAGCTTGGATTTATATTCCAATCGTTTAACCTGCTGAATACGTTGACGGTAAAAGAAAATATTTTGCTACCGCTCGCACTGGACGGTGTGGATTTGAACGAGATGAACCGCCGTATCGGGGAGCTGGCCGAAAAGCTTGGCATTACGTCCATCCTGAATAAGCGCACCTATGAAATCTCAGGAGGACAGGCACAGCGGACGGCAGTCGCAAGGGCCATGATTCATGTTCCGAAGCTGGTTCTGGCGGATGAGCCTACCGGGAATCTGGATTCCAAGTCGGCACAGGATGTGATGGAAATAATGGATCGCAGGAATAAAGAAGATAAAGTGACCATGCTTCTTGTCACTCATGATCCAGTGGCAGCCAGCTACTGCAATCGGGTTGTCTTTATTAAAGACGGACAGCTGTTCAACGAAATTAACTATGGAGAAAGCCGTTCTGCATTTTATCAGAAAATCATTAACGTGTTATCGCTGCTGGGAGGGTCAGGACATGAATTTTCGCCAGTTCGCGGTTAATAACGTCCTGCGCAGCAAGCGCACGTATGTCGCTCATTTTCTAAGCAGCGCCTTTTCCGTCATGATCTTCTTTACGTATGGTCTGCTTGCATTTCATCCGAATCTGAAAGATGGTATCGATTCCTCCAGCGAAACGATGAGCATGCTCGGTACAACGAGCATGCAGGTATCCCAGTATATCGTATTTATTTTCTCGTTCTTCTTTTTATTGTACTCGGTAGGCGCCTTCATCAAGATGCGCAAGAAGGAGTTCGGCATTCTGCTGATTCTCGGGATGTCGCGTAAGCAGCTGAACCGGATGCTGTTTATTGAAAATATTTTGATCGGAGCAGCTGCGATTATTACGGGGATCGGAATCGGGTTTGTATTTTCCAAGCTGATTCTACTGATCAGCTCCAAGCTGCTGGCGGTTGATAACGGACTTCCGTTTTACTTTCCAGGAAAAGCGCTGCTGCTTACGGCAGGTGCCTATGCTGTTCTGTTTGTGCTGATTGCCTCGTTCTCATCCATCATGCTCAGAAAGGGAGTACTCATTGATCTCGTAAAAGCTGAAGATAGCCCGAAGCCTCAGCCGAAAGCCTCACCTTGGCTGGCTATACTCGCTATTATTCTTATTGGAGCGGGTTATGGATTGGTTATGATTTTTGCGGTACTGCAGATTTTCTCCGTGCCGTTGTTGTTTGGCGGTGTGGTATTAGTCATTATCGGTACGTATTTTCTGTTCACCCAGTTTAGTGTGTATTTCATGCGCTGGCTGCAGAAAAAACAAAAATTCTTTTTCCGGAGAACGAATCTGCTCACGATTTCGGAGCTTATGTACCGGATCAAGGATAACGCGGTTATGTTTTTTCTCGTGTCCATCATATCTGCTTCTGCCTTTACCGGAATTGGCACGACACTGGCGATTGGCGATCCGGGCCTGTCGGCTATGGAGAATCCGTATGCGTATACGTACACGGCTTATCATGAAGATCAGAAATTTGCCACAAAACATCTGAATATCATTAGCCAGGAGCTCGAAAAGGCAGGGGTTGATTATTCGAAGGCGTCGGTCACACCTTTCTATGATGATAACGGGGTAAAGTTAATTAAGCTCAGTGAATACAACAGTCTGCTTCGTGCACTTGGCCATCCTGAAGAAACATTGGGAGAATCTGAAGGCATTTTAACGCCAGGGTCCGTAAGTAACAAGAATAAATACAGGATTGACGGATTAGATTCCGATCAGATTGAGTTATCAAGCAGAAAGATAGAGCACAATGTTAAGGTGATTAAAGCGGAAACGTTTATTGCGATACCTCTCTCATATGATGATACACTGGTCATTTCGGACGGTTTGTTTGATAAGTTTAAGGAAGCGCAGGACGAAGAAATCATCTATCAGACATTCCATGCTTTCTATATTCCAGATTGGAAAAATACCGGTGAAGTTTCAAAAACCATTGCTGATTCCTTTGACGAGGAGAAAGAAAACAGTTATTATTTGAACTCTCTTTATTTCGAATGGAAGAGTTCGTTACAGCAAAACGGAATTCTGCTTATGACCAGCGGCCTTATCGGTATTGTGTTCTTTACTTTTGCAGCTAGTTTTGTTTACTTCAGGCTATATTCCGATTTATCCCGAGATGAACAGCAGTACCGCATGATTGCGAAGGTCGGTTTAAGCAGACGAGAGTTAAGCAAAATCGTAACTAGACAGCTGATGATTATGTTCTTTCTTCCGATGCTCATTGCGGTAGTCCACAGTGGGGTTGCTTTTGTGGCGCTGCAGCAGTTGGTTGATTTCTCAATTCTGTGGCATACGGTAAAAATCTTTATCTTTTTCCTGATGGTACAAATCATTTATTTCTTCGTGACACGCTGGCGTTACCTCGACCGTCTGTACAAAACGATTGAATAAAGTCATTTCTTCTTCCTTTGAAATTTCAGCTTAAGGGTATATTAATACTTGACGTTTTTGAAGCTGAATGGAGGTATATGGAGAATGAACGAACACAGTATGCTCAAGACAGGGGCTGTGGAGACAGAGGAGGTCACTCCTGACATCCTCTCTCTTCGTACCGTTATGGTTAATGTTCAAATGGTTGGTTCACCTTCGGCAGGGGATTGGGTGCTTGTGGATACCGGCCTTGGCAAGTTCGCAGATTCCATTGCGGAGAGGGCAGACAACAGATTTGGCCGTCCCCCGAAATGTATTGTGCTAACCCATGGACACTTTGACCATGTCGGCAATGTAGAGGAACTTGCGGAACACTGGAATGTTCCGGTATATGCCCATCTATTTGAGATACCTTATCTGAATGGCAAAGCGGATTATCCGGCGGGTGATCCTTCCGTAGGAGGCGGGCTGATGGCTCGTGTCGCACCGATGTATCCTCATAAAGGAATTAATCTGGGTTCCAAAATACATCCGCTTCCAGAGGATGGCACAATTCCAGGTCTTCCGGAATGGAGCTGGATTCTAACACCAGGACACAGCCCAGGACATGTATCCTTGTTCCGCGTGCAGGACGGTGCACTAATAGTAGGAGATGCCATTATCACTGTGAAGCAGGAATCAGCATTGGCTGTTATTGCGCAGGAGAAGGAGCTTCACGGACCGCCAATGTATTTTACACCGGATTGGGATGCTGCCCGTGAATCTGTACGCCGCCTCGTTGCGCTCAGTCCACAGATCTTGGTTACAGGGCACGGAGTATCCATGTCCGGTGGTGAGCTGACCGATTCATTACAGACGCTGGCACGAGATTTTGATCGGCTCGCTGTTCCTGAACAGGGACGATATGTCGAGGAAAAGTAGGGTAATTAATACTGAATAAATTGACAGGCTTCCCAAGGTAGATAGGCTTCTGGGAGGCCTTTTTTTTGTGGATAAAAGAGCGGGAGGTTATAATAGCAGTACAGAGGAAGGGGAGGGCTATGAAAGCATTAATTTTGGCGGAGAAGCCGTCTGTGGCAAGAGAGATTGCGCGGGTAATGGGAAGCCGCGAGAAGCATAAGAACTATTTCGAAGGACCAAAGTATGTGGTCACCTGGGCGCTGGGACACTTGGTGGGACTAGCCGAGCCTGAGGATTATGATCATAAATATCAAACATGGGCTTTGGAGGATCTGCCGATTCTGCCGGGTAATATGAAACTGAAAGTGCTCCGGGAGACCAGTCATCAATTCAAAACAGTGCAGTTTCTGCTTAAGCGCAAGGACATCGGAGAAGTGATTGTTGCGACAGATGCCGCTCGCGAAGGGGAATTGCTTGCCCGTTGGATATTGAATATGGCGAAATGGAACAAGCCGTTTAAACGGCTGTGGATTTCATCCCAGACAGATAAGGCGATCAAGGAAGGTTTTGCAGCACTTAAGCCAGGCAATCAGTTTGACCGTCTGTACGAGTCCGCCCGTTGCCGGGCTGAGGCTGACTGGATGGTAGGACTTAATGTAACGCGTGCCTTAACATGCAAATTTAACGCCCAACTGTCGGCAGGCCGTGTTCAGACTCCAACACTCGGTATGATCATGGAGCGGGAGAAGGAAATTACAGGTTTCCGTTCCCAGGAGTATGACACCATCAGTGTGGATCTAGGGCATTTTGAAGCTTCTTGGCGACCTGCAAGCGGAGACGGACGTCTCTTCGACAAGGGCCAGTCCGACAAGTTGAAGCAGAAGGTGGATGGCCGGTCCGGCCGTATTACCAGTGTGAAAAAAAGTGAAAAATCCGAGCCTCATCCGCTGGCGTACGATTTGACTGAACTGCAGCGGGATGCGAACCGGCGCTTTGGATTTTCCGCGAAGCAAACATCGAACGTGCTGCAAAAGCTCTATGAACAACACAAGCTGGTCACTTATCCGCGTACAGATAGCCGGTACCTCACTTCTGACATGGTTTCGACGCTGAAAGAGCGACTGGAGAGCGTTGCAGTAGGTCCGTATGCGTCACTTGCGCGTCCCTTGCTTCGTAAGAGTCTGTCACCAGGCAAACGTGTGGTGGATGACAGCAAGGTTACCGACCACCATGCCATCATCCCGACTGAGGAGACCGTTCTGCTCAATAAGCTTAGCACGGAGGAACGGAAGTTGTACGATTTGATTGTCCGCCGGTTTATCAGCTTGTTCTATCCTCCAGCTAAATATGATGCTGTATCGGTCACGGTACAGATTGAGGGTGAAAGTTTTTACGCCAAAGGAACGACTGTTAAAGACAGCGGCTGGCGTGAAGTATACGGTGGTAATTATGAGGAAGACGGAGATGACGACAACCAAGATTCTGGAGGAAGTGTGGAGCAATCCGGACGTCTGCTGCCTGAGCTTTCTGAGGGAGAGCTAGTAACAGTCCGCCGCTGCATCGTAAAATCGGGCCGGACACAGCCGCCGAAGCGACATAATGAGGCATCGTTGTTGTCGCAGATGGAAAAGCATGGGCTAGGGACACCGGCTACACGTGCCGACATTATCGAGAAGCTTGTAAGTTCGGATACCATTGAACGCCAGGGCTCATCACTCCATCCAACCGGAAAAGGGAAGCAGCTGATTGAGTTGGTTGCACCGGCCCTGAGAACACCGGACCTTACGGCAAAGTGGGAAGCCGATCTAGAGCGGATTGCGAAAGGTCAAGGCAAGGCAGAGCCATTTTTGCGCGGTATTCGGGATATGACCAAGGAGTTGGTGTCCGGTGTCAAAGGTAGTGACGCTGAATACAAACCTCATAACGTATCAAACAGCAGCTGTCCGGAATGCGGTACAAGATTGCTTGAGAAGAAAAGTAAACGCGGAAAGTTTCTGGTGTGCCCTAGTGAGGATTGTGGTTATAAACGCTCCGGAGAGAAGCGACTGTCCAACCGTCGTTGTCCACAGTGTCACAAGAAGATGGAGATGAAGGAAGGAAAAGCCGGAATGTTTGTTCAATGTCTGGGCTGCGGCATTACTGAAACATTGAAAAAGGACAGCAAACATATTAACAAGCGTGAGGAAAAGAAGCTTGTACAACAGTATGGAAAGCAGGAATCCATCGGTTCCAATCTGGGAGAATTACTGAAAGCAGCTATGGAGAAAAGTAAATCGGATTAAACAAGAATGAGTAAGGCATAACCTGTCGTGGAATGGTTCATTCTACGAACAGGAGGTGATATGCCGTGCCGCACCACAAACCGAGAAAAATTGAAAATCAGCAGAACAAATCAAGCATTATGGAGGAGAGCAAGACACTCAAGCCCAAAAAGGCTAACGATTATGTTCCCAGTCTGAATGGAATCTCTAAACAGGAATCTTAAGTTTGCCTACCGCATTTAGTTGTTCCGGCTGCCCGCAAAAAGAGATACGGTTGATACAGGTCCGTTACTTTTCTGCGGGCTTTAGTCGGCTTCTCGCTGCATTAATTAACGTCATTGTGTTCATGAACATGTAGTTTTATAATAAGGAAAGAAGCAATGATGCCTGTCAAATGGAAATGTTTGATCGGGGATTGGAGGTGCGGATCAATTTGAGAACTGCGCTGGGTGTCTGGTTTGTATTTATTAATGCTGTGGCTTATCTGGTCATGTCCGATGACAAAAAGAGAGCCCGCCTCGGAAAGGATCGTGTTCCCGAGAAGACATTATTCTTGCTTGCAGCCGTCGGAGGCGCTCTTGGTGTGTGGGCTGCAATGTACCGCAAAAGGCATAAAACGAGGCATCTGTCTTTTAAAATTGGGGTTCCGCTGCTGCTGTTTCTAAATGCAATGCTTTACGGATATTTTTGGAAATGAGCTCATACCTACATACATTGTAATTTTGGAAGCGCGTGGAGAGTTCGTTTCACCTCAGTGCGTAATGGTTTAATGATGTGCAGTTCGTCTTAACACACAGAGAAAGAGGTGGCCTGTATGCTATTCACCAAAATTTTACTGGCTTATGACGGCTCTAAAGCTTCCATTAAAGCGCTTGGTCGGGCGGTTGAGCTTGCTAAAGTGACACCGGGAGCTAAACTGGAGATTGTACATGCATATGATTACCCTCGTTTTTTTGTCGGTGAGGGACTCGCTCCTATTCCGGCAACACTGAACAAAGATATTTACGATCTTGCGGTGCAGACAACGGAAGAGCTTAAAGAACGTATGGTGCATGCAGAAGTAGATAGCAAGGTTGAAATGATCCAGGGATCTCCGGCGGAAGTTATTTTGGAATATGCCAAAATAAATGAGAGCGATCTGATCATCATTGGTAGCCGCGGTTTAGGCGGTATAAAGGAGTTTGTTCTCGGCAGTGTTAGCCACAATGTTGTGCAGCATGCTAAAGTTCCTGTACTTGTCGTAAAATAATATATAGAGCAAAAGGGATGCCATGGGCATTCCTTTTTAGTTAACAAATCCGGATAAAGCCTCGGTGGAGCCGTAGGAGCAAGCCTCGGATTAAACACCGGACGGAGCTTTAGGACCAAGTCCCGGATAAAGCCTAGGTGGAGCACAGGACCAAGCTTGGGCCAAGCGCATTCCGGACTGACATTCCGTTATTTGTTACAATTGACGAGTTTTTCAATCGTTCCGGACTGAGAATCCGTTATTTTCTCAAAACATACCCGATTCCGCTTGAATTGGAGGAAATAACGGCCTTTCAGTCCGTTACTTTACTCTAATAGACGAATTTGCTGAAAATAGCGGAACCTGAGTCCGTCCGCATGTAGTCGACCGCAGGTATGTAACGCCACACCACGCATTGGGAGCTGCGCGCGGTGCGAAAAAGTGTACTTTGACTTCTATGAGGTACGTCGATAGACGTTTTTGTTCAGGAACAAAAAAACGAACATTATTTTTTGTGTATTATGGAATGTTCGTGTTTAGGTTGACATGAGGTGTCAGAGATTGATAAACTGGACTTGTTAAGGTTCAATTCATCTGATGAAATGTAAATTCAGTAAATTAAATATTTCTCGTATAAAGCTGGGGATATGGCCCGGAAGTTTCTACCCGAAAACCGTAAATTTTCGGACTACGAGGGAATACGGCGGTGCTGCAAGAACAGAAGCAGTGTTTCTTCTGGATCTTTGACGGCGAGTACGTGGAGTTTCTTCTGTCTTTGTGCTGTAATGACATTGGGAGGCGGAAACGGTATTCCCCCGAAAGTCCGATGTCCCGCACATGATGTTAAGGGAGAATCGGACTTTTTTTAGGTGGATTCAGAATATGTGGAGAGAGCAGGTGGAATCATGGCGGTACAGGTAGCGGTCATTATGGGCAGTCAGTCGGATTGGGACACCATGTCCCATGCGTGCCAGGTGCTGGATGAAATGGATGTAGCGTATGAGAAAAAGGTTGTTTCTGCGCACCGGACACCGGATCTGATGTTCCGGTACGCAGAGGAAGCGGAAGGACGCGGTATCCGGGTCATTATTGCTGGTGCCGGAGGTGCTGCGCATCTACCCGGCATGGTGGCTGCAAAGACCGTATTACCCGTGATCGGCGTTCCGGTTCAGTCGAAAGCTTTGAACGGGCTGGACTCCCTGCTCTCCATCGTGCAGATGCCGGGTGGCGTACCGGTTGCGACGGTGGCGATCGGTCGGGCTGGAGCAGTCAATGCGGGTCTGCTGGCGGCTCAAATTCTGGGATCTGCTGATCCGGGCATTCGTGCCAAGATACAGGAGCGGCGGGACCGGATACGTGATGAAGTGCTGAAGGGCAGTGATGATCTATGACGGAGCGTGAAACTCTGCATAGTGACAGCAAGAGCAAGACACTGCTTCCAGGGTCGGTGATTGGCGTTCTTGGCGGCGGGCAGTTGGGCCGAATGATGGCGCTGGACGGAACGAGGATGGGCTATAAGTTCATTGCATTGGATCCTCTACCTGCCTCTCCGCTCGGACAGATTGCTGAGCAGATCACCGCCCCGTACTACGACGCTGATGCAGCGAAAGAGCTTGCATCACAGGCGGATGTCATCACTTATGAATTCGAAAACGTAGATGCGGGTGTAGCGAAATTGCTGGAGGAGCGTTCGTACGTTCCTCAGGGGAGCAGGCTGCTCTACACGACACAGCATCGTCTTCGTGAGAAAGCAGCCATCGAAGCGGCCGGAGTTCCTGTGGCGCCATACCGCGAGATCACAAGCCTGGAAAGCCTGCAGGAAGCGGCAGCTGAGCTGAGCCTGCCATGTGTTCTGAAGACGGCTACTGGTGGTTATGATGGGAAAGGACAAGTTGTCCTGCGGGGGGAAGAACAGCTTGAAGCTGCTTATGCGGAGCTGTCTTCAACAGGTGCAGAACTTGTTCTGGAGAAATTCATATCGTTCACGAGTGAGATTTCGGTCATCGCGGCACGCACGCCGGAAGGTGAAGTGAAGAGCTTTCCACCAGCTGAAAATATTCATGTAAACAACATTTTGCATCTATCGATTGTACCTGCACGCATACCGAGTGATGTGCAGCGCAGAGCGTGCCAGCTTGCAGAGCAGGTGGCGGAAGGCCTGAATGCGGCAGGACTACTCGCAGTAGAGATGTTTCTTACGGAAGAAGGTTCTCTCTATGTGAACGAGGTTGCTCCAAGGCCGCACAATTCGGGGCATTATACGATGGAAGCATGCAGTACTTCACAGTTCGAACAGCATGTAAGAGCGATATGCAATCTTCCGCTGGGAGACACAACACTGCTAAGCCCAGTCGTTATGGTGAACGTGCTTGGACAGCATCTGGATGAAGCCATCCGCCGGACTACATCACAAGATCCGGCAGCGGAATCGCTGGGCATTGTGCCAAAACTTCATCTATATGGAAAGAGCGACAGTAAGCATAACCGTAAAATGGGCCATATTAATCTATTATGCGGTGATGTACATGACGCATTGGAATGGGTAGAGCAAACTAATATTTGGAGGCATTAATATATGATCGAACGTTACAGCAGACCGGAAATGCGGGCCATCTGGACCGAGGAGAATAAATTCAGAGCATGGCTTGAGGTGGAGCTTTGCGCTTGTGAGGCTTGGGCTGAGCTTGGTGTCATTCCGAAGGAAGATACAGCCCAGCTTCGCAAGAACGCCACTTTTGACATCGAACGGATTTATGAAATCGAGCAGGAGACCCGCCATGACGTCATTGCCTTTACCCGGGCGGTTTCGGAAAGTCTTGGCGCGGAACGAAAATGGGTCCATTACGGCCTGACTTCTACGGATGTAGTAGATACAGCGAATGGCTACCTGCTGAAGCAGGCCAATGATATTTTGGAGCAGGATATCCTTCGTTTTATCGGGATTTTGCGGGAGAAGGCAATTTCCTATAAGCATACGCCGATGATGGGCCGTACGCATGGTGTGCATGCAGAACCTACGACCTTCGGTTTGAAAATGGCGCTGTGGCACGAGGAAATGATCCGCAACCTGGAGCGCTTCCGGCATGCGGCTGACGGCGTTCAGTACGGCAAAATATCGGGTGCGGTTGGCACGTATGCGAACATCGATCCTTCTGTAGAACAGTTCGTTTGCCAGAAGCTTGGTACCAAGGCGGCTCCGATCTCCACCCAGACGCTGCAGCGTGACCGTCACGCTGAATACATGGCAACACTGGCACTGATCGCAACATCGCTTGATAAATTCGCTACGGAAGTGCGTGCACTCCAGAAGAGTGAAGTGCGTGAAGTGGAAGAAGCTTTTGCGAAAGGGCAAAAAGGGTCCTCGGCGATGCCTCATAAACGTAATCCGATTGGTTCCGAGAATATTTCGGGTCTTGCGCGCGTCATTCGCGGCCATATGGTTTCCGCCTACGAGAATGTGCCGTTGTGGCACGAACGGGACATTTCCCATTCCTCCGTGGAACGGATCATTTTGCCGGATGCAACGATGCTTCTGAACTATATGCTGAACCGTTTCGGTAATATCGTGAAGAACTTGACCGTATTCCCGGACAATATGAAGCGGAACATGGCTCGGACCTATGGAGTTCCTTTCTCCGGCCGTGTTATGACAAAGCTGATCGACAAAGGCTTCAGCCGCGAGCAAGCTTACGATACTGTACAGCCGCGAGCAATGCAGGCATGGGAAGAGCAGCGTCAGTTCCGTGTGATTGTCGAAGCGACACCGGAAATTACCGAAGTGCTTAGTGCGGATGAGATTGAGGACGCGTTTAACCCAAGCTGGCATCTGAAGCATGTGGATACGATCTTTGAGAAGCTGGGACTGAACTAAGTACGTTCTTATATTTTGATAACGGCCGCTTCGGCGGCCCCCGTTAAAAGGGAGTGAGATGACATGGCATTACCTGCGCTTTCCACGGCTGTCGATTTGATCGATGCGCCTCTCTTGTACAAGGGCAAGGTTCGCGAATTGTATGACCTGGGAGAACACATGCTGATCGTGGTCACCGACCGCATCTCAGCCTTTGACTATGTTCTGGATCCCCCCGTCCCTGCCAAAGGAACGGTGCTGAACAAGTTGAGCTCTTTCTGGTTTGAACAGACGAAACACCTGATCCACAATCACGTCGTCCATACGGATGAGGAGTTGCTTGGAGATATAGCCAAGAATAAAGAACTGTTGGATGGGCGGATTATGGTGGCCCGTAAGGCAGAGCGTATCGATATTGAATGTGTCGTACGCGGTTATATTACCGGCGGGGGCTGGCGTCAGTACCAGGCAACCGGGGAGGTCAATGGAATCCAGCTTCCGGAGGGGATGCGTAAAAATGAGCCTTTCCCTGAGCCGATCTTCACACCGGCAGCTAAAAATGATATCGGTCATGATGAAGATATTTCGATGGACCGTATGAAAGAGCTGGTTGGCGAGAACTTGGCGCTGGAGCTGCAAGAGCACAGCCTTATGCTATACCGGTTCGCGCGTGATTACTGCGCGGAGCGGGGAATTATTTTGGCGGACTGTAAATTCGAATTTGGTCTGATCGATGGGAAGGTTATTTTGATCGATGAGATTTTCACACCGGATTCATCCCGTTTCTGGGATAAGGGCAATTACGCGCTGGATATTGAGATCGACAGCATGGACAAGGAGCCGGTCCGTACGTACTTAGCGTCATCGGATTGGGACAAGAACAGTAAGCCGCAGCCGCTGCCAGAGTCTGTTGTTGAGGAAACGACGAATCGTTATACCGAGATTTACCGCCGGATTACGGCACCAAGTTTCACTAGCCAATCATAGGCAAGCAATTATTCATATACGATACCGAGGAGGAACAGGGAACGATGTTGAAAGCAAAGGTCTATGTCACCATCAAGCAAAGCGTATTGGATCCACAAGGGGTAGCAGTGCAAGGGGCATTACATTCGGTTGGATTCCGGGAAGTGGAAAGCCTTCGTATCGGAAAGTATATGGAGCTTGAGCTGGATACAGATAACCGCCAGGAGGCGGAAGAGCGTCTGCAGCAAATGTGCGAAAAGCTTTTGGCCAATACGGTAGTCGAAGATTACCGTTATGAATTGGAGGGCTAAACATGAGATTTGCAGTACTCGTCTTCCCTGGCTCCAACTGTGATATCGATTGTTATAAAGCAGTGGAGCAGACACTGGGACAGCCAGTCGATTATGTATGGCATACCGAAACGGATCTGTCGCTCTATGATTGCATCTTGGTGCCTGGTGGTTTCTCTTACGGAGATTACCTACGGTGCGGTGCGATTTCCCGGTTCGCCCCGGTCATGAACGAAGTGGCCAAAGCGGCGGAAGAAGGAAAGTTTATTCTTGGGATATGCAATGGATTCCAGATATTGACGGAAGCGGGCCTGCTACCAGGTGCGCTGCGTCGTAATGAATCTATGAAATTCCGTTGTCATGACAGTGTGCTTCAAGTTGTAAATCATGAAACACCGTTTACACGTGATTACTCGGAAGGGCAAGAGATCGTTATTCCGATTGCCCACGGTGAAGGTAATTATTATTGTGATGAAGCTACACTGCAAAAGCTCCGGGACAACCGGCAAATCGTATTTACGTATAAGGATAATCCGAACGGATCCGTTGGGGATATTGCAGGGATCTGTAACGAGCGCGGTAATGTGCTCGGCATGATGCCTCACCCGGAACGGGCTGTCAGCAGCCTGCTCGGTTCGGAAGACGGAAAGGCAATGTTTACATCCATCATTCAGACATGGAGGGATCGTCATGGTGCAGCAGCAAGTGTCCGCTAAAGAACCGACAGCAGAGCAGATTGCAGAGTTTCGGGTGTATGAGCAAATGGGTGTATCAGACAGCGAGTATGATCTGATCTGTTCGTTTATGGGACGGAAACCCAACTACACGGAGATCGGTGTCTTCAGTGTGATGTGGTCCGAGCACTGTGCTTACAAGAACTCGAAGCCACTGCTTCGGCGTTTTCCTACAAGTGGTCCCCGTGTTCTGATGGGACCTGGTGAAGGAGCCGGTATTGTGGATATCGGTGACAACCAGGCCGTGGTGTTCAAAATCGAAAGTCACAACCATCCGTCCGCTGTTGAGCCTTACCAAGGCGCGGCTACGGGTGTAGGCGGCATTATCCGTGATATTTTTTCCATGGGTGCAAGACCGGTGGCACTGCTGAACTCTCTTCGATTCGGCAAGCTGGAGAGTGACCGTGTTAAATACCTGTTCGAGCATGTGGTCTCGGGTATTGCTGGTTACGGCAACTGCATCGGGATTCCGACCGTTGGCGGAGAGGTTGTCTTTGATGAAAGCTATGACGGCAACCCGCTCGTAAACGCCATGTGTGTAGGAATTATTGATCACGATAAAATTCAGCGCGGTGTCGCCAAAGGAGTTGGCAACCCGGTTTATTACGTAGGCCCTCCTACAGGTCGGGACGGTATTCACGGTGCAACCTTTGCATCCGTTGAGCTGACAGAGGAATCGGAGGCTAAGCGGACGGCCGTTCAGGTTGGCGATCCATTTATGGAGAAGCTTGTCATGGAATCTTGTCTGGAGCTCATTGATACCGGCATCGTGCTGGGGATACAGGATATGGGTGCAGCAGGCCTGACTTGTTCAAGCGCCGAAATGGCTAGCAAGGCTGGCAATGGCCTGGAGCTCTATCTTGATCAGGTACCACAGAGGGAAGAAGGCATGTCGCCTTATGAAATGATGCTGTCTGAATCCCAGGAGCGCATGCTGTTCGTGGTTGAACCGAGTGATGAAGCGCAGGCACTTGAAATATTCGAACGCTGGGGTGTTATCTGTGCCAAAGTCGGAAAGGTAACGGACGATGGCCGATTGAAACTGATCCATCATGGTGAAGTGGTCGGCGACATGCCGGTCAAGGCGCTGGTGGATGAGTGTCCAGTATATAACAAGCCTTCGGCAGTACCTGCTTATTATGAAGCTCAGGCTTCGATCGATACGCTCCGCTATGACGAAGTGAAGGATCTTGGCGGCGCGCTCAAAAAGGTACTTGGTTCCCCAAGCCTTGCAAGCAAAGCATGGGTTTACAATCAATATGATTATATGGTTCGTACCAGTACGGCGGTTCGTCCAGGTTCTGACGCGGCTGTCGTTACCGTTGACGGTACACGCAAGGCGCTTGCGATGACAACGGACTGTAATGGACGCTATGTATATCTGGATCCCGAACTCGGCGGCAAAATTGCAGTCAGCGAAGCAGCTCGTAACATTGTCTGCTCCGGTGCTGAGCCGCTGGCAATTACAGACAACCTGAATTTCGGAAGTCCTGAGAAGCCTGATATTTTCTGGCAGATGGAGCGTGCGGTTGACGGGATGGCGGAAGCCTGCCGTGAGCTGAATACACCGGTCATCGGTGGTAATGTCAGTCTTTACAATGAGAATGCGAAGGGTGCGATTTACCCGACACCCGTCGTAGGGATGGTAGGTCTGATCCACGATACCGATCATATTACGACCCAAGGGTTTAAATCGGAAGGTGATGTGATCTATCTGCTGGGAGAGACACGAGCAGAACTTGGCGGCAGTGAGTTCCAAGCCGTTCTGCATGGCGTTTCAGAAGGTAAACCTCCTGTACTGGATTTGCGTACGGAGAAAAGATTGCTGGATAGCGTCCTGACCTCTATTCAGTCTGGCTTTGTCTGCTCCGCTCATGATGTATCCGAGGGAGGACTAGCGGCAGCCTTGGCTGAAAGCTGTATCAGCGGAAACATAGGAGCTGCGGTCAACTTGAATACGGATCTAAGAAATGACGTTGCGCTCTTCAGCGAGAGCCAGTCCCGTATTATTCTTTCCGTATCACCTCGCAAGCAGTCTGATCTGGAACAGCTTCTGAAAGAAGCAAATGTTCCGTTCGCTGCGATTGGCCGGGTTGGAGGAGAAGCCTTGTGCATCAACATTAACGGTACTTCCACTGTGCAAGAACCGGTGGAGGCTTTGAAATCCGTCTGGGAGGATGCCATTCCATGCCGCATGAAATAACACCGGAAGGATTATGGACTGGCGATTACTATAACGAAGGAACAGGACAGAGCGATATTTTCGATACGCTCAAAGAGGAGTGCGGCGTGTTCGGGGTATTCGGACACCCGGATGCCGCCTCATTGTCCTATTACGGTCTGCATGCCCTGCAGCACCGGGGTGAGGAAAGCGCAGGGATCTGCGTGGCTGACGGCCAACAGTTTAACTACCATCGTGGGATGGGGCTGGTCAAGGAAGTGTTTGACAAGGATCGGCTGGAATCGTTAACGGGTGATATGTCGATCGGACATGTTCGTTACTCTACCAGCGGAGACAGCCAGCTGAGTAATGCGCAGCCGCTCGTGTTTAAGTACCGTGAAGGTAATCTGGCCATTGCCACGAACGGCAACATTGTTAATGAGCCGAAGCTTCGGCATGAGCTTGAGAATTCGGGTTCGATCTTCCAGACCACAAGTGATACGGAAGTCATCGCTCACTTGATCGCGCGCTCGCCTAAGGATTTTGTCGAGGCAGCGAAGGATGCTCTGCAGCGCCTTGTTGGCGGATTCGCGTTTCTGCTTATGACCAACGACAAGTTGCTTGTCGCTTCCGATCCGAACGGACTCCGTCCCTTGACGATGGGTCGGCTCGGCAATGCCTATATTTTTGCCTCTGAAACGTGCGCAATGGAGGTAATCGGAGCTGAGCCGATTCGTGACATCGCGCCGGGTGAGTTGCTCGTACTGGACGTAAACGGACTGCATGAGGATCGCTATACGGAACCTGCGCAAAAAGCACTGTGCGCGATGGAGTATATTTATTTCTCCCGTCCGGACAGTGACCTGAACGGATCGAATCTACACTCTGCACGCAAACGCATGGGCAGCCGGATGGCACTGGAATCGTTCGTGGATGCGGATGTCGTGACAGGTGTTCCCGATTCCAGTATTTCAGCCGCGATCGGTTATGCTGAACAGACGGGCATTCCATATGAGCTGGGGCTGATCAAGAACAAATATACCGGCCGGACCTTTATCCAGCCGAGCCAGGAGCTTCGTGAGCAGGGCGTGAAGATGAAGCTGAGCGCCGTGCGGCGTGTTGTGGAAGGCAAACGTGTTGTGATGATTGACGACTCTATCGTACGCGGGACAACATCCCGCCGGATTGTGAATCTGCTGCGGGATGCGGGAGCTGCGGAAGTGCATGTCCGCATTACTTCACCGCCGTTCAAGAATCCTTGCTTCTACGGAATAGATACACCGAATCGCCGGGAGCTTATTGCTTCCGGGAAGAGCGTGGAGGAGATATGCAAGGAGATCAATGCGGACTCCTTGTCGTTCTTAAGTCCGGAAGGACTGATTACAGCGATTGGCGGATATGACGAGAAGAGTTACAAGGGTGGGTTATGTATGGCATGTTTTGACAACGAATACCCAACACAGATTGATTTTAACGGTGAGGAAAAGATGGGTTGCAGCTGCTGATTTTAAATGCGTGTTCAAAAAGTCGGACTTTTTGAACAACCTCTTTAAATGATTCTGGAGCAGCCAAGGGGCAAGTGTACGGCTGTCTCCGGATAATCATTCTTTTAAAATATAGAAAGTATAAATTTCATATTGATACTTGGCTTATATTCTTTCGCGAAACGTAAGCTTTGGCCGTTAAAGACGGTGAAGCCGTTTAGGCTTGTCTGCTGAGTCATTAAGGCTATTAAACATTATTCAACTTAATTCTCTCTTTAACAAAGGAGTGTAAAGCGCGTGTCTGATACTTATAAAAACGCCGGTGTAGATATTGCTGCAGGCAATGAAGCTGTAGAACGGATGAAAAAGCACGTCAAAACGACTTTCAGACCGGAAGTTATGACGGACCTTGGTGGTTTTGGAGCTCTGTTCCAACTGAATAAGGATCAATATGAAGAGCCGGTTCTCGTCTCAGGTACCGACGGCGTCGGCACAAAGCTGAAGCTTGCATTTGCGATGGATCGTCATGATACTATCGGAATTGACGCGGTAGCCATGTGCGTAAACGACGTTGTGGTGCAAGGCGCGGAACCGCTCTTTTTTCTCGATTATTTAGCTTGTGATAAAGTCATTCCCGCGAAAATTGAGTCGATTGTCAAAGGGATTGCCGATGGTTGTAATCAGGCTGGTTGTGCTCTGATTGGCGGAGAAACGGCTGAAATGCCCGGGATGTATGCAGAGGGTGAGTATGATATCGCCGGTTTTACTGTCGGTATTGTCGACAAGAGCAAGATGATTAACGGATCATCGATTGCATCTAGCGACGTCGTCCTAGGTCTGGCTTCAAGCGGCGTACACAGCAACGGTTTCTCGCTCGTTCGCAAGCTGCTGTTGGAACAGTCGGGATATACACTAGATCAGATAATGCCTGAGCTTGGCAAGTCTCTCGGAGACGCGCTGCTCACTCCAACGAAGATTTATGTTAAATCACTGTTGGCTCTTATGAAAGAGATTGAAGTGAAGGGTATGGCTCATATTACAGGCGGCGGATTTATCGAAAATATTCCGCGGATGCTGCCGGATCACGTCAATGTCGACATCGAATACGGTTCATGGCCGATTCTGCCGATATTCAAACTGATGCAGGAACAGGGCGATATCTCGAACAAAGACATGTTTACGACATTTAATATGGGGATTGGCATGGTTGTTATCGTTGCAGAACAGAATGCTGACAAGGCACTACAGCTTTTGCGTTCCTCAGGGGAAGAGCCTTATGTTATCGGACGTGTAACAGACGGAGAGCGTGTGGTTACCTTTACAGGAGCGGATGTGTAATGGGTTCTTACCGGATTGCGGTGTTCGCTTCCGGCAGGGGAAGCAACTTT
The DNA here is from genome assembly GCF_900177425.1 of Paenibacillus uliginis N3/975. Lineage (NCBI taxonomy): Bacteria > Bacillati > Bacillota > Bacilli > Caryophanales > Paenibacillaceae > Paenibacillus > Paenibacillus uliginis. The sequence continues at coordinate 5,325,499 of NZ_LT840184.1, read as the reverse complement.
CAGAGTTTGGTTGATGCGCAAGCCAGTGGCGCACTGGGTGGAGAAATTAGTCTATTGGTATGTGACAAGCCGCAGGCACCCGTCGTCCAGCGTGCACGTGAAGCGGGGATCGAGAGCTTTGTATTCCAGCCGAAGGATTATGCATCCAGAGAGGATTATGAGCGCGAGATTGCGGCAGAGCTGCAAAAAAGCGGGATCGATTTGATCGTTCTCGCTGGCTATATGCGGTTGTTAACCTCTGTCCTGGTAGAGCCTTACTCCGGCCGGATGATTAACATTCACCCATCTCTCTTACCTTCGTTTTCAGGTAAAAATGCGATTGGACAGGCGTTGGAGTATGGGGTGAAGATGACAGGAGTCACCGTTCATTTTGTCGACGGGGGTATGGATACAGGCCCGGTTATTGCTCAGCGTGCCGTAGAAGTTGTTGAGGGAGATGACGAAACATCCCTTGCCGAACGGATTCACGCCGTAGAGCAGCAGCTGTACCCGGAAGTCGTATCCTGGTTCACAGCGGGGCGAATTGAGCTGATTGGGCGTAACGTGGCGATTGCTGCACCGGGAAAACGGTAAAACCGGACAAGGGACGCCCAATCATCGACATGTTCGATATTTCTCGGGAAATACTTTAGGAATTATCTCTTATCGACAGCATTTACGTAACAAGACAAACATATGGGTAACTTTCGAAAATGTTAGGGAGGAATGAACGTGAGTATCAAAAGAGCGCTGGTTAGCGTTTCAGATAAGACGGGAATCGTGGAGTTTTGCCGCGAATTGGCTTCTCTCGGGGTGGAGATTATTTCAACAGGAGGCACAAAAAGTCTGCTAGCGAAAGAGGGAGTGCCGGTTATCGGCATATCAGACGTAACGGGCTTTCCGGAAATTTTGGACGGACGTGTGAAGACACTTCATCCGGCTGTACACAGCGGCTTGTTGGCTGTGCGTGATAGCAGCGAGCACCGCCGCCAGATGCAGGATTTGGGCCTCGATTATATCGATCTGGTTGTTGTGAATCTGTATCCGTTCCAGGAGACTATTGCTAAGCCGGATGTCGAATACGAGGATGCGATTGAGAATATCGACATCGGTGGTCCGACGATGCTCCGTTCCGCCGCGAAAAATCACGCTTTTGTCAGTGTAATTGTAGATGCGGACGATTATAGCGCCGTACTCGAGGAAATCCGAGCAGATGGAGATACGACATTTGAAACACGTAAACGTCTTGCAGCTAAGGTGTTCCGTCATACTGGAGCGTATGACACGCTTATTTCCGAGTATTTGTCGAATGTGACAGGCGATCCGCTGCCGGAACGCTTTAGCGTAACCTATGAGAAAATTCAGGATTTGCGTTATGGCGAGAACCCGCACCAGAAAGCGGCATTTTATAAGAAACCGCTGGCTCCGTCTGGTACTTTGACTACAGCTGAACAGCTTCACGGCAAGGAATTATCGTACAACAACATTAATGATGCCAATGCAGCACTGCAAATTGTGAAGGAATTCGATGAGCCGGCTGTAGTTGCGGTAAAACATATGAACCCTTGCGGCGTGGGCGTAGGAACTAATGTGCTTGAAGCGTTCAAAAAAGCTCATGCAGCCGATCCAACCTCAATTTTCGGCGGCATTGTAGCAGCGAACCGCACGGTAGACGGACCGACAGCTGAGCTTTTGAAGGATATTTTCTTGGAGATTGTTTTGGCACCAGATTTCACACCGGAAGCGCTGGAGCTGCTAACGAAGAAGAAAAATATTCGATTGCTGAAAATGGGCGAATTTGGCTCCGCGAAGGATCGGAAGAGTGTGCTTGCTGTAACTTCGATTGAAGGTGGCATGATCGTACAGGAGAGCGATGTTCATTCGCTGGACGCAACTGATCTGAAGGTTGTTACAGACCGTCAGCCAACAGAAGATGAGCTGAAGCAGCTCTTGTTCGGATGGAAAGTCGTGAAGCATGTAAAATCCAACGCGATTGTGCTGGCTGCTGATGATATGACTGTTGGCGTTGGCGCAGGACAGATGAACCGTGTCGGTTCAGCGCGCATTGCCATCGAACAGGCGGGTGAGAAGGCTAAAGGAGCGGTACTTGCTTCGGATGCGTTCTTCCCGATGGGAGACACTTTGGAATTTGCAGCTAAAGCCGGAATTACCGCAGTGATTCAGCCGGGAGGCTCTATCAAAGATGAAGAGTCGATCAAAGTGGCTAATGAGAACGGGATTGCCATGGTATTTACGGGCGTAAGACATTTCAAACACTAGAATTGTTGGAGGAATCGTATATTCGGGATGGTATGGCAGCATGCAAGCTGGACGCCCCGGGCGGTTCCTTTGCTCTATAAATGATTCATCTCATAAATCGGTTTTGCGTAAACGAACTTTTCTCGTGGGAGGGGAAGCATGGATATTTTAGTCATCGGAGGCGGAGGACGCGAACATGCCATTGTATGGGCGCTGTCCAAGAGTCCCAAAGCCGGAACGATATACTGCGCACCCGGAAATGCCGGGATTGCACAACTTGCTGAATGTGTGCCAATCGCTGTCAATGCATTCGAACAATTGAGAGCATTTGCTCAGGAAAAAGAGGTCGGGCTTGTCGTTGTTGGACCAGATGATCCCTTGGCGGACGGTATCGTTGATGTGTTCGAGGAGGCGGGTATTCCCGTGTTCGGACCGCGTAAAAATGCCGCAGAAATTGAGGGAAGCAAGACGTTTATGAAGGATCTTCTTCATAAATATAATATTCCAACAGCGGACTACGCGAAATTCGACGATTTCGAGAAGGCGTTGGAATATTTGCGCAGTAAGCAAGCACCTATCGTTATCAAAGCTGACGGTTTAGCCGCAGGCAAAGGGGTTACGGTGGCTCGTACGATGGAAGAAGCGGAGCAAGCACTTCGCGATATCATGGAGTCTAAGGTATTCGGAGATGCGGGCAGCCGTGTTGTCATTGAGGAATTCCTGGAGGGACAGGAAATGTCCATTTTAGCGTTTGTTGACGGGGAAACCGTGAAGCCGATGTCAGCCGCCCAGGATCATAAACCGGCCTTTGATGGCGACTTAGGGCCGAATACAGGCGGAATGGGCACTTATTCTCCTCTGCCGCATATCCCGGACTCCGTCATTGAGGAAGCGATCGAAACGATCATAAAGCCAACGGCCAAAGCCATGGTGTCCGAGGGACGCCCATTCCGGGGTGTGCTGTTCGCGGGATTGATGATTACACCGGACGGTAAACCGAAGACAATCGAGTTTAATGCCCGTTTCGGCGATCCTGAGACACAGGTGGTGCTACCGCGTCTGAAGACAGATTTGCTGGAAGTATTTTTGGCAGCGGTAAACGGAAGTCTTGCGGAGCTGGAGCTGGAGTGGAGCGAAGAATCTGCAGTTTGTGTCATTTTGGCATCAGGAGGATATCCTGCTTCCTATGCGAAAGGGCTAGTTATATCCGGCTTGGATGCCGAGGATAACGACTCGATCGTGTTTCATGCCGGAACGGCTCTCGATGAGGAAGGTCGATGGATTACGAACGGTGGACGTGTACTTGGAGTAGTTGGTATGGGTACCGACATCGCATCAGCGCGTGCCAAAGCCTATAAGCGTGCTGGACATATTATTTTTGAAGGCAAGCACAGCCGGACAGATATTGCCGTCAAAGCTTTGGTTTAATTCAACTGACAGGTTGATGTACGCTTGTATCGAACAGGCATGATAGCATTTTTGAGGTGTGTGACAAAAGGCCTGCTGTGACTGCAGGTCTTTTGATTCTGATTTAGTGCAAACGTTTGTTTAAAAGCATTTCATAGTTGTCTTTATTTATGGACAATTGGGCGATATTCCAAAGTTTTTTTAACAAAAACATGATATGTTACGAAAAACAGCGAAAACAGGAGAGAAAATTAGATTAATGCACAAGAATTACCTTAAATGCAATGTGCAAACGTTTTTACAACGGAAGTTGATTATTGTATGATGATTTCAGTGGATGAAGCGCTTTCCAATCACGGATGTCCCGGAAAATCCCGCTGGCTCTACATAGAAATAGCGAGCTTGAAAATTTTCTGAAATCGTTTGCGCAGATTTCCAACATTTTCTGTACTTTTACTGAGAGGGGTTATATTGGAATGAAAATGAAAAAAGTACTTACGCTCGCTGCCGCTTTCACGATGGCAGTGTCCATTACAGCATGCGGAGGCAAATCAGCTACTCCTGAACCAGCAGCACCAGAAAGTCCTTCTACGGAAGCAAAAACATCAGCACCAGATCAAAGTGCTCCTGAATTGAAGCCTGAGGACGGCGCAAAACTGGTTGTTTGGGAAAGTAAGGATGAAAGAGCTTATACAGATGCTGTTATTAAAGCATTTACTGAAAAATATGGCGTGGAAGTAACATTGGAAGAAGTGAACCCTACGGACCAAGCAGGTAAACTGCTTCAAGACGGACCTTCCGGTATGGCTGCTGACGTTGTTATGTTCCCTCACGATAACTTGGGTAAAGTTGCAGCTGCTAATCTGGTTCTGCCTAATGATTCATTCGAAGCAGAAACTAGAGATCAGAATACGGAAGCTGCCATTCAAGGTGTAACTTTCAACGATGTGTTGTATGGATATCCTCGTGCGGCAGAAACTTACCTGATGTACTACAACAAGGACTTGATCAAAGAAGCTCCGAAATCCTTTGAAGAAGTAATCGAATTCAGTAAAACGTTTACAGATAAATCGAAAAATAAATACGGAATTATGTGGGAAACCGGTAACCTGTACTTTAACTATCCGTTCCTTGCATCGACCGGCGGTTACATCTACGGTAACGGCGGTACAGACATTAACGATATCGGACTTAACAGCGAAGGCACTATTAAGAGTATGGAAGTATACTCAAGCTTGAAAGAAGTTCTCCCTGTAAAATCCGGTGACATTACTCCGGACATCAAGCGTGGTCTGTTCACTTCCGGTGACCTGGCTATCGACATCAACGGTCCTTGGGAACTGGGCACCTACAAGGAAGCTCTTGGCGACAAACTGGGCGTAGCTCCAATCCCAGCCATTGGCGGACAGCCAGCCGTCTCCTTCTCTGGTATTAAAGCTTGGTATGTTAACTCATACAGCAAATATCCAAATGCAGCCCGTCTGTTTGCAAACTTTGCAACATCAGAAGAAGCTCAATTGCAGCTTAGTGAACTCGTAGGTTCTGTACCAACGAACAAAAAAGCTCAAGAATCCGACCAAATCAAGAACGATCCATATGTATCTGCATTCACTGAGCAGTTCAAGAACTCCCAGCCAATGCCTTCTATCCCTGAAATGGGTAACGTATGGGCCCCTGTAGGTGCTGCCCTTGCTGAGATCTGGGATAACAACAAAGATGTCAAAGCTACATTAGACAAAGCAGTAACACAGCTTCAGGAACTGAACAGCGGTACAGCTGGGAAGTAAATCTTACAATAGAGCATACACAAACTATTAAAAAATGATGTTCACCCGTCGATGTCCGGCGGGTGATTCCTCGATTATACGGAGAGGAGAATGGATGGAGCATGCGTCAACATCGTACGACTGCAGCCGTGTTATCGGCCATTTGCATGGGATTCGGACAGCTTTATAATCGCCAATGGATCAAAGGCGCCATTTTGACCGCTTTAGGAATATCAAGTTTGTACTTCTTTATTAATAATTTGGGTGACGCCTTGTGGGGGATTACGACACTTGGCGAGAACGGCAACCACTTCGAGAAAGTAAACGGTTTAACCAAGCTTGTAGAGGGTGACCATTCCATCAATCTGTTGATTGAAGGACTCATCACTTTGATTTTGCTTGCTCTATATCTTATTGCTTACTACGCGAACATCAAAAATGCGTATAATACCGGAAAACAAAGGGACAACGGTGAAAAACCTAACACGTTTAGAGAGACCCTTAACTATATTTTTGAAATTAAGTTTGCACAATCCTTCTTGACACTTCCCGCTTTCGGGATTCTGTTTTTTACGATTATGCCGATCATATTCATGGTCATGCTGGCGTTTACGAACTATTCAGCTCCGAACAACCTTCCTCCTGCCAAGCTTGTTGACTGGGTTGGGTTTGAGACATTTACAAATCTGGTAGCTCTGAAATCATGGAGTCACACCTTCTTTGGTGTTTTGACTTGGACGATTATCTGGGCGATTCTGGCTACGGTTACTACCTATTTTGGTGGTGTATTGGTAGCGCTATTGATTCAGCAAAAAGGAATTCGTTTCAAGGGCGTATGGCGCGTAATTCTTATTATTCCTTATGCGATTCCGCAGCTGATCTCTTTGCTCGTTATGCGTAACATGTTCAATGGACAATTTGGACCGATCAACCAGTATATGAGATATTTTGGTTTGGAAGGCCTGCCATGGCTTACCGATCCGTTCTGGGCAAAGGTAACGGTTATTGTCGTTAACATGTGGGTAGGTATTCCGGTATCTATGCTGCTTGTTATGAGTGTTCTTACCACGATTCCTAAGGATCTTTATGAAGCTGCCGATGTAGACGGCGCGAGCGGATTCCAGAAGTTTAAAATTATTACGCTCCCGATGATTTTGTTCTCTACGGCACCTGTACTCATTACTCAGTTTGCAGGTAATATCAACAACTTTAACGCCATCTTCCTGTTGACAAACGGAAACCCGGTTGTCGGGGACTATCAGTATGCGGGGGCAACAGACCTGCTTGTAACCTGGCTGTATAAATTGACGCTTGATCAGCAGCGGTACAGTATGGCATCGGCCATCGGTATCATAATCTTCCTGATTATTGCTTCCTTCTCCATCTTCAACTACCGCCGCACAAGATCATTTAAAGAGGAGGATATGATCCAATGATCGGACAGAAGCTCAAGAAAACCATTCGTCTGACGGCGAGTTATATTATGTTGGTCATCATCGCTATTTGCTGTATCTATCCGGCACTATGGGTTGTTCTTGCATCCTTCCGTCCTGGTAAATCACTGTACAGCAAATCTCTTATTCCAGAGAGCTTTACAATTGCGCATTATCAGGAATTGTTTACTTCAAAAACCTTTATGTTCGGCACCTGGTATTTGAACACCTTGAAAATTGCCGTTCTGACTACGGTTATCGGTACACTCCTTGTCTTACTGACAAGTTACGCGGTATCGCGTTTCCGGTTTAAAGGACGGAAAAATGCTTTATCTACCATTCTCGTACTGGGGATGTTCCCTGGCTTTATGAGTATGATCGCGCTGTATATTTTGCTGAACTCATTGGATCTTTTGAACACACACATGGCGCTGATCATCGTGTATGCAGCAGGGGCCCCGCTCGGTGGAACGCTCATTATGAAAGGCTTCCTTGATACGATTCCACGAAGTCTGGACGAAGCGGCAAAAATCGACGGTGCGACGAATTTTGCAATTTTCCGTAAAATTATTCTTCCATTGTCCAAACCGATGATTACGTATATGGGTCTGACCCTGTTCGTCGGCCCTTGGGTGGATTTCATCTTTGCCCGCCTAGTGCTTCGGACGAAGGAGAACTGGACACTGGCTGTCGGCCTGTGGGACCTTGTTAACTCCCAGCAGGACAGTAACTTTACACTGTTCGCGGCTGCAGCTGTGCTGATCGCCCTGCCAATCACAATCTTGTTTGTATTCCTGCAGCGGATGCTCGTTGACGGCATGACAGCTGGGGCAAGCAAGGGATAATCCTAGTTCCATAACAAATAAATCAGACAAAGATTTAAGACATCGAGAGGCACAGCAGTGAAAGATCGCTGTGCCTCTTTTGTATCTTAAACGCATACTTGAGGGGCAAAGGATATGAAATTAGTAGGGCGATTTCAATTCGGATCGATAGGTATGGCGGTACTGCGGTTGGCGCTATCCTCCCCTTCGGACAGGGGAAAAAGAAGAAGCGAAAACGGTCGACCCAGGTATTAACCAGGGCTCGACCGTTTTTTAGGATGCGCAATATTTATTTGCCTATGTTTTTAAAGAGTTCTCGCACGAAGCAGCGGAGAGGACGAAACGATTCCGGAAAAACGCAGTGATCGCCTTTGTCCCCGAATTTCATCCGTCAAGGAATAATTCAAGAAATTCGGGGGCAAGAGCGATTGTAGGAACGGTTCATACTCGTAGCGTCTTCCAAACAGATTCCCTCTATTTAAAAGAAGCATATCCTTCGTCAGCCATGACTACACTGCCGTTAATAGCACTGGCTTCAGGAAGAGTAAGCAGGTATACGGAGTCGGCAATCTGTTCCGGGTGCGTTAGTTTGTTACCCATAACTTTAGATTTCATCGATTCTACCATACCATTATCCTTATAACCTTGAATGATAGGAGTATCCACCGCGCCAGGAGCTACTGCAACAACACGGATGCCGTATGGAGCCATTTCAAGTGCTGCAGATTTAGTCATCATGATGACGGCACCTTTGGAAGCGTGATAAGCAAACGTACCGGGAGATGCCAGGAAGCCGAATACCGAAGCTGTATTGATGATGACACCTTTGATAGACAGCTCGCGCATTTTTTTACCGGCTGCAATAATACCGTGAGTCACACCATGTTGGTTGACATTAATGACAGTGTGGTAGTCCGCGAGATTCTGATCCAGTACGGGAGTAATACGTCCGATACCGGCATTGTTGAACATGACATCGATTCTGCCAAAGGTTTCTACAGCTTTCTCGACCAGTGTCTCCACATCTTCATACTTGGACACGTCCGTTTTGACAAAGATAGCTTCTCCACCAGCCGCTTGAATTTGTGCAACCGTTTCGTTTCCTGCAGCTTCATTGAAATCTGCCACAACGACCTGATCGCCCTTGCTTGCAAACTTCAATGCGGTTTCTTTTCCTATTCCACTGGCAGCGCCGGTAATGACAGCAACTCTTTTATTAGACATTCGATATTCCTCCTTAATATATAATTCATGTGACTAGAGATAATAATGAATACGTTTTCTTAATCTATTATTATGGTAACATTGAGTAGTGTTAATTAAAATTTAAATATAATTAGGTTTAGTTAAGTTGAATTGAACTGAATTGAGGTGGGGATTTGAATCTTGAACAAATGGAGTATATTGTACAAGTGGCCAAAACCGGTTCATTGACAAGCGCCGCTCAGCAATCCCATGTCACATTATCGGCGATCAGCCAATCGATTTCAGCGATGGAAGCGGAGTTAGGAATCACCTTGTTTACGAGGTCCCGGGGATCAGGCGCTACACCTACCGCGGAAGGACAGGTTATTATCCAAAAAGCGAATGAGGTGCTGATGAAGCTCCATGAGTTGAGGGAAGAAGCTCAGTCGTTCAGCAATGAATTAAGCGGTAGGCTTAAAATCGCAACCATTCCGGGTCCCATGCATCTTCTGGTAGATGTTATCGCAAAATTCAAGAGGGAAAATCCGAATGTGAAGATCGAAGTTTATGAAAAAGGACCAAAGGAGATTTTGCATGATATCGAGCACAATCACATCGACGCTGGATTAATCGTCCTAACTGAAAATGTGATGCGGAAGTACAAAGCGTTATCTTTTGAACGGCTATTGGAGGGGAAAATCGTCGTTGGCGTAAACAGCAGGTCCCCATTATCGCTTAAGAAATCCGTTACTCCTGATCAGTTGGTCAACCAGACGTTTGTCTTGTACGATGATGAACAGATTCGTGATATTGTTACAGACTTCATATCCGTGTACGGAAACCTGGATATTCTGTTCATCACTAATAATACACAGGCTATTGATAATGCAGTTAATGAAGGTCTGGCAATAACCCTTGGACTCGACTATTCATTTCATAGCTATGATGATAATAGAGACAGTAATATCGTTACGGTTGATTTAGATCTGCCAGGTAAGGAGCCGGTATATTACGGATGGGTTAGTCCCAAAGGAAAGAACACATCCCATATTTCCAAAAGATTTATGAATAAGCTCAAATACGAATTGTGATATCGCCTATAGAATAAAAAGAAAGAGCAGTCCGGAATTCCGGAACTGCTCTTCTCATATTAAGGCTGCCAGTTTACGTTGACGGTTGCAGTACCGCTGGCAGGAGCTGTGAAAGAATGGTTGGCACCGCCTTCCCATGTGACCGTAGAGCCGTTCTTTTTCAGAAACTTGAATTCAATTGTTTTACCTGCAGGAACACTGACGTCATAGTACCAAGTCGGGTAACTGTAGATAACTTGATTATATATCGGGCCTATCGCTTTGGTTGGTTCCCAATTGCCCATTTCACTTACATTGCCTGAGAGATAAACATTTTGACCAGGAACAGTGGTTGCGTTGTTCACGACAAATCGGACACTAACCTGATCGCCGGTCAGAATTTCGAAGTTATCATATACATTGCTTGCGGTTCCGGCTGAATTTGCGATTTTGATATTATACAGTCCTGGGGTTACCGCCGGAATATTCACTTTAATCTGGCTGTCTTCCCATGTGGTAATGTTGCTTCCCGTTACAGCTGTTGTGCCGAAATAGACCGTTCCTTTGGTCGATCCGAAGCCCCTTCCGTCAATGGTGACCGTTGTGCCTGCCTTAGCCATCATTGGACCGACATGACCGATAACCGGTGTAGACTGGGCAGTTGTGTATTGCCATACAGCCGTTGCACCTGCAGCAAGCGTAAAGTTGTTAACGGCACCGCCGCTAAGGGCGGTAATTGCGCCACCGTTTAGTGTGCCGCCGAGCACATCAGCGTAAGTTCCTGCAGGAAGGGATGTGGCAAGGCCGGTGATGGAAGCGGAGGACGACAGGTTGCGGTTGACTGCTACAATAGCGACGCTGCTGCCGAATTTGCGCTCAAATATAAGAAAATCGTTATTGATCCAGCGCTCTTGCGTGGAGCCGTAAGCAATGGCTGGATTTGTTTTGCGCAGCGGAGCCAGCTTTTTAATGACATTGTATGCGGTTGTACTTGTTGAGAATGAAGGAATTCGTGCCCGGTTGTTCGGGTCTGTTCCACCAGACATGTATTGTTCCGTTCCATAGTAAATAGCAGGAACACCCCGAGAGGTGAGCGTGAAGGCGAGTGCTTGCTCAAGCTTGCGCTTATTCGCGCTGGAGTTGTGGAAACGCTCCATGTCGTGGTTATCGATGAAGGTAACCTGATCGTCCACCTGGGCATAGTCACTGGCCGATCCTTCCAACATGGACTTTAAGCCATACATAGTGTCCGTGTTGTCACGGAATACCTCGCGAACCTTCTGGGCAAATCGAAAATCGAGCAGACTCATACCGGTTTCGTTCGCGAACTTATGATTCTCTGCGCTGACCTCATTAACACCCAGGAACCATTCACCGAAAGTAAACACGGGTTTGTAGTTATTGATGGAGGACATGAAGTTTTTTTGCCAGCCGAAAGGCATGTGCTTCACAGCGTCAACCCGGATACCGTCAATGCCGAGATCAAGCCACATTTTGATTGCATCCTTCATATATGTATCAATCGTGCTGTTGTTATGATTCAGATCGGCAAGATCATAGAGGTTCTTGTAAATGCCATTTTCGGTGGTGGAGAAATCGGTGCCTCCATTATGGTGAAACCAATTTTGTGTATCGTTGGTATAGCCGCCGAGTAGAGTGCCGTTGTTATAGAGTTTGCCGTTCTCTGCGAATGAAGGTTGGTCGGAGGAAGCAGGTGATGTATGATTCGGTGCGAAGTCGATGACGACTTTGATGTTCTTGGCATGGGCGGCAGCAATGAGATTATTAAAATCTGCTATTGTGCCATAGGCTGGATTCGTTTTCTTGAAATCTCTTGCCCAGTAACCGTGATAAGCGGTGTTGTTGACACCGGAATAGTTGATCACGCTATAAATATTCTCTACCGGCTGTGAGATCCAGATCGCGGTGATGCCCATACCGGTGAGATAACCGTCGTTAATCTTGTTGATGATACCCTGCCAATCGCCGCCGCAGTACAGTCTCAAATTGGTGCATGTTCCATCAAAGGCTGACCCCGTTGGGTTGTTGGCGGTATTGCCATCTGAGAAGCGGTCCGTAAAGATTTGATAAATAACGTCCGTGCTGAAATTCTGTTTGTTGGATACAGCGGTGTCAGGTGCCGCTTGAGCGGTTGTAAACATACTGAGTGAAAGGGATAAAGCGAGGGTTATTGCGGCTGTTACCTTGGTAAACTTGTTCATTAGTTAATACCTCCTTTGATAACATGTAGTTTCGCAGTGGATATGTTGAACAATTTGAATCCGGTGAAATAAACACCTTGACTGCATCACCTCCATAAAAAGTTACAAAAAACCCCGGCATCTCAGAAGAGAAACCGGGGTTGTTCTTAACCGTTAAGGTTGAAGAAGGCATAGCCCTTAAATTCTATGAATTGCTTGATTTCAAGAACATTTTATATGCAAGCGTATTCAATTGTCAATGCAGCTGTTAAAATATGATGAGAAGATTTAAAAATAACAGGCGAACACGAAATTAAGTGAAGGGGGATCACGATGTCTCTTGATTATATTGAAGAGGGTGCGGAAACACTTGAGCTTGAACCGGATAGTGTGAAGGCTGCTTGCAGAGCCATTGATCGGGAAATTGAAGCCGGTACAGCACCGGGGGCGGTGCTTGCAGTCGTGTATCGCGGTCGGGAATGGATGTATACAACCGGTTACGCCAATCCGGAACAGCGGATGCATGTGCAAGAGGACACGCTATATGATTGTGCGTCGTTAACCAAAGTTGTAGTTACACTGCCGCTTATTCTGAGTCTTATTGACGAGGGGATTTTAGCGCTTGGAACCACGATATCATCGTGGCTTCCTGAATTTGGAGCAGCGGGTAAGGAAGAGGTAACGGTCGGACAGCTGTTGACCCATACGTCCGGTTTACAGGCGGATATGAACCTTCATTCGCATGGCTGGAGCATGGAGCGGATGTGGGAGGCTATAAACCAAGTGGCGCTCCAGAGAGAGCCGCAGACTGCAGTTGTATACAGTGATTTAGGTTATTTGATACTGGGACGTCTTGTTGAGGAAGTGCTCGGGATGCCGATTGATGAAGCCGCTAGAATCCGGATTTTTGAGCCACTGGGAATGAAAAGAACCGCGTTTTCTCCGATTATTGATTCCAAGAGTCGTTGTGCGGCAACAGAGTATGACGACGAGTTCGGGGGACATTTATGCGGAGTCGTGCATGATGAGAAGGCACGTGCGTTAGGAGGGGCGTGTGGGCACGCCGGATTGTTCGCAAGTGCGGGTGATCTAGCACGTTATGCGCGGATGTGGCAGGAAGGCGGTCTGGTCCCGGATGATTCCTCTACTCCTTCGGGAAGTGCACAATACCAGCGTATTTTGTCCCGGGCTGCAGTGGGAATGTCTATACAAAGTCATACCATCGGAATTCCAGACGCGAACAGGGGACTCGGCTGGGTTCTTAAGGGAGACCGGATGGATGCATCCGGCGATTGGATGAGTACACGAAGCTATGGACACACGGGGTTTACCGGCACGAGTCTGTGGATTGATCCCGATCATGATCTCGCTGCCGTTCTGCTGACGAATCGGGTCTATGGAGGGCGCAGCGGAAGTGTTGCATCCCTTCGAGCTCGTGTGCACAACGCGTTAACGGCTGCGGTAAGAACCTGATTCAAGATTAGATGTAACACTCGATATGGAACAATGTCTAAATGAACTGAGAAATTTTTGTGATAACACCCAAAACATAAGCTGACACGAGATTTATCTTTTGATATAATAAGGGAGTTACGGGGGAACACGTACGGTATTTATAGATAAAATATATAAAGAAGAGAGAAGACCTTCCATGGATTTGGAGGGTCTTTTCCTATTTATAAAGATAAATAGCACGGTGGTAGATACGGGTTGCTTTTTTCTTCAAACATGGTAATATAGAATGAAGAATCTTAATATTAAGACAATATCGAGGACTGTTAGGATAATAATATTAAGGGTAGTTATGTTCAGGGTACAAGTTCTGAAAGGAGATGTTTAATATGGAGCATCATCATATATACCGGCAGGGAACGTCGGCTGAGGCCCCAACGCTTCTGCTGCTTCATGGCACTGGTGGGAATGAGCAGGATCTTCTACCGCTCGGGGAGATCATCTCCCCGACTTCAAATCTGCTTGGCGTCCGGGGAAATGTACTGGAAAACGGTATGCCACGCTTTTTCAGGAGATTGTCTGAAGGGGTATTTGATGTAGAGGATCTGATCCAGCGTACGAAGGATTTAAAGGCTTTTATCGATGACGCGGCAGCACAATACGGCTTCGACCGGAGTCGTGTAGTTGCTGTAGGATATTCCAACGGCGCGAATATCGCGGCCAGCTTGCTCTTTCATTACGGGGGTACGCTGCAGGGTGCTGTACTGCATCACCCGATGGTGCCGCTGAGAGATAAAGAGCTGCCAGATCTGGCAGGTGTACCAGTGTTTATTGCAGCAGGACAGCGCGATATGATGTGCCCTCCACAGGAAACAGAGGATCTTGCTTCGCTGTTGACCGGAGCCGGTGCTGATGCCCTGGTTAATTGGGAGCATGGCGGACACCAGCTGAGTCGTACTGAGGTGGTGGCTGCGGCTGCCTGGTTCAAGGAGAAGTTTGCATAACCTTCGGCTGAATAGAGCGTTCATAGAGAAGAGGGAAGAACATGCCTTCTTCTCTTTTTTAATAAAATGAAATCGTTTCCAATTGGATGTGTATCTAATATAACATATCTTTGTGCGGTATATTGCATAAGTGTAATATTTTGCATACAATGAAATTGTAATTAAAAGGTATCGTTTGAGATCCATACCCATGGGAGGGAATTTATATGGCAAGCAAAATGTTAAGCGCTTTCTTGCAGCAGAATCTTACAGAGCTCAAGGGACAGGGACTCTATAATACGATCCAGCCTCTTGAAAGTCCGAATGGTCCATTGATCACCATTCAGGGCCGTGAATTTGTGAATCTATCCTCCAATAACTATCTGGGCCTTGCGAATGATGAACGATTGAAGGAAGCAGCCATCCGGGCAACAAACGATTTTGGTACGGGAAGCGGCGCTGTCCGCTCTATTAACGGAACTCTAACCCTTCATGTTGAGCTTGAAGAGAGGCTTGCACATTTCAAAGGAACGGAAGCGGTACTTACGTTTCAATCCGGTTTTAATTGTAACATGGCGGCGATCTCGGCTGTGATGGGGGCCGGTGATGCAATACTATCCGATGAATTAAACCACGCGTCTATCATCGATGGCTGTCGTTTAACTAAAGCGAAGGCTATTCGTTATAACCACTCGGATATGGAAGATTTGCGGACCAAAGCAAAAGAAGCGAGAGAGTCCGGGCAATACGACAAGATCATGGTCATTACCGATGGCGTGTTCTCGATGGATGGCGACATTGCGAAGCTTCCGGAAATTGTAGAGATTGCGGAAGCCTATGATCTTATCACATATGTAGATGATGCCCACGGTTCTGGGGTTCTTGGGGGCGGAGCGGGGACTGTGAAGCATTTCGGATTGTCGGACAGGGTGGATATTCAGATCGGAACTTTGTCCAAGGCTGTCGGTGTGGTCGGAGGGTATGTTGCCGGATCCCGTGATCTAGTTGATTGGCTCAAGGTCCGCAGCCGGCCGTTCCTGTTCTCAACGGCATTGCCTCCAGGCACTGTTGCCGCTTGTATTAGCGCTGTTGACATTCTTCAGAACAGTAATGAGCTTCAAACCAAGCTCTGGGAGAATACCAGATACCTGCAGGAAGGGCTCAAAAATCTTGGTTATTCTATAGGGTCTACGGAAACTCCGATAACGCCTTGCATCATCGGGGACGAGGTGACAACACAGAAGTTCAGCATCAGATTGTACGAAGAAGGCGTATATGCCAAAGCGATCGTGTTCCCGACAGTACCGAAAGGGACAGGAAGAGTTCGTAACATGCCTACCGCTATGCATACTAGGGAGATGCTGGATCGCGCACTCTCCGCATATGAAACCATCGGACGCGAACTGGGTCTGGTTCGTTAAGGGGGCACGAAACAATGAAACGGATTATGGTAACAGGTGCGCTCGGTCAGATCGGTTGTGATTTGGTGGCGAAATTGCGGCAAATCTACGGTGAAGAAGCCGTACTCGCGACAGATATTCGCCAGATCCATCATGAAACGGTACAGTTAGGACCGTTCAGAACATTAGATGTAACGGATAGCACTGCATTTTATGAGGCGGCAAGGGAGCACAAGGCAGATACAATTATTCACCTTGCAGCACTTTTGTCCGCTAAAGCAGAATCAGATCCAGCGCTTGCTTGGCACCTGAACATGGGCGGTTTGTTAAGCGGGCTGGAGACGGCGCGGGCGTTGTCCTGTCAGTTCTTTACACCGAGCTCCATAGCAGCATTTGGATCAGACACCCCCAAAAATGCCACACCGCAGGACACGCTGCAGCGTCCTTTAACGATGTATGGTGTCAGCAAGGTTGCGGGTGAGCTGCTATGTGATTACTATTACCATAAATATGGAGTGGACACCCGTGGCTTACGTTTTCCAGGTCTGATATCCCACTCAGCGCCTCCGGGAGGAGGAACAACTGATTACTCGGTTGAAATGTATGGAGCTGCTATCCGCAGCGGTAGCTATACTTCCTATATTAATAAAGGGACATACCTTGATATGATGTACATGCCGGACGCTATCCAAGCCGTTATCACACTCATGGAGGCAGACCCTTCCAAGCTGAAGCATCGCAATGCCTTTAATGTAACGGCGATGAGTGTTGATCCTGAAGGAATTGCCGCCAACATCCGCCGGCATATTCCGGAATTTATGCTTGATTATGATGTGGATCCGGTCCGCCAAGCCATCGCAAACGAATGGCCGGATTCCATTGATGCAACGGCAGCACGCGAAGAATGGGGATTTGATGTACAATATGATTTGAACCATATGACCGATGATATGGTGTCAAAGCTTATGGTGAAGCTGCAGGCTGATCAGAGCAAGATCAGTTAACCGCTTAGGATCAGAAGGAGGATATTGTTCGATTGGAACCCATTCATAAAAAAGTAGGGAGAAATTTACAAGCAATTCGTAAATCACGGGGCTTAAGCCTCGATAACGTTGCCGAGTTGACCGGTGTAAGCAAAGCCATGCTAGGACAAATCGAACGCGGAGATTCAAACCCGACAATTTCCGTACTGTGGCGAATCGTTAGCGGACTGGGCATTTCATTCACCACACTCATTGAGGAGTCGGAAACCGAAGTGACCGTAGTGTCGCCTGATGAGGTGGAGCCTTTTCATGAGGCAGAGGGTGCTTACCGAGTTTATCCGTTGTTTTCTTATAATCTGCGTACCAAATTTGAGTCTTATATGGTGGTGATGGATCCGGGGTGTGACCACGGGTCTGAAGCACATAATGACGGCGTCGAGGAATATATTTTTGTGCATGAGGGGGAGCTTGAACTCTGGCGTGAAGACGAAAGTTATACGGTTCCTGCCGGCAACTCCGTCCATTTCTCTGCTAACCGGCCGCATCGATATCGTAATCCGGGCAAGAAGACCACGAAATTTTACACCATTATATTCTATGCGGATGCCGCAGCTCGTCGTTAAATGACCTCCTGTTTTTAATATCATTGAAATATCGATTTACTTTAAGGAACGCAGCCATACGTGGTTGCGTTTTTTTGTTTCGTGGATTTGCTTAGAAACATCCAGTAAAAATGGTACATATTTCTTATTCATAAGAAGGGAAATTAAATAACTAAGAGAAGTATATTGTTATGAAACTGCTTACAGGATGATTAAGGATGAAATAAAAAATAAGTATTTATCTCTAAAGGAGTTGATCAAATGTCAGTTTTTCCGATACTGCTTGGTCTTGCTGTGATTGCGGTTGGCCTGATTGCTAACAAAAATCCAGAATTATGGTTGTTCAGAAGAATCGATGATGATTTTGAACGAAGCGATGTCCAATTATCTTTTACACGGTATGGCGGAGTAGTATGTTCAATAATGGGTGTCGTAATTATCATGTTTGGTATGCTTTTTTAATATAAAGGAAGAGACTGCTTGGGCAGGTCTACGATTCTCTGGAAATAAAAATAAGGTCACATGCAATCCATGTAAAAATAAATCAATAACCCGCTCAAAGGAGCGGGTTATTAGCTTATTCAGGTTGCTTCATCTGAAGGGGTGGAGGGATAAGCCATCCTTTTTCTTTATTCATCTGGAGGATTCTTACGCCTAATCCTGCCATGGCAAGATGGTACTTAGCAAATAAGGCACCGATGTCCACCCGAATGGACTGTCCCATAGCTTGGCTACATGCCACAAGTCCAGCTGCGGTTTCCATTGCAATTGTAGCAGCGATTTCCGGATCTGTGAATCGTGCACCCGCAGGAATGTCCTCAAGTTTGACTTCAGGTCGTTCAGGTAACGCGGGAGCAGGAGCAATTCCGTTATCCGTGAGTAATTTATCGAGTTCCTTAATTTCCAGCGAGGCTTGATCGATCAGGTCTTTCAGTATTTTTTTGAGATCGTTGTCCCCGGCGTGGTTTAAATAGGCTTTGTAGCAGGAGACGGCGCCTTTAGCAACCGTAGAAGCTGTCCACACAACAAAAATTTCACCGTAATGCATCGGCTCATCTTTGGGATTACCGTTTAGAATACCCATTTTTTAGTAGCTCCTTATCGTTTGATATTTAACGAATATTATTATGGCCTTTGGATTGGAAGTTCATGCGGATATACTAAGCCTCTTTTCATAACTAGTGAAATGACCCAAGTAAATTTCATGAAAAGTGATACAATAGGATAAATAAAACAAGTTCAAGGGTAGACGGAAGGCGATCCGCCACCCGGGCGGCGAAGTGGAGTGGGATTATGAAAGAAACGCAAACTCAGAAAAAAACAGTTGGTATGGAAGATATCGTACGTGCTCACCACGTGCTGCGTGAGGTGATCATACGGACACCGTTGCAGCGGGATGCGGTGCTGTCTGCCAAATACGGCTGTAATGTGTACTTGAAACGTGAAGATCTACAGGTGGTCCGGTCCTTTAAAATCCGGGGCGCCTACAACATGATCCGCAGCTTAACCGAAGCGGAACTGGCAGCAGGCATTGTATGCGCGAGTGCCGGAAACCATGCTCAGGGCGTGGCTTTTTCATGCAAGGTGCTTAACATTCGCGGCAAAATCTTTATGCCAAGCACCACACCGAACCAGAAGGTGAAGCAGGTCAAACGTTTTGGCGGGAGCAGCGTGGAGGTCATTCTGACCGGAGATACATTTGACGATGCGTATGCTGAAGCAATCAAGATATGCGAAGAACAGGGGATGACCTTCATTCATCCATTCGATGAACCCCGCATTGTAGCGGGTAACGGAACGATCGGGATGGAAGTGATGGAAGAGCTAGACGCACCGGCGGATTATATGTTTGTCACCATTGGTGGCGGCGGTCTTGCAGCCGGAATATCGACTTATGTCAAAACCGTCAGTCCGATGACCCAGATGATTGGTGTTGAACCGTTGGGGGCGGCTTCCATGATTGAAGCCAAGGAACGCGGTGAGGTGGTTACGCTTAAAGAGATCGATAAGTTTGTTGATGGTGCCGCGGTCAAAAGAGTCGGCCAGCTCCCCTATGAAATTTGTAATGAACTTCTGGACGATATCGTCATGGTTCCCGAAGGCAAAGCGTGCACAACCATCTTGGAGCTGTACAATGAGAATGCCATCGTGGTTGAGCCGGCTGGGGCCCTGTCCGTAGCAGCCCTGGATCTGTATGGTGACAAGATCAGAGGTAAAACTGTAGTTTGCGTTATTAGCGGCGGCAACAACGACATCGACCGTATGCAGGAGATCAAGGAGCGTTCTCTGATCTATGAAGGTTTGAAGCATTATTTCATGATCAACTTCCCGCAACGTGCGGGAGCACTGCGTGAGTTTCTGGAGGAAGTGCTTGGACCAGACGACGATATCGCACGGTTTGAATATACGAAGAAGCACAATAAAGAGGACGGTCCCGCACTAGTCGGGATTGAGCTGCTACATCCGGAGGATTACGGTCCGTTGGTCGAGCGGATGAACCGGAAAGGACTCGATTACACCGAACTCAACAAAAACATGAACCTGTTTAACCTGCTGATCTAATCCGCAGGAGCAAGACCTAAGCTCTGACAACCGACATACTCATCGTCATACGATTCTACATGTAAAAAGAGCCTGCATTCCGTTCCAAGGAATGCAGGCTCTTTTGGACTATGACTATCTTTATTCTTGATCCAAGTAAAGACGATTTATTTTCTGGAGAAAAAAACTTTGGTTCCGATCAAACCGACAATGAAAATAACGAGGCTAGCCCAAGGCGGGATAATGAGAACGGGAAGAGAGCGGCCAAGCCAAACCCCTGCAACCAGGATGACGACAACGACCGCGATATAAATTCCCATGTTGCGAATGTTGATTTTACGTTTGCTGTCTTCTGGCTGGAAGGCATCTTTGTTCATCAGGTTCATGATCAGTTTGATCAAAATATAGGAGCCTGCAGCAACGAGCAGAAGGGTGGATATACGAACTTGAGACATTTTCTCCACATTACCACCCGTCATCATCGTGAAGAAACCGACCAGAGCTTGGGCGAAAAAGAACCAGGTTAGCGCCACCCAAGGAATCATCAAGCTAAGCTGGATCTGGCTTAGACCCTTCAGCTTGGGCAAATTCTCTACAAGCTCTGCGCAATATGCCTCAGGATCGTTGCCGAAGACTTCTTTCGCACTTTTGCCCTTGCTCTGGGCATCCAGCAGATGCTGGGCCATCTCGAGCAAAAGCTCTTCACCCCGGGCTTCATTTACAGCACTGGTACGGATATAGACGACCATGTCTTCGTAATATTTCAAGTTGGATGGTGTCATCAGCTCTTGTAGCCGGTTGTTTTCCCGGACCATCTGTTTAATCTTCATGACTTTGTTCCTCCGTTGTCTAAAATGTGATCCACACTATGCTTCAGCGTACCCCAATGCTGTTTAAATTGAGATAAGGTGTCCAGTCCCTTCTCCGTCAGGTTGTAATATTTCCGGGGAGGTCCGCCGGAGCCGGTGTCTGAACGGAGCGTGCCCTCAATCAATTGCTCTTTCTGCATCCGGAGGAGAAGGGGGTAAATGCTGCCTTCGCTAACGAACGTTAAGCCGCTCTGTTCAAGCAGGGTGCTGAGCTCGTATCCGTACACTTCGCGATTTTCCATTAGTGACAGGATGCAGCCTTCCAATATCCCTTTTAGCATCTGACTTTGCGTTGTCATGGCAAACTCCTTTGAGCTGAGTATGTTGTAATACAACATAGTTTACAATGATCTACCTTGTATTGCAAGTTAATGTGTGAGAAAAGTGAACCTTTGACAAAAAGAGAATAATTCCCCGTCAGCTTCTTAACAATATAAGCAATCTTGAATGAACATTCAGGAACAACCACACACGAAAGGGAACATTCGTATGACACAAGAGTACAATGCACGCAGCACAGCGGCAGAAAGACAGGCTTCAGAAGGGGAAAGAATGGATGGCGTCGATACGGACATCGGGATTATAACTCCAGACGATCACCCTTTTGCTGCAGGCAGCATGAATCTAGTTTCGTCGGAAGAGACAATCGGAGCTGAAACGGAAGAAGGAGAGGCAAGCGGATTAAACCTTTGGGCTAATGAACGTGATGATGCACAGTGGATGAATGACTGGAGCGGCCGGGTCGAGACACACTCCATGTTCCGTCGCAGCTACGAATAAGATGAAGAGAGACAGTTGAATGTTATAAATATCACTTTTTGATGTGGTTCAAAAATGGCCCGTTCCGTCCCGTTGACAACTCATATAGGTAATGCTAAGATAATTTTAATTAATTCATATTAAACTTATCGGAATTATTATTATATATGAAAAGTCTTTCGGGGAGGAATGGACATGGAGCGGCAGATCATCATCCGTCACAATCAGGAGGAACTAACGGCAAGTATACATTATCCGTCTAAAGACGGGCGACAGGAAGGGCGCTGCAATCGTGTTCCACTCGTTGTCATCTGCCACGGCTTCGTCGGAAGCCGGATCGGCGTGGATCGCCTGTTCGTGAAGACAGCGCGGGAGCTTGCAGAGGATGGGTATATGGTACTCCGCTTCGATTATATCGGCTGCGGAGAAAGCTCTGGCTGCTACGGAGCTGAAGGGCTGGAGTCCATGATTGCTCAGACCCGTTCCGTACTAGATTACGGACTGAGATGCACCGATGTTGACCCAACCCGGGTGACGCTAATCGGTCACAGTCTTGGAGGAGCCGTAGCGCTTCAGACAGCTGTCCGCGACCGCCGGGTCAAGAATCTTGTTCTATGGTCGGCTGTAGGTTATCCGTTTAATGATATTGTGACTATTACGGGCCGTGACGTGTACGACGCGTCCGTGAAATCTGGAAAAGCAGATTACCTCGGCTATGAATTCACACCGGCGTTTTTCGAATCGCTTGCAGCGGGGCAGCCGTTTCAGGAGGCGATCAAGTTCACTGGAGATGTGCTGGTCATCCACGGAACGTCTGACGAAATTATCCCGGTCGATTATGCGTTCCTGTATCAAAAAGTGTTCTGGATGCGTCCCGAGGGACGCTGTGATAAAGAGATTATCTTCCAGGGAGATCATACGTATTCTGCGGGGCTGCAGCGATCACAGCTGTTGAAACGGACTCGGGAATGGTTGAACGAGCTGGAGAGCGTTCAGCAGGATTGGCAGCATTGGATGATATGACAAAGACCTCCGCTTCACCTGTTCGGGTGAAGCGGAGGTCTTTTCGATACTTATTAGGATTGAAGTTAGTATGGTTTCTCTATATGTGGAACAATGAATTTCGAGCTTGAGATTGTTCTTTACACGGTGCGCTTTTTAAACTTTGGAGCACTGTCGCCATAGGTTGTTCGTCCGCCTTTGTTAAACAATCCACGAAGGTAAGGGAGGACATAGCGATCAAGACCGATTTTACCAGCATTAGCGGCTGCAACGATGATGAGTACTTCAAGTAGTAGCAATTGTGCGTTGGTGCTCACAGTACCCGAGAAGAGGAACGCTGCGTTCATCACGAGTCCCATCAGTGCAGCAAAGGTGGTAAACGTTCCGAGAATGAGTCCAAGACCTACCAGGAATTCACCAAGCGGTACAAGGACGTTGAAGATTTTTACTCCAGGCAGTGCGGCATGTTCCAGGAACGCAGCCCACCATCCTTGTACGGCGGGGTGGTCACCCGCTGCCTTTGCGATTGCCCCCTGCATGAACCCTGCGGCGTCAAATCCGCCTGTTAACTTGCCCCAACCTGCTGTTAACCACTCGTAACCAACATAGACCCGAATGACGGTCAGAAGCCACATTGCAATTTTATTCTCTCTCAGCCATTGGTTAAACATATGAACCACTCCTTAGATGATTTATAATTTCGTGTTATTTTGCTGATTGCTTTTTTGTTTTTATGGAAGATGATCATCTCTTTCATGGCTTAATTATAAGTGAAAAAAATCACGTACCTTGTGATTTAAATCACACTCTTACATAAAATTTAAAATTATTTTTAAACATCTTTAAATGGATGCGATTTCATGAAAAACAAAGATGTATAGAGCGTACGCCTAGCGATTTGTGGGTCCATACCCCTTCTCGTTTTAAAAGTGTTATACCTAAGTCATTTTCCTTCTATAATGTACATTTACAGACAAATAATGCGTTTTATGATTAAATGTAAAATATGGTCTAACTGTCAGTTCAACTTGAGATTTATTGGATTAGAATTTGGGAGTGTTATGAAATTAGGGGGAAAACGAAGATGTTGTTGAACAAAAGAAAATCCGTGTGGAGGACAAGCATTCTGTCCATCTCGGCGGTGCTCATGCTGTCTGCATGTAGTGGGGGAAAAAAGGAAGAGCCTGTCGTAACGCCAGAGGTCCAGACTCCAGTGGAATCGCCAGCGGAAACACCGCCTGGGAAGGAGACTGCTGCATTTACGGCACCGCTTACAGGAATGCCGCTTGAAGAGGCATCCAATCGGAGACCGCTGTCTGTTATGATCAACAATGCGCCTGCCGCGCGGCCGCAATCTGGACTCAGCCAGGCAGACATTGTCTATGAGGTGCTGGCAGAAGGCGGAATCACACGTCTGATCGCTATTTTCCAAAGCCAGACCGGTATTGAGAAGATCGGTCCGATCCGCAGCATCCGGCCTTATCTGATTAATATAGGCGAAAGCTATGGCGGCGTCCTTGTTCATGCGGGAGGAAGTCCGGAAGCGTATTCCATCATCAAGAAACAGGGCAAGCAGGATCTCGATGAGATCGGCAATGCCGGAGCTTATTTTTGGCGGGAGAAGGATCGCAAGGCACCTCATAACTTGTACTCCAGTGATGAGAAGCTTCGTGAAGGAGCGGACAAGCATAAGTTTTCAGGTGATGTGACGATACCGAAGTATACTTTTATGAAGGAAGAGGTAGCGGAACCAGACTCGGATAGTGGATCTATATCTGCAGAGGCAGCGGAACCAGGCTCGGATAGTGGATCTATATCTGCAGAGGCAGCGGAATCAGGCTCGGATAGTGGATCTGTATCTGCAGAGGCAGCGGAACCAGTCTCGGATAGTGGATCTGTATCTGCAGACGTCCCAGCGGGCGAAGCCGCAGCGAAGGTCGACATTACCTTTTTGCTGAAAAATTATGTGGTAGGGTACGCCTATGATGAACAATCTAAGCTGTATCAAAGATCTATTAACGGCCAGCCGCATATCGATCTGAATAACAATTCCGTGCTTACAGCTACCAATGTCATTGTGCTGGGGGCGAACCATAAAGTGCTCGACGATGTTGGTAGACTGGCTGTAGACATTGATCCGGGTGGAGAAGCGATGCTGTTCCAGCAGGGGAAGGTCATTAAGGGACAGTGGGTTCGTTCAGCCGGAGACGTCATCCGTTTCATGAAAGACGGTAAAGAAGTGCCTTTGGTTCCAGGAACGACCTATTTCAACATCGTGCCAAACAGTCCCGCTTTCGACACACATATTACAATTACTAATCCATAATTCGGATTTGCTGGGATAAACGACATCGAAGCGGGTAAGTTATAATTATAGTCTTCAAAATGTAAGCGTATTGCTCGGCTTTTTTTGCGATTTTGGGCGTTTTTAGACAATACTTTGTAGTACACACGTTTCATTGTATGTGATAAGATAATCAAGGTTGTCTTTTCTTTTCATTTCGACGTTCATGGCAATTTTTCGTAAAGGGGTTAGAGTATGAAATTGAAGAAAAAGGATATATTCTTCCAGACGTTGGAGAATATGGCCGATACAATCGTGCAAGCAGCAGATTATTTCTCACAGCACGTTTCTAATCTACAAGATGTTACAGAATTTGCTAATGAAATGAAAAAATTTGAGTCCAAGTGTGACACTTTCACACATACCATCATCACGGAACTCAACAAAACATTTATTACGCCAATTGAACGCGACGACATCATGGATTTGACAACCAGTATGGATGATGTAATGGATGGTCTTGAAGCCACTGCAGCCCGATTTTATATGTATCAGTTGGGCCAGCCGGACGAGTATATCGTTCAGTTTGGCGAAATCTTGCGTCAATCCTCTTACGAAATCCAGAAGGCGATTCATCTGCTCTCGCAGAAGAAGCTGCTGGCTATTCGTGAGTATACCATTCGTCTGAATGACCTGGAAAACCAAGGTGATGAGCTGCTGCGTATTTGTATTAAAGATTTGTTCGCTACAGTATCTGATCCGATCGAACTGATCAAACGCAAAGAGATTTACGAACGTCTTGAGACTACCACGGACACTTGCGAAGACGTGGCAAATATGCTCGAATCTATCATTATGCGTAATTCGTAAGGGGTCCTGAACTATGGATACAACTATGCTCGTATTAGGTATCGTCGTATTTCTGGCACTCGCGTTTGACTTTATTAACGGGTTCCACGATACGGCAAATGCTATCGCAACCTCGGTGTCAACACGGGCGTTAAAGCCTCGGACGGCGATTATCATGGCCGCTTCCATGAACTTTTTAGGTGCGATGTTATTTACCGGCGTAGCCAAAACGATCGGCGGCAGTGTAGCGGATCCGACAACGCTTGACAACGGAATTGAGGTTGTAATTGCAACACTCATCGCCGCAATCATTTGGAACCTCGCGACTTGGTGGTTCGGAATTCCGTCCTCCTCTTCACATGCGCTTATTGGTGCTTTGGCAGGGGCAGTATTTGTCGGAGCAGGAAGCGATAAGCTGAACTATGCCGGATTTACCGACATCGTGCTTGCGCTCATTCTATCGCCGATCATCGCTTTTGTTGTCGGTTATCTGATCATGCAGCTGCTCAAAGTGATCTTTGCCAAAAAGAGTCCGCATACGGTAAACAAAGGTTTCCGTACGATGCAGATCTTTACAGCGGCACTCCAATCCTTCACGCATGGTACGAATGATGCGCAGAAAGCGATGGGGATTATCACGTTCGCACTCGTGACCTCAGGTCAGCTGAGCGAAATGGAAGTTCCGTTTTGGGTTAAGTTGTCTGCAGCAACGGCAATGGCGCTCGGTACTTCGGTGGGCGGATGGAAGATCATCAAAACCATGGGTACCAAAATATTCAAAATCGAGCCGATTAACGGGTTCGCAGCTGATTTTACCGGCGCATCTGTTATTTTTTCGGCTACGTTGCTTCACCTGCCGATCAGTACAACCCATGCTATCACTTCAGCCATACTCGGTGTTGGCTCAGCCAAACGCTTTTCGGCCGTTAAATGGTCTCTTGCGGGTCGTATTGTAATAACTTGGTTTATTACCATTCCGATCACGGCACTGCTTGCAGGTCTTATCTTCAAGATTTTATTCTAGAAACCAGACAACACATACACATATATATAGGATAGTGTGGAGCCAATCATATAAGATTGGCTTTTTTGTTTAAAATATAATAGAAGATTGTTTTGATGAGACTTTTAGAAAAAGGGGGCTGAGGATATGATTCGAACGTTAGCCGTGACCCGCAGCCGTGAGGCTGTCATTGGACTTCCCCTGGAAGAGCTCAATCTGGAGGAATACGATTGGGTCTGGGTCGATTTTAATACGCCGACGACGGAGGAGTCCAGGATGCTGGAAACGTATTTTCATTTTCACCCGCTCGCGGTTGAAGACTGCCTTCATGTTTTGCAGAGACCCAAGCTTGACTATTATGAGGATCAGCAGTTTCTTGTTCTGCATGCTCTAGACCCGGATAACCTGGAAGCTGTGGAGGTCGACTTCTTCCTGTCGCCATCGCTATTTGTGTCATTTCATATGCAGCCCTTGATTGAGGTAGATGAGGCATGGGAGAGGGTAACGGAAGGTGCAAAGCAGAGAGGTATTAAGTCGAATGGAGCTACCTTTTCTGCTTATACGGTCATGGACAAGTTGGTCGACCAATATTTCCCGAGCTTGTTTGCCATAGAGGATGAACTGGCAGAGATTGAGAGCAAAGGCGGAGAAGAATCTATAGAGGACCTGATGCATCAGGTGTTTTCCCTGCGCTCCAAGCTTTTGAAGCTGAGACGGACAGTCGTGCCGATGAGAGATCTACTGTACCGGGTCGTGAATTCGCAGCATGTTCAGAAGCACGGTCATCACGCTTATTTCTCAGATATTTATGACCATTTGCTGAAGCTGACAGATATGATCGAGGTGGACAGAGAGATGACGGCAGACCTGCGTGACAGTTACATATCTTTGAATTCCAACCGGATGAACAATATTATGAAGACATTGACCGTCATTACAACGATCTTTATGCCCTTGACGCTGATCGCCGGCATTTACGGAATGAATTTTTGATGTTATGCCAGAGCTGCATTGGAGTTTCGGATATGGAGCTGTGCTCCTGCTCATGTTCCTGCTGGGGGGAAGCATGGTATTATGGTTCATACGGCGGGGCTGGTTCAAATAAGCCATGTCGGGTGGCGGTTGTAATCTTAAGCGGTTTCATCGTTTCAGGAGGATGTAGGTGATACTCCATGAATGTTATGCTGAATAGGCCAAACCAAGTGTAAGGCAACGAATGCCCCCTCTCACTTGGATTGGCCATGGTGCTGATTCAATATGAACTTTCGAGTTAACGGGCTTCATAAGCGTAAGACGTGGAGCGCCAGCTTAAGATCGCCGGCGCTTTCGTCCACCTGAAGAGGGCCTGCGTGAGCCGGATCTCCGTCTGGCGGCTGAGGAGGAACGACGTTTTCTCGGGGTATATCCATAACTGCTGTTCTTGAAGTCGGTAGTTTTATTGGAGGAAGCCCCCTTGCCTTTTTTGCCAAACACTCCGGCAAAGAGAGACATCATGGGTGCGAGCTGTTGGAAGCCTTGCATGACTTTCTGGACTTTGCCCACGTTCGCAACGAGTCCATCAATTCCGCCCATTCGCTCAATAATGCCTTTGACATCGATATTGCTGAGGTTAAGTCCGCTGAGCAAGCTACTTAGACCGCCGGATCCACCGGTGGAAGGAGCAGTGGTGACCGCGGATACAGGAACCGGAAGATTCGTTCCTACATCAGACGCTCCATCAAAGGGTGTGAAGGGTGGTTGCGCCGCATTTGAATAAGGATAGAGGGAGGGAGTCCCAACCTCTTCAGGGAAGTCAGCATATGGATTAACACCGGGATAAGGCGATGCAGGCGGCATTTCGCTGATTGCCCGCTGGTTCGATGGGCGGCGGTGGTGATAATGGTAATGACTTGGCATGTTTATCACTTTCCTTTTTGAATGATTTACTATACTGTATGAAATAGGCGGGCTAATGGCTTAGGCGTTTGCCCTTGTTTACGGGATAGGAGCGGAATCGGGCGGGTGCCCATGTGGGCCATTAGTGATTTTTTTAGGTGTATTTTTCCATAAAAAAGCCGATGATATGGTTGTCCTGTAGTGCGTGAAATCGTTAATGCTTGAAAAGACTGTATCTGCTCGGGTACAATGAAGGTGCGTATAAGTAACGGTAGGGGATGATCTAGTGCAATTAAAAAAATTAAATGATAAAAGCATCGATCAATTATTTGAATCAGTCCTGACATTGGAGAGTGTGGAAGAATGTTATGTATTTTTCGATGATCTCTGCACAGTCAACGAAATTCAATCTTTGTCTCAGCGACTGGAAGTCGCGCGGATGTTGGGAAAAGGGTGCACATACAACCAGATAGAAGCAGAAACCGGAGCCAGCACAGCAACAATCTCTCGTGTGAAACGGTGTTTGAACTATGGTAATGATGGGTATAAAATGGCGCTGGAACGTTTAGGGCGTTAATGATGAAATCTGGAGTGCTAGTCATCAGTCATGGCTCCAGAGAAGAGACTTGGGTATCGCTGGTGGACGAGGCTGTACGGGAGCTGGCCAAGGATGTGGATGTACCGGTAGTGGCTTCATATCTGGAGTTAGTAGAAGGTCGCCTCATTCAAGACGGTATATTAGCATTGGAAGGCCAGGGTGTCACGGACATGCTGGTTATTCCTTTGTTCGTATCGTCGGGTAGCACTCATATTGATGAAATAGCATACGCTTTGGGTGTAAAGTCTGTGCCCGACAAGGAGACGGATCTCGAACCATTTGAGGTGAAGGCACGGGTCCATTTTGGTACCCCAGTCGACGATGATCCGGATATTGCCGTCATGGTATGGGATAAAGTTCGTGAGCTGTCTTGTGAACCTTCGAAAGAAGTCGTACTTCTGGTCGGTCATGGCAGCCGACATGAGTTGTTTCGCACCCGCTGGGAGCTTGGGATAAATTCTCTGGCTCTACGGGTGGCGGAAGTAAGCGGGACGTTTGCGGATGCTGCGCTGCTGAATCCCGGAAATATCCGGGAAAAGGTGGTAGAATGGAAGGAGCGCGGCTGCGAGGTAATCGTGGCTCCGCTTTTTTTAAGTGAGGGATATTTTACCGAGAAGGTGATTCCGGACCAGCTGGAGGGGCTTTTGTGTCGTTATTCAGGCCGAACGCTGCTGCCTCACCCGCTGCTTCCGCAGTGGATGCTGCGTCAGGTTCGTACCTTCTTGAACCCTTGAAATTATGAATACAGGTGGCGTATCGTAAATGAGAAAAGCACGGTTAATTTATAACCCCACCTCTGGGCGGGAGGAAATGAAGCGGCGTCTGGCCGATATATTGCAACGTCTGGACAACGCAGGTATTGAGACCTCTTGTCATGCGACAACTGGCGAGGGGGATGCGACTCTCGCAGCCGCGGAAGCAGTGGATCGGGGTTATGACCTCATCATTGCTGCTGGTGGCGACGGAACATTGAATGAAGTCATTAACGGCATGGCGGAGAAAGAAAATATTCCACCTTTGGGTGTGTTCCCGCTAGGAACGACGAATGACTTTGCACGGGCGCTTGGCATTTCGAAGAACTGGGAGGAATACTGCGATCTGGTGATTCGGAATGAGACAAGGCCGATTGATCTCGGCAAGGCCAATGACCGTTACTTCATTAATATTGCGGGCGGCGGTACACTGACGGAGCTTACGTACGAAGTTCCAAGCAAGCTCAAGACGATGATCGGGCAGCTGGCGTATTATTTGAAGGGTCTGGAGAAAATGGTCAGTCTGACGCCGCAGGAGCTCATCATCAACGCGAACGGCCAGGCACCGATCCACGATGAGTTCATGGTGTTCCTCATCGCAAACAGCAACTCGGTTGGCGGTTTCGAGAAGCTAGCCCCCGGCGCCAGCATCGACGACGGTCTGTTCGACGTCATTGCGCTGCGCAAATGCAATCTCGCGGAGTTCGTCCGTGTCGTTCACCTGGCCCTGCGCGGGGAGCATTTGAACGATAAGAGGGTCATCCACTTCCGGACCGATTATATGGAGGTTGTCTCCCCGGGTCCAGTGCAGCTGAATCTCGACGGCGAGTTCGGCGGTGTGCTGCCAGGAACATTCCGCAACTTGCCGCAGCATCTGCGGATTTTTACGTGAGGCATGAATTAGATTGAATGTAATAGGAAGCTCCCGTATAATGATGGACGGAGCTTTTACGACAAGCTCCCCTATGGGGGCTTTTTGTTGTTGGGTAAGATTTTGATTATGGATGTGCTCGATACAGGGAATATAGAGTGGTATGGGTGCACGCATTTGATATATACGGTAAAAGAGCTTTATAAGTCGAATGGAAAGAAGTGAGCAGCACATCATGAAGAAGAACCGTAGCGGACGCGGTCCGCAACGCAGCAGCAAGCCCTCGGCGGTGATTGCCGGATTGCCGGTGGCAAAGAATGACGAGGTTATCATAGACATCATCGGGATGAACCATGACGGAGAAGGGGTCGGCCGTGCGGAAGGCTACACCCTGTTCGTGCAGGGCGCGTTGCCGGGCGAGAAGGTCCGCGTAAAGGTGCTTAAGACAAAGAAGCAGTACGGTTATGCGAAGCTGATGGAGCTGGTGGAGGCAAGTTCGGACCGGATTGCCGCTCCGTGTCCCATCTACGACAAATGCGGTGGCTGCCAGCTGCAGCATTTGGACTACTCCGCTCAACTGGAATGGAAACGCCAGCTGGTGGTGGACAACCTGGAGCGGATCGGGAAGCTGCGGGTGCAGGATGGAGCCGCTAGAGCCGGGGTGATCGGTCATTCCGGGGAGCAGGGCGATGAGCCAAGTGGACAAGCTGTAACTCAAGAAGGGATTATCGTGCGTCCAACGCTTGGCATGAGTGAACCTTGGCGTTACCGCAACAAGTCACAGGTGCCAATCGGTGTTACCGAAGGCGGACTGGTTGGGGGATTTTATGCCCGGGGCAGTCACCGTATTATAGATATGGAGACATGTCTTATTCAACACGAACAGAACGATGCTGTCGTCAGCCGTGTGAAGGCCATCGGCCGGAAGCTTGGTATTACTGCATATAATGAAGAAACAGGACAAGGCCTGCTTCGCCATGTTGTCGTGAAGATCGGCTTCACCACAGGGGAGTTGATGATCGTTCTTGTCACCAACGGCGAGCGTATCCCTCACCTTGATCAATGGATCGCTGCGATTCGCAAGGAACTGCCAGCCGTCGTGAGCATCTGCCAGAACGTTAATACGCGTAAGACGAATGTTATTTTCGGTGATGTTACCCGTGTCCTCTGGGGGCGTGAGGTCATCCATGACTATATCGGTGACGTGAAGTTTGCCATCTCTGCCCGTTCTTTCTATCAGGTGAATCCAGCACAGACTGAGATCTTGTATGGTAAAACTGTCGAATATGCTGGGCTGACCGGCAATGAGACCGTTATCGATGCCTACTGTGGCATCGGAACGATCTCTTTGTTCTTGGCGCAACACGCCAAGAAGGTGTACGGCGTCGAGATTGTCAAAGAAGCGATCGAGGATGCACGCTCGAATGCTGAGCTGAACGGTATGAACCATGTGGAGTTCGAGGTAGGAGCTTCCGAGGATGTCATCCCTCGCTGGAAAGAGCAAGGTGTTGAGGCGGATGTGATTGTAGTGGACCCTCCGCGCAAGGGCTGCGATTCACGTTTGCTAGAAACAATCCTCGAGATGAAGCCGGAGCGGGTTGTGTATGTGAGCTGTAATCCGTCGACACTAGCGAGGGATTTGAGAGTGTTGGAGGATGGCGGTTATCGCACCGTTGAGGTGCAGCCGGTGGATATGTTTCCGCATACGGTGCATGTGGAGTCGGTTGCATTGCTACAAAGACAATAAGGCTGGAAATCTTTAATTCCAAGTACTAGAGTGTGGGAACACAAATGAATACTCCCACCACTTACCTATGCTGACGCTTCGATTGAAGTGGGGGTTTCTGATGTATCATCTCTGCTTATTACTGGATGCTTAACATCAGTGGAGTTGACACGTTGACGGACTGGCTACCGACCAACCCCGCTATCCCATTGGCGGATGCTTTTGGGAATACTTTACGCATGATATTCGCTGCTCCGTTCACATCAGCATGGATCAGGCCCTTCCGACTTCGATACAACCCGCGATGAATCCGCTTGCCCGAGAAGGCCCTTGTAACTCCTTCTTCATACTTGGGCAATGGGTCGTGATCCAGGAAACTGGCCTTCGACGTATACGCCTCTTCGGTGAGAATCACTTCGATTCCGAGTGCCGCGGCTTTATACCGGATCATCGAAACAAGCATCTGATGTGGAATGTAACAGAACGACTGATTGTTGCTCCGCCCCATATCGGACTCCACCTTCCATCCCTGATTGTATCCGATGACGATTGTCCCGATCTTCTCCTCGGCAGCTAGTCTGACAATATAATGACTCGTCTTGTGAAACAAGTCCTTAATCCTCCGATGACGCTTCAGATGCAGCCGATTTAGTCGCTTGGATGAAAATGCACCTTCCTGCGGTTGTTTGCCTTGGCGGAGAATCCCAGTATAATGTGCCTTCAACTTGTTGTAATACTGATTGATTGCTTTCATCGGCTTGCCCTTCACGCATACCGGTCGATGGTCCGTATTTGTGACGATGGTTGCAAGCTGATCAATGCCCAAATCAATCGCCAGCGCATTCTCTTTCGCGACATCTGTCGCTTCTACTGGGCAAGCGAATACCAGTTCCACGACATATTGCCCGTATTTCGGAACGATGCGTACCTGCTTCAAATCTCCCTCTGTATAGCCGAGCTTGCCGATATTGAGCCGCTGTTTCGTCTTTGGGAGTTTGAGGTACTTGCGGTCCTTGATCTCACAATCCTGATTGGTGAAAACGACTTCCTTGGCCTTGGTGCGGGCGTAGCCGGGAATACGCGGTCTTCCGGCGTATTTGTCAGGTCGCACGCGATAATCCGTGATGCTGGCGAAGAAAGATTGCCAATTGGAAAATACACGCTTCATAACCCACTGACTGCATTGTGCAGGGAGCGCCCGGTAATCCGCTTGTTCCATCGCCTTGAACAGACAATCGAGAAAGGGATAATCCACATAAGGAGACGCCTTCGTCGGCAATTCGAACAGGTGGCAGCGGGAATCCTTCCGCTGGTCGGCTGGTTTCAGAAGCTGCTTCTGAAGTCTCGCCTGATGGGCTTCAAGTTGGCGTACGTTCATCAATCCGATGTTCGTCAGTAACGTGTCCATGACTTGTTGTTGCAAGGGTTGAAGAGGCTTGTCCTGCCTGAGTGCCGTAAATACTTGGCGGATATAATAGTTCGTCGTATTGTACAAATTCTTGGCGTCCTGACACATCTGCTCCGCGTACGCATACAACCGATGGCCGGGCTTGATCCAAATTTGATAGGTTCTATATGTTAGTTCTGACACACATTCACCCCCCCTGAAACAAAACGTATGTTCTATTTCATTTTACTACATATGTTTGGATTGTGGGAGTGATTTGAAAGGAATTGTTACAAGCATTTCACAGATGTCCCCGATTCACCACCCCCTTAGCTCCTGCGTCGCTTGAAGAGGGCGTCCTCTCGGTGAATTTAATAGAATAATGATTTAAAAAGGTGCTATTAAAAATAGTACCTTTTTAATTTGAATCAACATCTATTCCCTCCTGCAAATCCTTATGCACTTAATCTCAACTGTTTTAAGCTTCAGACCACCCGCAATTTAATAAATCATCGTACTCAAGTTTTTTCCTAACTACGCATTAAATGTCGACCATTGTTGGTTTACTAATAGCGAAGTAAGGAGGTTTTCCGAAGTAAAACTAGAAAAATATCTAAGAGGCTTTTGGAAACTAAGGAGGTAGTGTTATGGAAAAAGATCTTTTGGAACAGCTAAACCTATGGCATGAAGATGATGAATTTGAAAAAATAGTAGACAAGATTGCGGAAATTCCCGAACAGGATAGAGACTATGATTTAGTCGGCCATTTAGCGAGAGCATTAAACAATCTGGAACGTTACAATGAAGCATTGCAGCAGCTTTTGATGATCAAAACGTTAGGCGAACATGATCCTCTTTGGCATTTCCGTGTAGGTTACGCCTACTACTACCTATCGCAATATGAGGACGCAGTAACAGCACTCGAAATAGCGAATAAACTTGATCCCGAGGATGAAGATACTTCGTTGTTATTGAAATGGAGCCGTCACGAGGTTGGCCTAACAGACCGTCAAGAGAACTCAGTGACAGTGCAGCCAAACGCAATTGCTTCGGTGAAGAATGATATTGAGGCGAATGAGATGATTGAACAGGAAAAAGACTTTGGTTTTGCCCGGGTGTACGCTGTGGAGCTAAAATACAAGCAGCCGCCGAAGCTGGACCGAAACCTGCTTTACGAGAAGATGGAACTTTACACGGGTAAGGTTGATCGCGGAGAACATCATCCGGATGCCGCGGGACTTGCTGTGTGGGAAGCGAACAGTCAGGAAGATCAGAATTTGCTGCATTTTTTCCATTTGAATTATATGGTTGAATATAAGGAAGGCGAAATGCCGGCGCAAACCAACCTGATGGATACAGAAAGCCGCCCGGTTACGGACTACGAGACGGCCATTCAGCAGTCCTGGCATTGGCAGGAAGCCGCTCAAGTCGTGAGTGATTGCGAGCACTCGCTGCTGTTGATCGACATGATGGCATCGGGACTCGATCCCAAATCGCGGTTGCAACTGTTCACCGGCTCGCTGCGGGCGGTGCTGGAAACGG
Source organism: Paenibacillus uliginis N3/975 (assembly GCF_900177425.1). Classification (NCBI taxonomy): domain Bacteria; kingdom Bacillati; phylum Bacillota; class Bacilli; order Caryophanales; family Paenibacillaceae; genus Paenibacillus; species Paenibacillus uliginis. The sequence continues at coordinate 5,289,897 of NZ_LT840184.1, read as the reverse complement.
CGCCTTGCGACGCCATCTATTTCCGGGAAAGCGACAAGCTCGTCGAACCTAGCGCTTACCTGGCGGCGATTGAAGAAGGAGAACTGTTATATGGTGCGCTGAACATTCGTTTTTATAATGTTGAAGGCACAGGTAGCGGCCGCCCTGAAGGTCTGATGGATTCATTGGGACTCGCCGCGCTTGGCATTCCGGATGTTCAGTGTCATTATTACGATCTGGAGCCTGATGAAGTAGCCGGGAATTTGCTTAATATCGCCTATTATTTATTCGACCGCGGGGACGTTATTGTCGACGGAGAAACAGTTGGTTTCACCGAAGAGATGCGCTGGCGCTGCGAACACCAATACGGGCTGGCCTCACCACACCGGGTTGTCATCGATATAGATCCGGGGGAACCTTATTATGCCGGAAGACAAGGCGCAGAGCAGTCGTAACCAGCAGTTACCCATTCGCGATGGTGCCTATGTTGCATAGATAGAAAAATTAAAAAAAATTTATACACCATTGCTCAATTATTAGAAAATCCATTCGTTGCATTTTTTAACATCATGAGTTGTTCTCACTGATCACTCGTCACATATGGAGAGTGTGGCACTGTTGGTGCGGACGGACAAATAGTTGAGATGTATTGGCGGAAATAGTAAAGAGGGACGACGAACCCCTCTTTTTTGATAGGCTTGTTATCGTACTATATTGATTTTCGAACAAAAAAATGACCGCCATTTAGGTTTTTAGGCGGTCATGTGATTTCCATTAACGTTAGCTTAATATTACCATAAATACCTTCATCGCTTATATCTCTAACAGTAACAACTCGGAAGCTAATTTCTTATGTAATGATTCAACTTTGATCAAAGCAGGAGAATGGATCATCCAACCAGAAGAATTTATATCTAAGATATTTCATTGATTAGGTGGAAATGATGCCAATAAATAATAAGAGTATTCAGGGCTATAATCCGATTCTCCATGGCAGGAGCGAGAAATATTTTTGGAAGGGTAAAGGCCCTAAAGGTTCATCGACAGGTTAATAAAGAAATATTGAAACTTCACTCCCTAAGAGCCTCATCGCGTAAGGAATTGTATAAAAGAATACATATAGGTCATGAGTTTATATCTGCATACTTTGATCAATCAATAACCCTAACGGATGTGGCTAGAACTGCATGTTTATCGCCAAACCACTTCCTTAGAAGTTATAAGCAAATGTTTGGCATTTCTCCTCATCAATATTTAGGTGAAAGAAGGCTTCAAGAATCTAAGAGGCTTCTTCTTCAAACAACCCGTATTACATAGGATAAAACAGTCGAAATGGAGGCTAAATGAATGGAGTTAACACAAATCATTGATGAAGTATTTCAAGTAGTTCAGTCAGATGAAGCTTCACGGCTAAAAGATATTTTAGAATCTCACCCACAACTTGCAAATACGGAAAATGGTGATGGACTTACACCTTTGGGATATGCGGCACATTTTGGTAATAAAGATGCAGTGCAGATATTGCTAAATTATGGCGCAGATGTTGTGGCGGTATCTCATTCCAAGATTTCTTACATTCCTTCGAATACAGCATTACATGCAGCAATAGCTGGAGAGCGTAACGTGGATGTTATCAGACTGCTTTTGACTCATAATGCTCAGACAAATATTTTCGACAGCAATGGTCATACTTGTCTGCACACTGCTGCATTCCATGACGATAACCTAGAAATTATTCGCTTATTGATCGAACATGGAGCCGATGTTAACGCTAGAATTGAAGGTGGAGAAACTGCGTTGTCTCTTGCAATCAAGCAAGGTAATAATAACGTAGCGGAACTTCTTCGCCAAAATGGAGCGCTACTCTAATTTTTTTGAGTAGCTTGCTACAAGTAGGTTTAGGTCTTGAATTTGACCTAGCCTCATCATCACTTATCATTGTAAAACATGGTGCGTGGTGTGTGTTACCTTTGAGGATAAAAAAACTACCTGCACCAAAAGCATCATTTACTGTTCAAATAAAGGATAGAGCGTCGACACGGCTCACCAAACTGTGGACGAAAGCCTGATGGCATTAAATGAATTGCTATGTCTGAAGAGTAGGCTTGGTTAAGCCTGACCTGACCTAAACTTGCCGTTTCAGACAGGAAAAAGATAAGCGAATCCAATATGTTGAACGCTATTGTGGTACATACACCTCGGAGGAGTAAGGATATAAGTTTCATTTCAGGCGTGTACAGGATCTCGATAAAAAACCGGATTTGGGCGTTATGCTTCTGAATCCGGTTTTTTAGTCCTGACAACTGGACGTCAGTCTCATTGTTCAGGGAGCGCGCTGGCATGTAAAATAATAGGCGTGTGCGAACATTAATACGTATTTTTATAATAGAGACGTTAACGGAGATGGCGAGATCAGCCGATGAATACGTAGAAAGGCGGGAGACAATGAACGAATTACAGAAAGAAGCGCTGGAAGAGATGAAAAAGGCGATTCATAAATGGTTTGAGGAACAGGAAAATCGAGTTGACGTAGAGGGATTGGGCAAACGCACCCCGCTGCAAATAGGCATCTTTAACTTTGTCATGCTGGATTATCGGCCGGGCAGGACCAGGGTTGACAGTTCGAAATCTGTGGGGAGTGCCGCAGGCAAAAAGTCGATGAAAGCTTCACCCTTTACACGGGAGCAGGTATTGCATGAGGTTCAGCCTCTGCTAGCGGAAATCGTAAGAGAGAGGCTGGATAAGCTGGAAACGTCGCCATTGATCGACTACCGGTTTACCTTTCAAGGAACCTTCGCAACGATGGACGGGCTTGTGGAATTAACGGTGCTGGAAACGATATATGAAGAGAAAAAGCGGCAGCTTCTGGAGCGAATTCAGTCCTATATTGAGAACGAACTGGAGAAGGGCTCTTACCCGACAAAGCGGTTGGAAACTTTCTTTTTGGCACGCCATCTGTTGGACCCGCATCTGTTTCCCGAACCGGAAGCCGAAAGGACGATCGCTTTATTTGACCGGATTCAGGAGTTAAATAAAGAACGGGTTGAGGCTCTTGCGGAGCATCGAAGAGATATCATTCGGGCTTTGACCCACTGGGCCGAGAATATATTCTTGCCACGTTATTACGATATCACCCGTAACGACTACAGGGCCAATGAATATGAAATCAAGCCGGATGCGGTACTGGAAAACAAGGATGAGCCGAATCAGCCTATTGACCTTCTGTTGTACGGAGCGGTAATGATTATTCGCTATGAGCCGAATTTCAGCAAATTTAGGGGACAGACTTTTCTGGAGCTGGCGAAGCAGCTTGGCAGCGGCAAAGCCGCACGCATGTTGAAGGAGGGCAGCGACAGCTTTTCGCACGACGAAGTTCATATGCGCCATGAGTTGGTTGAATGCAAGGCTAATGATGTTTTTTCCAACTTTATGGTCGTTATTCGCAAAGAAGAAGCCGGGGCGTATGAGCGGGCAATATTGTTTATTCTCTCTCTGCTCAGAAAGGGCTTCCCGAAAAGCTATAAAATCAAGTTAAAATCCAGTGTCAGAGAGACTTTGCCTATCAAGGGGCTTGCCAAATCGGATACGCATCGATTTTTTGCAAATGCGTTGGCTTATTCCGAGCTGCATCCTTTATTGGAGGAATACGCTCGTGAGGCGATGGTAGAGTTTGAATGGTACGAGGATACGGAAAGCGAGAGAAGCGTAATGCCGGGCAGTTATGCTGTGTTCGGGCTGGGGCTTTTGTCTGAGCGGTATTTTCCGCTTGTTGAAGCTTACATGGACCTTGTGGATGATGAGCATCAGCTGGTGCATGACAAGTTCACAGCCATTTTTGCCGAAACCTATGGTATAACGGAACGCTCGACTCCCACCTTGATCGCCTGCCTGCTACGCTCCCACGATTCGCTAAAGCTGAAGATTCAGCCAGAGTTGGAAAGCGAAGAGAAGTTGTCGCTATTCGTACAGCATATAGAGACTCTGTCGGATGACGAGGCCGAGCGCGTACTGTACCCGATCTGGGGCGAGGCGGAGAAGCTAGCTGCATTGGCTCGCAAGGCGCGGGAACCACGCAAGGAGCTGATAGCTCGTTTGATAATGAAATTATCTTAGTTGGAATAATTCCTAGGCTGAGTAGAATTTGATATTGCCAGCTCAGCTCTAATTGATCTGTCAGCCATTGTGTTGGAGTCTCATAAATCAGGCTATGTCGATCTGCATGATTTGGATGAGGCTAGACAGCCGTGCAAACTTTATATAGATCCTCCGAAGAGAAAAGGAACCTGCTTCGGGATGAATTGTACAAGTTTTCCCGTAATCCGATGGCCTGGAAGAGATTGATTGGACTGTAGATCTTGATAAATAAATATAGTTTTATGTTCGCAGACTCACTAAAGATTAGTGTTGAAGTAGATATAAAGGATACGTACAGCTTCGGGTTGAGAGGAAGGATGCCAGTGCACAAAAATTCATATTACTCTATAGGGCAGACGGCGAAGATTTGCAATATCTCCATTCAGACCCTGCGATATTATGACAAGATTGGCCTTATGAAGCCTAGTGAAATTGATAGAAGCTCTGGCTATCGGTGTATTATTCCAATCTGGATATCCTGCATATTAAAATCGTTCAAGATATGAAATCGCTCGATTTTTCACTTGAGGAAATTCGCCATGCATTACAAAGCGGGAGCCTGAACCGGGTCATGGGGTTGATGAAAGCCAAACATGAGGAAGCACTGCAGGAAATACGTCGACTGGAGCACATTACGACTTCCATTGAACAAAGAATCACGCAAATTGATGCTCTATTGGAGATGAACAGGGATACAAAGGATTCCGAAGTTCTTATTGAGTTGAAAGAGCTTGAAGATCGTTATGTCGCTTTTGATCGGAAGCGATCCGTTTGTGGAATGGAGACTATGGTGTTGAAGTTTACCGAGCTGTTTGGAACGATTTATAAAAAGGGAATGACCCAAAACGGATATATGATGACGATCTACCATGAGAATATAATGACGTTCGATCGGAACGATACCGATCTTGAAGTTGCTATTCCCATCAAGAGGGTCGGGACAAACCACAACTTCACACGCGTGATTTCAGGGGGGACTTATATTACGGCAATGTACACCGGGATTCCTACGGAACAAACGTACAAATGCATATATAGGAAATTTCTGGAATGGATGGCCATGAACGGCTACTGTCAGGATGGTCCGGCCGTGGAGCAATATTTGGTAGATATGACGCAGATGGCGAACCATGAAGGTTATTTGATCGAGCTTCAAGTGCCTGTTAGTCAAAGAGATTGACCCTATAGTTGCTATAGGGTTTATTGTATTTGGCAGACATACTTGAGAGGGGAGAATATCATGCACGTAATATTGGGAACGGGGCCATTAGGGATGTCCATCATGAGAGAGCTTATAGAACAGGGAGAGCCAGTAAAAATGGTTAGTTTTAGCGGGAAAGACGCACTGCCTCCTGGTGTACAGCACGAGAAAGCCAATCTCCTAGATGCGAAGCAAGCTGCAAAAATCATGCAAGAGGCCACGGTCATCTATCACTGTGCGCAGCCGGCATATCATCAATGGGGAAAACTGTTCATGCGAATGCAGGATAACATCGTATCCGGTGCGATGGCTGCCGGGGGGAAGGTGGTAGTGGCCGAGAATTTGTATATGTATGGGTTGGTCAAGGGAAGTATGCACGAACAATTGCCCCATGCGGCCACGACTAGGAAAGGAGTTCTCCGGTCCGAAATGTCCCGCAAACTGCTGAAGCTGCATCAGGATGGATTGCTTCAGGTCGTCATCGGAAGAGGGTCCGATTTCTTTGGGCCGGGTGTTCTTGGTTCTGCGGTTGGGGAGCGCTTCTTTAAACCAATTGTAGCGGGAAAGCCTTGTACGGTGCTTGGCGACCCTGACAAGAAGCATACCTATACGTTCATCCACGATTTCGGTAAGGCGCTTGTTGCATTGGGAGGTCAGGAGGATACCTACGGCCAAGCCTGGCATGTACCGAATGCAGACGCAATTACGACGAGGCAGTTTGCCGAAATGGCTTATTGTGCTGCCGGATTTCCGGCATCCATTCGGACAATGGGCAAGGGCATGCTCCGCATAGGAGGATTGTTTATTCCAGAGGCGCGCGAAACGATTGAGATGACGTATCAATTTGAGCATGATTTTGTCGTGGACCACCGCAAATTCAGCGCGAGATTCGAGCTTCCTGCAACGCCGCTGGAGCATGCGATCGCCCAAACGTTGGAATGGTTTCAATCCGCAAAATCCTAAGATGGCTGGTTGACGCATAGTCCATGTGCATGGGGCGGAATCAAGTGAGGAAATGGTGGCTACTTGTGATAAATAACGTGATTATTGGGCTCCTGAGACTTCGTAGTTCAGGAGCTGCTTTGTGTTTTCGGAAATGACTAGAACAAAAGATATTCCGGAGTAACGAGGAACTCTGTCAGACGACGCATGTTTTAGCTTGCCGTTACAACTAGCGCGGAGAACCTTATTCTGAGCCTAAGCTGGTTTCCCTTGTAGGTGGGGAGGATGGAAACATGCCCGTACAAGCCGAAGTATTTGAGTCATATGGGACAATTCGATTCGTAAATATGTTTCCCATCATAATGAGTGCATTGGTTAGTGGAGGCACTTTGGTTATCGATGAGTTCGATGCTTCCCTACATCCAATGGCTTTAATGAGTATCGTGAACATCTTCCATAACGATGAGGTAAATAAGAATAAAGCTCAGCTGATCTTTAACACCCATAATCCGATATTCCTCAACTCGAATTTGTTTAGGAGGGATGAGATCAAGTTTGTAGAGCGTGATGATGATACCTTCTGTAGTACTCATTACTCGCTGTCCGACTTCGGCACCTCCGGCAGGAACGGGGTAAGGAACGGCGGTGAATATATGAAGAATTATTTCGTGAACCAATATGGAGCGATTAAGGATATCGACTTTACCTCTGTTTTTGAAAACCTTTTGGAAAGCAGAGGTGAACTATTCAAAGATGGCACCGAATCGGAAGGATAACAAGCAATACTTTTTCACCGTAGAGGGAGAAACAGAGAAATGGTATCTAGATTGGCTTGAAGCTGAAATTAATGCTGTCTTAGACGCTAATCCTGCATCCAATATCAAAGTATCGATAAAGAGCAAGGTAGAGAAGAATCCACTAAAGTACGCAAAAAGTCTCCCTATTATCTCTAAAGTGGAAGTTACTCACTTGTTTGACTACGAAAGCCATGAACCGGTGCATGTTAAACAGTTCCTAGAAACTTTGGATCTTCTTAAAGAAGCTAACAGTATCAAGGGAAAACAGATTAAGTACCGCTTGGGGGATAGTAACCTTACTTTTGAGCTTTGGATGGCTATGCATAAAAGTAACTTTAACGCATATACCGAACATCGATTCCATTACCTCCGCCTACTGTTCTATTAATCTATATTCTTGACGAGGCTATTTCATTTTAATCAGCGAAGAAGCTAAAATTTGTTATAGTTTTAATAGTATATATCGATACTAACGGATGCGGAAACTGTCTTCTGTATGAGAGTCCAAAATTTCGAGCAGGATATATTGATCAGGGTAAATGCTCCGAGCTTCTTGCCATTGCATAGTAAACACCTCGCTAATGGTATTTCATAAAAGGCTTAGCCTGCAGCGGCAGATGTGAACAAAATAGCCTATTTGAAGGGAGAAATTAATATGACAACGAGTCCCAGCAGCAGTAAAAAGGAGTTATCACTAGAACAACATGAAGAACTACTCAAATTAATAAAAGCACGCTTCGAGAAAAACATGGACCGCCATCAAGGTCTTGAATGGGCTAATGTACAAGCAAAGCTTGAAGCTCAGACAGAAAAATTATGGTCGCTTTATGAAATGGAGAGAACTGGCGGTGAACCGGATGTCGTTGATCATGACAATAAGACGAACGAATACATTTTTTACGATTGTTCAGCGGAAAGTCCTAAGGGGCGCAGAAGTGTTTGTTACGATCATGAAGCGTTGGAGTCCAGGAAACAACACAAACCAGAAAATAGCACTATTAATATGGCGGCTGTCATGGGCATTGAGCTTTTAACAGAAGTGCAATACCGAGAGCTGCAGAAACTTGGAAACTTCGATTTGAAAATTTCAAGCTGGGTGAAAACACCCGCTAATATTAGAAAACTCGGCGGGGCTATCTTTTGCGATCGTCGCTATGACACTGTCTTTGTGTACCATAATGGAGCAGATTCCTATTACGCTGCTAGAGGGTTCCGTGGCTCACTAAGGGTCTAAATACTGGTGAAGGCTGGTTGCAGCATACTTCAAAGACGAATACGATTAAAAAAGCTTTTAAATTTTCGTAGAAAAAATATAGAACCATGTTAATCAATCGAACACTGCTGATTTACTTGGTTTTCAAGGATATAGAGAAAAATAGAGTGTCGGCAATTATCGTCGACACTCTATTTTTGTGTTTGTGGGGAAACAGGTCTATAGGTGTAAAACGACCAAGTGTTCTACGGTTAGTTCGAAGTATTATAACGTTGGGCGATCAGTTTCTATTACGAATTTTTGCAAAAACACTTGTCAAAACAAATGCCAATTAAGATTTAGTCTGCAAAATGAGACTGTACTAAAATTCGCCTCAAGATAGTTAACTTTTTGGGGGTGAATTTTCTTATAATATTCTATAGGGGCTATATCTAGATTCATTGATGAAATATGCAATCTTTTATAACTATTTTTTTATAAGGCCTATTAAGCGGAATAGGCAAGGAGGCATATATGAAACCAATCACAGAAGTTGCAGCACAACTGGGCTTGGAGCCGGATCAGCTTGAGCTTTACGGAAAATGGAAAGCAAAGCTTACCGAGGATGTATGGGCATCCGTCTCGCAGCGGCCGGACGGAAAGCTTATCCTCGTTACCGCCATGAATCCGACGCCGGCGGGTGAAGGAAAGACGTTGACAACGATCGGGCTCACGCAAGGATTGAATCGGATTGGACGGAAGGCGGCGGCCGCTTTGCGTGAGCCATCGCTTGGACCGTGCATGGGTATGAAGGGTGGCGCCACAGGCAGTGGCAAAGCCCAGATTGTGCCAGCCGAGGATATTAATCTGCACTTTACGGGCGATATTCATGCGATTACATCAGCGCACAATCTGCTCGCGGCACTCATTGACAACCATATTCACCAAGGCAACGCTTTGCGTCTTGACCCGGCGCGTATTGTATGGAAACGGGCGCTCGATATGAATGATCGGCCGCTGCGCCAGATCGTAATCGGCATCGGCGACAACAACGGCACCGTGCGCGAAGACGGCTTCCTTATTACGACCGCTTCGGAAGTGATGGCGGTGTTGTGTTTAGCGGAAGATATGGCCGATTTGCGGATGCGGCTCGGCCGGATCGTCGTGGCGTATGACATGGACAAGCGGCCGGTGACAGCGGGCGAGTTCCAGGCGGTTGACGCGATGTGCGCTCTGCTGAAGGATGCTATCCATCCGAATTTGGTGCAGACGCTCGAAGGCGATCCGGTGTTTGTTCATGGCGGACCGTTCGCCAACATCGCCCACGGGTGCAGCAGCATACGGGCGACCCGTCATGCTCTAAAGCTGGCCGATTACGTCGTGACAGAAGCGGGATTCGGCGCCGATCTAGGCGCGGAAAAATTCATAAACATCAAGTGCCGCCTGGGAGGACTGAATCCGTCGGCTGCGGTCATCGTCGCGACCGTGCGTGCGCTGAAATACAACGGCGGCGTACCGAAACAGGAACTCTTGACGGAGAATGCCGAGGCGATACGGTCTGGATTCGGCAACCTGCGGCGCCACGTGGAGAACATGCGAGGCTTCGGCGTGCCGGTAATAGTCGCTATTAATCGCTTTGCGGCGGATACGGAGGCAGAGCTGGCGCAGGTTGCCGATCTCTGCGCAGAGCTTGGTGTGAAGGCGATTCTATCGGACGCTTGGGAGCGTGGCGGTGAAGGCTGCCGTGAGTTGGCGCAGGAAGTGGCCGCTCTGGCCGACGGATCGACGGAGGATACGTTCCAACTGCTCTATCCAGATAATATGCCGCTTGCGGAGAAGATTGAGACGGTCGTTACACGTATTTATCGCGGAGCCGGGGTTAAATACCGCCCGGCTGCGAAGCGGGCGCTACAGGAACTGGAGCGGCTAGGCGTGCGTGACCTTCCTGTCTGCATGGCGAAGACGCCGTATTCGTTCACAGACCGTCCCGCCGTGCTCGGGGCGCCAGAGCAGTTTACGATTGAGGTGCAGGATATCCGCTGGTCGGCCGGCGCGGGATTCGCCGTCGTGCTGACGGGGCAGGTGGTCACGATGCCAGGGCTGCCCGCGGAACCGGCGGCGTGGCGCATAAGGCTGGATGAGGCGGGACATATCGAAGGCCTGAGCTGATATGGGGGCAGGAGAGTTGTCCTTCGCAACGTATAGGATACTATTTGGAGCAAGCATTTTGGCTGTATGGAATGGAATGTGAGATTGAAGATAATATTCAAAGGGAAGTAAGTTCTTGAAGTGCGCGAGTTTCTAGGTTATGGGGAAATAATCTCAAATCACTTCATAGGAAGTGGTTTTCAGATAGTAGAGGTAGAGAAACCCGATGTCTTTTTCAAAGACATCGGGTTTCTCATTTGTTTTACGGCATGATTATTTTGCTAAGCTGTTAGCTAATTGTTTTTCTTTCCACATCATCGTAATTACAAGACCAATAATCATAATGACAGCAGCAAAGAGATACGGATAGTTGATGTTTACATCAAATAAAATACCGCTTAATGCGGGCCCGACGATATTGCCCAAGCTTGTATATGTTGAGTTCATTCCAGCGACAAATCCTTGTTCTTGTTCAGCCGTTTTTGATAAATAGGTTGTTAATGCTGGTCGCAGCAAGTCAAATGCGAGAAAGATGAAGCAAGTTACTAGCAAAATGGCTAAATAGCCGGAGATCATGGTGGATACTACCGCAAAAAATACGCCAGCAATTAAGCATATCTGGATGAGTTTCTTTTCACCAAGTTTATCTACCATTTTACCAAACAGAAAGACCTGAACCACAACCCCGAAGATTGCACTTATTGTAATAACGGTTGCAATGTCTTTTGGTGTGAAACCAAATTTTTGATCTGAAAACAGACTAAATACGGTTTCATATGCTGATAGACCAAAGGCCAGTACAAACACAATAATAAAAGCGATAATGTATTGTGGATGAATTGATCGTTTCAGATCAGTTACAAAGCTGGTATCTTTTTTGAGCTGATTGATTTCCAAGAGCTGCTGTTTGGTTAGCGGCTCTTTTAAAATAAATAGGGATGAAATACATGTTATTAATGCGAAGCCTGCAGCAAAGTAGAATGGGGCACGCACACCCAGCTCAGCAATAAAACCTCCGATACCTGGGCCAATAATAAAACCGACACTAATAGCAGCAGAAATATAACCCATTGCTTTGGGCCTTTCCTCTACTGAGGTAATATCTGCAACAAAAGCAGTTACGCCTGGCATAATAAATGCACCACTAATGCCACCTAGAATTCTAGATAAATATAAAACGGATACGTGTGTGCCTAATCCAAAGATCAGCTCTGATATACTGAAGAGTAATAAGCCGATTATGATCATTTTCTTTCTGCCATAAGTGTCAATCCATCGTCCTGCCAGTGGAGACATGAGTAATTGTGCAAATGCAAAGGCTGCCATAAGATAACCCATCGTTTGGCCTGATAGATGCATAATATTCTTAAAGGATGGCATAACAGGGACGATAAGTCCGACTCCTAGAAAAACAATGAATATATTACTTAGTAGAATAAGTAAGACTGTTTTTTGTTCTTTCAATGGTTTCTTCATGAAGCAATACCTCTCTCTGTAAAATCATAGCTGTGAAATACCTCTCCCAAATACAGTTGGAATATTGAGCTCGACACAAACATCTGCTACAGACTTGGTCTGTCCTGAATGTATTTCACCGTCTGTTTTTTGAATTCTTCATTGTAACGCTGCCGTTGTTCCCCCATCAAGGACAGCTCTTTCTTTCGTTAAGTGATATTATCCGTGTCTCTAAACGTTGTGTCCACTGTTTATTCTAGTTTTAGAACAAGCTGCTCGCAACACATTGGATTATCTGTAATGGAAAATTTAGTAGCAAGAGTAAAAAAACAATTATCAAGCGCTAAAAAACAATGCCGTCAAATATACCGTTCAAACTAGTACAATTACAAACACTTAAAAAATTTGATATAGTCTTAATAGTACGTATCGATACTAACGGATGTGGGAACTATGGAGTCTGAGTTGAGTTAAATTATTGAACATTGTACCTCCGAAGGAAGTGATAGACTATGAATTCAGAAATGGTTATGCAAGAGCTTGAAGCTCTCAGCAAGGAACGAACTAAGAAAATTTACGAAACCAATGGCGCGCACGAACCTCTTTTTGGCGTGGCTACAGGTGCTATGAAGCCCATAGCCAAGAAAATTAAAAAAAATCAGCCTTTGGCTGAGCAGCTTTATGCCACAGGGAACTACGACGCAATGTACTTTGCCGGCATCATTGCAGACCCAGAAGCAATGACTGAAGACGATTTTGAGCGTTGGATGGATACGGCGTATTTTTATATGCTATCTGACTATGTGGTTGCGGTAACCTTGGCAGAAACAAATATGCACAAGAAGTTGCCGATAAATGGATCGCAAGCGGGGAGGAGCTGAGAATGTCAGCGGGCTGGAGTTGTTACTGCTGGCTTTTGGGTAATCGTCCGGATGGTGAATTTTCCGAAAGTAAACTAGCCAACATGCTTGAAATTGTGAAAAAGACGATTCATGATTCTCCCGAACGAACTAAATACGCTATGAATAATTTTATTTACACAGTGGCGGTATCCTATGTGCCGCTGCATGATAAGGCGATCGAGACAGCAAAGGCAGTAGGCCCAGTAGAAGTCAAACGGGACAAGAAAAAAAGCAGTTTTCTGAACGCTTCCGAAAATATTCAAAAGGCAGTAGATAAAGGGCAAATTGGTTTCAAACGCAAATATGTAAGGTGTTAAACTATTGTTCCGCCGCAAGAAACGATTTGGGCACTGGCTAGGAGAGTTGGGGACGAAAAGGGGATGCGAGTGATTCGCGTCCCCATTCTAATTGTTATTAGGGTGAGCCGGATACATTTCCATTAGCTGCAGGTCAATGATCTTTTTTTTCTTTTTTTGGTATATACAGATCTATTATCTCTTGCTATGCCAAAAAATAACTATTTGGTGTAGCAGGGGGGGCATCGAGCCGTTTGCCTAACTCAAACCGCCATATTAAAAACAAATCGATGTAGCCGCAATAACATAGAGGTTACAAACTATAAATAGAAAGGCGAGATGATCGGGGAGGCAAGAAGCTGTAGGAGTATGAAGTAGCGTATGTTAGTTGGAAGCTATTTGGATACTCGTGTTGCATGGGACAGGTTAGGACATTGGGCAAAATGAAGTGCTCCTCTAATGAGACTTTAGAGAAGGTATTGTTGAAGAATGGCTACATCAAAAAAAGGAGCATTAAGACAAGCAATACTATGGGCAGGTAAAGGTATTGTCGATTTAGAAATATTCAGTATTTTAAAAGAAGACTATGTAAAATGATGAAGAAAGCGATTAAGTTGATATGTTCCTGCATATAACATAAAGTAAATAAATCAGGCGTGCTGTTTAGTACATGTTTTCAGTTTTATGACATAAAACGTGAAAAATAAGACACCAGTAAAAGTATAGAACTATAATACAGGCAAGAGAAAAGGAAGGGATGAGTTTTTCTCCCCTTCCTTTTTTTTTGAAGACTTATTCAGTAATGTGGATGGGGAGCAAATGGTGTATACATTTTTGAATAATTAGTAATAAGATTAATGGTTTATTTAGACAAAGCACTCCAGTATTAGGACGTACTTTCTACGATATGATAAGATGAATAATATGTAATAGAGGTGCAATTGATGTTACTAAATAATCATGCGGAACTTTTTGATCCTTTATGAGACTATCGCTGATTCTCTATTATCAATCTTATTCTCTTATTTTCCTTATATCAAAAATGCATTCAGCACTAATGTTTGCTGTCTCTTTTAGGTAAATCATTGGATTGTCAGATGGATAGTTCGTATTAAGAAACAATAGTCGTTCAAATGCTTTCAGTAACAAATACGATCTACCCCCTGTATCATCCACAACCGCCCATGGGAATGTTGTAGGGTCGATTTCATCGATTTTGACTTTTAAGGTAATGACAGAAGGGGTTGAACGCTTAATCCATTCATCCTCCAACTTTGAGTCTCGTAAAAGCTCTTGTCCTACATGACTAACAATTTCAGGACAACGCTTAATGTTCGATATATTTCGATCGTTTTCTGGATCATCACCAAACATGAAGCCATTAGTTTTAAAGTTAATAGCAAGTATTGATTCGAGATTTATCCAAGATTATATTAATCCAGTTAGTTACAGAAATATATATAACAAATATTTTTGGGAAATACTCATTAATTCATTAGGAATACAAGCTCAAAGTATTAGTATTAATACAATTACATCTAACTACGAAAATTTTAAAATGATTGAACATATAAAAATAGATGAGTATCAAAAGGCCTTATTGATCTGTGCAGGGCATAATATTAACTTAGCGGACTATTCCCATATCAATGAACTGATTATTAACGACTAATTTTAAGGGAGGCTTGTAGGTCAGTATTGTGTACGCTAATAGGTTTCTGGGGACACGATAGAGTAAAAGAGGGGGCCTTAATCCTCCTCCCTTTGAAATTTTAAATACTGAATCTTGTTAAAGATGTTTATGTCGGGTGAACACAGCTACATCTCGTTTTATTTTATCTACCGTCAGCACTCATCCCATGTGGAGAGTGTGGCGTTGTTGGTTAGGAAAGTTTGTAACCCCACAATAAACCCGCGCTAAAAAATCGATAAAGCCGTGATAAAATCGGGGAAGGGATGAATGGAGGACAGGGGAAACCCAATCCATCATGCCTTTCCCCTGTTTTTATATCAAGACATTATTCAGATTATAATAAATTCGGATAGAAAAAGTCGATAAAAAAGTCAGGGGAATCAGTGATTTGTAGCACGAGTTTATTTTTCGGGTAACGGTGGAATGCGGGTTTGAGGGCTGTTTTTTAGCACGAGTTTATTCATTTTAAACAAAAGTAATACAGGGTTATAAACCTTTCCTTAAAAGGGTTTGTTCGGTGATACAGATGGAAATCCAGCGGATAAGTCATTACCGATTCGGCGGTCATACCGTGGAATCACGGATTCGAAGCGCGCTTAGAAGCGGAACAATACACTGCGCGATTAGCCTTGAACGCCGCAGAGCCGTCCTTAATAAAATGTCCGATCTTCTGTTTGAGGCTAAATCGTCGGGTGATTCAATGTTAATCCTTATGTCTTCACATTCCAAGTGCCAATAGGTAAAGTTATATATGATGAATCTAATAAGCGAAACATTCGACAATTCAGTTTCGTTTGTTACTTCATGCATTCTTCTATCCAGGCAAATTAAAGCAATAGGATCGTGGACAATGGTATAATCCTATTATCCGATTAGATGATAGCTAACCAGGTGCTATGAATAACTCCGGTATGAATGAACACTAAAGAATCGGATAAACAGAAAGACTCCCAGAAGGTGCTTCTAAATGTGAGCTCTACCGGTGTCTTGGGAACTATTAAAAATTACCTCTATTTATTGGTGGAATCCTATCGCACGATTTATTATAATGGAAACATATGTTTGGAGGTGTGTTTATGGCAAGAATACTTACTTCTTTAGAAATATGTGCAGGTGCTGGTGGGCAAGCAATAGGCCTTGAACAAGCAGGATTTGAACATCTTGCCTTAGTTGAGATTGATGAACATGCATGCAACACACTCAGAGCTAATAGGCCTTCGTGGAATGTTGTCCCTGAAGACTTGAGGAACTTTAGTGCGAAGACATTCAAAGGAAAAATAGACCTATTAGCTGGAGGGCCGCCATGCCAACCGTTTTCTACGGGAGGAAATCAGCTTGGTGCATTAGATGATAGGGATTTATTACCAGAAGTTCCTAGACTAGCAAAAGAATGTTCACCCAACGCAATTATGATTGAAAATGTTGCGGGTTTAATGGCTGCTGGTTTTAGTGAGTATAGAGAGGCTTTTACCGATGCTATTAAAAGGCTTGGATATGAAGGAGAGTGGAGGCTGTTTAATGCATCTGATTTTGGTGTTCCTCAGCTTAGACCTCGAGTAGTATTCGTAGCTCTAAAGAAAAAGTATGCAAAGTTCTTTCAATGGCCTATTCCTATTGAATTACCAGCACCAACTGTAGGAGAGGTATTATATGAACAAATGGCAAGTCGAGGTTGGGTCGGAGCCGATGATTGGAAAAAGAAAGCGAATGTTATAGCTCCTACACTTGTAGGTGGCTCGAAAAAACACGGAGGTCCTGATTTGGGACCAACCAGAGCAAAACGTGCCTGGGAAGCAATAGGTGTGAATGGGCATACGTTAGCTGATGAGCCGCCTTCTCCTGATTTTGTGGGATTGCCTAGACTAACTGTAAAAATGGCTGCTTTAATACAAGGGTTTCCGCCGGATTGGGATATTACAGGGAAAAAGACTAATGCATATCGCCAAGTTGGGAACGCATTTCCACCACCAGTAGCAAATGCTGTAGGTGTAGCAATTGCGATGGCAATTCAAACTGCAGAAGCGAGGGATAAAAAAAATGAAAAGAGCAAAGAAGGGGCAAGGTGCTAAAGCTAAGCTACGAGATTACTTTCTTGCTAATGTGGGTAAGGTTCTTGATTCAAGTACTTTGCAACAAGTTGCAGATGGTAGTAGTGAATGGGCAAGAAGAATACGTGAACTCAGAAATGAGCAAGGAATGAACATTAAGACGCACAATGATCTGGGCGAATTAAAGCCTGGTCAGTACATACTTGTTGATCTTAAACCTATTCCGGCTTTTGAGAGAGCGATATCTAAAGAGACAAGAGCATATGTGTTAGACCGGAATGGGTTTACATGTCAAATGTGTGGGGCAGTAGCAGGGGAGCCACATCCATATGACCCCAGCCGAAAGACACGGTTACATATTGGTCATATAATTGATAAGTCGCAAGGCGGGACTGATGACCCAGGAAACCTTAGAGCGCTTTGTTCTGTATGTAATGAAGGTGCTGCAAATATTACACTTGAACGTCCTACATCTGATAAGTTACTGGCACAAATTCGACGAGCTCCTGGTGTTGATCAGCTAAAGGTCTTAGAATGGCTGATGGGGAAGTTCCCCAAACAAGCTATGGATTTAATAAATAAACGATAGTTTCTATGGCACCAATTTACGGTGCTTTTTTTATGCGGAATTTTACGAATAATTGACGAAGTTCCAATCGAATTCGGCTACTTAATCCCTCATCAGAACCAATGGTGGGGTTCGACCTCATTTTTTAAATTCAACATAAGGGGACCGGGAGAGTAATCAACCGTCTTACTATACTTACCATTTTGTTGCAAAATTATAGGGGCTAAGTCGGAATTTGTTTGATTATAGTTTTAGAATAGAAAGCTCTAGTGGATAAAATTTCCGCGTGATAGTAAAATTGACCTATATAAGAAGGAGTGTAAGGAAGAAAATCAATAATGTTTGGAGAGAGGAATAGCAATGTTAAGTAGTCAAACGCCATCTCCTAGAGAACAACAAGGTATTATTCAATCCCTATGTGAGATGAACCTTCAAAGTTATGATTGGCGCAGCCTGGCTCGTTCAATAAATCAAAATCCAGAGGATATATTCGGGGAAGGACAGAATAATCCGCAAAAGGCAGATGCTCTCATTACATGCGCGGTACGGTATGGGATGAGTTTTGAATTAAGCGTTGAAATAGAGAAGATGAAAAGCAAAAATGCTCAGTTTGGTTCTACGAATATTAGTAAACTGGATGCACATATAGCCATCCAACTTTCCAAGTTATATTCAATATTACTTGAGAAGCTTGATGAAATAAATGCAATCGATGAGCCTGACTCGCCTTATCTATCAAATGGATTGGTTGAAGATTTTACTGAATTTCACGATAAATTGAAGAATAAAGCTAAATTTTCTCCAACAAATCAAGCTCTTGCAATTAGATCGAAAAACGATAATGGTGTTTTAAAAAGAAAGGCAAAAAAACTCGGTTTCGACGATCATTTTGTAACGTTGAGCGAAAAGATTCAAAAATTTTATTCGAAGCGAATTCTTGGGAGGTTTCCTCCCGACGAATATAATGCAGATTACAGATTAAACGAGTTAGTAAATGAATTGTTTAATATCTTACCTCAAGAATTTCAACAAAGAGAAGATATTGAAGACCAAATATACGGTGTGATATTCGACACTACTTTTCAGTGCCTAATATTTAATGAGTGAGGGAAATTATGAGTGAACGTAATATTACGGTAGAAGGGGATTTGCAAAATATTGAAGAAAATAGCGCCTTAAATGGAGTTTATTTATTATCATTAATGCAATATTTGGAGAAATCCACTTTTGATCAGGTTGCAACAGCAATGTACTTGTTTAGATTCGTAAACGTTACAACTGAACTACTCGCTTCTGAGGATAGGAAGGAATTCATGTCCTTATTACCCGAATGGGAGACTAACAATTTGGATTCAATGCTCTCCGGCATAATAATTGAAAAATATAATAGTCGATTCTTGAGCGGGCTTAAAGAATTAATGTCGCGGGAAATGATTATCTCAGACGAACATTACATAGTTCTTAAGGATGAAGTAAAGGAAGACGTTAAGAAACTATTTATTGATGAGCAATATAAAACAATCCTTCATAAATCGTACTTTATAGCGAAGATAATTAAAGATGTTCCTTTGGATATCCTAAATAGGAGAATTTATCAAATTATTGGAGGGGTATGGTATGACTAAGTCATTGTTTATTAATAGGCTACTTGTGTACCCTTCAGAAAAGGAAATAGATATAACTTTTAGAAAAGGTCTCAATATAATACTAGCTGAAGATATTGGAGACGTAAATATTCAAACTAGGAACAGTGTTGGTAAAACCACATTTGTGGACTTAATTGACTTTGGATTGGGTAGGGAGTCATTTCTCCCAGATGATAAGAAGAGCGCCAAAATTCGTATGGAAAAAATGATTCTTCACCTAGAATACTCTATTGGTTCTCAAAAATACACTGTTCTGAGAAGCTTAGTGAATGAGGAGAATGTCATCTTATATAAAGACTGGGTTATAGACGGTTTATTAGAAGGACATGAATTCCATCATAATAATTATGACGTAAAAAAGTATTGTTCATTCCTTGAAAATGAGCTATATGAAGGGAGAAATAGTTTTGATAAAAAGAAAATTATTTCATGGCGACAAAGTGCGCCTATCCTAATTAGAGATCAAGTCGGTGGCTTTCAGGAATTAACTAAACCAGCGAATTATTATGAAAAAGCTCCAGTAAGGCGAAAAAGAGTTGAGTTCTTATTAAATTTACTTACTCCAGAAAAGACAGATTTGGAGAACCGCCAAGCAGAGGCATCAGAGTTAGCAGCGGAGAAACAGAAAGCCTACAATGTAATTGCGAAATATGCTAAGCATAAGCAAAACCAATCTGATATCGAAGTTCACAGTAGAAAAATATCAATTGAAAGTGAAATTTCCAAAAAAAACGATGTATTAGCTCATCTTAAGGATCAATTAGTAAATTTTAATAAAATTAAAGATGCGGAAAATGCACAGCGTGCAAGGTGGTTCAATGAGCTAAGACAAATCAAAAATAACATATTAACTTACCACTATCGGATTAAGAATTATGAAGCAACGATCAATGAAATTCAAGGGGAATTAGAGAAAATCGATATTGCTCAGTCTGCAGTTCAATTTTTGAACCGCTATGAATATAAACAATGCCCAAGGTGTCTACGTCCCTTTTCTAGTGATCAAGATGAGAACTGTAAGCATTCTGTCAATCAGGTGTCAATTAAGTCCGTTAATTTGATTAGAACGGTACTTAATAACGAGAAGAAAGAATTGATAGAATCAACATTGTCTCATCAAGAGGAAATAAAATTTCTTAATGAACAGCAGGAAGAATTACAACAAATGATAGGTGTAATTGATGCGAGTCTTAAAAAGGATATCAACGTAATCCTTGAACAAGTAGAGGATAAAGAAGGGGTTATAGCAAACTATCGTAAGGAGCTTTTAGAATTAAATAATTCATTAAATTTGAGTAGTGATGTAGAAAATTATTACGCTGAATGGCAGGAAGCAAAACAAAAACTTACGGAAATCAATAAAGATATTTCTACTATTCTAAAAGAAGTTGATAAAAGACTATTATCTTTTCAAGTTGAGGTAAATGAAGTAATAAAATTTTTGTTCTCTAATAGTCGGGTTGGGTTGCTAAAAAGAAGTGAGAGAAAAGGTAATTTTTCATTGGAGATCAAGCATGCAACTACAGATGGAATTGATGATGGCGCTGCATCTTTCCCTCTTAGAGTAATTGCTTTTGATTTGGCATTACTTAAACTGGCAATATCAGAAGATACAAATCATCCGAAATTTTTAATACATGATTCACCCAATGTGCATGATATTGACCCAAAAGTATATAGACGGATATTTACCTTCGTTCTTCAATTAGAAAAAGAAGATCTTGAGATAAACGGTAAAGTGGATTTTCAATATTTTATTACTACGATTGATATTCCTGATGAGTTGAAAAACTCTGAGTATGTCCGCCTTAAACTTGATAACTCAGGAGAGAGAGGGAAATTATTTGGGTTCACATATTAGTATTGAATTTAAAGACGAAGATAGATTAATAGATTTTTTAAAAAATTCTTATTCGCCTATCCAATTAATTAGTATTTGTCGTTCTTTGAACTTGGATAAAGATGATATTATAAATAAATTTTTATCGCATAAAGAAAATTGCAGTAATATTGTGGATGCTATTCGGCAACATGGGTTATATAGTGATCTATTTACAATATTACAATCCAAGCAATTTCATAGAGATCGATTTGCAGAAGTGTTTCCTGAATTCCAAGCGATTGTAGTGAGTAACGAGAAAATTGATCAAATTCGATTACTTACGTATGAAAGTGGAGAATCATCCTCAAACTATGCAGAATGGTTAAAAATATCAAAGGAAAAAACAGTTTTGGTTTTGGGGAAAGACAGTCCAGAGGAATACATGCAAGAATTAAAAAATATAAGTGAGATGTTGCGTCAACACGGGTATACTCCTATCCTAATAAAAGAGCAGCCCGAAATTCGAACTCTTTCCAATGAAGAAAAAATGTTGGCGTATGCTTCCATATCTAAATTTGTAGTAATTGAGAAATCGTACCCTGCTGGCCAAATAGATGAAGCTAAAATATGTGCGTTCAATAGAGTGCCGTCAATCTGGCTTCAACAGGATGGTATGGGGGATACATGGATGCAAGGGGATTACGAAGTTGATTTCAAATTCATTAATGCTTTTTCGTACAATAAAGAAAATCAAAGGGAAGTTTTAGCAACTGCAATTAATTGGGTTGAGGATTTTTTGAAGTCTAAGAGTGAATATCTTGATATGAAATACCCTTGGAGAAACTAACCAAATACCTTAAAAAGAGATCAATGTCTCCAACGTTCAACAAGGTAACGCCAATAGTTTCAAAATTTATCGACATTTTTGCTATCTATGGAAGCCAGTAATTTGTTAAGAATGCTCAAGCTCTTACCAATGCGGAGTACAGAATATGAAATAAACCACTCGTTGTAAAGGTATTTATAAAAAGGCAGCCCAACTTTCGAAGAGTAAGTGGGCGGCGCTGCATTAGGCTAGAATCAAAGCTAAACGCTTTATATAAGGCAGGAGAGAAAGGCAGCTTATCTCAAATATTTTACTATAATAGTTAGCTTTTAATCGATTTTATAATCTTTGGTGATAACTCTAAAAAAGCTGATCGGAATCCGATCAGCTTTTTTAACTATTTCCATCAATTCGCCTAAAAATTTCATTTAGTATATTTCGGACCATCTCAATATCTTTTGAATCACGTTCTCTCAATAAAGAGATTATATCTTTTAAATTTGACTCCTCTGTTAATTCTTCCTGTTCTTTCAAATATGTAAAAAGCTCATACACTCCAACATCTAATGCACTAGCAATCTTCGCCAGATTCTTCATGGAAACATTACGTTCGGCTCGTTCAATAAATCCTATATAACTTATATTGAAGCCAGCCTTTTCTGCTAATGCTTCTTGAGATAATCCTCTTATTTTACGAAGATCCTTTATACGTGCTCCGACTAATTTTAGAACATCAGGCATCGTTACACCTCTCTTTAATAGAAGTGTAGGGAATGTTTTGATTTGTAATAACACATAGATAATAAGTTATTTGAATAAATTACTACTATACGGTAATATTGTATGTAGTTTGTATTTATTTATTCATCCTAAGTGAGTATTTATTTCTATATATTCACTCTTTTTGATGAACTGAGCTAGAACTACTTCTTATGCACCTGCAATTTTGGACAGACCAATAAAGGAATTCAGTCGCAGCTGGGGTATCGCCAATAACCGAATAGGGGCTGACGTATGTGAATCATTTAACCTCCATCGACGAATGCAGAGATAGCAAGGATAGGCTGTTAAAAATTCAGGAATCCTCTATTCATTCCAAATCAATGATTAAGATGCAGCATTTCGTACAGATCTATATGAACTCAGCAGCCCGGATGATGCATCCCATCTCTGCTCATGTATGTATCTTGTTTAGTGACCGCGCTTTAGGATGCATGCTCAAGGCATTGTATATGAAGGAGAATAATTGCATGTTTTCTCCACCTTACTTTTCGCTTCAGGATATCATCCAGCTAACGGGACAGAATTCCATCCCGGATTTGGATAAGGTGCTGTTTATTCATACCCTTAATTTTGTGGTCGGCTGCAATGATGCTTCAATTTTTCAACATATGGATGCCTCGCAGCTTCAGAAGCTTCTGAACCGCGTGGACGATGTGCTGATTCACCTATCGGGTAGAGTAGCATCCAATCCTTTCGAGTTGTATCGTTCGATTTTTTAATGGTATGATAGACCTTCACCCAAGGGCAACATGTTAACTTTAGAAATTTTGTTATTTTAAATCAAATCAATCTGGCACTATAGGTGTCATTGCCATAAAACTGCCCCGAAATACGGGTAGTCAGGCTTTGAGAACATAGGAGGATACATGTCCTGGAGCAAATTAAAGCAACAACTGGAGAGCTTTCTCTCTCCTGCGTTAAATGGAAGGGTCGAATACCGGGCAACCAGTTATCGTTATCTACCTGATAAATCCGGAATTTGTTATCTTGCAGTAGATAAAAAGAACGTACTCAATATGAGTGATACAACTGGCTCAATCAGATGGTATCAGACGGAGCAGGAAATTAAGAATGATCCGGACATCCAAATTCCTATCAACAATGATGAAATTGAAGCGATCAGAAAGGATACGAAGGGGACCGTTCCCGAGGATCGTCTTAAAGTCATTGCAAGAAGCAGAAAAATTTCAGAACTTGCAAAAGAGCTTTTGTCAGCACAGGCCGCATTAAGTAAATCAAATTTTGTCCTAGTAGCTACTACGTTTTTATCGATTTCTATAGATGAAAGCTTGGAGAGTAATGATATTTTATTGAATATTTTAGCTTTGGTGGACAGACGAGTTGGCAAAAAGCGAATTTTAAACATGGCCGAGAAGATGAAGTTAAAGCATCCAATTGTGCAGTATTTTTATGAACTACGGCGCAGTACGTTATGAAAATGAACTTGCATTGACGGGTCACATCGTTTTAGGAGTGCTTTCACTGCACGATTAACATATACTGCTGTTTGATTTACATTGCTTAAACATGCTATAAGTGAAGAAAAAGCAAGAGCATGAACAGGTTGTATTTACCATTTCGGATAAAGATTTTTCCTGTATTTATAGAGGGGTATTTGATATGACGGATAATTTTTGGCGCGATTTACCACGACCTTTTTTTGTACTGGCGCCCATGGAAGATGTGACGGATGTGGTGTTTCGCCATGTCGTAAGTGAAGCAGCCAGACCGGATGTGTTTTTTACGGAGTTTGCGAATACAGAGAGCTATTGTCACCCGGAGGGGAACCATAGTGTGCGCGGACGTTTGACTTTTACAGAGGATGAACAGCCCATTGTAGCCCATATCTGGGGAGATAAGCCGGAATACTTTCGTCAAATGAGTATCGGTATGGCGAAAGAAGGGTTTAAAGGCATCGATATTAATATGGGTTGTCCTGTAGCGAATGTAGCAGAGAATGGGAAGGGAAGCGGCCTGATCTGCCGTCCCGAAATTGCAGCGGATATTATCCAGGCCGCAAAAGCAGGGGGACTGCCCGTCAGTGTAAAAACAAGGCTCGGTTTTAGTAGCGTAGATGAATGGCGCGACTGGTTAACCCATATTTTGAAACAAGACATTGTTAATCTGTCCATTCATCTGCGGACAAGAGAGGAAATGAGCAAAGTAGACGCTCATTGGGAACTGATTCCGGAGATTAAGAAACTTCGTGATGAGGTGGCACCAGATACAGTTCTAACCATTAACGGGGATATTCCTGACCGTCAGACCGGCTTGAAGCTCGCCGAACAATACGGTGTAGATGGGATTATGATTGGGCGTGGTATTTTTCATAATCCATTTGCTTTTGAGAAGGAGCCGAAGGATCATAGCAGTGAGGAATTGCTTGATCTGCTACGGCTGCATCTGGATCTCCATGATCAATATTCAGCACAGGAGCCACGTTCATTCAGACCCCTTGCCCGCTTCTTCAAAATATATGTCCGTGGATTTCGAGGGGCAAGTGAATTGAGAAATAGCTTAATGAACGTAAAGTCAACAAGTGAAGTACGTGCGCTGCTCGATGAATTTGGAAGCAAGGATCATGATGAGGTAGATGAACACGGAAATTAAATTGACAGGCAATAATATTTTTGGAAAACATGGCCGACTTGGCTGTGTTTTTTCTTTTGGAAACAGCAGAGAAGAATGATTAGCAGAAATACGGGTTGCATCAACGTCTTCCTGTACGATTTCCAGTCTAATTCAGTATCCATAGTAATCTCAACAGTCATTTTTGCTATAGCTTTTAGCTATAGCTAGTTATATTTTTTTGGTATTTCTTCTAACTCCTATCCACGTGATATGATCATCGTATACAACGAGGGGGTTATTTACATGACTGATAAGTTCCAGATCGTAGGAAGTTTGTTGCGGCCCGAAGAGCTGCTGAAATATAAAACGCAAATTGAACATCGTGATGATATCCAGTATCCTTTTTATGAGAATTTTGAAGGGTATGCCGAGTGCGAGACAGAGGCGATCAAACAGGTCGTGAAAAAGGAAATCGAGCATAACCTGTCGGTTATTACGGACGGCGAATTCTCCAAATCGATGTGGCATCTGGATTTTGTATGGGGCTTTGGCGGAGTTGAGCGTTATATCGCTGACCATGGCTACTTTTTCCGGGATGTGGACGGAACATCGAAATATGAAACACGCAAAGATATTGGATTGCGCATTACCGGCAAACTGAGCGGAAAGAATCATCACTTCATTAAGCTGTTCAAACAGCTCCAAGATACGGCAGGCGATCAGCAAACGAAACTTTGCGTACCATCTCCTTCCCATATCTTCGGTGAACTTTCCTGGTCGGATAACATTGGCGGTACGGATGCTGTTTATCAGAACAAACAGGAGCTCAAAGCGGGTCTTGTGAGCGCCTATAAGGAATTCGTGGAGGAATTCGCTGCGGTAGGCGGCAAAATCCTGCAATTCGATGATTGCTTGTGGGAGCTGTTTGCAGACGACAACCCGAACTCTCCGTTTACAGGGGAGCATATTAATCAAGCGGAAGTACAGGGTCTCGCCACCGAATTTATTGATATTAACAATACAGTGATCGACTTCGGTCATAGCCTCGGCTTGAAAATATGGACACACAACTGCCGCGGCAACTATGATTCCCGCAACATGGGCGGTGGATCTTATGCGAAAATCGCCAACTTGTTCCTGAAGCAATTGAAATATGATCGCTTCTTCCTGGAATGGGATGATGATCGTGCGGGTTCGATTGAAGCACTGGAGGTTTTCAAGGACAGACCGGAAACGGAGATTGTTCTGGGCTTGCTGTCTTCCAAAACAAATACGCTTGATGATGAAGCACGCGTAATCCGTCTACTTGACGAAGCATCCAAAATCATTGATAAGGATCGTCTGCTGCTCTCGCATCAATGCGGCTTTGCATCCTGCGATGGCGGTAACGAGCTAAGCGAAGCCGAGCAATGGGCGAAAATCGATCAAGGTCAACAGATTGCCAAGCAATACTGGAATAACTAAATTCGGATATGTATCATCTTGAGCTAAAAGGGATGACTCAAAGGGCCGCTTATGGACCCCGAGAGGCATCTCTTTTTGTATGCAGCGTTTTGGCCCCGTTCAAAAGCAGAAACCCCGAATCAGGGCGTGAATATGGATTGTAGGCTGTAAAAGGCCCGATTCCATAGACTAAGTCGGTTTGAAATGTCGCATCGAAAAGGAGAAGCCTTCGTTTATGAAGAAGTTATATACTTCCAGGAGAGCTTGCGTAAATCGGTTATGGAGAAATTTTGATCGATTATAAGAACATGAGGGGAGAGGAAATGTTGACATATAACAATGATCTGATGAACAAAGAGCAATTGCTCATGGAGCTGGATTCGCTGGGTTATTCGGACAGGATGAAGCGGATGGCGCTTCTGGGACGCCAGCATAAAGGAGATGCGGATTATTCCGCGCTGCTCGTATCCTTGCTCGAAAGCGGCACCGCCTATGAGGCGCATCTGGCTTTGACCGGTGCCGACGTAGTGAATGATGCTCGTGCGGTTTTGTTTGCCCTGAAGCATTCTAAGGCAGGGGTCAGAGGGCGGGCGGCTGGACTACTGCCAGAAGTGATTACAGATCCGGACTTTTCGGTTGAATCCGAAATCGCTCTGATGTCGTATCATTGCCGACGCCAATTGCTGCGGAGCATCTTGAATACATATCGTCAGGATTGGGCGGAACGGCTGCTGCCGCTCGTGCTTGACCGGTGGGGGGCACAAGAAGCGTCCTTATTATTGGCCGTGTGCAGCGAAGAGACGGTTCGCAGCAGGCTTCCTGAGCAGGGGTATGCGTTACGCAATTGGCGGCTCCTAACGAAGTACTATCCAGATCTTGTTGCAGCGTATTTCAAGAATGCTTTGCAGAACGCAACGCATCGGGAAAAGGTCAATATATGGTGGACGCTCTCATCGGCGATTGAAGTATTGAGTGTCTTAAGACCGGCGATCGTGTTGGAATGTGCGCTTACGCTTGGGCCGACGGATATGATTCATCCTGTACTCAAGCAGCAATTGGGCATTCTGATTCAGGCCAGCTCTGAGGACGTATTCGAACTGCTGACACGTGAGGAGACACGGGAATATCTTTTGAATCATGGCGTTCCGGCAGGCGTTTTGAAAAAGAGAAAATGGTTCACCACAGCGCAGTGGACCATGCTGACTACCTTGCTCGCAGATCAGCCTGTACATGTAGCCAGGGTGCTGGATACCCTAGCGCCGTCTTGTCGCGAAGCGATGTTTGATGCCGCTTATAAGGAAGACGAGCGGAAGACACGCATTTTCCCTATGCCGCTACTGGATGTACTACCGCATCGACTGCGTGACAAGGAAGCTGCCCGCATGCTGGAACTTCGCGACATTCGTGATCATCGGGATGACATGCTCGAAACGACGGCGCGCCGTTTAATTGTTAACGCCAGGGAGAAGCTGGAGCAAGCCGTCCAGGTGTCTAATAGCGATGAGCGTGCTGCGGCCTACGCCCACCTCGTTCGGAGTACAGCGCTATCCCGAAGCGGAATGGATGAGACGCTGCGCTTCCTGACTCGAATCAAGAACGACCAGGATCCGGTGCGCTGGCAAGTTATGGTCGAGCTCTCAAACTGTCCTGCTCCAATGTTTAAGGAAGAGCATGTGAATGATCTGACTGTGCTGGTGGATAGCGTGGTTGAAGCCAGGGACACTTCGTACGGGACAAGGTCCGCCACGGAGAAACTGGCTTTTGCCATACTACGTGAACATGCATTGGAGCCGAAGGGCAATCTTTTCAGATTCGCTTTGAGAACGTTTGGAAGATTGACGATGCGGGACGGTCAGTTTGCGTTGTTCTCGATGGATTGGGATAGCATACCAAGTTCTGCACTGGAAGCGTTGTTCGATGAGATTTATGCCTTTGGTGTAGAAGCGAACAAGCGCGAAAACGTAAGTGTGGTCCTGCGTATGGCTGATGTGTTCGGAAAAGCCGTGGATCGATTGCCGAAGCTTCAGCTTCTGCTGGAGGAACTGCTGAAGGCTAAAACGGTATCGCCGCAGGCGGTCCATTATTGGCTGGCACCGTATGGAACTCGGGATGCGAGGGTTAGAGAACTGCTGGACAGATACCCATCTTTTATCTCATTCCACGACGTATTTATGCATCTGCATCTGAAGCGTCAGGAGTGGTTGGACCCGTTCATCTCGGGGAAAATCATCAAAGGCAAGCATTTATCGGGAAAAACGATTTATGTTGTGCCCGCCTATAATGGGTTTCATCGTTGGCTGCCGCGCCAGCAAAAGGCATTAGCTTCCCTGCTGGAACGGGTGGCATTGGATGCCAAACGAAGTTTCCATGAACGTGCGGCGGCGATGCGGAGCTTGTCAGTCATGCCGGATTATTGCTCCGATCAACTGGAGGTCCTGCTGCAGGATCAGGAAGTGCATGTCGTCGAGGCAGCGCTCTACGCATAT
Organism: Paenibacillus uliginis N3/975; assembly: GCF_900177425.1. Classification (NCBI taxonomy): domain Bacteria; kingdom Bacillati; phylum Bacillota; class Bacilli; order Caryophanales; family Paenibacillaceae; genus Paenibacillus; species Paenibacillus uliginis. The sequence continues at coordinate 5,260,965 of NZ_LT840184.1, read as the reverse complement.
TCGTTATGGGAAGAGCCGGAGAAGGCACTTCCTGTATTGCTGGGCAACCTGGATGGAGACCGTGCTCGGGTCGCCATGTACTCGATCCCCAGATGCATGCGCAGGGTGAGCCCGGTGATGTTGACGTCCATGCTGTCGGACCTGCTGAATCGGGAGAAATTGAAAATCACGGTCAGAAAAGAGGCCATCCGGCTGCTTGGGGCTTATAAAAGCAGTGAGAGCATGGCGCTTCTCATCCGGGAATATGAGAAACCGAATGTACACAAAGATGTGATGATCGCCATAGGTCACGCTGCCAGACAATGGCTCGATGATGAACGCAGCTGGATCATGATGAGTGCAATGGCTGCTTCATCGCAGCGTGATATCGCAAGAAGCCTGCTTAACCAGTATTCTGGCGGACTTCCCGTGGAAGCTCGGCCAAGGTATTTGCAATTGATTATCGAGATCGCAGGGCATGCCGATCCGGTTGTGGCAAGAGAGGCTTTCCAAGCCATGAGCCTTTGGGTGAATGGAAGCGAGGAGAAGGTAGCGGCTTCCGCCAGCAGAACGATTCTTGATATGGAGGATAACGCCAGATGGAAGGCCGCGTTGGATACCCTCATTGTGGCTAGTCGTGACGGGAAGGTGAATGATCGGGTCATCGGCGTTTGCACACAGTTGGCCGACACGGAGACGAAGGCCGAATGGAATGCTGCACCGGAGAGAGACCTTCCAGAGCGGCAGCGTCTAGTGGCATTGATTGACAAGCTGATCTCATTGCCTCCAAATGCAAGACGGGTGCTCGTTCCTTTATATACGGGCATGATCGATGCTCTTAAATCCCAAGAAACCCTGAAACCAGCCGTGATCAAGTTATATTTAGCGATGGTTGAATGGAACCAAGCGGATCAGGCTGCCCTGCATTTGGACCCTGTGATTCAAATGGTGGACACGCATCCGCATCTATTGGATTACGCCTACAGACAGATTGCTCGTGCAGCCAATGCCAGTCAGGCGTATTGGAGCCCGGAGGCAATTCTGGATCTGGTGGACAATTTGAGAGATCGGCAGCCATTTGTGGCCCAATATATTGGACTTTCTCTGCTGAAGGTTGCGGGAACATCTTTATTGTGGAACCAGGCTTGTACCGACCGTTTAAGAGCGTACCGGAATCATGAGCATGAGGCGATTCGTCTGGCGGCACTGGATATTTGGACGGTGCTTGAATAGAAGGGCTGTTTGGGTGGCACTCTCCCTTTGTTCTGGGTACGCTTCATGCGAAGAGCTACAATCTCGATGCCAAGATTTTGCAAACGGCAGAATGGTTTGAACTGGACAATGTACAATTCTTTTACCGATTTTTTCATAAACATCAAAGATTGTTTGAATGAATAGGTTTGAGTTTCCAGAAGAGGTATCCTTCGAGTAAGGATATCTCTTTTTGGTATGGGTTCCCACAAGGGTATGTCCTCGACTCGGGTATTCAAATATGCAACAATAGAGGATCAGGTGCACAGGAGAATTGACCCTAGGCACAGCAATGCCAGCCGTAAGATCGCTAACAAATTTACGTTCCAATAATTTATACTAAATAAGTCAGAATATATCTAAGGAGCTGCCGAATCCAATATGAACAAAAAAGAAGTCGCCAATATACGCAAGCAATTTAAGCTGGATCACGATTTACTGAATATTTACGATATTCTCAATGTCTATATTACGAAGGAAACGAATGAAATCTATCATTGGGAGCGCCTGCCGTTCGAACTGGTGGATCGGGAGAAGCAAGAGTTATACATGGGTAATTTCAAAAAACTGCTGACCGGCGAACTGGATCAAAAATTGTTCGAATTGAGGTTTCAGGAAGCAGCGGAGGAACCGGCGCAGGTACTGCTTCACCAAGCTCTCGTGTCGGGTGATTCGGAAGAATGGCAGGACTTGATGCTGATGCTTGTGGAGAGAATGCTGACGGATGCCAAATATGAGCGGGATATGGTGGTCACGTTCGTTCGGGGACAGTATTATTTGCCGACCAAGGCGAGAAACGATGAAGCGGAAGAGAGCGAGAAGAACGAGGTGTTTGCCCATCCGTTCATTTTATGCGGTGTGAATTCTACGGAGAAACAACGGAAGACTCTCTTGTTCGATTATGTGGAGAGGGAGTTCAAGTACAATGTCATTGTAGATCCGATTATCAAGTTAAGTACGCCGGAGCAAGGATTCCTGTACCCTAGCGTGACGGACAATTATTCCGATGTGAATCATATTTTGTATTGTACGGGAAAATCCAATTTTCCGGATCCGCATTTTGTCGAACAGGTCTTGAACGGAGAAAGATCCGTGACGGCACTTGAAGAGCGAGCGATCTTCGAAGATATCGTCAAGGAAGTGGCCGGCGAACAGCTCGATTCAGCCACCATTGCACAGGTGTACGAGGAAATCAACCGGGTGATCGAAATTAACGAAGAGACGAAGGAGGAAGAACCTCCGAAGCTGGATTATAAAGATCTGGAGCGCGTACTGAACGCAAGCGGCGTAGAGGACGTGACGACCGAGAAGGTGGAGCGGGCATTCGAAACCATCGTGGACAACAAGAACTATGAAATGAAAGCAACCAGCGTCATGCCGAAGTATACTTCCAAATCCATTAAGATCGAAACCAAGGTAGCTACGATTTCGGTTAGCCCGCAGGATTTAAGGTATGTAAAACAGGTGAATTTCCAAGGTAAACGCTGCATCATGATTGAAGTCGACGAAGATGTCGCGATTGAAGGGTTTACGCTCAGTACAGAAACGCTATTATAGACTCGTTCATCTATAATAGGGGACGTGGCATTCAATTGCAAAATCCAATCGTCAATGGAAGAATAGGAGAACAGGATGAGTAAACAGAAAATGGCCGTCATCGGCTTAGGTCACATGGGCCGGATTATGATTCACCGATTACTGCCCCAATATGGTGAGAAGATCGAATTAGTCGCTCTTTGCGACAGTGATGAGTCTAGTTTGCACAGGGAAGTCGCAGCAGCAGGAATTAGTCCCCGGCTGTACACCGACTACCGCCAGCTGCTGAACGAGGTTGCGCTTGACCTGGTGTATATCGCGGTTCCGCCGTCCCTGCATTATGATGTTGCCCAGATCGCATTTGAGAAAGGCATTCACGTCTTCTGCGAGAAGCCGCTTGCCAACAGCCTGACCGAAGCGCGGAGTCTGGTGGAGCTGGCAGAGAAGGCCGATGTGCTCCATGCCGTTCATTTCTCGCTTCCACTCGACCCGGCCGTCCTGAAGCTGAAGGGATTAATTGAAGAGCAGGCGATCGGCCAGATCCTCAAGATGGATCTATACCTGGAGTTTCCGCAGTGGCCGAGGTCCTGGCAGCAGAATCCATGGATCACCTCAAGACAGCAGGGCGGATATCTGCTGGAAGTCGGGATTCACTGGATCCAAATGATCCAGCAGGTGTTCGGTCCGATTACGCATGTGAAGAGCGAGATTGAGTTTCCGCCGGATTCGAATCAGTCCGAAAGCCGTGTCCGGGCCGTTTTGCGATTACATAATGATATCGAGATTCACCTGTCTGGAACCGACCAACGGGAAGGGGAAGAACGTGTCTCCCTGGTGGTCCATGGTGAGGAAGGGACCATGGCGCTCGAAAACTGGCGTAACCTGTTCAGAAGCGGCAAGGATGCCGATCTTCAGCCTGTATCTGTGGACGACGTCGTTAGCCCGCTGCCGATCCTGAAGCAAATCATTCAGATTTTGAACGGAGAGCCTGGTCTCATCTATAATTTCTATGACGGGTATAACGCACAAGTTGTATTGGAAGCTCTGCGTAAGCCGGGTGAGGGCTTTACGGATTTAAGACCTCAATTGATGGGGGCTAAGCAGTAGAATTCTCGTGAACAATCGGAAACCGACCGATGCCCACTGAATTCGTCCTCGCTTAATGATGACGGTTTTTCGAGACAGATTTCCGTATTGTACGGTCACCCCCATCCCACATTGGAGAAGTGATTATGGAGGCTGTCGAAAATGCGATCAGAAAAATGATGATAAAAAGAGAGCAGTGCGGCATGAAGGCTTCGATTACAGTAACTGAACGCAGACATGAGGTTAATATAAATTACGAGGGGTGAGAACTCCTCTTTTGTTATTGTACCTATGTAGATATTAAATGTCTGTAAAAGATGTGGAATTACGTGGCATGCAAAAAGTAACGCAGTCGGATTAGGCTGCGTTACTTTTTGTAATGTGGACGACTGCTAACGAAACAAATCTTTAAAGCAGATATCGAGGACATATTGATTGTTTTCTCTCTATATCGATTTATTCATTGATATAATGATTCTGGTAGTGGCGAGGAAAAAATGAAGTACAACATTCACGTTTATGCATAGGGGGTTGAGTTATGGATGCTAAAGAAGTCAGACAAAATATCGAACAGATCAGAAACTCAAGAGACTTATGGACAGAGTTTGAATATCAAGATCCAGACATAAACTATATCAAACGGCATGCAGCAGCAGTTGCTCTTCAATATGATTGGAAGCCTGAGGATTACGATTTAATCAAATTTTTAATGGAGAATGAGGTTGAGAGCAGGATTCATGATCCTTACCAAGGTTGTGGGGACTCTTTAACTCTTATTTCTTATTTGTTAGCAAAGTTCCGCAGGCCGGAAAATATATGGCTTTTTGAGAAAGCCAAATGCGCAAATTTTGATACATATTGTGGGTATTTTAATGAATTTATTTTTTCTGCCGGAGTTGAACTGACTTGCAAGTACCTTGAGGGGTTTGAACTTACCGAATCCAATAAATATCTGTTCGAACATAAGGACCAATTGAATTCACTTTTATCAGAGCAAGATATAGAAGATTTCTTTCATAGAATGACCTTATGGTTTCCCGATAGCATGGAAAAAGAGACAACTGAGAGTTTATTAGCAATGGCTATAGATTTTGACGACCTCGAAGAGGCTGAGAAACTTTTTGATCTCCTGGAAAAGCAAGCCGAACCTGACCTGAAGGCATTATATTATAGAGCTAAAGAATTGAAGAAATATGAAAAGGCCATTTTTTATAAACAGAAGGAATTAGAGTTGACTACTGACGCTCGGGATAAGGTATCATCCATCTTAGATATAACGGAACTGCATATTTTGAATAACGACTACATAAAAGCTTTTGAATCAGCACAATCGTGGGAACGACTTCTTACGCAATTTGATAGTTGGCAATACACCGGATTAGGCAGATCTATGAGTGAATCCTGGTTTGATATCTGTCTTGGCTTTTATAAAGAAAAGGATATCATTAGCGCACAGTTATGCTACCGGAATGGTGATTGGATGTTAAGAAAAACAAATCATTTTTATTTAAACGTTTTGGAAAAGGCGTTTGCCTGCAGCAAAGCTGTTGGGGATAGGAAGGGTATTCGTTTTTATAAAAAAGCAGTTAATAAGGAACAAAAAAGCATTGATAAAATGTTCAAAAAACGATGACATGGCTCTCGAATCAGGGGTCAACCCAGCTGCATGTTTGATCGGTTCCCCTCACATTTCAAATATCTCGATGATACAATTATGAGAATGGATTAGTTGGTATCATTGATTCTGAAAAAGGTTTTTTCTGTATTAAAGAGAACTAGAGGGAAAAGATGAAATTGAAGGTGTTAGAACAAAGCTATTTGAAGGGGAGAAACAATCATGACAAAGGGAAACGACATCAGCAATAAAACGGAGTTGTCGCCGGAACAACGCGAGGGACTGCTCAAAGCTTTGAAAGCCCGTTTCGAGAAAAACATGAACCGCCATGAAGGACTGGAATGGGCTAACGTGCAAGCAAGGCTCGAAGCAAATACGGAAAAACTGTGGTCGCTTCATGAAATGGAAAGAACTGGCGGCGAGCCCGATGTTGTTGGGTATGACCATAAGACGGGCGAATACATATTTTATGATTGTGCGGCGGAAAGTCCTAAAGGCCGCAGAAGCGTTTGTTACGACCGTGCAGCGCTGGAGTCAAGGAAACAGCATAAACCGCAAAACAATGCGGTTGAAATGGCAGCCGACATGGGCATTGAGCTTTTAACGGAAGAACAATACCGGGAACTGCAGCAGCTTGGAAATTTCGATCTGAAAACATCAAGTTGGGTGGTAACGCCTGCAAATATTAGAAATCTTGGCGGGGCCATCTTTTGTGACCGTCGCTATGACACGGTCTTTGTGTACCACAATGGAGCTGAATCCTACTATGCTGCAAGGGGCTTCCGCGGCTCGCTAAGAGTCTGATGATGATTTTGTATGGGGCGGAGCATCACTTGCTGGTGATATCCAATACCATTGATGCTGAAGAACATCGGCATTCTTTTTTACAGGTGACCATTTCTTTGGAGGACGAATTTGAAATTGATGTAAAAGGACAAAGCTTGAGTTGCTCCGGCATCATTATCAATTCCAACGTGGTTCATCGGCTAAAAGGAGCGGGACACCCTTTGATGCTTCTTCTGATGGACAGCACCTCTGAGATGGCGGCAAGCTTTAAGCGATATATAGAGGGGCGGAAATATCATGTATTTCCGCCGGGGATGATGAAGACCATTCGCGAATTTGTGCAAAAAGAGTATCCTGGCGTTAAGGATACGGACAGCTATCTTTCTTTTCTGGGACAACTCATGAAGCTATTAGGCGTGGAGCATGTAAATACAGCTATTGCTGATCCGAGAATAAGAGAGTTTATACAGCTTATAAAAGATTGCACCGACTCCGAGCACTCCGTAAGTCTATACGCCAGGCAAATGAGTTTGTCCAACAGCAGATTGTCGCATCTCTTTAAAGAAAATACAGGCATATCGCTTAGCGGATACATGCTGTTGCACAAGCTTCAGAAGGCAACTTATTTTATGTTTAAAGGGCTCAGCATTACGGATGCGGCTATGGCTGCGGGATTTGACAGTCCGTCGCATTTAGCCGCCACAAGTAAGCGGCTGCTGGGAATGACGGCGAAGGATATTCGCAAAGATAGCGTCTTTTTAAAAGTTTCCTGCCTGCATTAACCGTACAATTGGTGCAGGAGGTGTTTCCAATGAGAGCATACTTGAAGGAAACGGAATTGCTGAACTATTCTCATCCACTGATCCGGCAAGTCATTCACAGTCGCCAGTGGGATCGTATGCCCAGGAAGGAACAAATTCTTGGCATTTACAACTACGTCCGTGACGAAATCCTGTTCGGCTATAATAGGGCGGATCATATTCCGGCATCGGAAGTATTGCAGAATGGCTATGGTCAGTGTAATACAAAGGGTGTACTTTTTATGGCGTTGCTAAGGGCCGTGGGAGTGCCTTGCCGTATGCATGGATTTGCCATTGATAAAAAGCTGCAAAAGGGAGCGATGAAAGGGTGGTATTACCAACTGTCGCCCCGGGAGATCGTTCACAGCTGGGTTGAAGTGCTTTATGAAGGCAAGTGGTTGAATATCGAAGGGTTTATACTGGATATTCCCTACTTGACCAAGCTTCAGCAAAAATTCGGACAGTGTACGGATTCATTTTGCGGTTATGGCGTTGCTACAGATAATTTTCAAAACCCGGAAATTTATTGGAATGAAAACGATACCTACGTGCAAAAAGAAGGAATCGTTCGGGATTTTGGGATTTACGACAGTCCCGATGCATTCTTCTCCGTTCATCAACAAGGGCTCAGCCCGCTCAAGAAAACGATCTATAGCCGGGTCGTTCGGCATCTGATGAATCGGAATGTTAGTCGCATAAGGCAGGGGTAATAACTGTTGTTTGGATAAAGAGATATTGCGTGCTTTAATTACCGCGATTGAAGGATTTGAACACACCTGAAGTCTTTTTTAATCCCTGTTTGTAAAAACTGACCTATCCTAAACCAGTTCACTGGGCGATAGAGAGCGGGAGGGGAGAAAATTCATTGAAGGAAAATGTATTGACCCGTCATACTTAAGTAAATTAGTAATGATTCTATCGGAGTAGCCTTTTTTAGAGGTTGCTCCGTTTTTTTTGCGAACAAGTCGAATTAACAATCGTAATTAGAGGCGGTTCAGTGCTGAAGCGGCGACGAGATCAAACTCCTTCTGGAGACCGATGCCAAAATACATCGGCTGTAGGAAGCAACTTCTTTCGATTGGTATATGATGGAAACAGAGCAAAGCGGAGGACGATTACTAGTTGATCTCAGACCTGGGTGCCCGTTAGAACCACCTACTGTATCCTCGTCATCAGCACATACATCCGAACATGCAAAGAGAAGAAATATCTTGAGAAGAAGCTTGTTGATCCAAAATACGATACGAGGAGATGTAATAAGTGAAAAAGCTTATCGAATTCAAAGGAGTAACAAAAGAATACAATGTAGGAGAAGTGTCAATCAAGGCCCTTAATGGTGTGGATTTTTCCATATCGGAGGGAGAATTCGTCGTTATTTTGGGAGCAAGCGGCGCCGGTAAAAGTACGATTTTGAATATACTTGGCGGTATGGATACGCCTACCTCAGGTCAAGTGTTAGTTGGCGATCAAGAAATAACAAGATTGAGCGAAAAAAAATTAACAGTCTATCGCGGTGAGAAAGTTGGATTTGTATTCCAATTCTATAACTTAATTCCGAATTTAAACGCTCTAGAGAATGTTGAATTTGCCACTGAAGTATGTAAAAACCATCTGGATGCTAAAGATATTTTATATAAGGTTGGATTAAAGGAGCGTATGAAAAACTTCCCTTCCCAGCTCTCTGGAGGAGAACAACAAAGAGTTGCAATTGCCAGAGCTGTTGCAAAAAATCCTTTACTTTTACTCTGTGATGAACCAACCGGAGCTTTGGATTATGTGACAGGCAAGTCCGTCTTAAAGCTTCTTCAAGATTTGAACAGGGAAACGAACAAGTGCGTCGTTCTGGTCACCCATAATTCCGCAATTGCTCCTATGGCGGATAAGATTATTAAGGTTAAAAGCGGAATGATCGAGAGCGTTACGATTAATGATGAGAAACAAAGCGTTGAAGGGATTGAGTGGTAATTATGAAATTATTTTCGAAGTTATTAAGGAATGTAAAACAATCGATCGTTCAATTTATAGCCTTAGCTTTGGTTGTCGCAGTAGGCGCTTTTTTCTATGCGGGGCTGAATAGTTATAGCAATAAGCATCGTACTTATTCTGAGGCTTACTTTAAAGAACATAATTTAAGCGACTTACACGTATATTACAGTCAAATTTCCAATGACGATGTGGCTGGTTTAAGTGTAATTGAAGGTATCAACAAAATAGAAGGACGTTATACCTTTGATGCTACGCAAGTCTTTAAAGATTATAAAGCTTCATTAAAACTTCATTCGATCCCTGTAGACAATGAAATCAATACGCCTACTATGATTGAGGGCAGTATTCCGTCAAAAAAGGATGAGATCTTATTAGATTCCCATTATGCCCAAGAACATCATTATCAGGTCGGCGATCAAATCCGTATCACTACGAATGGAAGAGATGTTACGTTTACCATTAGCGGCTTGGGCGAGAATGTGGAATATATAAAAAAGAACCCCACGCAAGACCATAAAACCCACGGAATCGCTTATATTGCCGAAGAGACAATACCTGAAATCCGGGACGGCTTTTACTATAATGAAATCATGATTGATGCTCAAGAAGGTTACGATATTGACCAATTAGGCAAATCAATTGAAGGACAATCCAAACATCTTCCTTATTTAGACCAAACAAGTAAGGAACGAACTTACGGTTATTCTCAAATAAAACAAACAATATATAACAATAGTATGATGAGTAAGGTTATACCTTTAGTTCTCTTTTTGATCTCCGCTATTATCCTGTTTCTTACCATGTCGAGGACGATCGATTCTGAGCGAAATCAAGTAGGTATCATGAAGGCTTTGGGTGTAAAGAACCGAAACATCATGCTTCATTACATGGGATACCCTGTGCTGGTAGGTATAGCAGGCTCAATCATAGGTTGTATTATGGCCGCTCTTGTATTTATTCCATTAGTAACTGCGTCGAGTGCAAAGTCCTACACTTTGCCTGACATTACATTCTCACTTTCTTGGTATTCGATCATTCCTTCGATCATTTTCTCTAGCGCTTTTGGAATTCTGTCCTGCTACTTGAGTGGCAGAACGATATTAAAAGAACGTGCGGCTCAGGCGATGCGTCCTAAACCGCCTAAGAAAATGAAAAAGCTATTAATTGAAAGAGTTCCGGGTATCTGGAGTCATATTTCCTACAGTTACAAACTCATTTTAAGAAATATATTTTTAAATAAACAAAAAGCTTTTGCGAGCTCAATTGGCGTTGTTGTAAGCACGGTGTTATTGATAACTGCTTTGGGCACTCAATCGTCCTTGATCAAAATAGCGAACCAAACTGAAGATGTTTATACGTATGATGTAAGAGTAGATTATAAGCTGGGCACATCTTCCGATACGCTACAACTACCCCCCGGCATTAAAAATAGTTATTTTACATCCACCTTTCCTGTTGAATTCATCAAAGGTGGTGAAAAAGAAAATGCCACTTTGGTTGTTACGGAAAAAGAAAACAATCTCATTCATTTCTTTGACAAAGATGACAACAAGATGTATTTAGAAGATAAGGGTGTGCTGGTACCCCAATCCTACGCCGACAAATATCATATTGTAGAAGGGGATACCATCCAAATAAAGTTCACAGCACCAGAGCTTAAAAATAAATCGGTAGATATGAAGGTTTTACAAATATCTACACAGTATTCGAATCCGTCGTTTTATAGCACACCAGACTATTTAAAGAGCTTTGGCATAGACTATAGTCCAACCTCACTGTTAGTTGAAGCCAATAGCTCTACCGATCTTATAAGCGTCCGTAACTTCTTTGAACAAGATCCTCATGTAGATACAATTGCAGATAAGAATGATCTAAAGCAATCAGCTCAATATATTTTGAAACAAAATAGTTTTATATTTATCATGTTTATCATTTGTGCCGTCATACTCTCCTTTGGCGCAATATATACGATATCTTCCATAAACATTTATGAAAGGAATCGTGAGCTTGCAACACTTAAGGTATTAGGCTATCAAAAAAATAAAATAAACCGACTTATCTTTTTTGAAAACATCATACTAACCACCTTTGCGGTAATTGTAGCTTTACCGATAAGTGGCTATTGTTATACAATTATTGTAAAGGCACTGTCTAGTACCCATCAACAAATCCCAGATAAATTAAATATTTTTATAATGCTGGTATCTGTTATGCTTGCATTCTTACTCACCATTCTCTCTAATTTGCTACTTCGGAGAAAAGTGTCCCAAATCAATATGATTGAATCATTAAAAAGTGTAGAATAAAGCTTTTAAGGAGATGGGACAAAAATGGGAGTACTAGGATATATTATCCCGATACTCCCACACAAATAACTCCTTTAAAAGGATAATTTAATATATCTTCTATATAAGAACTAATTGCTCATTTAAAAGACGACTTGAACCCATTTTTATTCGTTCTAATTTATTGAAAAAGTCAGCTTGCTCTTTTATACTCATCTCTAAATTTGATTTAATTTGGAGATGATAATTAATTGTCAAAATTGAGTATCTTTTTTCACCTATGTATTTTTCATTAATGCGTTCAAAAATATAGCTATTTTCTTCAAAGGGAATAATCGTATATTTTATTTTCTGTGTTTCAATGTTATTTAATTCTTTTCTTAAGGTATCAAAATAGTTAGTTTCAAGTGCCTGTCGTTTTTTACTTAAATCATTAAGTGAGTCTTCACTTGTAATATAGACCGTATGATATTGTTCTTGAATAACAACATCTTCCCTTAATGACTTAAATTGATAACGATCATCGCTATCGCGAGATACATATTTACTATATTCTCTCATTACGTAACCTATATCACTCAAAGCATTATTAGGAGTTACTTGCTCAAATGCCTTAACTAAATATATTTCCCTTTCAGATAACGGATTTCTTTCCTTGATATCATCAACATGAAAATTGGTAAGTTCATAACAAGCTACTAAATGTACTATAGGCTTATTAAGATCTGTTCCTAAACCATCTTTATATTGAATAATTCCAAAACATTCAATGTCATGTGTAGATTCCTCAGGTGAATCCTCATCATAAATAAAACCTTTAATATCTCCCATAACATAGCCAGCTTTATTCTGCGTGCTAATCGAAATTGTTATACTTTGTAAATCTTCCCCTCTATTATTAACAGATTTTACTTTTGCAAAAATACTTCCACCACTATCGAGATACTTCGCTAGTAATGGTGTGAATTCCTTTGGGACATACCCAATAGATTTCCTATTAGGTAGGAATACCTTAATAGCATTTGAATCATACTCATTGTTTGGCTCTCGAACTAAATAAATTGTATCTCCATCAGTAGCATATCTTCTAATAATATTTGGACGATCCTCAAAGGTGACTCCAGATACATTAAATTCAATTTGCATAAAATCCTCCTAAATACTTATTTACTAATTTTACTATTATACTATAATACTACTTTTATAAATTGGAGATTTTATGTAGAGATTGGTGATTAAAAATCTTGGATTTACATTTTAGTTACAAGGTCGTACATCGCTCAATTTGAATCACACCGTCTTTGGATTGAATCTATCGGAGCGTGCGTTTGAGTTTTCGAAGATGATCGGATTCTGAATTTATAGGCACGCGAAGTCTTCCAAGACGGATAGATTAGGAAGAGGAAGCACACTTATAGACAAACAGGGGCTCTGCTTGATGGCAGCGCCTTTTTCTGCATATCTGAGTGTACTGGCAGCAGCGCCATCTGTCCGGTTACTTCCAAGGCTAAAGGCTACCCGTTCGAGGTGTTTATTCCACAGGATCTACCGCTAGATGGGGTTATTCTTTCTGATCAAATCAAGAGCCTCGATTGGCAATCTCGCCAAGTCAAGTTTATTGGCAGAGTTCCAAAGGAGACATTGGATGAGGTTTTGTCTAAGGTAGACTTGTTGATTCACTAACCGTACATTATTTATATACAAGCTGCTCCTTCGTTTCGGTTTAATTGGAGCGGTGTTCTTCATGAAATCAGTGTTATTAAAAGAACAGCAAGAACTGCCAGTTATTATAAATGAAGAGGGGTTCTCACCCCTCTTTTTTGTTTATCTTACTCGTTCTCCATAACTCTGATCGACTCGGCAACCTTCACCATCATGGAACATTCAACCCTCTTGCGGAAAACATCACAACTAAAGTCATAGATGCCGTTGATGGAACCCGTCGCGTGCAGGGCATTGGCAGGACAGCCGCCGCTGCAGTAGAGTTTGGCCCAGCAATCCTTGCATTCCGGCTTCGAGTAGCAGTTGCTCTCTTTAAATTGGCATTGCAACTCAGATCGTGTGATACCGTCCCAGATGTTCCCCATGCTGTACGCTTCATCTCCGACGAACTGGTGGCAAGGGAAAAGCTCTCCCCATGGCGTGACAGCAAGATATTCCGTTCCTGACCCGCAGCCGGTGATTCTTTTCTGGATGCAAGGGCCTTCAGATAGGTCAAGCATGTAATGATAGAAGGTAAAGCCTTCGCCTTGTTCACCACGGTAGATCATTTCCTTGGCGAGAATTTCGTACTGGTTGTAAATTTCCGGAAGATCCTTCTCGGTTAGTGCATAAGGCTCTCGCGGATCACAGATGACTGGTTCCATCGAAAGTTTATCAAAACCAAGGTCTGCGATATGGAATATATCATTGGTGAAATCGACATTGTTACGAGTGTAGGTTCCTCGTACATAGTATTCTTGGTCTCCACGTTTTCGGACGAATTCCTGGAACTTCGGTACAATATGGTCATAGCTGCCTTTTCCGTTAACGGTTGTGCGGAGCCGGTCATGAATCTCTTTTCTACCATCCAGACTGAGTACGACGTTGTATATTTCCTTATTTAAAAATTCAGTAACCTCGTCGTTCAGCAGCATACCGTTCGTCGTGAAGGTGAAGCGGAATTTTTTCTTATATTCTTTTTCTTTGCTTCGTGCATAAGCTACAATCTGCTTGACGACTTTCCAGGCCATAAGCGGTTCGCCGCCGAAGAAGTCAATGTCTAGGTTTCGGTGATGTCCTGAATTTTCTAGCAGGTAATCGATAGCACGCTCTCCAACCTCATAACTCATGATGGCCCGATCGCCGTTGTATTTTCCTTGACTGGCGAAACAATAGTCGCATGATAGATTGCAGGTATGCGCGACATTGAGGCATAGTGCTTTAACATAAGTTTTTCGATTCCTTAAATCCATAGAGAGATTCTCATATGGATCTTCGGTAAAGAGCTGTCCAGTATCTTTAAGCTCCTCAATGGCCGCGATGGTTTCTCGAATGTCTCTCTCGGTAATACCTGAATCGTGTTCATGCTGCTCCAGCATGAGTGTCAGGATTTCCTCCGGAGATGTATGCTCATAAAGCTCAATGATTTTGTATGCCAGATCATCAACAACGTGTACCGACCCACTGTAGGTATCAAGCACGATGTTGTATCCGTTAAGTTGATATTGATGAATCATACTTGCTAATCAAGCTCCTTTTACCGACAAAAAGACCGGTTAAAAAATAGACGCCCATCTACAGAGCAGTGGGCGGTGAACATTTTCGAATCCTATTTGTTCATTGGGTTTTCACAGCGCTGGTTGGCAACGCCGCAGGAAGTCTTACAAGCGGACTGGCAAGATGTTTGGCATGCGCCACATCCGCCGTGTTTTGCGGTATCCATCAGTTTGCGGGTACTCAGTGTTACGATTCTTTTCATTTGAATAACTCCTCTGCCATTTCATTAGTTCAACAATACAAGATAATATTGTGAATGAATTCACTCTACTTCTTTGAACATGGTAGCAATTACTTCGGATGTACATCAATCAAATAGGTCACACTGGATCAACTCAAAAAGCAGATTACTACAAAATAGACCTACCTACCGCCAGTACTCATCCAGTGTGGAGAGATTTAGAATCAGTGCAACAATACCCTAGCTCTACAACCTACTTCCTGCTTGGCAACAGCTTATTCAACAAGATCGCTGCAAGCGAAGCAGCTAGAATAGGTGAACCCAATAGATATTGCACGAAAGTAGGCAGAGTATAGAGGAAGTCTTTAGGAATGAGCACTAGCGCTAGTGTTAAAATCATCGGTATTGCGATAATGTACATTTCTTTTTCGCCAATCGTTTCGTTTTTCATGACCTGGATACCGTTAATTGAGATGATACCGCAGACGATAGCGAACACGCCGCCGATGACAGCTGTTGGAATCGAAGAGATTAAAGTTGCTAATTTTCCTGAACAGCCGAAGAGGACAAACCATCCTCCTACTGCAAGAAAGACTCGTCGGCTCGCGATACCTGTGATGGAAATAATACCTGCATTTGTGGAATAGCCTGTAACCGGAGTTGAACCGAGTCCAGCAGCTATAAGACAGCTAATCCCTTCTCCAACAACACCTTGGTTAATATTTTTATCCGTTAACGGCTTATCGATTACGTTGCTGATAGCAAACCACGTACCTGTTGTTTCAGCCAGCAGTACGAGATAAATAATGACCATGGTGATAATAGCAGAAAAGTCGAAAGAAAAGCCGAAATCTTTAAAAGGAATCCGCGGCATGCTAAACCACTGGGCATTTTGAACAGCTGAGAAATCCAAGACACCCATAAATTGTGCAGAAATACATCCGACAATTAACGCGATCATCACGGAAGTAATTCGGAATATCGATCCTTTATTACGGAACAAAGAGCCTAGGATCACGAAAATAATGAGCACAGCAGCTGAAATAAGCGCTAATAACACATTTTGATTGATTGTAGCGTCAGTGGCGCCATAAATATTGTCTCTGATCGCAACAGGCAATAAAGAAAGACCTACAATGAAGATAATCGTTCCCCCTACAATGGGAGGGATAAATGATTTAACTATTTTATTGAATACTCCAGTATAGCCCAAAATAATAACGAGGATCGCACCAATTAAGCTGGCACCTAACACAGAACTCCAACCTAGTTCTCCACCACCACTAGCGGCATAGATCGTGACAATCGCACCGAGCGGAACATAAGAAGGACCTTGCGCCATAGGCAGCTTCATACAGAAATAAGTTTGGACAATCGTTGCAAGCCCAGCAGCAATAAATGTGGATTGAATTAATGCGCTCGATTGATTGGGTTGTAAGCCAATTAACATGGCAATCAGGAAAGGAACGACATAAACGTCCATCGCTAATACATGCTGTAAGCCTAGGACTGCCGATTTTCCGAATGATAGTTTGTCTTCGGGCAGAACCGTTAAATGCTGTGATTGTGTTTGCGCGTTATCTTGCTTGTCTGCTTGTGTTTTCACTCAGATGCACACCTCGAATTTTCAAATTAATTTCTATATCTTAACGTGAATGAACCTTTTCACCTTGTACCCAGACTTCGCGGATATGCTCAGGTCTGACAAGATACATGATTTTCTGGAAAATATCTTGTAAATCTTCATTCTCATCAAAGATCGGCAGTTTGGCTGATGGACATTTCGTATCGATAACCTGTACATCCCACGTATAATTTTCTTGAATACGACCGATAGGCAAGCTCAAGCTTTCCCCACCGCCAGCAGTAGCAAGATAGAATGCTTCATGTATCGTAATGCGTGATCCTGGTACACCACGCTCTTCGGCAGGAAGAGAGGTGTTAACGCCATCCTCGAGCATTCTTGAAGAGATTACAGCTTGTCTTATATTATCGAATAGACTCGGTGAGAAGCCTCCGGAAATATCAGACCCTAAGCCAATCTCAACACCTTTGGAATGGATATGAGCGACTGGAATGACACTGTTGGCGAAATACGCGTTTGATACAGGACAATGAGCGATAGCGGTTCCGGTTTGAGCAAATAAATCGACATCAGGATCATCTAGGAAGTTACAATGTGCCATGACCGATTTATCACGCAATAGGCCAAAATCATGCAGCGCAAAAGCATCGTTCTTGTTATATCGATCTTGTACATAACCGTGAGCCCAATCACTTTCACTACAGTGGGATTGAACATACGTATCGTATTTAGCCGCCAGTTCCCCCAAGCCCTTTAGGCCTTCATCTGTACAACTTGGAATGAATCTTGGTGTTACTACGGGATACACGCCTTGTTTCGTGGATTTAGCTAATTCTTGTACCGCGATAATAAATTCTTCCGTATCTGCAAGTGCCGCTTTGGTGTCAGCATCGCGATAGTATTCTGGATTTTGCTCGGGATCGTCCATGACTACCTTCCCAACGAGTCCACGTTGGCCTTTATTTGCACATATTTCTGCTAACAACAAGCTTGCTTCTTTATGCACCGTTGCAAAATAAAGTGCTGTTGTTGTTCCGTTTGCCAGTAAGGTGCTTACCACTTCATCGTATACCTTTTTTGCAAAATCTAAGTCTGAGAATTTAGACTCCAGTGGGAAGGTATAGGTGTTTAACCAATCATAGAGTGGGATGTCTAGTGCGGTTCCAGATTGAGCCCACTGCGGGGCATGAACATGCAAGTCGACAAAACCAGGCAAGAAATACTGACCTTCCTCTAAACGATGAAAGTTGTCGCTGCCTTGGTACGTATCCAGCAAGGATTGATATTCGGCGTCTTCTGGCGCCACGACTTGCTCAATCATGCCGTCCGCATTGATACAAAAAAGATAGTTTTTTAATATTTGAATTTCTTTGGAGGATTTGCTCGAAAAAGAAGTTCCTTGAAATAATTGCATATATTTATACATGAGTATCTCCTTAATGTTCGTTTTTTGGAGTGTATTCGTTATTATAATCTGTCGAAAATGATAAGTCTATAATAAAAAAACGAATATGTACAAGTTTTTGCAATAATCGCAATGGCCTTTAATCGGGTAGCAAACCGTGTACCTTGCTGGTTGGTAAAAACGATTCCATAAATGTGGATTTTATGATATTCTTGTCCATGCGAACTCCTTAGTTAGTAGGATTTGGACAGGACTACCTGCGCCCCTAATAACAAGGATTTTTTATGTTAATAACCGTCCTTAAAATTACATTTTCAGCACGTTTTTCATTTCGGGTTTTTCGACTAAAGGACTTTAAAAAATCCCCCTACGAAGTAGGAGGAAGGTACGTTTGATGAGATGAGGGAACCCTTGTCCCATCGGCCTCGGCGAATGCCGAGAGGCTATTATAGTACATAGGAGGATATATGTCCTGGAGCAAATTGAAGCAACAACTGGAGAGTTTTCTCTGTCCTGCGTTATATGGAAGGGTCGAATACCGTGCAACCAGCTACCGTTATTCACCAGATAAAGCAGGACTTTGTTATATTACGGTAGATAAAAAAAACGTACTCAATATGAGTGATACAACTACCTTAATCAGATGGTATCAGACGGAGCTGGAAATTAAGAATGATTCAGATATCCAAATTCCTATCAGCAATGAAGAAATTGAAGCGGTCAGAAAAGATACCAAGGGGACAGTTCCGGAGGATCGTTTAAAAGTAATTGCAAGAAGTAGAAAAATATCAGAACATGCGAAGGGGCTTTTGTCAGCACAGTCAACATTAAGTAAATCAAATTTTATCGTTGTAGCTAATAAATTTTTATCCATTTCAATAGAGGAAAGCATAGAGAGTAATGATATCTTATTGAATATTCTAGCTTTGGTGGACAGACGAGTTGGAAAAAAGCGAATTTTAAACATGAGCGAGATGATGAAGTTAAAGCATCCAAGTGTGCAGTATTTCTATGAACTACGGCTTAGTACGTTATGAAAATAAATAACTCATTGACCTCCAATCGGGAGGTTTTTTCATGAGAACATATACTTGCTGACAGCTTTGTATCGATGAAAACCGTTCTTATGTTATAATTCATTCTTAACCGCTAATGCAGTGAAAGGAGAATTTTATGTTTGATCTGAACGATTGCATCTGTTTTATTACGAATACAGCTTCCAAAAAAATAATTGATGAATTTAACAATAGATTAGAGAATAGTGGTACGACCCGAGTACAGTGGATGGCTCTTTATTTCATCGGAGAGAAGGATGGAATTATCCAAAAGGAATTGTCTCAAAAAATGAATGTGCAGGAGTCCTCAATTGCCAGACTTATGGATCGCATGGAAAAAGAGAATTTATGTTATAGAATCAGAGACGTTAAAGACAGAAGGATTACCAGAGTTCGATTGACACCGCTAGGTGAAACGCTGAGAGAAGAATTGCTTCCTTTTGGTCAATCTTTTCATAATGAAGCTACTCAAAACATTTCACAGGAGGAGTTATCTATTTTTAAAGAAGTGCTCAATAAAATGGTTCGGAATTTGTCGAAAAACAACTAATTGATTTGACATTATTCTAGCTAAGTGATACTTTATACACATATACTTTACATAGCAACCATTGCAGTGTAAAGTTAATTTTTCGAGAACAAAAGTGAATTATTTCACAATTAATCAAGAGGAGAGACGAAGATGAAAAAAGATGTGAGAGAAATGTTGAATGATTTCACAAATGGACTAGCCACCCTGTCTGAAACCAATGGTGAACACGTAAACGCGTTTATGAATTTGCTGGGAACGACCTATTCAGAGGGAGCTCTCGATACAAAAACGAAAGAACTGATAAGTATCGGCGTTGCCGCTTACAACCGTTGCGAGTACTGTATCGTTTTTCACGTTTACAAAGCTCTTGAAGCTGGCGCGACACGTGAGCAAATTATCGAAGCAGCGATGGTGGCAGTAGCGTTTGGCGGAGGTCCGAGCATGGCCTACTCTGTCACTTTGCTTAAGGACTCTATTGACGAATTTGAGAAAGACTTCAAATAACAATTACAAGAGCAGCTTTACTGAACATGGGAGGTCTGCTTTAACAAGCAGACCTTGCGGATAACAACCTAGATGAACTAAAGGAGGCATCTCTTTTGGAGATTAAACTTGAACAGCTTTCCGGACATGAGAAGAAATCGAAAATCGGAAAAATTAATGTATCCGTTGGGGATCAAGTTGAGGTTGGACAACAACTATTGCAATTAGAAAGCAAAAAGGGCAATACCCCTTTCAAATCTAAATACGCTGGTAAAATCGACGAAATTATGGTTTCAGAAGGTCAGGAAATCGGGATTGGTCATGTAATGTTTAAAATGACTACCGATCAGACAGAACCTGCCAAACCTAAACTGGATTATTTTTCTGGGCTGGTTCATGGCAAAAAGGAACGGGTGGAGGCCGATGTTCTAGTGATCGGTGCAGGACCTGGAGGATATGTAGCCGCTATTTATGCAGCGAAACATGGCCTAAAGACGGTTATCGTGGAAAAAGAGAAGCTTGGCGGAACTTGCCTTAACGTGGGCTGTATTCCTACTAAAGCTTTGATCCGATCTTCAGAAGTATTCCATAATTTTAAGAATGCAGAAGATTTCGGAATTACCGCTGAACACATTCAAGTGGAGATGGCTAAGGTCATCGAGAAAAAAGATAAAATCAAAGATACGCTTGTTTCGGGAATCGACTACCTGCTGGAGAAAAACGGAGTAAGAGTGATCCGAGGAAGTGCATCTTTTATAGACAACAAGCAGGTACTGGTCAAAAACAGGAAAGACGAATATACCATTCAAGCGACCAATACGCTAATTGCTACAGGCTCAAAAATTTCGAAAATCAATCTGCCGGGTGTCGAACATGATTTTGTCTTGAACAGTACATCGGCGCTGCAGCAGAAGGAGAATTTTAAATCGATCACCATTATTGGCGGCGGTGTCATCGGTATGGAATTTGCCTTTATCTACTCCAATTTCGGGATCGAGGTCAACGTCATCGAATATTGTGACCGGCTTTTGACTATGGTGGATGAGGACGTTTCGGAAGAAATCAGAAACATCGCCGCTGAGCGCGGAATTCGCGTTCATACTGGAGCGAGAGTAACTCGAATCGAAAAAGATCAGAACGGCAACGCGGTCGTCATTTTTGAAAAAGATGATACTGAAATGTTTATGACAAGTGAAAAAGTTCTGGTCGCCATTGGAAGAGAGCCAAACCTCGAAGGATTGGATATTGATAAAGCTGGCGTTACGCTAAATGAAAACGGAAAAGGCATTGCCGTTAATGAACATTTGCAGACATCTGTAGATCATATTTATGCTATCGGCGATGTCACCAATCGCATTCAGTTGGCTCATGTTGCTTCCCATGAAGGAACAGCAGCTATAGACCATATATTAGGAAAATCTTCGACCTTAAATTACGATATGGTACCAAACGTTATCTTCACTTCACCTGAGATTGCATCCGTTGGACTGACAGAACAACAAGCACTGCGTCAAAAGATGAAAATTACGATCAGTAAATTCCCTTTCCAGGCTAATGGGAAAGCGTTAACGATGAGAGAAGATAAAGGGTTTGTCAAATTAATTAAAAATATCGACAACGGTAAAATCGTCGGTGCTTCCATAATCGGTCCTGAGGCTTCCGCTTTGATCAGTACACTTACTGTAATCATCAATAATGGGATCTCAGAGGATGAGATTATACATACGATTTTCGCTCATCCCACGACTGGCGAAGCCATCCACGAAGCGGCATTAGGCTTAGGTATTGGAGCGCTTCATTACCATGAATAAAATCGTGATTTCTCAGGAACACGATCCTTATTTCAATCTGGCTTTGGAAGAGGAGCTGTTTAGAAACGCACGGCAGGGTGAAGTGACACTATACCTTTGGCAAAATGAAAAAACAGTCGTTATCGGTAGAAATCAGAACCCGTATATCGAGTGTGATATCGAGCAAATCAAGCGAAGTGGAGGCAAAATTGCGAGACGAATTTCGGGTGGTGGAGCAGTTTACCACGATCTAGGGAATCTAAACTTCACTTTTGTATGTAAGAAGTCAGAAGAAGATTTGACTAAACAAATAGCAGTACTCCAAAAAGCTGTCGAGCGTTTTGGTCTTCAAGTGGTTCGGTCCGGTAGAAATGATTTGACCCATGAAGGTAAAAAATTCTCCGGTCATGCCTTTTATGAAGAAGACGGGAATGCATTTCATCATGGAACCATGATGGTAGACGTGGACTTGACTATGCTTGCTAAAGTGCTGAAACCATCCAAACTCAAGCTGGAATCCAAAGGAATCACCTCGGTCAAAAGCCGGGTCGTCAATCTGAAGAAACTAAACGATGAAATCACAATTTCCAGCCTTTCCGAAGCGCTGATTGACAGTTTTAGGGAAATTTACGGTGAAAACTCCTTCTTGGTAAAGTATAACCGGCAAGAGAAATCGCCTGACTTTATTAAGAAATATATGGATGATCGATGGATTTATGGGGAGAGTCCTGTATATAACGCGTCTATTGAGAAAAGGACTTCATCAGGCAACATCCAGGCCTTTTTCCAAGTTGAACATGGGCTTGTCAAAGAGCTGAAGATTTTTTCTGATAGCATCTCTATTTTGGATTTTCGCGCAGTTGAAAACCGTTTTATTGGTATGGATTTTAAGGAAGTAATTGAAAAAGATTTGTTGCTTCTTGCTCTGTAAGCAGCCCCCATTTAGTGGACAATAAAAAAATAGATAGCAAACTGGCGCCGATACTGAATCGGTGTCAGTTTTTTGTGATTCCGTCCCATCACGCGTGATAGAATAGACTTAAATTTACGCATGATTGGAGGTCTCCTCATTGATCATTCAACTTGGCAAGTTTGAAGTGAAGTCCGGACAATTGGTTGTAGCCGATCCCTGTTACGAATTGGATACGAGCATCATCATGGGGGTGTTGGAAGCTGTATTAAATGGAACGTGGATTGGGGAAGTGGAGAAAGTTGAAGTTCGCGACTGGGGCGAAGCCAACGCAAAGTTGACGGCTTACCATTACTCTGTGGCCGAGCAGGGGGCATATCTGGAATGGATCAAATGTCCTTTTGTGGCTGGGGTGGATAGCGGTCAGGCCGGGATTTTTGACATCCAAAAATATAGAATACCCGATACGAATGCGCCACACGAAAGTTCGGATACCGATACGGAATGGTATTACGCCTGCTGTGATGTAACCGAGAGCGGGGAGGAAGCGGGTGTCCTGGATGGTGGCGTTGTTTCTCGTAGCGGCATGGGCGATGGTGCGTATGGCGTGTATAAGGCTGTCAATGCACAGGATCAGGTCGTAGGCGTGAAAATTGTGTTTATTAAGAGTTAGTTGGCGTCCAAATGGTTTTTCCATTGTCTCTTCTAGGGGACTTTATTTAGCATAGTCTTTTTTAGCCTTATAAAAATCTGCGGTTTTTAATAAGTGAAATACAGGAGTAGAATATCATATGGCTTATCAAAATATTGACGGCGTGCGTGTCTGGGGCACCCCTGATAATACCCCAGAAATATAATGGATGTCGTTAATCTCTATGTGACTCTTGGATTGGCGATTGAACTGCAAGATGACGATTCATTGGGTATACTCGATTTAATTGTTAGACCGCTAGCTCCAATAGATACTATTCTGTCAGTATGAGAAGTGTAGTAGATCGGATCGGTAAACAACCAAGACCGTATAAATTTATAGAAAAGATTAAAGCAGGGAGTTTAATATACCCTGCTTTTTATATTTCTCTCGTATAACAGTATCGGATGAATTTAATCCGTATAAGGGACTTACCTTCCATTCCTGTTCATCAAAGCTTTGACCAGCCCATTGTAGTATCTAAAGGAGACGTAGCATGTCTCGCCGTTGATCATATGAACAGCCCGATTCTGTTTGTCGATCTCTTTAATATTGTGCAGATTAACGATGTATGCCTTATGGCAGCGGAAAAAGCGATCATCTAGCTGCTTTTCAAGCTCTTTTAATGTTCCATAGAACTCGATCTGCCGATACTGCTCATGCAGCTTGATTTTGTGCGGCGAGGAAGAGGTTTCGAAAAACAAAACATCCTCGTGTTTGACGTTAATAATCGATTCTTCCGTTTCAATGGTCATCTTTCGAGTGTCTCTACCCTTTTTCAAATGACGTTCATACGCCTTGCGGAGACATTCATCGACCCGTAATAGAAATTGTTCCGGATTGTCTTTCATAATAAAGTCGAAAGCTTCCACCTTGTACTGGAAAGTCAGATAGCTCAGCTCCGAATGGGTGGTCACAAATACGATGAAGCAGTCCGGATAGCTGTCCCTTAGTATTCCAGCCAGTTGAATTCCGTTCATGTCGGCTTTAAGATCAATATCCAACATAAAAAGATAGCGGCCGCCTTCATGTTGCGGCTGATCCACAATATCCTGATAATCACCCGTAGCCAAAGCCACCTTCATATCTAGCTTCTGCTTGATGATCGAATGCTTCACGATTCGCTCGATCTGTTCTCGCTGCTGTTTGTTATCTTCACAGATATAGACTTTCAACATCTGGGAATCACCTTCATCCTAATTTCGTACTTCTGTGTTGGACATGCTTAATGGTTAGTTCTTGCATGAATGTCATTGCTTCGGGATCAATCTCGGTATTAAGATTCGCATGGGGATATTTGCAGTCGATTAACTCCCTAACATTGGGCAGACCAATGCCCCGATTGTTTCCTTTCGTGGAAAAGCCATATTCGAACATTTTATAGATTGGCGGCACATGCTGGGAACAACTATTTTTAATAATGAATAGAGTCGAATCTTTTACGGGCACGATCCCAAGCTCAATTCTCGGCTGCGGCGTTTCCAAAGCTGCCTCGATTGCATTATCTAGCAATATTCCGATAATTCTGCATAGATCGAGCGTTGACATTGCTACTTCATGTACATCCTCTGCAATATCGATAAATACGTCAATCTGCTCTGCGTGGGCTTTTACCATTTTGGATGAGAGAATCCCTTTGAGAGGCGCAATCTTCACATGTCCCAGCAGCGACAGTCTCGTATTGATTTGGAACAGCTTATTGGAATACGTACAAACGTCATGATGGAAGTATCGCTTTAACTCCGAATAGTTCTCGTCCTCAATGAATCCTTGCAAAGAGGATAAAATGTTGGCATAGTCGTGCTTGAATGTGCGCATGTCCTGCAGCACGTCTTCCAGGGAAGCCGCGTATTTCTCTAGTTGTCCCACTTCCTGCTCCATCTGCAGCTTCTCCATTTCCTTTTTGAGCGTATACGTATACAGCCAATGGCTAAAGAAAATGACCGCGATATATACGGCGAGCAGCAGACTGTGCAGGAGGATTTCTTGCATACCGGAAGCGTCCCGGTAAAAGATAAGGGAAAGGTATATCCCTCCCATCACCATGCACATATTGCCGAACAAGACAAATATGCGCTGCCGTAAGGAAAAAACATGCTGCATGCTCTGACGGTTACGCTTCGTATGATCTGAAAATAATTTGCCGATCAGATACGCCACTACCCCGATGAATGCGAACAGGAATATCTGCTCGATCATTGGTTTCCTGATGTTCAGCATATCGCTCCATATAATCTGGCTTATCTGCATGGCAAACAGGAAATTCACGTAGTTGAGCACACCAAATAATAGCGATGCTAGCATGTCTTTCGTCCGTGTATATAAGAGAACAAAGAAGAATATGACGATCCAAGCTGTACTTATATCCATGTCACATCACCGGCTTCACCTTTCTAAGATGCGTTGACTGGGGTCTTCCTTCTTTATTACGTACAGGAAGACCTTAGTCAAGAGCAGCTGTAATGCGATTATTGCTGCTAGGTTTACATATAAGTATAGCATCCATGTTACTGACACGGACATTGACATGGCCCAAATCTTATATTTTCGCTTATGCTCGAACATTTGGCGGCTGTGGCTCCAGCTGTCATTTGGCCGCTTGTAATCAAAGTATAGCTTGATGAATGTAGTCAATCCTAGCGAACATAGCATGAGAACGAGCAAATCCAGCTTATACATCTCAGGGTTGGAGATGTGAACGATCGTGTAGGCAACGGCATACAGCGGCAATGTTATCGCGATACTGAAGCCATATTTGCTCCAAAACAAGCTTTTCAAGGAGACAGGCAGCGTTAGCAGCAGATTGCGATAGGGCTTTTCATATGAAAATAATACACTGGGTGTGGAGCAAGTAGACAACAGGCTTAAGATAAACAGTAAAAATCCACCTGTCACATCGGATACCATGATCGCGTTGACGATGAAAAAGATAATAAAAAGCGAGTATCCAACGTGGTTAATGAATATTACCTTGTCACTTGCAAATCTAACGAACTCCCTTTTGAGCCAGTTAAACTTTATCCTGGAGCGTCTTGTTTTGAACTGCAGGTAGTTACGATCATAGGCAAAGATGATGGCTCCGATTCCACATAACGATGCAGCTAGTCCTGCTATGGCAAACCCAATTGCCGCCAGAACACTTTGAAAGAATGTCAGCTGATCATGATGGCAGCTCACGGTCAGCACAGACAGGACGATGGGCATTACTCTTAGCGCATAGTTCTTTATAAATACAACGAGAGCATAGAGGAAGATGAACATGTTTTTGCCGATCGGAAGGGAATGCAGCAGCTTGTATCTCCGGTCTCGCATCAGGGATATAGCGGATAGGATGGATAAATACAAGGTAACGGTCATCGCTCCCTTAAGCAGATTGCCAAGCGAATGGACGCTGAGGGTTGTGTAAGAAGCAGGAATGACGAACATGATGATTGTCATAATGGCAGCTATAGCTATTATTTCTCGCGTCCATTTTTTATCCTTGGTTTCATCAAGCCAAAAAACTCGAAACACGGCTCCTGCGCTATTCATGTTCAATCACCCGAAAGAACGTCTCTTTCATCGAACGCTGCTTATTAACCACTACATGATCTTTTATTTTTCCTTGATGAAGAATAAAGGCTTCATCACACACACTGTCGACTACTTGGAACAAGTGCGTGGATAGAAGTGCAGAATTCCCTTGCGCCACATATGCCCGCAGCTCTTGATAGAACGTTTCGATGGCCACGACGTCCAGACCGACCAGCGGCTCGTCCATAATGAGCAAGGGACATTGGAGCAGCAGTCCGTTGATTAAAGCCGTCTTCTGTCTGTTGCCTAGCGACAAGGTGCTAATCTTCTGATGGACGTATGTCTCAAAGGCGAATGCCCCGCACAATTGTTGAAATCTCTGTATATCGAATGTTTTACCGTATAACCCGTGCACAAATTCCATAAAGGCTAGCGGCGACATTTCATCGAACAAGTCCGGATGATCCGGGATAAAATATCGTTGCTGCTTCAGCCGTACAATATTGTCAGGTGTCAGCTTCTCGCCGCATACATAAATTTCTCCGCTATATTGGCTATGGATGGATGTGAGGATATGGAGCAGGGTTGTTTTGCCAGCACCGTTGGTGCCGAGCAAGGCGTAAATTTTGCCCGCTTCAACTTGAAAATGAACATCTTCGATAATGTGTTTATCCTTCGTATACCAGCCGTTCACATGATTCACTTCTAATATCATACCGTTCCCTGCTCCTACTCGTGTGAGTCTTTTATTGTGTTATAGAGCTTTACTCCGATACCAAGCACGAGGGCAAACGATATGAGGGAGAGGAGCAGATCTTTCTTCACTGTATATGCTACGCCCGTCGCCCCCCATAGTACGATCATGGCAATGTAAAATATCATTTTTTTATTTTTCGTATCCAACAGCATTGGCTATTCCCCCTAAAGTGGTTTGGTACTTGTATTGTAGCTGCTCGCAGGAGGAATATTGATAATTGCTCTTCAAAGGCATCTTATCTGTGCTGAAAGTAACATTTATGCTGTTCCAGGCTACGGTCAAGACATTAAAAAGGACGGTTAGGATTCATCGATTTCGTTCCTACAAAACCATTCCATAACATTTTCAAATAACTCCAGCGAATCTCGATTTGTGCTTGAAAGATTAGATACGGAATCGAGGATAATTTGTATGTTCTGTTCTACGCTTTTGGCTTCAATGAATTCCACATAATTGGGACGGAAGTTATTTAGTGCTTTAAAATATTCCTTTTGGGGGTCGATCAATTTTAAATGCTTTTCAAAATTTCTACGGCTTCTCGTAGTGTCATTTACTTTACGAGTCGTTAATTCCTCTTGGTTGATATATAGAACAAAATATTTATCCGGAAAGCCAAAATGGCTATTCATAATTTCTTTCTTAAAAAAGGAGTAGGACGTTTGAAATGCAGCTTTATCCTCACCATAGATCCAGTCATACCACATTTTGAAATGGTCTCCGTCCAACACAACCAGATCGTGCGATTGTAGTTTTTCTCGGGCGATCCTCCATCGATCAAGTTGTCTTTCAAGCAACCACTGTGTTATTTCATGAGGCTCTAATTTAGGCTGTTCAAAAAGAAAATGAACCTCCTCAACAATATAAGCACCATATTGTTCAGCAAGTGTTTTTGATGTGGTTGTTTTCCCAACAGCACTTGCTCCCTCAAGACATATAATTGGCATAAAGTTTGTTCAAACTCCCTTTCCCCTATTTTCTTCGTCGTACCTTTTCCCCTACATAATACCACTACAAATAGTAGGAGGGGGGATGACACAATCGACCGATTACCCCGCTTCATAACCTCAATTTTGATATTTTTATTAATGATTGTTTATTTTTTATTAAAATTTTGGTATTATATTTATTGGAATACGAATAATTAAGGTTATTTTTTAAATTATTGTTCGGTTTTAAAACACTTTATACATTGATGCAGAAATTACACTTACTATAAATGAAGTGTTGATGTATGGGAATGGAGCTAAGATGAAGAAGAATATTTACTTTAATCACGATGGCGGCGTTGATGATTTAATTTCGTTATTTTTGCTACTGCAAATGGACAATGTTGAGTTGACGGGAGTTTCGGTCATTCCAGCGGATTGTTACTTAGAACCAGCTATGTTTGCAAGCCGTAAAATTATTGATCGTTTCGGTAACGGTGGTGTGGATGTAGCAGAGTCCAATTCTCGTGGGAAGAATCCTTTTCCAAAGGACTGGCGTATGCATGCGTTCTATGTTGACGCACTACCGCTTCTCAATGAATCTGGTAAAGTCATTACTCCAGTAGCGGACAAGCCGGCACATCTTCATATTATAGAAACGTTACGTGCAACGGAAGGAAAGACGACTTTGCTATTTACAGGTCCGCTTACTGACCTTGCTCGTGCATTAGATATCGATCCTACGATCGAAGAAAAAGTAGAACGCCTTGTGTGGATGGGTGGTACATTCCGTGAAGAAGGAAATGTGCATGAGCCTGAGCATGATGGAACAGCAGAGTGGAATGTATTCTGGGACCCTGAAGCAGCTGCTCGTGTATGGGAAAGCGGGATCGAGATTGATTTAGTAGCACTAGAAAGCACAAATCAGGTACCACTTACACTAGATGTTCGTGAGCGCTGGGCTTCAGAACGCAAGCATATCGGTGTTGATTTCCTTGGCCAATGCTACGCGATGGTGCCGCCGCTTGTTCACTTCTCGACGAACTCAACATACTATCTGTGGGATGTATTAACGACAGCGTTTGTTGGCAAAAGCGATCTGGTTAAGGTGCAGACGGTGAACAGCATTGTGCTTACAGAAGGTGCAAGCCAAGGCCGAACCGCTGAAACGGCTGACGGACGTCCGGTAAATGTCGTTTATGACGTGGATCGGGATGCATTCTTTGATTACATGACAGAATTGGCGAAAAAAGCAACAGAGAGGGTTTCATAATGTCAGACAAAAAGCGAGTTATTATTGATACCGACACAGCAGGCGATGATACGATTGCCATTTTAACAGCACTTCATTATTTTCAAGTAGAAGGCATTATGATGACGGGTGGTAATGTCCAGTTCGATCAACAGGTTGAAAATGCACTTTACACCGTTCAAGTAGCTGGGAAAAGTGGACAAGTTCCTGTTTATAAAGGGCATGAGCGCCCATTGATGGGTCTAGGTCAAAAAGAGCATCGTACGGTTGAGGATGTGCATGGTAAGGATGGAATGGGGGATTCGTTTTTTGAAAAAGCGATTCAGTCTCCTGAAAAAGGACATGCCGTCGATTTTCTTATTGATGCCGTTCACAAAAATCCTGGAGAGATCCATCTAATAGCGATTGCGCCGTTAACGAATATTGCAATGGCGATTAAGAAGGACCCGACCATTGTACCCCAAATACCGCATCTTTATATTATGGGCGGCACGAACAATGCGCTAGGAAATATTACGCCGAGTGCGGAGTACAATTTCTACGTTGATCCTGAAGCAGCTAAAATTGTCCTTCATTCGGGCATTCCAATCACCATGGTTGGTTGGGAAATGTGTACAGAGTATTCCATTATGGATGATAACGATCATGCAGAGATCGAAGCTCTGGCGACAAAAGGCGCGAAGTTTTTCAAAGATGTCAACAAAGTCGTTATGAGATTTAATAAAACGGTACATAGACTAAATGGCACAACACATCCAGATACGTTGCTCGCAGCAGTAGCAGCGGATGAGAAGATTATGACGAAGTCTAATCTATATCACGTTGATATTGAGACCGTTGGCGAGCTGACAAGAGGCTATAGCCTTGTAGATATTAACCATCGTTTGGAACGCACTCGCAATGTTCGCGTCTGTGAAGCGATTGATCGCAATGCTTTTAAAGAGATGCTATTTGAAGTATTGAAATCTATTAACTAATGCATGAAAATAGTCGTCTTCTGAAATGGAGAGCGGCTATTTCCAGCCCTTTCACTTTTACATTCCGGGTCACTGCACATGAAGAAAGGATATGTATATGCAATTCATTTGGGGAGTTCTAGGCATCTTAGGCATTTTTTTAATAGCCGTTGCGTTTTCGAAAAACCGTAAGGCGATCAATCCGAGAACGGTCATTGGCGCGTTTGCGATTCAGTTCATTTTTGCATTGATCGTATTAAAATGGGAATTTGGTAAAAAAATTCTCGAATACTTGGCAGCCGTCGTTCAAAGCATCATAGATTCTACAAATGCAGGAATTCAGTTCTTGTTTGGCGGGATACTAGGTGCAGAAAATGCAGGCTTCACGTTCGCTTTACAAGTATTGCCGATTATTATCTTCTTCTCTTCCTTAATATCGGTTCTTTACTATCTTGGAATTATGCAGTGGGCTACGAAAATTATTGGTGGATTTTTAGCAAAGGTGCTCAAAACGAGTGAAACGGAATCCATGTCAGCGGCTGCGAATATTTTCCTAGGTCCGACAGAAGCGCCACTTGTCATCAAGCCTTACATCGAGAAAATGACCAAGTCAGAGTTGTTTGCTGTTATGGTAGGCGGACTGGCGTGCGTTTCTGGTTCTGTTCTAGGTGGATACGCTATGCTTGGTGTTCCTATTGAATATTTGCTTGCAGCAGCATTCATGGGAGCTCCGGGTGGTTTGCTAATGGCTAAATTATTGGTTCCTGAAACAGAGCATCAAATTAGAGTTGATCGTGTTGAAATGATTAAAGACACGGAGTCCAGAAATGTCATCGATTCCGCTGCTCGCGGGGCTTCGGAAGGGCTAAAAATGGCTGCCGGTGTTGGTGCACTGCTGCTGGCGTTTATATCGCTTATCTTCTTAGTAAACACGATTATTGGCTGGTTTGGCGGCATATTTGGTTTAGAAGCGCTGACGCTGGAGCAAATTTTAGGCTATCTGTTTGCGCCGATTGCCTTTATGATCGGTGTTCCATGGGATGAAGCCCTACAAGCTGGATCTTTCATCGGTCAAAAGTTTGTGCTAAACGAATTTGTAGCGTACACTTCTTTTGCACCTGAGATTGCTAATTTGTCTCCAAAAACCGCCGTAATTATTAGTTTTGCACTTTGCGGCTTTGCCAATCTAGCTGCGATTGCACTGATCATTGGAGGTTTGGGCGGGATTGCTCCTTCAAGAAGACAAGATATCGCTGAGATGGGCTTACGTGCGGTTATTGCAGCAACATTAGCTAACCTATTGAGCGCAGCTATTGCCGGGATGCTCATTTAGATCAGATGATCGACTGAGACGTATAAATAAAATAGAGGGTATGAAACAACGGCGGTGTAAGGTTCTAATCTTGCACCGCGCATGTTCACACTGTCTACTTAACACATATTGAGAGCATTTTTCTATTGAAGGTTTTTGTGGAGCAGGGGGGCTCCAGCATGTGTAAAATCGTTTAAGATTAGTAGCGGTGAACCGTATCATATAAGTGACGGCGAAAAATTGGGGTGTGGGGGAGAAGTGCAGAGAATGTTGTAGGAAGGTGTATTAGAGTGATACTTGAGCCTCTAAGACAACCTTTGGTTTTAGGGGCTGTTTCTAGAATGCCGGGGCTTAACCCGGAGCTTTTAGCGGGCCCGATGCTCCTGCGATGGGCGAAGTGGTCTAAGGGACCTTGTTCGCTCCGGCATCCAGCCTATCAGGCCTGCTCCCTCCGCCTCAAGCCGCTATACTGTGACTTAAATCTTGCATTGTTTCGCCGCATTCAGTTTGGATTTGACTCATGACCATTTCGCGGCCTGCATGTTCTTTTTTCTTTGCGGGAATTTAAGAACTTGCATGAGTTTATTTCGTCCCCGCTTGCGATCTTCCAATAACCGCTTGACTCCCTGAATCAGAAGCTTGTATCTCATTTCGTCGTCGTGGCTAAGTTGCAAAATGGCTTCTTCGGTTTGTCATATTTAGAAATTATTCAGAACAACATGGTACGCTTAAACAAAATCAGAAAAGGACAGTGGGCTGGTAAGTGAACAAGAATTACTTCGAAGAGATGCACCAACTTACGTGTGACCGACCTTTAGTAAGGGTGTTATATTCCTGTTATGAGAATCGTTAAGTTTCATAAAGGTATAAAGAAATCCTCGTACGTAAATGTTGATCTCTACCAGCTCTTACTTTTTTCGACGATAGACCCGTTAAGCTGAACCGTATCACAAGTGATGGTAAAACATATTAGACACGAGATTGTACTTGACAGTTACTACATAAGCAAGCTATTAAGAGAACCGTATCACAAGTAGTGGCAAAGCGGAGAATGGAATTGATGGTAGAGACTGCGATACTGAATCTGTGGATTGGGGCTTAGGTATAACCATACTCGATACACGTGGAGTGCTGTGTGTTGTTGGTGAGAACTTAGTGATTTAGAGCTGCATTTAATTGTATAAAAATGTTAAAAGGTGATGAACAATGTCTGATTGAGTTTCGGGGTTTTCCCGGACAAAGGAAAAGCACCTTCGCTAATGGTTCAGCGGAAGGGGCTATACTTAAAAAATGCTTGTCGGTCTTCGACCGGCAGGTGGGCTCGGTGTCGAGCTCCCTCTTCAGGTCGTTTAGGCGACCCGCGAACAAGCTGGCGGTCGATCTCGTCCATCTCATACAGCCTGAGGTACGCTTCTTCTCTTCGTAGAATCGTCCATGTGAGAGAACTGTATGGTCTTGCGGCGGGCAAGGTTTGTTCCTGCATGTATGCCAACACGCATCGGTCGGCTTCATTGCAGTCTCCCTATCACCGATATTTTCGTTTTAATCCATAATTTCAGTAGTCCTTTTTTACCATGCTAGATTCAAGTTTCGATGTTATACTATACAAAATTCAATAAAAATTTGCGAAAATATGTAAAATTGGGTCTTTTTAGGAGGATTATGGGGAAACAAAAGGGCGAAACTATTATCCTTATTCCATCGCTTGAACCAGACGAGAGACTATTGTCCTATGTACAGGAATTGCGAGAATACGGCCTTATGAATATTGTTATTGTGGACGACGGCTCTGGTGAGGAGTACCAGTCGATTTTTAGGGAGCTCAGTGAGAACGGTTGTATCTTGCTGCGGCATACGGAAAATCAAGGGAAGGGCGCTGCACTCAAGACTGGCTTTCAGTATATCGAACAGCAGTTTGATGAGGTTTCCTCCGTTGTAACTGCAGATTCAGACGGACAGCACGCTGCAGAGGATGTATACCGGCTTGCCAAAGAAGCGCAACGCCATCCTGACGCGCTGGTTCTAGGGGTAAGGAACTTCAGTGAGGGAGGAATACCGCCCAAGTCTTTGCTGGGCAATCGGATTACCTCCATTATTTTTGCCATGCTGTACGGCAAGCGGCTGTCAGATACCCAGACAGGGCTTCGTGCCTTCGGCCCCCAGCTGCTTGCATTTATGCAAGGCGTTCACGGCTCCCGATTTGAATACGAGCTGCAGATGCTCATCTCCTGTATCCAGTCTGGCATACCGATTCATACCCTGCCGATTCAAGTCATTTATGAAAATGGAAATGCGGGGACTCATTTTAAAGCGATCCGGGACAGCGCCCGGGTGATGAGTGTTCTGTTCTCCAATTTCGTGCGATTTATTTCCTCTTCGATTGCCAGTGCTGCAGTTGATATAGGAATCGCATGGTTTTTGATCGACTTTTTGCGGCCGATGTTGGGCCAGCATGACTATGTAAGGATTCTATTGGCCACGGTGATTGCAAGAATCATTTCCATTATGGTCAACTATTTGCTGAATAAGCACTTTGTATTCCACAAAGAGGATACCCAGGGAAGTCTATGGCGCTATTTGATGCTATGCGCGTTCGTGATCTTGCTTTCCAGTACCGGGGTATATTTGATCCATACGATTTTCTTCATGAGTGAGAAAATAGCGAAAATCGTCTGTGATGCCTTGCTGTTCCTGCTCAGTTTTCAGATGCAGCGGCGGTGGGTATTTGCAGCAAGGAGGCAGCGGCTTTAGTGCTAAACAAAAAGCGGCAAAATGTTCTGTTTGTCGTCACGATGATCCTAATGTCTATTTATTTGCTATGGCGCATGATTTTTACGCTGCCATGGGATCAAGGTTTTTTGAACATGGTTTTCGGTATCCTGCTGATTGTGGCTGAAACGGTAACGGTGCTGACTACCTTTGAATTGTTTTTTCAGAAGATGCAAAAGGAACGTACACAGCTTAGCTTTCCAACCATTCCGCCGGAGCATTATCCAGATGTAGATGTATTCATTGCCACGCACAATGAGCCGGTCGATCTGTTGTATAAAACCGTCAATGCCTGTACGTTTATGGATTATCCGGACAAACAGAAGGTTCATATTTATTTGTGTGACGATGGAGGA
Source organism: Paenibacillus uliginis N3/975 (assembly GCF_900177425.1). Classification (NCBI taxonomy): domain Bacteria; kingdom Bacillati; phylum Bacillota; class Bacilli; order Caryophanales; family Paenibacillaceae; genus Paenibacillus; species Paenibacillus uliginis. Next base: position 5,225,910 of record NZ_LT840184.1, on the reverse strand, counting down.
CGGCCTGAGGTTGAGGAGCTTGCTAGACAGTTTGGCGTCGGGTATCTTGGCTTTCCCGGAAACACGGAGGCCAAATCTGGCAACTTGAACAATGCACTGAGCAAAACCTCCTCCCCGCTCATTGCAACCTTTGATGCTGACATGATTCCGCAGCACACCTTTCTGATGAAGACCGTTCCGTATTTCCTGCTCTCCAAGTTTATAGAGGAAAATGGGCAATGGCGGCTTCGCCGAGAGGATGAATTGGATGAAAAATTTAAGCTGGGGCTGGTTCAGACCCCTCAGAGCTTCTACAATCCGGATCTATTCCAATTTAACCTTTATGCAGAGCAGGAAATTCCTAACGAGCAGGATTTCTTCTCAAGAGAGGTTAATATTTTGCGTAATGCCTCCAATGCGGTGGCTTATACAGGGAGCAATACGGTCATTTCCCGGAAAGCTATGGAGGAAATCCATGGTTTTCCGCTGAAAACGATCACCGAGGATTTTGAGACGAGCGTCCGCTTGCAGCAAGCGGGCTATATTACTTATGCAACCCAGGAGGTTCAGGCCGCCGGGCTGACCACGACAACGATCCAGAGCATGATTAAGCAGCGCACCCGCTGGGCAAGGGGCATTATTCAAAGCTTGCAGAATACCCGCGCTATCTTTTCCAAGAAGCTTCCCTTCTGGACGAGAGTTACTTACTTGAGCAGCTACTTGTACTGGTGGTCCTTTTTTAATCGGTTGATTTTCATTATGGCTCCCATTTTATTTGCGCTATTTGACTTCCAAATTGTAAATACTAGCTTTTGGGAAATTTTAATATTTTGGCTTCCGTCCTATTTTTGCTACAGTATGTCGATGCGTTATCTGTCAAGCAATATTCGAAATCAGCGCTGGAGTCAAGTCATTGATACCATATTTATGCCGTATCTGATTGTGCCTGTCTTCCTTGAAACCTTGGGCATCCATGAAAGAAAATTCAAGGTTACGAACAAAAACAAGGCCGCCGGCCGAAAATGGATGTCGTCCCTGTTGTATGCAATTCCGCATATCATCCTTCTTCTTCTTTCGGTTGCGGCAGTGGTCCGGTTTGTGCATGGCAAGTACGGCTTAGCTCTGTTCTACAGCAGTATCATCATTTTTTGGCTGATTTATAATATGATTGCATTATTTTACGCCCTATTCTTCATGATCGGCCGCCGCGCTTATCGTGAGACAGAGCGTATTCGGGCACAAGAGGATGTAACAATCCACTACAAAGCTAACAACCTGCACAATCAGGCCCAGACCGTAGATGTATCCGAGCAAGGCATTGCCCTATATGTCTCGTATCCTATTTACTTGCCGCAACAGACTAAGATCTCTTTGGTCGTGAAAACCGAGCGCTATGAGGCGAATCTCGATGCAGTCATCGTCTATGTGAAAAAGGACGGAGAGGGCTGGCGCTATTCTGCAAAGGTTCAGCCGGTCAATGAGAGGGATAAACGCCAATACATGCAAATCATTTATGACCGAAAACATTCTTTGCCAGAGCAGATGAATCTTTGGGATACGGCTTATGACGATATGCTTCGCAATGTGAAAAAGCGTATTGTCCAACCCAGATCGGATAAGAGAAAAATGCCTCGGATCCGACTTCAGCTTCCGATCGTTTTTACAAATGGTGCTAGCTGTACGCTACGCAGCTTCAATTACCGTTTCTTTTCCGCCTCTGGCTTCCAAGGCGATATTTCGGCAGGGGCTTTGGTTACTTTTTATACAAAAAATAATATTGAAGTCATTTTGCAGCATACAGGAAAAACTACAGCCGGTCATCACGAGGTGCTTCTCTCGGTTGAGAATATCGACGATATTGTGGAGCGCGGCCTTATAGATCAACTGTTGGATGATTTGATCCATCCGCATTCCGAGAGTTTCACTAGAGAGGGTTAGGAGAGATAGAGATGCTGATTATGCTTCAACTTTTGATGGGAGTTTTATTGGTATTCTCCTTTCTTGGTTACTTGCTTATTGTTCGGAAGACACTTTCACTACAATGGGAGTTCATCCCTGTATTCGTGTTCTCATCGATTGCCTGCATTGTTTTTTTTAGCGGTTTGGCAGGGCAGCTCTTTATGGGGAGCCTTGCCGTTATGGTCCTGGGCCTGCTTGCGTTTGTTGTGATCGCGTTTCTCTGGCTGCGCCAAGGGGCTTCATTCCGCATTTCCTTTTCCATATCCCAGCTTTGTTTTCTCGTAGGAAGCTTCATTTTTCTGCTGGTGCTTTTCCAGAACAAATTGACGCACTACGATAATTTTTCCCACTGGGCTATCGTTTTGAAGCAGATGTTAAGTACGGACGCCTTTCCGACGCCAGACTCCAATCTCATTGATTTTAAAAATTATCCGCTTGGCGTCTCGTCTTTTCTCTATTATGTCTGCCGTTTCGCGGGACATTCCCAATCCGTTATGCTATTGGCGCAAGGGCTGCTTATCTTCTCCTGTTTTTATGCCATGTTCGGCATCGTTTCCGAAAAGAAGCGCTTTCTTCTGTATGCTTTTCTCGGACTCGGCTTATCTACGCTTTCTTTTTTCAATATTACGATCCGCATCACCAATCTGTTGGTGGACTTCTTGCTCCCGATATATGCACTAGCGATCTTGGCAGTTGTCTATCAGTATCGTAATGATATGAAGCGAGCATGCATTGTCGTTCTCCCGCTGGTGGGGTTGCTGACAGTCGTTAAAAGCACCGGTATTATTTTTGCGGCCATCGGCCTGATCTTTCTAGTGTATACATGGCTAACTCATGGGCAAAAGTCCGGTTGGAAACCTGCGCTCGCTGTGGTGGGAACGATCTGCGGCGCACTAATTCCTTACTTCGGCTGGAGCTGGCGAATGGCGACGGTGTTCCAGGGGGTAGATAACAAGTTCGATGTTGCTGCCTCCGGTTTGCAGATCGGAAAGACTCCGGAGCAGATGCGTGAGATTATTTCGCTATTTCTAAGATCTAGTACCGACCTTACGACACGGCCGGTGATCGGGATTGTTATCTTTCATCTTGTAGCGATCGCAGCTTCTGTATTTGCGGTAGTTGTGTTGAAGAAGAAGTGGAACTTGTGGAAAGCACTGATTGCTCTGGATATCGTACTGTTACTGTACTATGCAGGGATTCTGGCGCTGTACCTCTACTCGATGCCGCTGGATGAGGCGATTAGGCTGGCAGGCTTTGAGCGTTATGCATCGAGCATAGTGGTGCTGTTTGCCGGCGGGCTGGTGCTGTGCGCTGCGATAGACCTGGAGCGTTCATTCCACTATAAAATCGGTGAAGTGCCCGATTATCGTGCATTTAAGAGTTTCGAGACGAAAGGCTATTATCAAAAAGGAATTATAGCCTGTATAGCTATTGCAGCCACCATCCTTTTATCGGAATACAATGGTATCGTCTCCATCGCCAAAAGCTACGATACGACGCTTCCGCACAAGATTTATGCGGTTACCGGTGATCGGTGGTACAAAGGTGGCCAGGAGGATAACCACAGATATCTCTTCTACGCCTCGGACAGGGATCAGCAGGTCACGAACTATTACATGCAATACGTCGGGAAGTATTTTTTGTATGCCCCAAAAGTGGACGGGATTGTGTTGTTCTATGAGGACAACATGGACAATCTTCTGAGCGGCTACGATTATCTGGTCGTTGTGGAGACGGATTCCGACGCAAAGCGGTTGTTGAAAAAGCATTATGGCGTTGACATGCAGGAGGGTATCTACAAAATTACCCGTTCCGGGGATCAGATCGTTCTTACGCTGCAATGAGGACATAATCGTAATGGAATCCTGTTCTGGTCAGGTGGATCCATCATGCAGAAAGAGGAAGAGGCTAGCTGATATGTGGATAGTTTTAATGTGATTTCAAGTAAATACTACTAAATTAGAAATTGCTTCCATCAACAATCTGGGGTAAGATGGAAATATCTTTCTTTGAAGGGAGTGAGCGGCATGAAACGCCGGGCTATTACTACAACTGTTAATTTTAAGGTGATTCTTAACTGAATATTGTGGGCAGACACTAGGTCTGCCACTCTTTAAGGATTGTACTGCTCATTTTTTCTTCTAAAAGAGAGGGTTTATTTGCTTATGGTTTTTTACCCTCCAATAAGGATTAAGTAGACCGCAGACATAGCCTGCGGTCTTTTTGCGCGCAAAAAAAGGTTACTGGAGGTAGATATATCAATGAAATCATTGCAGTCAATGGGCTGGGATTCATTCTTTTTTGAACAATTGATACCGTCTAAACATAACAAATATATACCGGCAAAGGTTGTATCTCAGCATAATGATCGATACCATCTTGTTTCGGAGCAAGGGGATTTCACAGCGAAGGTTACAGGTAAATTTCGTTTTAAAGCAAATCACCTTAGAGATTATCCTGTAGTTGGAGATTTTGTGCTGGCAGAGCACATTGAAGAGTCAAACCATGCCTTGATTCATATGGTTCTACAAAGGAAAAATTGTTTCTCAAGGAAAGCCCCGATATCTGGGGGGAGAAAAATGAAGAACGGTGTTATTGAAGGTGGTATAACCGAGGAACAGGTAATCGTATCCAACATTGATACAGTATTTATTATGTGCGGGATGGACGGAAACTTTAACATATCAAGAATTGAACGATATATGACGCTTGCTAAGCATCAAAGGCTAGAAATAGTCATTCTGCTCAACAAGATTGACTTGTGCGACAAGCCCGAAGAGTATTTGTCTCAGGTAAATGAAATAGCTGGTGGTTCACTTGTGTTGCCAATAAGTGCCGCTAACAAAATTGGATTTGATCCAATTTTGAATTACATGGTCGAAGGCAAAACGATTGTATTTCTCGGGTCGTCAGGCGTTGGGAAATCTACCTTGCTTAATTCCCTTCTTGAACAGGAAGTGCAGACAACAAATCAAACAAGTAATTATTCTGGTAAGGGCAAGCATACAACAACTCACAGACAGTTGTTCTTTCATCACTCGGGATGTATGATCGTGGATACTCCGGGTATGAAAGAACTGCAATTGTGGGCAGAGAACGGTGATCTTGATTCGGTATTTACAGATGTCGTGGATATTGTCGCCCAATGTAAATTCTCGAATTGTACTCACAGAACAGAGCCGGATTGTGCGGTTCAATCAGCTATTGATAGCGGAGTGATATCACGGGAGCGTTATGAACGCTATCTAACTCAACAAAGGGAATTGAGCCGATTGAAGGAAAAGAAAAAAGAATACATGCAGAAGTATAGCAAGAGAAGTAAGCGCTGAACTGATAAATATGAATGATGCTTATGAAAAATTGGAATTACGATGATTGAGAGAGAAATTGCCAAAGGGTTTAGAAGAAGAATCCATTTGTTTTGGCAAGGAACTCTAGGGCAATTGATGAAAACGACTCCTGTATAGGGAGTCGTTTTCAGGTATAGGTCGAATGAACTCCACCACCGATCTGTCGGTTATTGAGCTACAATGACTTTGTCAATTAGCCCGTATGCCTTTGCTTCGTGGGCGTCCATAAAGTTATCTCTGTCGGTATCTCTTTCAAGTTTCTCAAGTGCTTGCCCCGTTTGTTGAGCCAATATGTGGTTTATCTTACTTCTCAATCGAATAATACGTTTGGCGCTTATTTCTATATCCGTTGCTTGACCTCGTGCTCCGCCGAGAGGTTGGTGAATCATGACTTCACTGTTAGGAAGTGCAAGCCGTTTTCCTTTTGCTCCGTTTGCCAATAAAAAAGCACCCATTGAAGCCGCCATACCAACACATAGAGTTGTTACGTCAGCTTTCACTAACTGCATTGCATCATAAATCCCCATACCTGCAGTAATTGAGCCGCCTGGCGAGTTAATATACATGTTTATATCCTTCTCCGAATCAGTAGCATCTAAATAAAGAAGCTGTGATATAACGCTGTTTGCAACCTCGTCAGTAATTTCGCCGGACACAAATAGGATTCGGTCTTGCAAGAGCCTTGAGTAAATATCGTAGGCTCTTTCGCCCCTAGAGGATTGTTCGACAACGTAAGGAATTAGATTCATAGTTACGCTCCCATCCTTTTTAGTAATCGACACGGTATTTCTTTTCTAAATATGAAAACTCATTATCCCTTGTTTCCAAAACCTTTGGTTGAATGAATAAGACATTTGTTTCTTCATTATTGGGTGGGTTATTGGTATTACTTAATTCTTTAATTCGTTCTACAACTTGTTCGTCAATCTCGACCATATCCATTTCATTTTCATTCACTAAATGAATTGGAATTTCCTTGCTTACCGAGGTTTCGCGTGAAAACAAGGTCACAGAAATTGTCATTTCACCACATGCAATTGCGTTTTGGGTGAAGATTTCTATCATAACCTCTTTGTCCTGTACATCAAGGACAATTTGTTCTCGTTCATTCTCAACATAACCATTGAGGTTACGTGAGCGATAAACGCCATTCGGAAGCTGGATGTCGAGTTCCGATTTTTGAGATTCGACTTTTTCATCTCGAAGTATCTGTATCCATAAATGATTCATTCCTTCTTCGTTCTCCATCAATGACTTGGCTAATTTAATTTCAAGCATCATTGATTTTCACCCCTCAATGCCTGAGATACCGAATCAATAACTTTTTGTTTTAATTCTGCAGAAATCCGAGGGCTTATCGTTATTATGACATCATCCGTTATTTTCAGTGTTTCGTTTTCAATAATTCGGCTAGGTTCATACAGTGTCATTTGTTGACTGATTTTTTCAATATCCTCCAAGGAAAGTTTCTTCAATGTTTCCTGAATGGAGGCCAATGTTTCGCCAGTTCTTGATAAGGTGATAATAGCGCGAAAGTAGTGAATGTGATTATCCGTGTAAACCCTCTTATTACCGACTAATTCAAGGGGCGGTACCATACCAATCTGCGTGTAATACCTTACTGTTCGCAAATTCATGCGTGGGTCGTCTTGTTGGAGAACTTCTGCTATTTGTTTAGCGGTATAGCTATTCATGACACACCTCCAATGACATTTAACTGTTACTGTTACACTATAGTGTATTGTTTACAGTTTACTGTAACGTTATTCAATTGTCAATTTAGTGTGTATTGATTACAATGACAACTAAATAAAAAAGCCCACCCTAAGGTGAGCTGTGAAACCGTACCAAGAGGTAGATGGACAATAATTAGTGAATACTGCCACATCGAAGGACTGCCTATTTACGCAACCTACACATGTGGAGTGTTGCTCACTGTTGGTAGGAAAGACTATATAATGCTATAAGTTCTTGTCCTCGAAATACTCTTGATATTGGCTTGGCGTAACGTGGGCGTACTTTTTGAAGATACTAATAAAGTACTTGTAGTCACTAAAGCCGATATCTTGAGCGATTGTATATACCTTGTTATCCCCTGATTTCAGTAAATCTATCGATTTTTGGATGCGATAGCGGTTGAGAAACTCATTGAACGTATAGCTTGTCTCTGCCTTGAATTTTTGGTTCAAGTAATAGGCGCTTAAGCCAAGCTCCTCAACGAGGTCATGGATGCTGACTTTCTTTGCATAGTTCTCCTGTACATAGGCGATCATTTTGGATACGTATTTAGATGTTTTTGTTTCTTTCTCTAAAAATTTGCTGTTAATAATCTCTTCTTTTTCTTGCGGATGATTAGAGATGATTTCATATTTGCGTATTAAATCCACTTTTGCTTTGGCAGATTCCAGTGCTGTAACCAACTGATCATCCTCTAATGGCTTCACTAAAAATTCAGTTACGCCTAACTGGAGTGCTTGCTTGGCGAGATGAAATTCATTATAGCCTGAAATAATAATGCTGCTGAAGGTATGCTTCTGCAGCCCCTCTCTAATCATCGAGATGCCATCCATAATCGGCATGTTGATGTCCGATATGACAATATCCGGCTTAAGCTTACAGATCTTCTCATAGCCATCTTGCCCGTTAAGCGCTTCTTCAATGACGATACAATCGTATTTAAGCCAATCAATGCTGAATCGTATCCCCCTGCGAATCATATCTTCATCTTCAACAAGCAGAACTTTAAACATGATATCCACTCCATTCGTAAGGAATTGTAAGTGTCACACAGGTGCCTTTTCCTTGCGTGCTGTCAATGTGGATGCCGGATTCTTCACCATATAGAAGCACTAAACGACGATGAACGTTGTATAGCCCGATATGCTGCGTAACGTTCGTCTGACTTTGCAAAATCTGATTAACTTCCTGCAACGTCTCTTCACTCATGCCTGGCCCGTTGTCGAGAACCTCAAGAATCAGCTTTCCTGTGGATGGGTAGATCCTAATCTCAATAAGCACATTGGCTTGATTTCGATAGCCATACTTGATAGCGTTTTCGATAATCGGTTGAAGCAGAAGCTTAGGGACATATACATCTTGGGTTTCCTCCGCTACTGAAATCCGATACTCCAGTCGTTCATTGAAACGAATTTGCTGCAACTTCAGGTAATCACGTACATAATTCATATCATCTTTCAGCTGAACACTGCGATCATGTCCGATGCTGTATCTAAGTAGTCTGGATAGAATCATGACGATTTCCTGCGCCTGATTCGCGTCAATCTTAATTGCATAGCGCAGTGTTTCCAGTACATTGAATATAAAATGCGGATGGAACTGTGATTGCAGCTGCTTAATCTCAATAATGGTGCGGAGCTCTAACAGCTCTTTATTTTTCTCCATCAGATCCTTTAATCGATCAAGCATCACATTGTACTCATCACCTAGAATCTCAAACTCGTCATTCGTCTGAATGTCGACATAGCCATTGAAATTCCCTTCGCGCAGCTGTGCCAAAGCATGAATTAATTTATCGATCGATTCAGAATTGCGCGTGGACATTTTGTTGGCCAAGAACTGAATCATGATCCATAGCAGAAGGCTGGCAGCAATAACAAAGAAAGACACCGTATAGTAGGTGTATTGCTCTGATTTGTAGGAATTGAGCGTAATGACTTGAATAGGCGTGTCAGGTATTCGCTTGGAATACATGTAGTACTTGCCATCGTTCAATAAAACATGCCCCTGATTATCGAGCTTAGGGCTGAATTTGTTCAGAACACCTTTAGTAACATTGCTAGTTGTGGCAATAATGGTGTTATGTTCATCGGTGATCATGGCTATCTCATTATTTTGTTCAAAAATAACTTTTTGGATGTCTGATTCGTACAGTTGGTAGATGATATAGCCTATCGTCTGCTTGTCCTTTACGATGGCTTTGCCAAACGTATAGCTCGTATCGCGATCATGCGAATAACGGAAGCTATTCATTTCGGTCAGCGTGTCGCTCGGCCTCTGATCAATCCGATTAATGAGATTGCCAAAAGCAAAGTTGGAATACAGTTCATCTGGCGGAGCGGAACTAGCCAGGAAGATGCCTTCCGTATTGACGATATGGAAAATACTCTTGACCTTCTGATGATTATTGAAATCATAAAACTGGGAGTACACTTTATCACTGCCCAAATGTGTGCTCACATAGTTCATAACAGTAGGGGAGACGGCCATCTGATTAATCTCTTCGTAGTATTGCTGATATACGCCTGCCATGGACTGACTAATGGATTGGGCAGCTTCGGTCGTTTTTTGGGTCAGGTTCATTCTGCCATTAATAATGGTGAAAGCCAAGAACAGTACGATTAAAATGGAAAACGGGATAATCGTATATATTCGAAATAAGTGACGGGTTGATTCCTTGAAATTACGCTTTTTTTTATGTTCCATGTTGCCCTCCACTTACGATAAGCCTCTCATTATACATTATACTTACTCGTTGTTCATAGCAGACAATCCAAATACATCCAAGCCGGTCCTCATGCTGCAGGTACCGACTTGGATGTAAATGAATCTATTGACTTCGAGAGTGAACGCAAGATTCGATGCCGAGTTACTTTCTGTATTACTTCGTGATCAAAAGCGGACTTTTTGAACTACCTCTCTTAAAGTGAGACTTCTTTTTGTCCAGAGAGCTTGAGGAAGACTAGCAGTGACACTACCGTAATCACGGTAAGGATAGTGGACAGTGCTGCCGCAACGCCATAGTTTCCGCGAATGACCTCGGTATAAATGGCAACCGTTACGGTCTTCGTCTTGCCTGTATAAAGAATGATCGAAGTACTTAATTCGGTAATGATGGTAATCCAGCTTAAGATCGCACCGGAGACTACGCCAGCAAGCATCATCGGAAGTGTAATCTTGAAGAACGTCTTCATCTGGGAAGCTCCTAGGCTGATCGCTGCTTCTTCAATACCATCGTTAATCTGATGCAGAATGGCTGCACTCGATCGAATCGTATAAGGCAGACGCCGAATGACGAATGAGATGATCATGATTAAGGCTGTTCCGCTTAGTGCCAGCGGCTTATTGTTAAACGTGATCAATAAGGCAATCCCTAGAATGGAGCCGGGAACGATATAAGGGAACATCGTGAAAATATCAAGCGTGTTCGTTAAAGCATTCTTTCTTCGAACCGTTACATAAGCGATCAGAATCGCTAACAGGATGATGACGACAAGCGACACGATTGCCAGGAAGAACGTGTTCGTAATGACGCCTCCAATATTATTGAAAGCATCCCGATAGCTTTGGAGCGAGAACCCTTTTACAAAGATTCTGCCGTTTGATTTCAGGAAAGAAGTATAGATGACATATAGTTGCGGCAACAGCGCAATTAAAGTATACAGATAGATGACGGCATGAGCCGTAATGTTGCCGAGTCCTTTTTTCTTCTTGGATTCAATTGGATGTAGCGCACTCATCGTAAAGGATTTACGATTGGATACGAATTTTTGAAGCAGGAAGATCGTTGTTGCAAACAGAACGACAATGACACTGATCGCAGCAGCGAAGCCATCATCGCCGCCGACCTCACTGATGAACTCGTTAAAGATCAGTACAGGGACTGTCTTGTACCCTTCACCAATCAGCATCGGTGTACCAAAATCAGCGAGTGCACGCATGAATACGAGCAGGCCGCCTGCAAGCAAGGTTGGCGTAATGAGCGGGAGCAGCACTTTGCGCATTTTGCTGAGGCCCTTATAACCCATGCTTTCTGCAGCTTCCATTAGCGATTGGTCCACATTCTTAAGTGCCCCCGATACATACATGAAGATAAGAGGGACCATCTGCAAGGTTAAGACCACTACTATACCTGTAAAACCGTATATATCAGGCATCGTAATTCCAAATGTGTTACTAACGAATTTGGTAATGACGCCGCTTCTTCCTAACAACAGGATCCAGGAGTAAGCTCCAATGAATGGGGCCGACATCGACGAGATCAGAATCAACACTCGAATGGTTGAATTGCCTTTAATCTTAACCGTTGCCATGATATAGGCCAGCGGCGTTGCGATGATGGCAGCAAGTAATGTTACGCTGACGGTTACTTTAACACTGTTGAACAGGGCATTTAAATAATAGGGTTTACTGAAAAACTTTGTGAAATAGGCGAGTGAAAAGTCGCCTGTCGTGCCGTTGTAAACGCTTTTGAACAACATCGTAAATAAAGGCAGGGCCAGAAAAAGAATGTAGAAAGCGAAGATCAGTAACGAAATGTTGGTCCAGACATCAAATCGTTTGCGCGTCCCCCTCATAGTTGACCGCCCCTTGTATAGTTCAATTCACCTGCAGCATCATAAACATTAATCTTCTCTTTTTTCACCTTCAGATAAATGACTTCACCAGGTTCAAGTATTTGTGTGGATTTCGATTCCTGTGTGATTTCAACACGTTGACCGGACTCCAAATCCACAAAATAATGGGTGTTCTGTCCTAAGAATACGCTGTGTACAATAGTCGCTTTCAGGCCTGTTTGATCCTCGGTCATGATGAACTCTTCAGGCCGAACCGAAATTTTAACATTAAGAGTATTCTGCGCATTCGATGTCGGCACTTGAATGTTAGAGATTTCTTCAGAATAGCCTGAACCGATCTGCAGGTTATAGCTGCCTGCTTCTCGCGTTAAGCTTCCTTCGATAATGTTGGTACGTCCGATAAAGGTAGCAACGAAAACATTCGCAGGACGTTGATAAATTTCTTGTGGCGTACCGAGATGCTGAATCACGCCTGATTTCATGACTGCAATTCGATCGGATACAGCCATAGCTTCTTCCTGATCGTGCGTTACGTAGACGGTTGTAATCCCGACTTCTCTTTGAATGTCTTTAATCGCGTTCCGCATGTCGACACGAAGCTTGGCATCCAGGTTGGATAGAGGTTCGTCCATAAGAAGGACATCTGGTCGTATGACGATCGCTCTGGCTAGTGCAACGCGCTGCTGCTGACCACCGGACAAATTCTTCGGCATGCGATCTTTGAATTGTTCGATTTGAACGACCTTCAAGATGTCATCCACTTTGGAGCTGATTTCAGCTTTGGATAATTTCCGATTCTCAAGTCCGAACGCGATATTTCCTTTAACCGTTAGGTGAGGGAAGATGGCATAGCTCTGAAACACCATCCCGATGTTTCGCTTACCTGGTTCGACCTGATTAATGACACGCTCATTAAAGTTAATCGTTCCGCCTTCAATGCTGTTAAAGCCAGCAATCATGCGCAGAAGTGTTGTTTTGCCGCACCCGGAAGGACCGAGAAGGGTGAAAAATTCACCCTTCTTAATCTCCAGGGACAACTCAGGAATGACGGTTGCATCACCATATTTTTTTACTAAATCTTTAATGGTTATTGTTACGCTCATAGTTGTCACCTAAATTCTTATAGTTTATTTGGTGCTTGTGAATACATCGATGTAACGCTCAACGATTTGGGATTTATGCGAACTTACATAGTCTGTGTCTTCATCAATCATGTTGATATCGGCCAATGGCTTCATGTGATCACCAAGCTTCGTATCTTGGCGAAGCGGACGGTTCGTTAATTGAGTACCAAACGCATCTTGAGCTTCTTGAGACAGAATGAAGTCGATGAATTTCTTGGCATTGTCCATGTGCGGAGCATCTTTGATAATAGCGGATGCCGCATCCAGGAATACTGCGCCTTCTGTTGGATATACAACTTCTACCGGAGCACCGTTCTTTACATAAGTGCTAGAAGGGTCTTCGTAAGTTAGGCCAACCACATATTCACCGTCAGCAACGCTTTTGTGAACGGCACCGGAACCGCTTGCAATTTTACCGTCTAGGTTCTCGATCAATTTGCCAACATAGTCCCAGCCTTTATCATTCTCATAGTCGCCGCCCTTCGCTTTCAGCATATTGGTTAACTGTGCAAAAGCGGAGCTTGAGCTTGCTGGGTCAGCAGAAGCAATTTTCCCTTTAAGCTGCGGGTTGAGCAAATCCTCATAGCTTTCAATTTTAATATCGCCGATGAGGTTTTTGTTCACGAGTAACACACTTCCATCTGAGATATAAGGGGTAGCGAATCCCGAAGTATTGCGATGACCTTCAATTAAATTCTTGTCTTCAGGTGACACGTAAGGCTCGTATAGATCGGCATTTTCACGGTAACCAGCCATGGAACCACCAAACATAACGTCAGCGTAAGGATTCTGTTTCTCGGACTGTAAGCGCTTAACAATTTCGCCTGTTCCAGCCGTTACAAGTTCAACCGTAATCCCCGTCTGCTTCTCGAACATTGGAATGATGGTCTTGATGATCTCTTCGCTATTCGGACTGTAGATGACGAGCTTATTAGATGAACCCGAATCTGACTCACTATTTCCACAACCGCTTAGCGCCCCTACAACTAGCATGCAAGCTATAAGCAACATAGAAAACCTTTTCATTTTTATTCCCCCTGAACTAAGTTTGTTTCGTTGCATGTCTATTGTAGCAAGCATGATACCGTTTACAGAATCCCATAATCCGCAAACATCGTCTAAAATTCGCAACCTATTTTTGAGTAAAGAGAGATCTGAAGTGAAAATAAAATATAAGCGGCTGCATATACGATTTCTAAATTACGTTTGCATTAAAAAAAAGAAAGGTGTTAAATATAAATAACCAGGTTATATATTTACCCTGTTATGTAAGTTGTAAATATGTTTTTTGAAAGGTGATTTTATGGATAAGAAAGATGAAGAATATATACATGTAGTTGGAGCTAGAGAGAAAAACCTTAAAAATATTGATGTGCGAATCCCAAAGAAAAAAATAACTGTCTTTACTGGAGTTTCAGGTTCAGGAAAATCATCTTTAGTGTTTGATACAGTAGCAGCAGAATCGCAAAGGCAGCTCAATGAAACGTATTCAAGTTTTATTCGGCATCGCTTGCCGCACTATGGACAACCGAATGTGGATGCTATTGAAAATTTATCTGTTGCCATTATCATTGATCAAAAACGTATTGGAGGAAACGCAAGGTCAACGGTTGGAACGATCACAGATATACATTCATTACTAAGATTACTGTTTTCTCGGATTGGACAGCCCTTTGTTGGCTATTCCGATGTTTTTTCATTTAATAATCCTTCTGGAATGTGTCCAAAATGCGAGGGATTAGGGAAAGTCGATACGATAAATATGGAGCGGCTGTTGGATAAAAACAAATCTCTCATTGAGGGAGCCATTTTGTTTCCAACCTTTGAACCAGGCGGATGGAGATTAAAAAGATATATCCATTCAGGCTTTTTTGATAACGACAAAAAAATAAAAGATTTTACAGCTGAAGAATTGGAGATGCTTTTATACAAATCAGATATTAAAGTAACTACTGCTGATCCGGAATGGCCGAAAACTTCACTTTATGAAGGTCTTATACCGCGAATTGAAAGAAGTTTCTTAAAAAAAGAAGATGGAGAATCAAAGAAATATAAAAAAGAAATTGCTGGCATTGTCAGTAAAGAAGCGTGTCTCCTCTGTGGCGGTACTAGATTAAATCATGAGGTCTTGCAGTGCACAATAAATGATAAAAATATAGCGGATTGTGTGGACATGCAAATTACGGATCTGCTCGATTTTATCAATGCCATTAAAGACCCCAAAGCAGTAACCATGGTCATGGCTCTAAGAAATCGGTTGGAACATTTAGTTTCAATCGGTCTAGGTTATTTAAGTTTAAGCCGTGAGACGTCAACTCTTTCAGGCGGCGAATCACAGCGGATAAAGATGGTTCGGCAGTTAGGAAGCAGCTTAACGGATCTTACTTATATTTTTGATGAACCGAGCATTGGTTTACATCCTCATGATGTAAATAAGATCAATGATTTATTAAAACTTTTACGTGATAAAGGGAATACCGTTCTTATTGTCGAGCATGATCCCGATGTTATTGAAATTGCAGATCATATCATTGATATGGGGCCGAAAGCTGGAACAAATGGTGGGAAAATCATGTATCAAGGTACTTTGAATGGTTTGGTAAAGGCAGACACACTTACGGGGAAATATTTATGCAATCAAACCCAGTTGAAAAAGAACATTAGAAATCCAGCCGAATGGCTGTCTTTGAAAAACGCGCATTTGCATAATCTTAAAAATATTAATGTGAACATTCCTAAAGGGGTTATGACGGTAGTCACTGGAGTTGCAGGTTCAGGAAAAAGTACGTTAATCAATCAAGTGTTGCCCAAATTTTATCCTGAAACGATTTTTATTGATCAGAAACCAATCCAAGCTTCAAAACGTTCCAATATTGCTACTTTTACAGGATTATTCGATATCATAAGGGAGTTGTTTTCGAAAGCCAATCATGTAAAACCTGCTTTATTTAGCTTCAATTCACAAGGAGCCTGCCCTAACTGCAAGGGCTTGGGAGTAACATATACAGACTTGGCTTTTATGGATACAGTTGTAAGTGAATGTGAGGTTTGTCAGGGCAATCGATTTATAGATGGGGTATTAAATTACAAGTTGCGTGACAAAAGTATAAGCGAAATTTTAAACATGACAGTTGATGAAGCCTTAGACTTTTTCTACGAAAAAGAAATATCTGCAACCTTAAATAGACTAGCAGACGTAGGAATAACTTATATCACACTTGGACAACCATTAAATACTTTATCTGGTGGTGAACTGCAAAGAGTAAAACTCGCCGCTGAACTTGAAAGTAAAGGGAATATATATGTGCTGGATGAACCAACCACTGGGCTTCATATGTCAGATATATCCCAGCTCCTTAAAATTTTGAACCGTCTTGCTGAACAAGGCAGCACCGTAATTGTGATAGAACATAATCTGGACGTTATTAGTCAAGCAGATTGGATTATTGATCTAGGACCTTTTGCAGGGCAAAAGGGTGGTGAAGTAATATTCGAGGGAACGGCAAAGGATCTAATAAACTGTAATTCCTCCATTACAGGACAATATTTAAAAAAATATATTAAGGGAGGGGAATATGCATGGCAAAAAAAGAACTAGAAAAATATTATATTCCTTTTCAATGTATGATTATTAGTAATATTAATCGTCTTAACATTGAGGGTGTTACTACGGCTCAGTATAATGTATTGGATATTTTAGATAAACAAGGCTCTAAAACAACTAAAGAGTTAGCAGAGATTCGTGGAATTTCACAAGCTGGAATGTCTAAATTAACGAAAAGGCTTTTAGAGAAGAAATACATTACACAAGAACGTCAGGAAAATGACCGGCGAGCTTATGACATTTTAATTACTCCCGATGGTAAGAATTTTCTTTTAAGATCAGAAAAATTTAGAAATGAAACCATGAATTTAATTGAGAATACGTTGACAGAAGAAGAACTACATTGTTTTATACAGTTGTGCAAAAAAATAACCGATTCATATGTGGAGGAATAGAGTAAACAATGAATAATTATAAATTGACCATACAATATGATGGCGG
This sequence comes from Paenibacillus uliginis N3/975, assembly GCF_900177425.1. NCBI lineage: Bacteria > Bacillati > Bacillota > Bacilli > Caryophanales > Paenibacillaceae > Paenibacillus > Paenibacillus uliginis. Next base: position 5,209,139 of record NZ_LT840184.1, on the reverse strand, counting down.
GCGTTATAAGGGCTGGCAGCGTCTGGGTGATAGTGAGAATACCATTCAAGGGAAAATCGAAAATGCCTTATCCGTCATGGTAGGTCAATCCATTGAAATCATTGGGTCCAGTAGAACAGATGCGGGGGTCCACGCTCTTGCGCAAGTAGCGAATTTTAAGATCAGTGACAATATGCCTGAATCTAAAATCATGAATTTTTTAAATCATTATTTACCTCCGGATATTAGCATTACGGAAGTTGAGCTAGTGGATGACCGTTTTCACGCTCGTTATAATGCGAAAGATAAAACGTATTTGTACAAGATTTGGAACGAAGTGTATAGCCATCCTTTCATGAGAAAGTACAGTATGCATGTCGGGAAAAAGCTGGATATCGAAAAAATGAAAAGAGCATGCCAGTATTTTATCGGTGAACACGATTTTACGGCTTATTCCAACGCCAAGTCTAAGAAAAAAGATACGGTACGAAAAATATATTCGCTGGATGTAGAAGAAGTAGAAGGCTTTATCCAATTTCGAGTAAGTGGCAACGGATTTCTGTATAATATGGTTCGGAAAATGATTGGAACGTTGATCGAGATCGGATTAGGTGAAAAAGAAGCAGAAGAAATACCGACCATTTTACTCTCCAAAGAACGAGTGCAGACGGGTGGAATGGCGGATGCATGTGGACTTTACTTGGAGAAGATTAACTTTTAAGAATTCTTTCAGATCCGTTAGGGCAAGATATGATTTGGAACTGGTCTGGCAAGAAGAAGCGGTTCCTATCACAATTCCGAGGGAGTGAGATGGATGGCTAATAAAAAAGATCAAAACGTTGATTCTGACCGCGACACGACCATGGATGTTGACGCTGGAGAAGCTGTAGGAACTGCAGGCGGTGGTGTTGTAGGTGCTGCTGTGGGTTCCGTATTGGGTCCAATCGGCACTATTGCAGGTGGTATCGCAGGCGCAGCATTGGGTAACAAAGCTGGCGAGGCTGTAGGAGATGAAGACAGCGATTCAGAATAAACAGCGCTAGCACCACCATATACTGGCGAGTAAAAATCAGGGGGCCCGGAAAATCCGGTGCCCTCGATTTTTTGTTAGGTTTGACTGTGCATGGCTATCATATATTCTCATGAATTCATCATGGTATCGGCCGACTGTAGAGAGCTGTAGCTGTAAAAGCCCTCCTATGTTACGATGTGGGGTATGATCAAGCAAATAAGCATCGTACAATCATGACACTGGAATGGAGATAAAATCTTGAAATCATTTAAAAAAGTTTATATAGAAATTACAAGCATCTGCAATCTCGCCTGTACTTTTTGCCCGCCAACGGAGCGTAAGGCAAATTTTATTAAGGTGGATGACTTTTCGAAGAGGTTGGATGAGATCAAACCGCACACCAATTACATTTATCTACACGTCAAAGGGGAGCCGCTTCTCCATCCTAAGATCGATGAGCTACTAGATATTAGTCATGAAAAAGGTTTTAAGGTCAATATCACAACAAACGGAACATTGATCGCAAAAAATCGGCATAAGCTGCTTGGAAAGCCTGCGCTGAGACAGATGAACTTTTCGCTCCACAGCTTTGACGGACATGAGGGTTCAACCAACCGCGAAGGATATTTAAGGGAAATCCTCTCCTTTGTCCGTGAAGCGGAGGAGCATAATGTCATCTTTTCATTCCGTCTGTGGAATTTGACGCAGGACAACGCAACAAACATTGATAAGAGTAGAAACCGCCAGACACTCGAAATCATAGAGAAAGAATTTGGCCTAGATTACAAGATCGAAGAAAAGGTAGTGCCAGGCGGAGGGGTGAGAGTCTCCAACAACGTCTATTTGAACCAAGATCATGAATTCCAGTGGCCTAGTATGACAGCACCTGAGGATGAAGGTAGAGGCTTCTGCCATGCACTTCGCAGCCAAGCGGCCATTCTTGTGGACGGAACTGTCGTACCATGTTGTCTAGATGGTGAAGGGGTAATTAATCTAGGCAATATCCATCAGGCATCATTTTCTGACATCGTGGATGGCGAGCGGGCAAATAACCTCGTTGACGGATTTTCCCGCAGGGAAGCTGTCGAGGAACTATGTAGAAGATGTGGATACCGCCAAAGGTTTGGAGCGTAATGTTTGTTGATTGGGATTGACAAGAGGAAGGGCAAGGTTAATAACTTGTTAGAGAGGTAGTGTAAGTATGACGATAGCTCCAGATAAAAATAAGCTTTATCCAAATGAAAATATTAGAACAGTTTGTTACATTAAAAATCTACCTAGCAGGCTAAATGTTGAGATTGGAGATTATACATATTACAGTGACAACACAAGATCACCAGAGAATTTCTATGACAATATTCAGCATCATTATGACTTTTTAGGTGATAAGCTGATTATCGGTAAGTTCTGCGCCATGGCTGAAGGGGTTACTTTTATTATGAATGGTGCTAATCATCGAATGGATGGTTTAACAACATACCCTTTCAATATTTTTGCTGGAGGTTGGGAAAAGGTCACTCCAACGATAGAGCAGTTGCCAATCAAAGGCGATACTTTGATTGGCAATGATGTATGGTTGGGACAACATGTCACGATTATGCCGGGAGTTAAAATTGGTGACGGTGCAATTGTTGCTTCGAACTCAACTGTTGTAAAAAACGTTGAACCGTATACAATTGTTGGCGGCAATCCTGCAAATACTATTAGGAAGCGTTTCAGTGATGAGATGATTAAATTATTGTTAGAGCTTCAATGGTGGAACTGGGATGAGAAGAAGATATTTGAAAATCTTGAGCAATTAGTAGCAGTTAACGATATTGCCACACTAAAGAAGCTATTGAATGAGGAGTAGTATAATTAGCAGGAAGTCAAACAAGGGTTATTATTTAATAGCCCTTTCACTTTCTCCTCATATGTGGGGTGCTGTTCACTGTTGGTGAGGCAGGACCTCTAGATATGGGATTTAAAGAGGGGGAGAACCCCTCTTTTTAAGTTTCATAACTCTTCAATGACTACTGTACTGCCAAAGTTTTCACTGAACAGGATTTCAATTAATTTGCTTGCCGTATATTCGGGTGTTTGGAGCTTCCCTTCTTGGGCGATTTGGATGAATTGATCCACGTAAGGGAAAGTTTCATTGCTTACAGAACGAATCTCAGCCTGCAATTGCGTATCGATCATACCGGGATATACGGAAACAACCTTGGCAGGATATTCTTTATTCAGCTGTTCCAAGCTCACGCTCTTGGAAAGAATCCAAACCGGCTTTAGAGGTGCTGTAACAGCTTTGTGATGGCAACAAATATTTGGCTGAGGCAGATGATATATTCATAATCCGTTTGTCTACGTTTAACTCGAGCGTGTGCTTAATAAAATTTGACGTAAAGATCATAGGAGCAAGCAAATTGATATTTACATTTTCAATGATGCAATCAGCACTATTCAGTTCAATTGGAGCAACGGGGGATAGCATTCCGGCATTGTTTATCAAATGAACCGCATCAATTTCCGACTCATGTTGTATTGTGTTAAATAACTCTTCAAAAAGTTGATCTATTCCACTTAAGTTATTCAGGTCAAATGGGTGATAGCTTAACCGGTTGTTTTTTTCCTTCGCCAGTTCAATTAGCCTACGATTGCTAGTTCTCGATATGCAAAAAATATGATGGTTTTCATCTAGCATTGTGTGGCCAATGCTTCATCAATTCCCCTTGATGTACCTTTGACACTCCCACCCCTAAAGGGCAAGTCTGCTGACGCAGTTGGGATTCTTGAGTAGTTAACGCCCTCAATCCATTTCTGTTTTGGACAACTCTCAAGTTTAGGGTGTGTCATCGCCCCTCCTAAGACAGTGCGTATAGCATCTTAGGCTGATTGACTGTTACCGCCAACCACAGTTGCGTAGCGAATATTCATCGCCCCAACGATATCACGATGATTCTCGAATCCACATGGGCACTTGTATCTTCTATCTTGTACACCATGTATGTAGATTCTTTTCGTTTTTACGACTTGTTCTTGTCGTCTGCCTTATATTTGTTAGTTGCTCTAAGCGAATGACAGAAATCTTATTCTCAACTGCAAAATTAACGATTTCGCGACTGATCTTATGGTCTTTGTCTTTCATCCATCGTTGTTCTTTATCGTCTAAATTGCGAATAGCATTCACTTTCTTTTGTTTCCCAAGTATTTTACGAACACTACGAAACTTCCGTTTCATATATTTGTTTTCTCGTCCGCTACCAAAAAAACGAACTTTATCATCTTCTGTGATAGCTACCGCAGGGACTTTCAGTCCTAAATCAACGCCTAAAACTCTTGTACCCGTTTTTTCAGTTGTCGGAATCGTGACAGATATTTGCGCTACCCACTTACCTGAGTTTTGTGTGATACGGAGCGTACCAAGTTTATGCTTTAATAAATCAAAATTCCGATTATCTTTGTCGATAAACAATGCACGAATTTTAACACGATTGGATTTACCTTCTACCATAAGTGGAATAGAAATGTGCGTGAAATCAAAAGAATAGTTTTGGTTGTTCCATACACAAACTGGTTTCTTTAGAATCGGAACGATCGTGTATTTACTTTTCTTTACTTTGGTAGAGAATACACTTTTCGCATCTTTAATCGCTTGATTTTTTACCGCACTGGGTAGATTAGCTGGAACGTCTTTCGTCGTCTTTTTCGTGCTTTTCTTTTCTTCAACCATCTCAGCCACGAGCATATTTATGACTTGTATGTACTCGTTACTATTTTGTTTCAATCGTTGGATTTGTTCTGTTGTGGGAAGTAGCTTTACCTTAACTGTTATGGTCTGTGCCATATACGTCACCCCCTTGTCTTTTGTTCTTCAACATAACGCTTAATCATTTCGCTTGATACATTTCCAGCAGTAGAAACAAAATATGAACGTGTCCATAAACTCGGCAAATGCAAGAGGTGTGGAAACTCTTCACGTAGCTTTCTAGAGGTGCGACCTTTCACTTTCGCCATAATATCGGCAGGACTTAATGTTGGTAGTGCACTGAGAAACATGTGAGTGTGGTCTTTATCGCACTCAAGGGCGACAATCTCAATTTTTAATTCCGCACACACTTCATGTACTAATTCTTTGAAGCGTTGCTCTACCTCTGCTTTGAGAAAGATCTTTCTTCTGTATCGTGGGCAGAACACAAAATGATAATTCAGTAGAGATACGGTTGTGTTGGTTCTTCTGTATTCGTTCATGTCTATATAGTATCAATTGAACTGATATACTGCAACAGAGAAAGGACATAGACTTTTCGGATACTTGAGGTCCCACAAACCTTTCGGCTAGTGGCACTCCGTATCCGACCTCACTTTCATCCTACACCTAAAGAAGTGGGCTTTCCCGTTCAGGAAATGCTGTAATGATAAAAAATTGCATCCAATATCACCTCTAATGTTCGATTTTTAATCAGTAGACTTTCTCCTCTTCTTCTAGATTCTATTCACTGTTTCCTTCCGTACGCCTTGATGGTCTATCTCAAATTTCATCAAAATAGTTGACGAAACTCGTTCAAGAATTCTTGCTGCATGCGAGTAAAACGCTCACTATAAAGCTCTTCACGTTCGGCAAAGGTTAATCTTGGTAAGTGATTATAGTGAGTATACGTGACGGGTGTCATTGTCGTTTCCACCTCGTATGCGGCATCATATATGAGCATAAAATACTGAGTTTTAACCGTAAAAAGGATGGGGAAACGTTACATGGCACAAGACGAATCACAACATGCATCACAACAATTGCCAACATATAAATTGCAGCAAGCCTCTTTAGAGCCGACTTGCTCAAAAGCATGCCCGGACTCTGATAAGGAGACGCAGCATCAGTCCTCGAATCCTGTTCAGCATGTTGTGCAATGGCGCCCTTCTCGCTTCAATGCCCAGGCGCAAGTGGATGACGACGGGCTTGTTCTTTACAACAGTTATTCGGGGGCCATTGCTTCCTTCTCGGCGGAAGAACGGAAACGTGTACTGTCTTGGCTTCACCCGGGAGAAGCGGATATGGAGCCGGATCATGAGATTTACAAGGAACTGCGGGAACACGGTTTCCTTGTTTCGGCGGATACAGACGAACTGCGGCGGGCGCAATTCCTTCATCAGTCGATGCACCAGCTCGATGCCATGCACCTCGTGCTGCTAGTTACCGAAGCATGCAATTTCCGCTGCAATTATTGCTATGAATACTTCCCGCGTGGAAACATGCGGAGCGAAGTCATCAAGGGATTGATGGCCTATATAGAGCAGCGGGCGAAGACACTCAATGTCTTGAACATCAGCTGGCATGGCGGTGAGCCGCTTCTGGCTCCACGTGTGATTGAGCAGTTGTCTGAGTCTTTCATTGAAGTCTGCGACAAGTATGACGTCGTGTATCATGCGGAAATATCAACGAACGGTTATTACTTGACACGAGAGCTGTTCGAGCAGTTGCTCGATCTGCACATCGATCGCTATATGATTACGCTGGACGGCCCTGCAGAAGTACATAACGCTCGGCGGGGATTATTCGGGGGTGGGGACACCTATGAACGCATCGTATCGAACTTGCTTTCCCTTAAGCAGGTTGATCGCCCGTTCGAGATCAACATTCGAGTGAATTTTGACAATAGCAATCTGGAAGCTGTTCATTCCTTTATTCCGGAACTGCGCGATTTGTTCGGAGACGATGAGCGGTTTGCCGTCTATTTCAGGCCTGTCGGCTGCATGGGGGGAGAAAACGATCTTACGCTCCCTGTGTGTGATGCTCGCACTAAAGATAAGGAAATATGGGCGCTCAATGAGGAAGCGATTCAAGCAGGGCTACCTGTAAGCTCCTTTATTAAAGACATTTTGCTTCCGACAGGGGCGATCTGCTATGCAGCGAAGCCGAATTCGATGGTTGTCGGGTCGGATGGACGCCTTTACAAATGCTCGGTTGCGTTCGAACAAGAGAACAATCAATTAGGACGTATTCATGAGGACGGTACGCTCGACGTTGATATGGACAAGTTGGCCTTATGGACGACGTCCGGGGAAGAAACGGATGCGAACTGCCAAGCCTGTTTCTTCCGTCCGTCCTGTCAAGGCAATCATTGTCCGCTCTATCGGATGCGGACGGGCAACCGCCCTTGCTCCTATGAGAAGCGTCAAATTAAGCAGGTACTGCGCACGATATGGCTCCAGTCCGTGGCTTGCGAATCAGCTGAGCAGTAGGCTGCATCTAGTCATGAAGCCAGCCTGATCATGGAATGGAAGGAGAGCCAGGCGAACTTCGTACCGCCTGTGCGTATTGCAAGGAGGTGAGTAATGTGAAAGTAATTCGTCCAGCAGCAAAGCCTGCATCGATCAAGACGGGACGCTTGACCAAGTCTGTACCCGGTAATTTGAGCTAATAGCCAGCTGACAGCTCTGAAGCTCTGTGAGTGCCCAGGCTCATCGATGCCTTTCTTGAGATGAGAATGTTGGTGCATGAATACGCAGAATAGCTGCACATGGTTTGCGAGGCACGGTGTAGTGTTGCATATCATACAACAACATGCGGGTGGGGATACACTCAGTGCACCAATGTTGCATGTAGTACATCATTTTCTCATAAAATAGCAACAGCAAAAGCCTGGGATCCGAGATCCCAGGCTTAAATTGTCGAGAAACCCTGTCCTTCTTAAAGGTACAGGGTTTCTTTTTTTAAAATGAACTGTGCCTCCATCGAGGTGAAGCTCCATTCTTACAAGTGACTGTTCGTTGCGCCAACAAGGCTCTCAAACAGTTACAACTTCTCATCGCACATTGGAGCAATCGCAAATTTCATTTAATCTCCAAGCTATTGAAGATAGTGGTACAAAACACAGTGGATATAACCGCGCCAGGCCAAGAGAACCAGTGTCTGGATTGTACTTTTCTTGTTTCTTCATCGACCGCCTCTGAATACAGTCCATCCCATTGAACAAGCTCCATGAGCTTTTGAAAAATTCTGTCTCGGCGAACCTCATCCTCCATAACATCGCTAAAGAGCAGCTCCTGCGCATCCCCTAAAGGCCATGGATGAGGCGTGTGAACAGATCCCAATCCTCCATAACGGCCGGGATAAAATCCGCCTTTATTGTCTTCACTGAATCCAAACTCCATCGTATGGATCCATTTCGTATCATCTTTACTACAGAATCCCCACATTGGAGCATATACGGCAGGAAGGTCGTTCGCATCGTGATACTTCTGGAAGTTGCCCTTCAAGTCCGTCAGATAGGCAAACAGTTCTTTCCCATTATGAAGTGTGCTAAATGATCCTATGCAATCATGTCGTACCTGATCGGCCCATTCTGATAAATCTTTATCGTAAAAAGCAAACTCTTTGTTCAACTCGGATAATTGCTGCAACGTATGCCACGCAAGTACTTGACTGGAAAAATGATAAGGATAATCGACTTTGTCATCAGCCGGAGTCTCACCTGTCTTAAACAGCCACTTCTTCTCATGTTTATACTCCATGATCATATCAAGAACATCTTTGGCAATTGGCAGTAAACGTTCAATTGTCTCTTTATCACCGAACTGTGCATAGTAGTCACAAAGCTCAAGAAGCGGATAACATTGCTGGTCGAATTGGAACACATTATCTTTACTGAAGCCGTTAGTCAAGTAAGCGCGTCCCCAGTATTGAAGCGGGCGATCGGCCTTTTCGAACATCCAGAGTAAATGCCCCTTAACAATCCGTTGTACAAGACTCTTCCATTCTGTTCGATATGAATCTTCAAACAGGAACTCCATTTTTTTCTCGGATTCCAATAGGAGCTGCATCATGTAATAGGAGTCTCGATTCCATGATAAAGGAAGTAATTGATGATCGGTGATTACACACATATACTCATCACAAATCGGCACAGAACAGCAGGAAATGATATAATCAAGATTCCTTTGAATGATAAACCGAGCTGCCTTCGCTTTATCACCTTGGACGGACTCCGTATTCTTCCATTTAGGTAAATTCTGAATTGCCTTGGCCGTCAGCTCTTCAACATCGGTGTACGTCAGTTCAGACTCACATTCTTCCTGATGTGAAAGTGAATAAACCATGCTAATGATTCGGCTTTCTCCTTGTTCCAACGTAAGTTCCGTTCCATATTCGTAATTGACAGGTTCATTCGTTGTTGTCTGTACGGGTACAAGGATCAAGGCATCTTTACCGATAAACAAATACATATCAGCTCTGGCAGATAGATGCGAATTGCAAATAGCCATATGATTGTTCTGGACATTCACTCTATTTTCCAATGGAGGAATTGGAATAGGTCCTCCTTCCGTCAATTGTCCATAACTGCATCGGTTTAAACTGAATAGTCCACCGACCGTAAGTGGAAAGACGATTTCATTATCGCTTATATTGTTTACTTCGAATCTATGAATGAAATAGCTTTTTTCATCCTTTTCGGTTGCTACAAACATAGAATGAACTTCGGCTGTTTCGAACTGATAGCGAAAAACAGGCGCCTTGCCTTCCAAATAATAAACTTCTTGATTTAAGCTCTTCTCTTGAGGTCTGATACCGAAACCAACCGCCTGGCGTTCACCTTCTAATGAATCAACCAACCTTCTGCGGTAACAGCGAACATAGTTGCTATCATAAAACTTGTCATTTGGAAACTGTTCAATCGAAGTCAGTGTAATGAATCCTTGCGTTGGATGATAACTATTTACGGAACGGACCAATCCGTCAAGTCCTATACTGGCCGACAAGCGCCCGTTTCCGACATCGATTGGTTTGTGATTGCTAACATTTATTAAAGGGAGCATCTGACGATTGTTGAATTCTGTTTGCATTTTTGCTCTGACCTACCTGTTTTAGTATTTGGGATTCGGATTCTCTGCCAATGACCCGTATAATTCAGGTCTTCTGCTTCGTAAGATAGGCTCTTGTTTCCGCTCTTTCAAGATGAGGGATAAATCGATCGTACCGATTAATACGCCTTCTTCATCTCCTGCTTCGCATACGACTTCACCACGAGGATTCACAATTTTACTTAAACCGCAATAGGTACATTCACCGTCTGTTCCAACCCGATTAATAGCTACTGTAAAAATCTGATTATCCTGTGCTCTGGCACAAGTACGAAGGTTCAGTAAATATTCGAAGTTTTTAGGAACGGCTGAAGGAATGAAAATGGCTTCTGCACCTTTAAGCGCCATAATACGAAACATCTCTTCGAATGCGTGGTCATAGCATGTCGCGATTCCTATTTTCATTCCTTTGAGGTCAAATACCGGGAATTCCGATCCACTCCGGAAATATTGATGCTCGGTAGGGTAAAGATGAACTTTTCTGTATTTGCCAACATAGTCACCATTCTCGTCAATCACAAACGTTGTATCGTATAAGACGGATTCCTGAAGTGAATCCTTTTCTACAATATTGGCTATAATCGCAGTACCATATTTTTTTGCCTTTTCTGCCAACCGATAAACCGTGGGCCCAGGCACCGTTTCAGCCAATGTGTAGAAATCATCGTTAATCAAGCCAAGATGATATCCTGTAGTAAAAAATTCAGGCAAACATAGCACATCAACATCTAACCCTACCTGATCAATATATTTTTCCGCTTTTTGAATATTGGCTTCCTTATCCTTTATTACACAGTCCATTTGAACGATACCAATTGTTAATTCCATCTTGTTCTCCTCCTAAGCAAATGTCACGATCTGGCCGTAACCTTCGAAAGGATAGTCAATCACAATTCGACCGACTTCCGTATCCCCGATGCCGCTGTATAGGTTAACTTTGCCGTCTTGACGCATTTCAATGCCTGCCGTGAAGGCACAATCCGTCAGAACGGGCTTTTTAGCTGGTCCTTCAGGATAGCAGGGACGTGTACCGATGATCTTGACATCTAGCGCTTCATTTGTGGCTGGATCTAGAACAAAGGACATGTTCATGTAGGTTTGAATCATATGTCCTTCTTCATTCATTGACTTATAGCAGATGTGTCCGATTACGCCGATTTTTCCACTTTCCAAATAGTAGGCTTGGTTACAGCCGCCCCATTCGTCCTTAGCGAACAAATCTGGAATGTATGGAGCGTTCTCGATGAGATCAGTCGACAGTTCATCCAGATTGTTGATGACAGTGAATCCGATAAGTGATTCGCTTCCGTATTTTTGACGTATTTCCTCGCTCCGTGGTCTGGAGAACACGCCTATTTTATTCCCTGGCATTTCTACCAGTCGAATATCTTTCATATTATCCGGCCCGGTCGTAAAGTAATAGAGATCGTTCAGGTCGGTGCCTCTATAGAAGTAACCGAAGAACTTGTCGACATTTCCCTGTTTGTAGCGGACATGCGTCCCACCGAGCACCAAGGTACTTCCGACCACACTTACATACGGATCTTCAAGCTGATAAATCATAGAGTCCGGCACCAGTGTCCATTCATCATTACCACTCTTCTCAAACAGGCGAACCCAGGAGCGAGCCCATTCTTCACGTTTTTCGATTCGTCCATAGATATAACGTTTGCCATTCCATTCAAACGGAATGGATGCATTGTAAACATCATATCCCGCTACGCCGTGAAAAGTGAGTTTTACACTTTCGTATATATGTTTGTTCTCTTCGAATTGTTTACGACGTTTCATAAGATTCATGTTCAACATCTCCTTAGTCATATTCGTTAGTTAACTTTTCTATCGCTATCGTAAATCATGGAGAACTGTAAATCTTGCTTTGTTTTGATTAACGATTATGGTATTTTGACATATGAGACAAGCTGATGATTGGAGGCTGGGAAAATGGAGGTCAAGAAGCTGCTCGCTTCGGAGGGAATTGATCCGGATATTCAGGCGCATTACCGGTTCATTACATCAATCCGAAATACGGCGGAAATTCATACGCACGATTTCTTCGAATTGTTTCTTATATTAAAAGGCAGTGTTATCCATTGTATAAACGGAACGCGGCAAAGGCTTGAGGAAAATACACTTGTATTCATTCGGGATCGGGATGTACATTACTATGAGCAAACGGAAGAAGGGGATTGCCAGTTCATTAATCTCTCGTTCAATAAGGAAGTCGTTGCAGCTTTGTTCGATTACCTTGGCGAAGGTTTTCCAAAGCTGCAGATTCTGAATCCAGACATGCCTCCGACCGTAATTCTCTCCAAGACGGAGAAGGAATATGTACGATACCGGCTTGATAGATTGAATCTCATTCCACATACGGATAAAGCGCACGTAAAAGCTGAAGTAAGGGCATTGCTAGTGGAGTTATTCTCACGTTATATGACAGTAGCAGAGAGCCCTGATTGGAGTGAGCAGCCGAGTTGGCTGCAGGAGTTATGCACGGAGATGAAGAAAAAAGAAAATTTTATAGAGGGAATATCAGCTATGCTCCGGGTGTCAGGCAAGTCGCATGCGTATGTGTGCCGAATGTTTAAGAAACATTTGGGAATTACCCCAATACAATATATCAACAGGTTTAGATTGTCCTATGCAGAAAATTTGCTTCTCAATACCGATATGGAGATTGTGAATATTTGCTTCGAGGTCGGCCTTGAGAACATGAGTTACTTTTATGACTTATTCAAGCGGCAATTCAATATGACCCCGCATACTTATCGTGTAAATGGAGAAAGGAAGACTAGTATTAAGAAGATATATTAGAGAGAAAAATTTATCTGCCACTGAGCAAAATAAGTTTACCGCTAAGCTGCTGATTTGTATGATCTTTCCATCCCCCTTATCCCATGCTACTATGATAAATAAAAGAAAAACTATAAATACATAGTGGAGAATACACAATGAGCAGATCAAAGAAAATACTCGTTATTGAGGATGAACAAGATATTTCCCGTGTTATCAAAGATTACTTAACCGTTAACGGATATGAGGTTTTGGTTGTGGATAACGGTCAGGAAGGCCTGAAATTAATCGACACCTTGTCGCCCGATTTTATTATTCTGGATATTATGCTTCCGGATGTGGATGGGATTGAGCTCTGCCGTCAAATACGTGAGACATGCATCACGCCTATTCTGATTTTGAGCGCCAGGGGCAGTGATACGGACAAAGTGCTTGGACTTGGATTTGGTGCGGATGATTATATGACGAAACCGTTTTCTCTAAGTGAGCTCGTGGCTAGAATTAACGCCCATCTGCGGAGAGGGGACATGGATAGCAGGCCCAAGCATGATGAACTGCTGCAGTATGGTAGCCTTATCATTGATAAGAAAGCCTACAAGGTAACGATAGAAGGTCGAGAGATATCATTATCTGCGAAGGAATTTGAACTGTTGTATTACTTGTCCAAGCATAAAAATCAGGTGTTCTCTAAAAGTCAGTTATTAGATGCAGTATGGGGTTACGAAACCTTTGGAGATGAAAGCACAATAACCGTTTATATTCGAAGATTGCGAGAAAAGCTGGAGACCGACCCCTCAAATCCAACGTTTATTAAAACGGTCTGGGGCGTTGGTTATAAATTCAGCTTGGATTAAGTCTGGGGATGGAGAATACGATGTATGTAAACCGGTGGTTAAGAAAGTGGATTTACGCTGTTTCGATATGTCTAATCATCGCGATCGGATGTGGAGCGTACATCCTGTGGGGCGGGAAAGAGGACAAGACCCCTACGAGCTATGTGATTAATCAAGTGCGTATCAAGGTCAATGATATGATGTTATTTCTTGAACAACATCATCAAGTGATTGCCAGCGATGCGACGATACGAGAGACCTTGCGGAAGATGAGTGAAACTAGTGGGGTAAACCTTCTGTTTTCTCAGTTGGATGGCAAGGTTATTTTTCATTCTTCCCCTGAGGAGTTAATACAGACTATCGATTTAAGGAATTCACTTCATTATGATTTATATCTTTCGAGAGTAGATAAAGATTTTTTCAAAATAGCCTTTCCCGTCATCAGCCAAGAATCCCAAACTCAAATCGGAAACGCCATTTTTACCGTGCCGGCAGATCAGGTTATCTATGAACCATCGGATGATCTCCCCCTCTTTCCTTTAATCCTGATGATTTCATGTGTATTAATAGTATTTACTTTACTGTGGTTCCTTAGAAAGAAAATCAACAACGATACCATCCAGCCGATCCAGAAATTGAAATACTATTCGGAAGCCATTCTGAAAGGGGATTACGAGCATAAAGCGGAGTATGGTCGCATGGATGAAATCGGAGAAGTGTATGCCATGTTCGACCAGATGAGGCTGGAGATTATGCACCTTAGCAAACGAAGAGATGAGCAAGATAAAGCTCAGAAGGAGCTGGTTTCGAATCTATCTCATGATCTCAAGACGCCCCTCACGACGGTAAAAGCATACCTTGAGGCGATACGTGCAGGGATTTGTCCTGACATGGAATCGGTTATGGAATATATCCAAGTGATGCAAACCAACACACAAAAAATGACAGCGCTTATAGATGATCTGCTCTTGCATGCATTAAAAGAGTTAGGGCAAATTTCAGTCTGTCCAATAGAGCAATATAGTAAAGAGATCCTGTTAAACATCATTAAGCCGATCGCTCATTCCGTTCGTACCGCCGGGATTACCTTTATCGAGCCAGTAGAGATTCCTAATGCACTCATCAATGTGGATGCAAATCGGCTGGAACAGGTGATTTCTAATCTGATTGCGAATGCCTTGAAGCATACATCTCCAGGTGATTCCATCCGAATTGGCATTGAACAGGAGCGGGATCAGTTAACCGTCACGATTGCAGATACAGGCCAAGGAATTCTACCGCAGGATATGCCGTTTATTTTTGAACGTTATTTTAAAGGTCAGGTGGACAATCTGTCTGTTAAACAAAAAAATGAGGGTTCAGGATTGGGCTTGTCCATATGCAAATATATTATTGAAGCGCATAAGGGATCGATTTCCTTTAAAAGCAGACCGGGTCAAGGAACCACTTTTTATTTTTCCATTCCATTATGCTAAGCCGTGGTCTGTAATACTTTATTAATAATCTGATAAGCAGCATGCAAGAAAAGCCCTTTACAATGGCAAATATACTGAATTGCAGGAGGGCATTAATGAATGACGGCCAAAAAAACGATGATTCATGCAACTAACCTCTGTAAAACTTACTCTACCAGCAGCGAACAATATCATGCCATTCGAAATCTCGATATCGATATTTACCAAGGAGACTTCACGGTTATTATGGGAAATTCCGGTTCAGGAAAATCGACATTGCTCTATCTTCTAAGCGGACTGGATAGCGTGACAGCTGGAGAGGTGTATTATCAAGAACAACATATTAATTCTTACAGCGAAAAGAAAATGGCAGACTTCAGGGCACGGAGGATTGGATTCATCTATCAAGGAATTAATTTGGTGCCTGATCTCACTTTTGGGGAAAACATCGCATTGCCTGGCTATATCGCCGGCAATAAGAAAAATGAAGTGAAGAAAAAGGCGCTTTCGCTCATGGAAGCAATGGAGATTGAGAACCTGAACAATCGTTTGCCAGCTCAAGCTTCAGGGGGACAGCAGCAGCGGGCAGCCATTGCCAGAGCACTGATTAATTCTCCGGAAATCATTTTTGCCGATGAGCCGACAGGCAGTTTAAATTATGATCAAGGCGTCGCGATATTGGATATTTTAACGGATATGAATCGTCAAGGGCAATCCGTTGTCATGGTTACGCATGATATCAAAGCGGCTTGCAGAGCTGACCGGCTCATTTTTATTAGAGATGGCAAAGTGGGCGGCATTCTGGAATTTGATAAATATCAATCGGACAATGACGACATCCAGGACAGAGAAAATATTATATTTTCTTATGTGTCAGGAAAGGAGTGACGCGGGTGAATACGGTGTGGACTCTTTTCCTATCTAACCTAAGAACGAAGAAAATCCAAAACGGACTTACAACGGTGCTCATTCTGTTATCTACGCTACTTCTGTCAACCGCAATGACTGTAATCTCAAACACACAAAATTTATTTACAGACATGCATACGAAAGCAAACGGTTCTCATCAAATTTTGATGTTGGGAAATGGTCTGCATGATCCGATCGTTTTCAAACAATGGTGGGATGAGCAGCAGGGGGTTACGGCGTCCGAGCTGATACCATATCGAAATCTGTCAGGAATCACCCATCAAGGAAAAGAAATTAATAATATCTATATGTTTATGATGGATACAGCAGAGCTTCCCTTTACGGTTGATAAGCTGATCTGGGCGCAAGGAGATGAAAGAAGCACCCCTGAGGTCGGGACCATCTGGATACCCACTTCGTTTTTTTATTCCAATGGAATTGAAGTAGGTGATAAGGTAAGTTTTAAAACAGGCAAGAGTACATTTGAGTTGAAGGTAGCAGCAGTTGTCGTAGATATGCCTTTTGGAGCTCCGTTCACAAGAAACGCCCGCATCTGGATGAACACGCAAGATTATAAAGATCAGTTTCAGTCATTGCAGGGAAAAGACATGTATATGATGGGACTTCGCTTTGACGATTACGATACCAATACACAGTATTGGGACCGCTTCGAGAAGCAGGCCGGTACGCAGTATCTTGAATATAAAATGGAATTCGAATCGATATCGTCATTTTATCTAATTATGAATAAAGTAATCGGCTTTGTTATGATTTTTCTCGGAGCTGTCATGCTGCTTGTGGCCTTATTCACAATTGGGTTCACGATTTCAGACGCGATATTGGCGAATTATCGAACGATTGGGGTATTGAAATCTTGTGGGCTATCTTCATTTCGAATCATTGGAACCTACATGTCTCAATATGCTTTTCTATCGATCATCGGGATTATTCCTGGGTTAGCTGCCAGTCAGTTTTTATCCAAAGTCATTGTAGAGAGCTCGCTGTCATCTTTGAAAACAAATCGTTCAGAGCTATCGATGCAGGGTAATTTCACGGCTCTAGCAGTCGGAATATGTGTATTTGCCCTGGTCATTCTATGTGTGTTGTTCTATGCCAATAAAGCCCGTTCCGTACAGCCTGTGCAAGCAATCCGGTATGGCATGTCTGAAATGGATAGCAGTAAATGGGCAAGACGTGTACGTTCGAATGGAAATCGTCCAGTTGGATTCGATCGACTTCCCATTATGTTCGTTATTGGTCTGCGTAATATGTTGAAGAATGTGAAAGGTTCTATTCTCATGTTTATTCTAACCGTGATTACATCAGCCGTTCTTGTATTCGGATTTGTGTTGTTATACAGCGTTTATTCCATTCAACGAACGGCGTCATCATGGGGATACGACAATTCACATATTGCAGTAGAAGTCTTTAATCAAGCAGCATTTTCACGTACTCAATTTGAAGAAGATATGCTGTCCGATCCAAGAATCAAAAATTTCGGGTGGTTTGGGAATGTTACGGGAGTGGTTCCTTCAGAACTATCCGATCGTTCCGGAGATTCGAACACCTCATCCATGAATGTCTATATCGGTGTTGCTGATGGTAACTATGATGATCTGGGGTATTCCACATTAAGAGGAGCCAATCCCCTTCACAAGAACGAAATCGCTATTGGTATCAACGTATCGAAGAAGCTTAACAAAGATATTGGTGATGTGATAACGGTGTACATCAATGGAAAACCGTATTCGCTCATCGTTACAGGAATTTATCAAGCGATCTCCAATATGTCCTATTCTGCAAGAATAACGATCGATGTGATTAAAGCAGATCATCTGGACTACAGCAATGCAGAAACATATTTTATCAACCTGCATGATAGCAGCCAGTCCGATCAGGTCGTAAGTGATATTAATGAGCAATATAAGGAAGCGCTCTCCGCATTAACTCAGAAAACGCTACTAGATTCCGTATTTAAAGAGGCTGTCGGCCTGCTTATCTTGCCAATGAGTATGATGGGATTGTTGTTTATTGTTGTCACTTGCATCATTATTTACATCACTTGTCGTATAAATATTAGAAAAGACAGCAAAACCTATGGCATTTACAAATCACTTGGCTTAACATCGAATAGGATTAGATTATCCGTAGCCCAAGGGATCGTTGCTTTATCCGTCATCGGCGCGCTACTAGGCATATACGTCGGAGTATACCTTCTGCCTATGTTGCTGGAAAATATATTAACATATTATGGGATTGTGGAAGTACCTCTAATTATGCATTGGGGCGGTATTATTGGAGTTGCAGTCGTAAGTATCATATCGGCAGGGGTTGGTTCTTGGCTGTCGTCCAGGGTAATCGCGAACACATCCCCTCGGATATTGGTGATTGAGTAAAAATATAACGAAGTCTAGGCCCTTCTCTATATAGAAGGGTCTTATTGCTTCATGTAGGCCGTTTTTTGTACTGTCTATGAGAAATTCCTTTGTGAAATATACCAATCTTTGTTAATATAAAAAAAAGTCTATCAAAATTAAATAGAAACAGCTTATATGGTGCTGATGCATAAAGTATGCGGCTTAATAGGGAAGGTCGATGAGAGTTCGACGCGGTCCCGCCACTGTAACGCAGAGCTGACAATCAAGGTAGTAGTCCACTGTTAACGATTTTAAACAGGAAGGACGATTGTCAAGCGATGAAGCGAAGCCAGGAGACCTGCCATGTAAGTGCTCTATATTTCTCACGAGGATGGGAGGGAGATGTTTATTTGTGCAGCTTGTTTACAGTTGCACGTTTGCTTGGTTATGCGAGACAGGCCTTAGAACATCTTTCTAATACGGAAAGATGTTTTTTTTATTCCATTTTGACGATGAGGAGAACGTTGACACCTATGAACAGATTGTTGAAGCAAAGTATATCTGCACTATTAAGCGTTGTGTTATTGCTTACTCTACTGAATCCACAAGTCGTGAGTGCGGCGAGTGGTCAAAGCAATACACAATTAGACAGCATGATTGAAAGTACAGTTAATTATTATAAAGAGTACTATGAGGAAGATCCTACAGCCACCATTGATTCCTGGTGGCAGCTTGTTGGCCTATGGGGCGCAGGTCAGGATTTGCAAGATGGAACGTGGAAACTGCCATCTTGGGAAACGAAAGCACCAAGACTTAAACCTGATGCCGTAAATTTAACTGATCATGTTCGGTATATTTTCGCACTGCTCGCCATGGGGAAAGACCCGGCTCACGCTTGGGAAACCGATCGAAACCTATGGGCGGAACTTGCTACCCATCAAAATCAAGAGACGGGCGGCATTGGCGGTGTAAATAAACATATTTGGGCGATGCTTGCTCTGGATGCCGGAGAGAAGCTCGGACAGAATGTAGGCTCATGGAATGCTGAGTCCAAGCAAAAAGCGCTGCAATACCTGCTCAAAGCGCAGTATGAAGACGGCGGCTTTGGTCTGTCTGCTTCAGGAGGAGAAAACAGCGATACAGATATTACAGGCATGGCGCTGCTTGCGCTGGGGCAATACAAGGGGCAGAGTGAAGTTGATGCTGCCATTGAACGGGCCAAGAATGTCTTAAAGGATCGCCAGCTAGAGAATGGTGGTTTTAATTCTACGGGCACTTGGGGCTCTGGAGATAATTCGAACAGCTTATCTACTTCGGTATCCGGTCTGGTTGCCGTAGGCGAAGACATGATGTCGCCCGCTTGGCAGATGAACGGGAATACCGTCGTTGATGCGTATGCAGGATTCCAATTGGATGACGGCTCGTTTAAATGGAAAGCAGAAGATACCGATAAAAACGGAATGTCGACTGAACAGGCTCTTATCGGTTTACTTGATATTCAGCATGGAAAGTCGGTATGGAAGCGAATTGCCGAAGGGAGTCTTCCACCGGATCGTCAGCCTGTGATATCGTCCACATCTTCCATTCAGCAAGGCACTGTAGATCCTTCGATTGAAATACAGCTTGTTGGCGATACGTTTTTATCCGAGGCAGTACAGGTTGACAGTTGGTCTGTAATTTCAGAGACTACTGGGCTGAACTTAAAATCGATATCGCTGCTTACGGATCAACAAGCGAAGCTTGTCTTCGAAGGTCAAGCGGCTCCAGGCTATATTTCCATTCAAGCGCTGGCAACAGCAACAGCAGGGAAAAAGACAAGTAATGAAGTTGTCATAAGTGTAAATGAAATTCCGGATCCAAACGGTGACCATACGATCGTCATTGACGAGAATGAAACCAATGTGAGTGTCGGGTCGGATCAGGATCCGCTGTCCTCAAGCAAAGTTACACTTGCATTTCCAAAGAACGAACTGCCGCATGTAACATCGGCAACAGACAGTACTTATTTGGAAGTTGACCCGAATACGAATGTCATTTCAGCATGGGATAACAAGCTTGAATTACCGCATCGCTTGAATACGAATTATGATCTTTTGCTTAACAAGATAAATGAAGTTTTGTCCTCTGCAGACAAAGAGATCAAGGGGATTGATCTGCGCGTAAAAGTGGGCGGTGATCAGGATATCCACTTCAACCAGCATGTGACATTAACCTTGAAGGGTAAAGGATATGCAGAAGCTGGATTTATCGATGCAAGCGGGGCATTTACACCGATTCCGAAATATGAGGATTCGTCGGCACGTAGTAACGAGGTTTACGCTTATGTCCATGACGGCGATCTAATCATTAAGACTACGCACTTTACTGAATTTGTTGCCTATACTACACAAGAGAAGGAAACAACCGGAGGAGATAACGGTTCTGGCAATGGTAATGGCAATGGTAGCGGAACCGGAGGAGATAATGGATCGGGCAATGGCGGCGGTGTAGTTCCTCCGATTACGAAAACAATTACATTGTCTGCTGAAAAACGCTCCATAGGTGAAGGAGATATTATAGCACCAATAAGCGTTACAATTCAGGATGGGGATAATGCTTTTACAGCACTGAAAAGAGCAGCTGATCAAAGAGGGATCTCAATCGACTATACTGGCTCCGGGGCTTCGCTTTATGTGCAAGCTATCGACGGCCTGGGAGAGTTCGATAAAGGCCCCCTAAGCGGATGGATGTATTCCGTCAACGGCACATTCCCGAACTATAGTGCCGGTCTATATACATTGAACAATGGCGATACTCTCCGCTGGCAGTATACAACGAACCTGGGTAAAGATATTAACGGCGGCCTTGATGGCGGTACTGAAAAACCAGGTCAGCCAGGACAACCAGGACAATCTGGTCAACCTGGCACTTCAGGAGTTCCGGGAACAGCGGGCGGAAATACGATTCCTCCGAAGCAGATCGAAGAATCAGCCAAGCTCCAGAGCCTTATTAACGGCTCCGCTGCATGGATCTTAAACAACCGTAAGTTCTCCGTTCAAGACAACTTTAACGATTGGGATGTTTTGGCGCTGGCTCGTTCCGGCAAACAAGTGCCATCTGTGTATTACACGGTACTGGAGAGCTTCGTTAAAGAGAAAAAAGGCGAATTCCGGTTGGTTACGGATTACGAACGCATGGCATTGGCGGTAATGGCCATTGACAAGGACCCAAGCAACATCGCGGGCTATAATTTCCTGGAAAAAATTTATAACAACGAGCGTATGAAAAATCAAGGGACAAATGGGCTGGTATTTGCTTTGTTAGCATTGGATGCAAGCAAGTCAGCTATCCCTGCTGATGCGCTCTGGACAAAAGACAAGCTCGTAAAACAAATCCTCGACCAGCAAAATCCAGACGGCGGATTCCCGATCAGCAAAGAGTCGAACGCTGAAAGTGACATCGATATGACAGCCATGGCGCTTCAGGCCTTGGCGAAATATCAGGATCGCAAAGAGGTGAAGGCAGCAACAGATAAGGCGTTGACATGGCTGTCGTCGCAGCAGCTTCCGGGCGGTGGATTCAAGGCTTGGGGTGTTGAAACGAGTGAGAGCATCTCACAAGTGATCATTGCCCTGTCCAGTCTTGGAAACAGTCTGGAAGATAAGAGATTCGTGAAGCAAGACGGCGATTTGTTGAAAGCATTGCGTACGTATCTCAATAAAGACGGAGGCTTCGCTCATGGACGCGGAGAAGCCAGCAATTATATGGCGACACAGCAAGCGCTGCTGGCGCTCGCAGCCTATGATCGCATGCTGAACAATCACAACAGCCTGTTTGATATGACAGATGTGAAATCAACAGGTACCTCGCAACCAGAGACGGCTGCACATCCATACGCAGATGAAGCTTCCATAGCTGCCTGGGCGAAGGAAGCGGTCAACAAGGCAACCGAACTCGGATTGATGCAAGGAACGAGCGGTGAGGCGGCCAAGTTCGAGCCGAAGCGTGAGTTGACTCGTGCCGAATTCGCAGCGTTAATCGTCAGATATGCCGGCTTGGAGCCAAAAGGTAAGAATACAGGGTTCAAAGATGTTGACGCCAAGTCCTGGTATGCAGGTTACGTTGCCACTGCGAAGGAAAAAGGATTGATTTCAGGTGTCACAGCCAATACGTTTGCACCAAATCAAGCCATTACGAGACAAGAGATGGCGACAATTCTGGTTCGAATGAAAGGCCTGTCTAAGGACACAGATACCTCTGCAGGTCTGAAAGATCAAAAGCAAGTGTCCACATGGGCATTGCCTTACGTCAAATATGCTTATCAAACAGGACTCATGTCCGGTGATGGTGGGTACTTTAGACCAATGCAACATGTGACAAGAGAAATGGCCGCGGTGGTCATCGTCAGACTGCATGACATTCAATAATTAGTATTTGTGAGAGAAGGAGAGCAATCTCCTTCTTTCCATTTCAAAAGTTATTCAAAAAACATTCTATGCATCATCGACAATTATGTAATGCTTTGAGGTGAGGATATGTCCAATTGGTTAGCATTATTATGGCGTAAAAAAAACTACTTGCTTGGAGTATTCGCCGTACTGGCAATTGTGCTAGCTACAGTATGGATTTATGGCGGGAACAGTGAACAATCAAAGGGTGTAATACATACAGCCTCGTCGGCTGCGTTGGGACAAGAGACTGCAGAGCGGGATACGTCCAAGGATAACCTCGAGGATAACACAAAGGATACGTCCGGGGATTCGACTGATTCCTCAACCGATACGACGGTGACGAAACCGAATGGGGCAACGTCTGAAGTGCAGTCGGAGCAACCAACTGCCGCTCCATCCGGTCAGAATGAGGCTGGGAACGAGGAGACTGCAAGTAAGACCGGCAGCGAGACTTCCAAGGCGGAGAAATCAACAGAGCAAGATACGAAAGAAGCTTCCTCCTCTGAAGGAAAGAAGTCCGCGAGCGGAGAGCCTGGTACGGTTACCGAGAGTGTCAAAGGAGAATCACCGATTACTGGCAAGACGATCGATTCTTCTAAAAAAGTGCCCCCATCAGAGAAGGGCACGAAAGCATCCAGTTCTTCCTCGTCCACAGTGAAGAACAAGGACACTGCGGCGATGAAAGGAAAGCCGGACAGCGGGAAACAGGCAGCGAGCCCTTCTACTGACAACACGCCTGCCCCTGAACCGGAAGTTGCGCCGTCTTCGTCCAATACCGTGCGAATTACGATTGTGGGCTCTCCCGATGTCGGGACGATTATGAGCACGAAGGAGATTGACATCGGAGATTCGGAGACAGTGCTGGATATATTGAAGAAAACAACACGTTCCTTGAAGATTCAAATGGATTATAGCGGCTCTGGTGCCAGCGCATACATCAAAGGCATTGATAATTTATATGAGTTCGATAAAGGTGCAGGAAGCGGCTGGATGTACAGCGTTAACAATAAATTTCCGAATCGGAGTGCAGGTGTATGGTCAATTCATCCCGGTGATCATATTCAGTGGCTGTACACGGAAGACTTAGGCAAAGATGTGGGTGCCGGCGTAGATAACGGATTATGGGATGGGAAGAGCTGACATGATATATGGTTTCTCTTCTTTACATCCTCGATTATGTTTTACCTATTTTGCCGTCCTATTGTTGGCATGCATGATGTATACCCATCCGGTATATTCGATTCTCACGTTAATCGGTATCGTTGCACTGAATCTATCCTTGGATGGAGGACGAGCGCTTAAAAAGGGAATAAAGGGTTACTTGATTCTCGCTATTATTATCTTCGTGTCTAACCCTTTATTCTCCAGCCGGGGAGCCACCATATTAGGATATGTGTTCGATCGGCCGATTACATTAGAATCGATCACCTATGGAGCATTATTCGCGCTGTCGCTGTTAAATATATTGCTGGCGTTTGTTGCTTATAATCTCGTTATAACGCCCGAAAAATTATTATATCTCTTAACGCCAATAGCGCCGCGAACCGCTTTTATTATTACGGTAACCCTCCGTTTTGTACCGCTGCTGACAAGACGACTGAAGCAAATTATGACAGTCCAGCGTGTACTTGGTTACTTGCATCCTAGAGCAAATAAAAGACATCTCATGCGTGAGGGGATGGAGACACTGCATACGTTAATCAGCTGGTCATTGGAAGAGGCGTTGCAAACGGCCAGTTCAATGCGGGCACGGGGATATGGGATCGGGAAGAGAACCAGTGCCATATCGTATCAAATGGATCGAAGAGATATCCTTGTAACCTGGATTATGGTTGTGACGGGCGCCAATATTGTAATTGGAGGATTGTTTGGCGTGAATAGGTACGAGGTATATCCTCGGCTGCAGCCGCTGGAATGGTCACCACAACTCTGGCTGCATTTGATATGTTATTTGATCTTTGTCTTCATCCCGATCGTCTTGAACGGAAAGGAGGAGCTGTTATGGCGCACTATCAGATCGAAAATGTAGGCTTTCAATACCCGAACTGTCCAGACCAGACACTACAAAATATATCCGTTACGATTGAAGAAGGAGAGTTCGTATTGCTGTGCGGCTCTTCGGGATCAGGGAAGACGACCTTGCTTCGGCAATTGAAGCGGGAAATTCGGCCGGAGGGCATACGAAACGGCGAAATCTATTATCGAGGATTGCTCCTAGATCAGGTGGAAGAGCGAAGCTCGATCGAAGAGATTGGAATGGTGTTTCAAGATCCGGATAATCAGATCGTCATGAACACCGTCTGGCAAGAGCTGACCTTCGCGATGGAGAATCTCGGTTATTCAACAGCCCAAATGCAGCGAAGGGTAGGCGAACTTGTTCAATTTTTCGGCATGGAAGACTGGCTTCAGCTTCCGATTCATGAACTGTCTGGCGGGCAGAAGCAGCTTGTCAATCTCGCCTCGGTCATGACGCTGCGACCAAAGGTGCTGCTACTGGATGAGCCCACTGCACAGCTTGATCCTATTGCGGCCAAAGAGTTTATTCAGCTACTGTCCCGCATTAATGAGGAGTTCTCCATCACGATTGTAATCAGTGAGCATCGGATTGAAGAGATTGTACCGCTTTCGTCGAAGCTTGTGATGCTCAGACATGGACAGGTGGCATATTACGGGTCTCCAAATTCGGTCATGAAGCAGATATGGAGTGAGGGTGATTCGTCATTCATACCGTATCTTCCGTCTATCAGCCAGCTCTACCTGGAAGTAGAGAATGCCGAGGAGCACCGGGCCATTCCCGTAAGTGTGAAAGAGGGAAGAAAATGGATTCAAGCTAACAGGGATCGTTTAAATGCAAAAGAGGAAGCAGTGTCTGCGCCACCAGGGAATGAGGGACAACAATCCGAACCGCTGCTCACATGCAGGGAGCTCTATTTCACATATGATAAGAATGCTCCTCTTGTCTTGAATCGTCTGTCATTATCGATTCACAAAGGCGAGTTCTTTGCTCTGTTCGGTGGCAATGGATCGGGTAAGTCCACGCTTCTTCAGCAAATCGCGGGCGCGCTTGCACCGCAAAGGGGGGATATCCTGTATGCGGGCAAGTCCCTGCTTCGAGGTTCCGCTCTCGATAGGAGCCTGAAGATCGGGTACGTAGCGCAAAATCCGATGCTCTACTTTACAAGAGATACCGTAAGAGAACAATTGGCTGATCGGCTCAAACGTCTGGGCGAGCACAGCAGTAGAACAAGACTGAATGAGCTTGTGGTCAGATTTGAAATTGAAGATATTATGGATAAGCATCCTTTTGACATAAGCGGGGGGCAGCAGCAGAAGGTTGCGCTCATTCTTGTGCTGTTGGCAGAGCCGGAACTGCTACTGCTCGATGAGCCGACAAAGGGGCTGGACGCTATGTCCAAGCATAAATTGGCGGAATTGCTTGAAATGATCCGTGAAGCGGGAACAACGATTTTGATGGTCAGCCACGACATTGAGTTCGCAGCTTCCTATGCAACCAGATGCGGGTTGTTGTTCGACGGGGCCATGGTCGCCGTTGAAGAGACACGATCATTTTTGCAGAACAATTATTTCTACACGACGACCATTCATCGTACGGTAGGAGACATTTTGCCAGCAGCGATCACGGTGAAGGATGTATGGAAACAATGGGGAAAATGAAGCGCGCGCTCTATATCGGAAGTTTAGCAGCAGCTGTTGGTTTACTCGCGGTCGTGCTATGGATGGATAAGTATTATATGCCTTTGAGCTTTCTGATGATTGGATTGGCGATGCTTCCCTTCTTCATTCGCTTTGAGCGGAAGACGATGAAGGCGGAGGAAATCCTTCTCATCGCGATGCTTGGCGCTATCGCTGCAGTGAGCCGTGTTCCGTTTGCACCGCTGCCAAGTGTACAGCCAACCTCTTTTGTCATTATGATGTCAGCTCTCGTGTTCGGGCCAGAGGTTGGATTTCTCGTGGGAAGCATTGCTGCAGTCGTATCAAATATTTTCCTTGGTCAAGGTCCGTGGACACCATGGCAAATGTTCTGCTGGGGTATGATCGGGTTTACAGCAGGATTATTGAGAAATACCTGGTTTATGAAGAGTCTATGGGGCAAAAATATATTCGGCTTTTCGTGGGGCTTTCTGTTCGGCTGGATTATGAATCTATGGTTCTTAATTGGCATGTATGATCATTTAAGCTGGAAAGTATTCGTATCCGCTTATGTGGCGAGCTTCTATTTCGATCTTGCCCATGCTCTGTCGAATGTATTTTTCATTACCGTTTTCTCGGCAATATGGTTGAAAATATTACTGCGAGTCAAGTCGAAATACGGTTTGCTGCATTCCAGTGACATAAAACTGTCGGATATGTAATTCTGTGGTGTATACTGAGAATAGAAGGAAGCAAGCTGTGCAAGATAAAGAATGATACCAGGGTAGCTAGTGCGGAAATGCCGCGTTGGTGGTAAACTTGTACAACGGGATGAGATTACCTTTCATCTAGACAAGCTATTAAGGGAGAGTGATCCGATGTTAAGTGAAAAGCTGCTTTCGAAGTTGAACGATCAAATGAATTATGAATTTTATTCTTCTCAGGTGTACCTGGCCATGGCGGCCTATTGTTCATCGGAGAGCTTTGACGGGTTTGCGAACTTTTTCATCATGCAGTCAGAAGAAGAGAAGTATCACGGGATGAGAATTTTCCATTTTATAAACGCCTTGGGCAAACGCGCCATTGTCAGCGGTATGGAGCATCCTCAGAATGAATACAGTTCACTGTTGAACGCCTTTGAGCATTCCTTCGAGCATGAGAAGACGGTGACCAAGCGAATTTATGAATTGTCCGATATCGCGTGGGATGAGCGGGAGCATGCGACGATTAACTTCCTCAAGTGGTTTATTGACGAGCAAGTAGAGGAAGAAGCAACCTTCGACAGCATCATTCAGAAGCTGCGTCGTATTGATAATGACAGCAACGCCTTCTATATGCTCGATTCCGAACTGGCCAAGCGCACGTTCACGCCACCGGCTGGCGAAGCTTAAACTTAATCAACAATCAAGAAGCTGTTTTCCCCGAACATGTTATGTGGGAGAACGGCTTCTTTTGCTGTGCTCCCCAAACTCAAGATTGAATATCCTTCTTCCTAAACAAAATGTAAGTTATGCTCAAGCAGAAGCCTATCAAGATCAAGGGAATTGCCAGTGCATTCAAATAGTCAGATAATCCGGAAAGCACAATATGTTCGGAATTAACGACATAAACGCCAGAAAATTTCATAATTTGTGTGGTTAGCGTATGTTCAGATAGCCAAAGTAAAACGTTAGAAGAACTATTCTTGAAATAGCCGCTTATCAAGAAATCACCGAATATAATCATGAAGGTGGCAACTACGGCTGTTGCTGTTCGCTTAGCAAGTATGCTAACTAGCATAATGATGGCCGCATACGCAGCTAAATACAGAATGTTGAACGTGATCGCAGTTGCTGCCGTAACTAAATCATTGTTTGAATTTTGATGATCCGAACTAGAACCTGAGATCCAGGCAGCTAAAATATATACAACATAGAAGGTTCCGAAGAATTGGAAGACCCACCAAGTTATTGCCTGAACGGCAGACATGAATTTTCCGGTGATGTACTTTGATCTACTGTACCCGGAAGCAATGATATGCTTGATTGAACCATGCTCGAAGCCTTCTGTAACGAAGAAGCTTAAGTATATCGGAATTATAAAATAGAGAAATAAAGATAAGGGAGTAACCTGAGTTAACGGTTCTATCCAGTTATTAAGCTGAAAATTCGTTTTATTCCCTATCCAAATCGGAAGCAGAATACCAACTATTAAGAACAGTAGGCTAATTCCCATAAATGCGGTATCCCGCATTATATAATAGGTTTGGCCCTTTAAAAAATTCCTCATCTTACATGGCTCCTATCAGATTCATATAGTAATTTTCAAGATTAGTAGCAGACAGGTTAATTGCTTCAATGTGTATCCCATGCTTCAAAAATATAGACAACAGAACTTCTAATTCAACCATATCTTTAGGAATGAATACCTCCCCTGTCTCAGATAGGGTAATATTCGTTATATTCAGTTCTTGTTGCATGATCTCCATGACTGCAGCTGGGTTAGCCGTCTTGATACAATAGTGAGCTTTTGCCGACTCCTTTAGCTCTTCCAGAGGCAGTTCTCTAACCAGTTTTCCCTTGTGTATAAATCCAAATTTTGTTGCCATGAGTTGAAGTTCGCTTAAAATGTGGCTGGAAATAAGTATAGTCACTTCATTTTCACGTGCTAATCTAGTCAATATTTTTCTTATTTCCACAATTCCTGAAGGATCGAGTCCATTAATAGGCTCATCTAAAACAAGGAATTTCGGGTGATTCAGTAATGCGATGGCAAGCCCTAATCTTTGCTGCATGCCCAAGGAATATTCTGAAGCTTTTTTATTTCCTGCATCTGATAAAGAAACCCATTCCAACACTTCATGAATTCTCGAAAGATCGCCAATTCCGTATACTTTGCAATAAAAGGTCAAATTCTCCAAGGCGTTTAGATGCGGGTATAAAGCAGGTCTTTCGATCAGAATTCCCAATTGTTTTCTAGCCTGAATAATATCACTAGGTTTGTGTTGACCTAATAGAGCGATACTCCCCTCAGTAGGATAGATCAGCCCGCTAATAATCCGCATTAGGGTAGTCTTACCTGCACCGTTCTCTCCAATCAGTCCATAGATATCACCTTGTTCTACAACCATATTGATATGTTGAAGAGCGTAGCTCTTCCCGTATCGCTTGCCTAATCCTTTGGCCTCAAAGATCGTTGTACTCAAGTGAGTTGTCGCTCCTTATTTTTTGTAATGAACTATCGTATATGATTAAGTGAATAGTACTACTATTTTGGTTACCTGAAGTGCCTTATGTAAAAAATGGGGCGAAAATTGTAATTTTTGCGGAAATACAATAGTTGGATTATTTTTGAAAAGGAAGAAGATATTTAAGTTATACTATAACTGAATATCTTTATATTTTTTGGTCAGGAATGCGGAAAGGAAGGGTAATATGATTCGCATTGCAATTTGTGATGATGACTTTGAAATGGCTGAACAAATTGAAAATTTGGTAGATTCCTTTCAACAAAAGCATGCCGAGGAAATTGAAACCGATATTTTTTATTCGGGGGAAAAGTTAAGAGAGGAAATAAAGCAGAGCTGCCCATACGAAATCATGTTGATGGATATTGAAATGAAGGGACTTAATGGGGTAGACGTTGGCCATATGTTAAGAGCGGATGAAAATAATGA
This sequence comes from Paenibacillus uliginis N3/975, assembly GCF_900177425.1. Taxonomy (NCBI): domain Bacteria; kingdom Bacillati; phylum Bacillota; class Bacilli; order Caryophanales; family Paenibacillaceae; genus Paenibacillus; species Paenibacillus uliginis. Next base: position 5,179,228 of record NZ_LT840184.1, on the reverse strand, counting down.
CTTGGTTCAGCTCATTTACATATCAAGCCATGAAAAGTATCATATGCAGCTTTTTGATGTTCAGCCGTCAGGATTTATTAGTAAACCTATTCAGCCTGACCTCTTTGAGCGAAAGCTAGTATCAGCTATTCAGAAGATTAAACGCAGGTCCAAGGACAACAGAAGACGATTATTACGATTGCAGCAAAAAGGAAGCGAGTCCCTAATCCCTTTTAAAGATATTATTTATCTGGAAAGTAATAGTCGAAAAATTATCTTGCATACTAAAACGGAACAAATCGAATATTACAGTACTTTGAATAAAGAAAATGAGAAGTTATTTAGTGATGAATTTATACGAACCCATCAATCGTATATCATTAATTTCTATCATGTGAAACAAATCACTTCTAAGAAGATTGTATTACTGAATGGTTTGGAGTTACCGATCAGCGAAAGATATGTTGCCTCTGTTAAAAAAAGCTATTTAACATTCAGGGGGAATTTAATTGGATAATTTTTGGATAGAAGAACTATTCTATGGATTTACACTCGCTGCGATTCCTGTAATTATTCATTATTTCTATAAGCAGGTTTTTAGGGTTTGTGTTTTCAATGGAGTGTATACTTTCATATTTTACTGCTTATATTATGTGCTCAGTTTGGCCTTACACTTCAGTTCTTTGTCCGGTACATATATTTTACTAATGAATGCGGTGTTCATCATATTATTAGGATTTCTTTATAAAGGGCGTACGGCATGGAAGATAGGCGTGGCTTTTTTCATTATTGTGGTCATTGTACTTGCTGACATAGCCATGATGGTTCAGGTTCAAAATACTACGGATTATATCTTTAGTTTGTTCTTCTCAAAGATACTTATTTTTTTAATCATGCAAATCATATTAAGGCTGGCGCAATCTATTGGCGACGGTCATTTAAATAAAGGGTATTGGATGATATTGTTCCTATGCCCGCTATTCAGCATTATCGGAATTCATCAACTCACAATGAACCTTTCATACCGAATATACTCTAATATGTTTCCCATTATTTCTAGCAGTTTATTATTTATCAATTTATTAGTGTTGATTTTATGCGATCGTATATTACGTATCCAATCCACCCAGATCAAAAACAGCCTTCTGGAACAGCAAAACGCTTATTACATTCATCAATATTTAATTTCAAAGAACAGACAAGAAGAAATGAGCAAGTTTCAACATGATTTCAAAAATATACTGTTAGGTTTGCGTTCCCAACTCCGGTCAGAACATGAAAAAGTCAGCATGAAGCAACTGGATGATCTTCTAGGAAACATCAATGATGCTGTGGGCAGTTGTAACACGGGTTGTATGATTATCGACTCCATTATTAATTATAAACAGAAGATCGCCCATCAATTGAAGATCCCCGTTAATCTGGATATAAACATTCCGCCGAATTTACAGTTAGACAGTGTAGCAATAAGCATTATTCTAGGGAATATTCTGGATAATGCCATTGAAGCGTGTAAAGCTAATACTACTTCTGATCCATATATCAATATATATATTCATTACATGAACGAGTCCCTTTTTTTAAAAGTGGTAAATTCCTATGCCCACAAAATTATTACTAATCATCGTGGCAATATCATCTCAAATAAACCGGATAAATATAAACATGGAATAGGGTTAAGCAGCGTTAAAAAAGTGGTAGAAGAACATCAAGGCATATGCGATATCTCTTATGAAGATCAGATATTTAAAGTTGAAATTGTTTTGTTTGAGATATCGAAAGAGCTGAATGTGAAGAGCAACTAGAATCGGAGCTGCAAGATTTATTGAATTGGGACTACTGATTGCGATGATGAGGCAGGAAGCCTTGCGGCGATTGGAAAAGACGAAAAACCCGCGAAAAAGCTTGATTCTACAAGGCTTTTCGCGGGTTTATTCATCCAACCAGCATATTCTTCCATATCCTTCGCTGCGTCCCTGCGGCAGCTCTAGGCCAGATGGCAGGCGACATAATGTCCTGGCTTCGCTTCCCGGAACTCGGGCTTGTGCTCGGCGCAGGTCTCGATCGCGTATGGGCATCGCGTCCGGAAGGAGCAACCGCTCGGCGGATTCAGCGGACTCGGCAGTTCGCCGCTCAGCACGATACGCTCTTTGCCGGCCTCGATGTCGGGATCGGGGACGGGAATGGCGGACATGAGAGAGCGTGTATACGGGTGAAGCGGATCTGCATACAGCGCCCCGCTGTCAGCCAGTTCCACGATCTGCCCCAAATACATGACGGCAACCCGATCGCTAATATGCTTGACCATGGACAGATCATGAGCAATGAACAGGTAGGTCAGTCCAAGACGCTTCTGTAGATCCTGCAGCAGATTGACGACCTGGGCCTGTATCGATACGTCCAGCGCCGAGATCGGTTCGTCGCAAATAATGAACTTCGGATCGACCGCCAGCGCGCGGGCGATTCCGATGCGCTGGCGTTGGCCGCCCGAGAACTCATGGGGATAGCGGGTGGCATGATCGGGATTGAGCCCGACAAGATAAAGCAGCTCCTCGACCCGCTTCCTGCGCGCCTGACGGCTGTCGGCGAGACGGTGAATGTCCAGTGCCTCCCCGATAATGTCCATAATGGTCATACGCGGATTTAGCGATGCGTACGGGTCCTGGAAGATCATCTGCATCTCGCGGCGGAACGCCTTGAGCTGCCGCGGCTTCAGCCGGTAAATATTCGTTCCTCCGTACCAGGCTTCCCCTTCCGTCGGCTCGTATAAGCGGAGGATGGTCCGTCCCGCCGTCGATTTGCCGCACCCCGATTCGCCTACCATCCCGAGCGTCTCTCCTCTGCGAACGGTTAAGCTGATGTCATGGACGGCCTTCAGCGTCTGGCCCCGTCCAAGGTGGAAATGCTTGCTCAGCCGGTTGATCCGGAGCAATGGCTCTGTGCTCATCTGGCCACCTCCCGGGCCAGCGGATGCAGCAGCCAGCAGTTCGCGCTGTGGGTTCCGCTGATGGCGGTCGATTCCGGTTGCCGCTGCTGGCAGACGCGCATTGCGTCGTTGCAGCGGGCCCAGAACGGGCAGCCTGTCGGCGGCTTGGCCAGATCGGGCGGCGTGCCGTAAATCGGCACGAGAGGCTCATCCTTGCTCTGATCGATCCGCGGTAGGGAACGCAGCAGGCCTCGGGTATACGGATGCTGCGGCTGCTTGAATATTTCCCGTTTCGTGCCGGACTCGACGATTTGCCCCGCATACATGACGATGACGCGATCGCACAGATCCGCCACAATGCCAAGATCATGCGTAATCAAAATGATCGATGTCCCAAATTCGCGCTGTAGATGCTTGAGCACGCTCAGAATCTGGGCCTGGATCGTCACGTCGAGCGCCGTTGTCGGCTCGTCTGCGATGAGCAGAGCCGGGCGGCAGGCCAAGGCCATGGCGATCATGGCCCGCTGCCTCATGCCCCCGGAGAACTCATGCGGATATTGGGAGAAACGCGAGGCTGAATGGGGGATACCGACCATCTCCAGCATCTCTATCGCCCGCCGCTTGGCTTCCTGTGCTGTCATGTGTTGATGTTTTGTCAGCACCTCAGTAATCTGGCGGCCGATCGTCATCGTGGGATTGAGCGATGTCATCGGATCCTGGAAGATCATCCCGATATCCTTGCCCCGGATGGACTGCATTTCCCGCTCCTTCATGTGCAGTAGATCTTTTCCCTGGAACCGGATAGCTCCTTGATGAATGCGGGCGGGAGGATGCGGCAGAAGACGCATGATCGCTTGGGCAGTCACGCTCTTGCCGCAGCCGGATTCGCCGACGATGGCGACGGCCTCGCCGGGCTGGACATGGAATCCGATGCCGCGCACCGCTTGCACCTCGCCGCCGCGGACGTGAAAGGAGACACGGAGATCTTGGACTTCGAGCAATCGTTGCATGTGCGAACCCTCCTTGTCCTTATTTTTTCATCTTTGGATCGAGCGCATCGCGCAGCCCGTCTCCGAACAGATTGAAGCACAGCATCATCAAGCTGATGAACAGCGCAGGGAAGGCAAGACGCCAAGGATGAATGATCATGGCCTTAAGCGCGTCGTTAATCATCGTCCCCCATGATGCGGCCGGCGATTGCACGCCCAGCCCGAGGAAGCTGAGCACCGCTTCGCTGAAGATAGCTGCCGGCACTGCCAAGGTCAAGGTGACGATAATCGGGCCCATGGCATTCGGCAGGAGATGCCGGAACAGAATGCGCATGCCCGACGAGCCCAGGGAACGGGAAGCGAGAGCATATTCCTGATTTTTGAGCTGCATCATCTGCCCGCGCACGATCCAGGACATATTGATCCAGCCGGTCACGCACAGCGCCAAAATAATCGTGCCCAGGCTCGGTTCGAAGACGACAACGAGCAGAATCGCCACGAGCAGATCCGGAATGGAATAGATGATTTCGGAGATTTTGTTCATCACCTCGTCGATCCGTCCTCCGACATAACCCATGATGCCGCCGTAGATAACACCGATGACGAGATTGATGGCCGCGGCGGAGAAGCCGACGGTAAGAGAAATGCGGGCACCCATCCACGTGCGGGCGAACATGTCGCGGCCGAGATCGTCCGTTCCGAACCAATGCTCGGCGGAAGGCGGTAGATTCGTCTTCTCCAAATTATTGGAGTAGTAATCGTAAGGCGTTAGCATCGGGCCAATGATGGCCATGACGATGATGAGCAGCAAGAAGACAAGGCCCGTCATGGCAACCCGATTGTCGCGCAGCCGCAGCCATGCGTCACGCCATGCGGATATGCTTTCCTGTACGATCGCTTCCGCCGCATGTTCGCTGACGTCCGCCTTCCGGAAATCGTCTGGGGCGAGAGGGCGTTCTTCAGCCGGGGAATGGAACATTGTCATGCGGACTTCTCCTTTCTCGAGACAAGAGCAATGCGGGGATCGATCAACCCGTACGCGATGTCGGTGATGAAGCGGGCGCACATCAGAATCAGCCCGTAGAATAGGGTAATGCCCATAATAAGCGAGTAGTCGCGGTTGCTGATACTCGTGACGAATATTTTGCCGAGCCCCCCGATTCCGAATATTTGCTCGATGATGAAGGAACCTGTCACAACGTTGGCCGTAAGTGGCCCGAGATAAGTGACAACAGGCAGAATGCCGTTGCGCAGCACATGCCGGCGAACGATGGCGCCACGGGACAAACCTTTGGCCTTGGCGGTCTTAATATAATCGGCCGAGAGCACTTCCAGCATGTTCGAGCGCGTCAGGCGCGCGATGAAAGCGATAGCCAGGGCGGAGAGCGCCAGGGTCGGCATAATGTAATCAAGCGGACCGTTTAGGCCGACGACATGCAGCCATTTCAGCTTCACGCCGAAAATATATTGGAAGAAGGAGGCCAGTACAAAGCTGGGGACCGATACGCCCAGAACGGCGATGACCATCGAGGCGGAGTCGAGTAGCTTGCGATGCCGCAGCGCCGCAATCATGCCAAGGCTAACACCGATGACGACAGAGACGATAATCGAGACGACGCCGAGCTTCAGGGAATAGGGGAAGGCATCGCGAATCGTCTGGCCGACTTCGCGGTCCAGCATTTTCATCGAAATGCCCAAATCGCCTTTCGCTAGGTTGGATAAATAGACGAAATATTGCTCATACAGCGGTTTATCCAGTCCGTATTGGGCCATCAGCCGGGCGCGGATTTCCGGTGGAACTGCTTTTTCCGACATGAATGGATCGCCGGGAATGGCCTTCATGAGCAAAAAGGTAACGGAAGCCAGCACCCACAGCGATAGGATGAGATAGAACAGCTTGGTCAAGGAGTACCGAATCATGGATGCATCCTCCTTCTGATCAGGTTCATTCCACCACGGATATGAAGAAGCGGGACGCACCGGCTACTTGGCCAAGTGCATCCCGAACGGATTTCATACCGGGCAGGACGCGAGCTGCGTCGTTATTCGAAGTAACCCCGGCTGTAGTTGATCATTCCCTGATAATCGATAAACACGTTCTTGAGATTCGGCTTCTTGAGCCCAACATTCGTGTAGTAGTACAGCGGAAGAATGGCCTGATCCTGCTCGATCATCATGCGCTCCGCCTTTGCCATTAATTCCATCCGTTCCTTGTTATCCAATGATTGCTTCGCCTCCCGGACGAGCTTGTCGAATTCCGGATTGCTGTAACCGATATCATTGTTGCCGCTTCCGGTCATGTACAGATCGATGAAGGACATTGGGTCGTTATAGTCGGTCGTCCATCCAGCTCGGGCCATCTGATAGTTGAGCGCGGTCCGGTTCTTCAGGAAGACGCCCCATTCCTGGTTCTCGATTTTCACTTTGATGCCGAGATTTTTGCTCCACATGTCGGCGACGGCCTCGGCTACCTTTTTGTGACTTTCATCGGTATTGTAGGCGAGCGTAAATTCAGGCATGGCGGACAGTCCCAGCTCTTCGAGCCCCTTTTGCAGCAGCGCCTTCGCTTCTTCTATATTTTCTTTGAGATAATCGTCCTTGTGTTCGGAGCGGTATTCGCCTTTCTCGCCCGCGATTCCCGGAGGAACGATGCCAAATGCGGGCAGCTGTCCGCCGAGAGTCACCTTGTCGACAATCAGCTGGCGGTCGATCGCCCTCGACAGCGCTTTGCGGATGTTGACGTTATTGAACGGTTCCTGCTTATTGTTGAACAAATAGTAGTAGCTGGAGGCGATTCCCTTAATCTCCAGTTCGTCCGGTTTCGTCTCCTTTAAAATTGGAATTTGCTCGTTCGGAATGCGTCCGGTCGGCATGCCGGCGTAATCAATCTGGTCGGACTCGTACATGTTCAGCTCCGAGCCCGAATCGTCGACCATGGACATTTGCACCTTAGTGAATTTAATTTCATCCTGGCCGTAGTAATGCTCATTTTTCACCATCTCCAGCGAGCTTTGCTGCTTCCATTCGCTGATTTTGAACGGGCCGTTCGAAACAATGGTGCTGGCCTCAGATGCCCATTTCGGATTGTCTTTGACGGAGGAATGAACCGGGAAATAGGTCTGGAATGAAAGAAGACTTAAAAAGTACGGAGTGGAATGCTCCAGCTCGACCTCAAGCGTGTTGGCATCGACAGCCTTGATGGCTACCGAATTTGGGTCGACGTTCTTCCCGGTGTTGTATGCTTCCGCGCCCTTGATATAGTACAGCTGATAGGCGTACGGCGGTGCCGGCTCCATCTTTGGATCGAGCACCCGCTTCCACGAGAACTCGAAGTCTCCCGCAGTGACGGGGTCCCCGTTCGACCATTTCGCGTCCTTCCGCAGATGGAAGGTGTACTTGGTCCCATCGGAGGAGGTATCCCATTTCTCGGCAGTGCCCGGGAGGACCTCGCCCTTGTCATCGATCCGCGTCAACCCTTCGAACAGACCGTTCAGCACGGCGAATGCCACGGTGTCTTGCGCCTGACCGGGATCAAGCGTTGGCGGGTTCGAATGCAGATTAAAGCGGAATACCTGTTCCTTTGGCGGCGATTCGGTCTTGCCTCCAGGTGCCGGATCAGCGGGCTTTTCATTGTTCTTCGCCGGAGGCGATGATGAGTTGTTGTCTTGGCCGCCGCTGCTGCCGCAAGCACTCATAAAAGCGCTTACGATTAGTAATAGTGTCAGCACGGCCAGCATGGATTTACGTCTCATACGCATAGCGTACCCCTCTCTTGATATGAAGTGGTCCACCTGGCCGGAGGCAAGATGATGAAGCAGAATCGATGCAGCCATCGGTGTATACCCTATCATTCTATAAACATGCCAACTCGTCTCTATTTATTCCCATTTGTGATAAATTTTCATGGTGAAAGTCATGGAAGGCGAGATTTTCCAGCGTGGAGCGGGGGCAGAAGCGGGTCTTTAGGTTCAAGCCGGGCGTGAGCCCGGTCAACTACAGAAGAGTAGCCCTTAAAAAGAGCTGTCTGATTTAGTGGTGACAATTCGGATCATGTGGATAAGGCGGGGAGTATTGGGAAAACGAAGGCTTGACATGTAGCGCCTCAACAATAATTTAGAGGAATTTCCCTAAGCAAGCCAAAAATAATGTTATAATTTGGATTGTACATACACACCTTGAGTGGGCGTATTTCCTCCTTGTGAAGGAGGTGGTGCGATGAACATTTCGTTCGGTGAAGTAATAACCTTCGGGATCTTCCATTAGGCCTCAATAACGGTAACGACCCGGATGATTCTCCATTTTAATTCAAAATGAGGTGCAGGCATGAACGAAATCAACTGCAAGAGCGAATTCATTACAAGAGTGGAACAGATGTTGGAGCATTATCAAAGTCTCTATGACGGAAATGGTCCGTATGTTTTGAATGATCAATTAACGGCGGATCAAATAGAGGAATTTGAAGCCGCGGCAAAGGTAGTGCTGCCGCAAGATTATAAGGATTTCCTGCTTCATATCGGAAATGGCGGCAAACAAGGCCATCACGGCAGACCGTTTCCTCTGTCTCTATCGCACGCGAAGGATTGCATTGAATCCAATCTAAATACCACTATTGGACTTGAATATATGAGCCTTCCCTTTTCCTTGGAGAGCTGCAATCGATATTTTGGGGATGGCTTTGAAAACATTGATGAAGATCTTGCAGATGAAGAATATGATCGGATGGTTATGGAGGCTTTGCACGGAACGATTACGCTGCATAACGATGGTTGCGGTTATTATATCGTCATGATTGTGTCAGGCGAGCATGCGGGCAAGCTTTACTACATTGATACATGTCATGGGCAGGGTACTTATCCGGTTAGCAACTCATTTAGCGATTATTATATCAAGTGGTTAGACCGTAAAATAACGGAGAGGCTGGCCCACCTGGAACATAACGACAAATTTTCATGCGTCATTACCAAGGTGAAGTTGGGCGGAAGCGTTAGGGATTTGCATGTACGCAAGGATCAGTATCATTATTCGTTTCAGTTTGAATATTTTTATCCAGGCGACTTTGTAAGGGAAGGCGGATACTCGGAACATACCCGGGTTGGTGATCGGCTCGTGGTTTCCTTATATATGGAGCATAAATCCTGGATGCCTTTGGAGCTTGAAAAAATAGAAGAACAGGATGAACGCGGGGCACTTCAGCCGCTTACCGTCATTGGCGAACGGTCTGAGCATATTGTAATTGGACGGGTGAACCGGTTGTTTATGCATGATCCAGGCGAAAAGTGTTTTCCGTTATATGTGGAAGGGCTGGAACAGGAAGTTTTGGTGAAGGGGCTTAAAGAACTCGTTGTTTCGGTAGGGGATGTTTACAAGATAAAAGGGCAGTTGAACGGGAATGTTTATAGGATTATGAGATGATGCGTAATGACGATTGAACTAGGGATTTGGAATATGAACGCGTGATAAAATAAGACATTCTCCATGCTACGGCATCATGTGCAAGCTTCTTTGCATGTGACGACGTAGCATTTTTTTGCCTGTTCATATTCAGTTTATATTGTCGTCATGAGGAGTGGCAGGAGAAGATGAGAGTGAGACAACAAGAGGAAAAGAAAACGGGGAATGGAACGAGAACAAAGAAAGTGCGAAACATTTTACTTAAAATCGTAGGAGGCAGCCCAATAAAAACAAGAAACGCTTGGACCATGATAGGCCCAAGCGTTTCTTGTTTTGCCGTATGAAAGATGCAGCCTATAGCTAGCTTATTGTGCTTTTACAAATTCAGCCGATTGTATACCAGCTTGGCGACCGAAAATAATAATCTCCGCAACAGAGTTGCCGCCGATCCGGTTTTGGCCGTGCAAGCCGCCTGTAAGCTCGCCTGCTGCATACAAGCCAGGAATGACTTCGCCATCTTTATTCAACACTTCTGTGTTCGTATTGATTTTCACGCCACCCATGGTGTAGTGAATACCAGGGGCAATTTTGATGGCATAGTATGGTCCACTGGACAAGTCGTTGTCCATTGCAGTTGTTCTGCCGAATTCGGCATCCTTTTTATCCTTCACTGCGTTGTTCCATGTATCCAGTGTGGTTTGGAGCTGATCTGCGGGAACACCCATTTCTTTGGCTAATGCCTCGATCGAATCGCCCTGAATGACAAAGCCCATTTTTTCATACTGCTGAATCGCTTTAGCGCGGGACTTTACGCCGGAATCAAATACAAGATAAGCCGATTTTTCAGGCAGTGTATTGATTGCAGCAGTGACATTGTCACGAGTGTCCAGCTCGTTTGCGAAACGTTTACCCTCACTGGAAACTAGGATCGCTCCTTCACCGCGAACCGCTTCCCCAATGAGATAGGATTTCTCTTGCTGCACTGTTGGGTGAACCTGGATTTGATCCATATCGACCGTTACACCGCCGAGTTTTTCAATCATTTTGATGCCGTCACCGGTGCTGCCTTCTTGGTTTGTTGTCACAAGACCTTTCAGATCGGAGCGAACCTCGGCAATCATATCCATATTGGAGCCGTAACCGCCGGCTGTTACAACGACAGCATCTGCTGTAATGTTTTTCTCATCAGTCTGGTTGAAGGTGACTTTGACGCCATTTACTTTGCCGTCTTGTTCCGTAATTTCCGTTACATTAGCGTTCACGAAAAGTGGGATTTCTTGTTCTTGTATGTTTTTTAGCAAACCGTTAACAAGGTATTGTCCTACCGCTGAGCCATCTTCAGGACGGTGTGTACGCTTTTCGCTCATACCGCCTGTAATCGTAATATTGTTCAACCGAATCCCAATGGAATCCAGCCAATCGATCGCACTTGCTGAATTGTCAACGAAGAAACGAAGCATCTCTTTGTCGTTTGTATCATGACCGCCTTTTAACGTCTCTTCATAAAATGAATCATTGCTGTCGTTAATGCCTTGCTCTTTTTGGAACTTAGTTTCAGAAGCGTTCATACCCGAAGATGATTTTGTTGTATTCCCGCCAGCAAGCGGCATTTTTTCAAAAATAACCGGGTTCATGCCTTTTTCTTTTGCCTCAAGTGCAGCAGACATACCAGCGCCACCTGCACCGACAATGATAATATCATATTTATCTTTTAGTTGATCGATTGGTGTATAACCGGCTTGAGACGCTCCCGAAACGGCTTCCGTTTCTTTGGTCTCTTCTTTTTTTTCATTGCCCTGACTCTGGTTTTGGTTCCCGTTGCCACATCCCGCGATCGCGAGCATGAGAGAGAGAACGAGAATAAGCGTTGTTGCTACGTTCTTTTTCATGTTTGACCCTCCGCTTTATATGTCTGTTATCTAGATGAACGTAAAGAACCCAACAAAAAAGAAGGGAGTAACGGAGAAATTGAGAAGTGGAGGAGCGTGAGCGTCGCCTTTGTTCTCCTAACTTCAAATCTTTCACGGTTACCCCCTGTCTGCATCGTTAGTCTTTTAGGTTCACTTCATTTTAATATACTATCAGCATATTTGTTGTGAATTGTTTCACAATAGTTGTTGAATTTTGTCGAATCGTCTTCTATACATTCCAAATACATCATCAATTCCCCTGCATATCCCTAATAGAAATAGCATCAGCCGTGGATTCAAAGAGACATTATCCTAGAATCATAGTTGAAATGGAGGATAAGAAATGTCAAAATCTTTTGGAAGAACTATGAAGACTTTTGGTATCATTGGATTGTGTCTTGGGGTGTTTTATTCATCCTTACGCAGGTAGGAGTCGAGATTCCAGTTGTGATCGGTACAATCTCTTATGAAGGTATGGCGGCTTCTCTCTTTTTACTGATTGGTTCGCCGCTCGTGCTGCTCGTCATTGGTATTATCGTTTCGCTGTTCAACTTGGGTGGTAAAAAGTAGCTCTGTATCGTGCTCAAGCCAGTTACTGAAGATAGGAAAGAATTCACACCACTTTCGAGACGCTTGCAATAAAAAACTACCGTTTGGTAGTTTTTTTGTTGCGACAACATTATAACTCTTCAACTACTACTGTACTGCCAAAATCTTCACTAAACAGGATTTCAATTAATTTGCCTGCCGTATATTCGGGTGTTTGTAGTGGTTTGAAATTTACAGGTGAACCTTAACGGACTCAGGTTCCGTTATATGGAGCGATTTCGTCTATTAGAGTGAGGTAACGGACTGAGGCAGCTATTTTCGCTTGTTTAAGCGGAATCGGGTATGTTTTGTGGAAATAACGGATTCTCAGTCCGTAACGATTGCAAATCTTCTCAATTGTAGCAAATAGCGGAATGTAAGTCCGAAATGCGCTCTGTCCGGGTTTTATCTCTATTTTCACACTGTGTGCAGCTTCCAGGGCGCGGTGAGGCTTTGCATGTAATTACTTATCGATTAACGGTAATCAACTAGTTTCAAAAATTTATTTTGGATTGGAGCCTTGTCTTTAAAGGATCTTTTCTTCCTATTATTGAAACAAAGATATAAGGTCAAATTTTTGAGGGGGAAAAGTAATGTTTATAAAAGCAGAAAGATTATTAATACGAACATTTGAGTTCAAAGATTGGGAAGCTGTCCATGAGTATACATCAGATATCAATGTTATGAAATACATACCCGAAGGGGTCTTTACTGAAGAAGATACAAGAGACTTTATAAATAAAAACATTGGTGAAAATGCTAAGAACTTTCCTGTGGTATTAATAGATGAAAATATCCTGATTGGTCATATTGTTTTTCATAAATATTTTGGTGAACATACGTATGAAATTGGTTGGGTGTTCAATCCTAAATATTTCAACAAAGGGTATGCTTCTGAAGCAGCACAAGCTACATTGAAATATGGGTTTGAGAAAATGAAATTACACAGAATTATAGCTACATGTCAGCCACAGAATACCCCATCATATCGAGTGATGGAGAAGGTTGGAATGAGAAGAGAAGGCTTTTTCAAGAAGTGTATACCACATGGAAATGAATGGTGGGACGAATATTATTACGCTATTTTAGAAGAAGAGTGGAAATAATGGAGGGTTCTAATGCGCTTGAGCCTATTAATCTATAGAAAATCTGGAACCGAAATATATGCGACTATTTTGGTATGGATTGGTGTTTCCCTTTTCACCACCCAACATTGTAACAATTTTAACATGTAATTCTAGTTATTTTTATTTACTGGAAAATTATAGTTTGTTAGCTTCGGGGCAAGCCCTGAAATGATCCGACGGGTCACAAACATGTAACTCATTTTATTGTCTGGAACCCCTTACTTTACTACAATAAGAGTAAGTACGACGGTTCAGGGAAAGGGGCGAAGCGATTGAACGAGAGCCAGAAGTATCAGGTTATCCTCCACGGAATGACAAGTAACAACGTGTCAAAGACGTGCAAGGAATTCGGTATTTCCAGAACTCTGTATTACCGCTGGTATAACGCCTATATGCAGGATGGAATGGCCGGACTTGGCAGCAAGGACCGCAGACCGGTGATGCCGAATCAGGTGGACAGAACAACGGAAAAGATTATTTTGCAATATGTGGCACGTTTTCCCCAGGATGGGCCCAAGCGGATCTACTATGAATTACAGGACGAAGGAGTACGGACGGGGGAATCCGGCATTTATAACGTACTACGCAGACACGGGCTAAACCGGAGAGAGGATCGGGAGCGATACGCCAGGGAGATCAAGGCCAAGAAGAGAACAAGCCGGGGAAAATCAAATTCTGCCGGAAACCAGGTGAAGCAGCAAAACCCACTGGACTACAACATGAACAATTCGGATCATGCGAGGCCCGGCTATATTTGTTTTCAGACCATCCAATACATAGGCAAGTTTCCGAATGTAGGGAAGTTATACCAGTACATCAATTTAGACTCCTATTCGCGACTAGCGCTGGTGAAGCTGTGCAATCAGAAGTCAACGATGCAACTTATTGATTTTATGCGCTTTAAGATCATGCCATTGCTGAGAACCTTTCATCTGGAGATCGATAATCTGGTAACCAACAAAAGCCAGGAATTCTCGACAGCCTGGGAGCGGGGAAACCACATGTATACAGAATATCTGCACAAGCACAACATTAACTCCGTTACCTATGGCGCCGATCATCCCGAGGTATTTCAGCCTTTGCATGAATTCACTACGGTTCTGGGAAAAGAATTTTATAAACCGGTTTGGCACGAGGGAAGAATAGATTCCTTTGACACGTTGGAGCAGCGCTTAAATGAATACATGAATTACTATAACTATACCCGTCCTCTCGGGGAGGGGAACAACCAAGGTAAAATCCCTTCTGACATTGTGCTTGATTTCAGAGGGGTTCAGGAGCCATTGCCGCTCTGGTTGTATACAAGGAGATGAGGGATATGATCAGGGACGGTGAAAAAATCGGGATCGTAGGTGCGGGAATCTCCGGCGTGACCCTCGCTTATGAATTGGGCAAGAAAGGTTACCGCCACGTGACGATTATGGAACAAGGGGACCGGGTTGGCGGCAAATGCCACTCGATCGAGTACAAGGGGAAAACCTATGAAATGGGCACCTTGATTGGTCTGCCGTCATACAAAATGACGATGAAGCTAATGGAGGAGTTTGATCTGCAGGATAAGGGCCCTCTGCTGGATCGTGGATTTTTCAACAGGGACGGGTATACAACCTCACAAATTCCTGTAGAGCAGCTGTCGGACTTTGCCAGAGAGTTCAAACATCTTCCGGAGCTGCTGGGTCGCTATGAATTCATTAAAGCCCCGGGGTTTGCTAATATTCCGCTGGAGCTATGCAAGCCTTTTGCCGCCTGGTGTGATGAAAACGGGTTGTTTGTACTCAAACAGGTGTTTATGCATTATTTCAGCGCATTTGGTTTTGGTAGCATCGATGAGGTCCCGGCGGCTTATGTTTTGAAGCTGCTTAATTACGATAACCTCATGTCATTTATTGAAATCACTCATATGATTTCCTGGCCCCAAGGGGTAACGGAGCTTGTCAAGCGCATGGGCGATCAGGCTTCGGATCTGCGGCTTACGTGCGGGGTGAATCGTATTGACAGGGAAGAGCCAGGCAGAGTCAGGGTTGAAACCGATCAAGGAACGCTGTACTTTGACAAAGTAATTTATACAGCCTCACTGCGGGATTTGCCAGACAAGGTGGATATGGCTCCTGAAGACCGTAAGCTGCTGGAGAGTATTATTTATGAGCGGTTTCGAGTTTACGCCTACAGGGTTGACAACATGCCGAAGCTGTCAGGTTACATTCCGGGTAATATGGGACCAGGACGCAAGGGCCAAATGATGGCTTGGTATCACAGATGGGCGGATCTAGCAGAGACGGATCTGATCACTGTATATGTGGCGGAAAGCGAAAGCATGAGTGATTCCGAAATGCGGGAGAGCATCGAGGCTACGCTTGCCAGTCTGGGGGGAGAAAATATCCGGCTTTACATGATGAAGTGCTGGAATCATTTTCCCCATGTGGACATGGACGCCCTTCAGAGAGGCTTCTATACACAGCTTGAACATATGCAGGGAAAATACGGCATCTACTTTGCGGGAGAAATTATGAATTTTCCTACGCTTGAGAACTGCATCATCTATGCCAAATCTTTGGTCGAACGGTATTTCTGACCTGCTGCAGCTTGTGTTATTCTGCAATATTTTACTTTCAAGTTTTGTTTACACTATATTGTAATGAATTCCATGATTCGCAAGCGGAGTTGCCGTGAAGGTAGCTCTACTGAAAAAGTGTAAACCTACCTTTAAAGCAAAGTCCGCGGGCCCTTGTCCTGAAAGGAATCTCGGGATTTGATGCTTATTCCGCCAAGCGCTATATTCAAGGCAGATAGGGATTGCATCATTGCAAAAGGAGGGTTATGCATGTTTTTTTTCGAAGCGATGCCTTGGTACTCGGTCTTGATGTGGTTTGTGGTGCTCGGGGGTTTAATGCTTGTGAATGAATTGGCGCGGATGAGCAAATGGGTGTCTCTGTTTCTCTTTCTTGTACTGCCGATCATTCTGACTGTTGCGGTATGGCCGAATACAGCGGGGGAAGGCTCTAGCGTAGGAACCTGGTTCCATTGGGTCAAAGTTTATTCCGCACTGGCAGGTTGTCTTGGTTTTATGGCCTTGAGGTACATTAAAGGGTGGGACAAGAACAAGTACGTCTTGATGTTCCCAGCTTTCATTCTCGCTCTCAATATTCTTGAAGCGGTGATCCGCGATTTCCAGGTGTACAGTTTAAATGGAATTGTGGACGGCGTCATGATGATCGGCGGACCATGGAATATTATGAACGGAATCGCCGGTTTGCTGAACATTATTACTATTTCCGGTTGGATGGGCATTATGGTAAGCAAAAACCGGTCCAAGGACATGGTATGGCCGGATCAACTTTGGTTTTGGATCATTGCTTATGATATCTGGAATTTTGCTTATGTGTACAACTGTGTTTCCGACCACTCGTATTATGCAGGTGCAGCGTTGCTGATCTCCTGTACGATTCCGGCATTCTTCTTTAAAAAAGGGGCGTGGCTGCAGCACCGTGCTCAAACGCTCGCGATCTGGATGATGTTTACGATGTCGTTCCCGACATTTGTCGGAGAGTCCAAATTTGCGGTACAGTCCTCCCACAGCGAAACGGCATTGTGGGTAGCAAGCGCCTTGTCCCTGGCCGCAAATATCGCGGTATTCGTATATCACTTCTACAAGATTTCCAAGCATAAACGCAATCCGCTCAAGGTGGAAGTGTACACGGATTTGAAAGCATATCAAGCGGTCGCCGAGCATAATTAAAGACCTCGGCCGGTAAGAGAAAGAGAAGCTGCAGCGGTGGAGGCTGTAGCTTCTCTTTTTGTTGTCCGGCGGTATGATGAGCTGACTCTGGGAAATCAGTTGCGCGGTTTGAAATTTTTGCTTTATCATTTCAATCCTACTCATCTTCCGTGATTAATTAATGCCGTTTGCTGAGAAATAAAGCAAAGGGCATTTTGCTCTTTAAAGAGGAGTATAGAAACTAGGCTACTTATTATCATAACAAATATTTAGGAGCCGATGGATAGACGTATAGTGTAAGAATCGCCACGGTCGTTCACAATTATGTATAAATTTCAGTGTTGAATTATAGGGTTGGGGGGTATATTATATCGAGTAGGAGAGGAACTCCTCTGAATTGGATGACTACTATATAAAAAGGAGTAATTCTCATGAATTCCGTTATTTCTAAAAAAAAAACGGTGATCTCATATACTATTGCATTAGCTTTTATATTAACAATGGTTGCAGCTGCTGTTCTTTTTAAGGATAGAGAGATCATATTACCTGAAATTGCTGCCATGGCAATCGCCTTGTGGGCGTACCGTGAAGCCGGGTGGATCAGACAGCCATCGAAGATTTTTGTAGCACCGTCGTTTACAGCTGTGATCGGTTTTGCCGTGAATCAGTTGGATATCGCTTATGTAGGAAAGGTCATTCTTACGCTGTGCTTGATGATGCTCTTCTTGCGGGTCATTCAATCGAACCTCGCAGCATCTCTCGCAACAGGCTTATTGCCCTTGGTAACGAATGCACAAGAATGGTCGTTTATTGTATCGGTATTCGCGTTCACCTTTATATTGATGCTTGGGGTTCTCACATTCCGGTTGAATAAAGGGCTGGAAAAGAAAGTGAAGATTCACTATAAATATATGGTTGTATATTTGGGGCTGAGTTTCATATGGATTGGATTAACCTGGATCGCAGGCTATCCACAATTTGCAGTGATCCCATCTATTGCGGTTGTCGTGTATGAAGTACTTCAGAAGCCAATGTACAATGGCAAAATGGTGCTTAAACAAGTGATGGCGCTCACTTTATCTGCGACTGTTGGAACTGTGATGTACTTTGTTATTGATTCATGGATTTTAGCTACGCTTATCGATATGATCTTGATGTTCGTGCTGCTTAGAATTGTTGGAATCAGACTGCCAGCCGTATTTGCCTTTCCGCTGCTGCCGTTTGTCTTCCCTGAACATGTTGTTCCAATGATTCCATTAGGTGCATTCATTGCATCTGTATTCTTGTTTGGCGGAGTACTGGCGTACAAGAAATGGGAAAGACAGCAAGCGATGAAAGTCTCATCTGGCTCTGTTGATCCTGTTTAATTGCAGTATCACATAGGTCATCATAGGGGACGACCACCGTCATGCGACGCCGTACCGCCGCGCACGGGGAGTGCTGCATCATGTTTATTATGAATGACATCATGTTAAGGAGAGGAGGTGAGACATATGGAGAAGAGTAGCTGCTGTAAAACAAAAACCGAAGATCCTATAGTTATGGATACTCCTGCTGAAACAAAATCCTGCTGCAAAACAAGCAAGAGCGAAGAGAGCAAGAGTGAATCAGGTTGCTGCAAAGCAGGATAAGGATAACGCGAACTAGATGATACCAAATATTCTATAGAAAAAAACCAAGTGTTTTTGGAATTTATATATGCGCGGGTGGACATCCTCGTGTGCAACATCAAATAGTCCCTATCTTGTGAGAGAATGGGACTATTTGGCGTTGGAAAAATCTATCCCAATCTATAATTTCACTATAAATAGCCACTAGATATTGACACTAGGGTGTGAACAGCAGACAATGTGGGGGGAGGCCTGAGGCATTTTAGGGCATTCACATGCGGCTATCAAGGAGGATAAAATGATAAAGGCAATTGTTTTTGACTTTGATGGATTGATCATCGATACGGAAACCGTATGGTACAATGCGTTTAAAGATGTGCTTCGAGACTATGACTTGGATTTTCCGATGGAGGTATTTACGAAATGTGTAGGTACGCATGATAAAGCGATTCATGAATTCATTGAAGAGAAGTTAGGTCTGGAAAGCATCGAAACGATTATGAATTTAGCGAAGGAAAACCACAGATCCGAGGTGGATCTGCTGGAAATCAGAGAAGGCGTTAAGGACTACTTGTCAGCAGCGAAAGAGATGGGGCTCAAAATAGGTCTGGCTTCAAGTTCCAACAGGGAGTGGGTTGAAGGGTTCCTGACAAAACTTCAGATCATTGACTTCTTTGATACGATCAAGACGGGAGACGAAGTTGAAAAAGTGAAGCCCGACCCGACGCTGTACATAAACGCTCTTGAGGCTTTGAATGTTAAAGGGAGCGAAGCTGTAGCTTTTGAGGATTCGGCCAACGGGGCAAAAGCCGCAATCGCAGCGGGCATGAAATGTGTTATCGTGCCTAATGAAGTGACCAAGGAGATTAGCTTCGAGAAATATCATTTAAGAATTAATTCTATGGGTGAAATGAGTTTAGCCGAGGTCATTAAACATATAGATAACGATACAGCCATGTAGTGGAAACCAAATAAATATGAGTCAGTAGAATACTGATCATTTAAAGAAAAGCGCCAATTACCGGCGCTTTTTCTTTTGGCTCAAAGCTATAGCATATTCCATAATATTACTGCATTAAAGTATAATTCAAATAAAGATAGACCAGAAAAACCGTAAAGGAAACACCTCAAATGAACAACGAATACGTCAAAAGAATGAATGCGGTCATTCAGTATATCAAGGACAACAGTTCCGAACGAATTACGTTGGAGGAGCTGGCGGAACATTCTAATTTTTCGAAGTTTCATTTTAGCCGAATATTTACGTCGATCGTGGGCGTAACCCCCATCGCATATGTGAATCAGGTTCGTCTGCACAATTCGATACAGTACTTAACAGATAGTGACCGGACAATTTTGGACATCTCACAGCTTTGTGGGTTTGAGTCGGTAACAACTTTTAACACGGCATTTAAGAAGTTTTATAATCGGACGCCCAGTGAAGTTAGAGCAAGCGGGAGCAATAATAGCAATATTTCATTGATAGTTAGCAATAATGAGAAAGAGTTATTCCATCCTCTGAATTACGATGAACACAGAAAAATAAGTCATTTTCTGAGGAGGATATGGGATATGAACGTTACGATTAAGGAGCTTCCTGCATACGAGGTTGCATATGTCAGACATATCGGCAGCTATTTGGACACCCATCTGGCATGGAGCGTATTAGGGAAGTGGGCCAATGAGCATCAGCTTACCCCAATGAGTCAGTATTTTATCGGTATTTCGCTAGATGATCCTGCCACGGTGGAAGAATCCGAGTGCAGGTACGATGCTTGTATCACGCTGCCAGAGGATTTTGTTAAAAAGAATACAGATGTGGTTCAGTTTAAGACGCTGAGCGGCGGAACGTATGCCTTATATAACTTCTACGATACGGTCGACAAGCTGGCTATCGCGTACCAAAGCTTGTTTGATCAGTGGCTGCCGAACAGCGAGTATGACTCTGACGATAGACCATGCCTTGAGTTCTGTATGAATGATCCTGCGAACGATCAGGAAGGGAAGTGCAAGGTTGAACTTTACATCCCTATTAGAGGTTGTTCAAAAAGTCCGCTTTTGATCACGAAGTGAATCAGGAAGTGGGCTCGTCATCGAATCTTGAATTCAGCCGGTCCTTCCGGTGCTCACGTACCCAAAACGTACGCTCCGCTCCTTAGTCCCTAGCTTTATCCAACCTTCTCGGTGCTGAAAACCGACCTTTTTGAACACGCATTATTTAAGAAGAGAATCTTGGCAGAGAGGGGATAAACAATGGATATCGAGGCCGTGTTCGGGCAATTTCCTACGATAAAATCGGATGAGTTTATATTGAAGAAGATTGACGTGAGTCATCTTGATGAGGTTTACGAAATTTATAATAATGACCGTGTGTTTGAATATTGCGGCATCATTCCTAAACATAACAAAAACACCGTGAAGTCGATGATCGGACATTTTGAAAGGGATTATAACAAGAGAACGAGAGTTAAATGGGGTATATTCAGCAATCAAAAACCTGAGCGGCTGGTTGGCATTATTGAAGCTTCTGACTTTAATCAAAAAGTGAATATGGTGACCATCGGTTACTTTTTGGCGGAGTGTAATTGGGGACAAGGGATAGCTACGAACGCAGTTGCGATGCTGCTTCGGTATTTGTTCGAAGAGGTACAGGTCAATCGGATTCACGCTGAGGTGATGCCGCCCAATGAAGCTTCCAAAGAGGTATTGTTAAAGAACGGCTTCACGAAAGAGGGCATGTTAAGACAAGCTTCCTTATGGTCAGGAAAAGGAATTGTTGATCTGGAGATTTACAGCATTTTGAAACAAGAGTATGAAGAGAAGTAATAGTAGATTCTTGTTTACAAATGCTGGAGATACGATTAGACTGGGGATGCCAAAACATACCTATCCATTTGGAGGCGAAATGTAATGGAGAAGCACAATCGGGAAGAAGTATCCCCACATCAATTAGATCAAAATATGAAGGCCCAGAACGTTGTGACAGATGAACTGACGTGGCATTCTCCGCTCGATGAGCCATTCCGGGTATCCGGTCTTGCCTGGTTTGAAAGTAATCGTCTCTACCGGAGACTTCCGGCAGTGCCGGATTATCCGATACCGTCTGCTGTCGATATTTTAGCTAACTGTACGTCAGGTGGACAAATTCGGTTCCGTACCAATTCACGATACATATCTGTTCGGGTTCGCTTAACAGCGGGATCTGGTATGTATCATATGCCCCCGACTGGGGAATGTGGTGTAGACGCTTACACAGGCGGGCCGGGTAACTGGTTATTCGCGGGTACTGCGAACTTCACGCCAGGGCAACTGGAATATGAGAGTCGGCTATTCGTTAATGAGAACAGGGAATGGCGCTCCTACATGCTGAATTTGCCGCTCTATCAAGGGGTAAAAGAGATGTGGATTGGTCTAGATTCAGAAGCGGAAATCTCTTCACCGGAATCCTATGATTCGGACAAAAGAATTATCCTTTACGGCACCTCGATTACACAAGGCGGATGCGCGGCACGTCCAGGCATGTCCTATACGAATATTTTGAGCCGTAGAATCAATAGAGAATTCATCAATCTAGGCTTTTCCGGAAACGGGAAGGGTGAGCCTGAGCTTGCACATCTCATAGCGCAGATTGATAATCCAGCCTGTCTGGTCATTGATTATGAAGCGAATTCCTGTGGCACGGAACAGTACAAGAAAACTCTGCCTGCATTTATCCGAATTTACCGTGAAGCTCATCCGGATGTGCCGATTATTCTCGTCTCAAGATTTCCATACGGTGCAGAAAGGTTTAAGCCGGAGCTTGTTCAGGAGCGGCTGGAGCGAAGGGATTTCCAAGCTGATCTGATACAGAGTCTGACGGATGCGGGTGACCACAGACTTACCTTTGTTGATGGAACCAACCTGCTGGGTAGCCATCCGGGTGAGGCCACGGTAGATGGCGTTCATCCGACGGACCTCGGCTTCATGATGATGGCGGATTATCTTGAACCGATCTTCAAGCAGGTTCTTGCGAGCGCTGATCAAACATAAAGACATAAAAAAGATGACTTCCTACGGAGCAATCCGGAAGTCATCTTTTTGCATTGTGAACCTATTTATCTATTCTAAGCGATACGTTGCAAACGGCTTTCCGTGAACAAACGGATCACTTACTTCATCCAATTTCTTGCCAAGCTCCGGATCGATATGAATGTCCAGGCTTTGCATATTGCTATCCAGCTGTTCGGTACGAGTAGCGCCCACGATAACCGTGGAAACAGCGGGACGGTTCATGAGCCAAGCCAGCGAAAGGGCACTTGGTGTATGGCCGTTCTCTTCAGCCAGACGGCTTACCTGCTCTCCAAGCTGGATGTTCTTACTTTCCAGGAACCGATTGAAGTTCGGGTCGGTTTCCGCCCGGGAACCGGATGGGACTTCTCCGTTGCTGCTGTTATATTTCCCGGTCAGAATCCCACCCGCCAGCGGGAAATACGGAATAATGCCGACACCCTGATCCAAGCATAATGGAACAAGCTCAAGTTCTGGCGTACGGTCCGCAAGTGAGTAGCTGGTCTGGGTGGAGGTGTAGCGGATATAACCATTCCGTTCGCTGATCCCGATCGCTTTCATGATTTCCCATGCAGCATAATTCGAGGCGCCAACGTACCGCACTTTTCCGGAAGAGACCATGTCATCGAGCGTTCGTAGCGTTTCTTCTAGCGGTGTGTTCGGATCGAATGTATGGATTTGATACAGGTCTACATAATCGGTTTTTAACCGACGTAAGCTGTGCTCCAGCTCCTGCATGAGATGGTAGCGCGATGAACCCCGTTCGTTCGGTCCGTCAGCTCTTGGAAGTCCGGCCTTTGTTGCCAGTACGGCGTTATGGCGTCTGCTAGCCAGCGCTTCCCCAATGATCCGCTCCGATTCAGTATTAGCGTAAATGTTGGCCGTATCGATAAAATTAATGCCATGATCTAGCGCGTGATGGAGAATACGGTTGGACGTTTCCTGGTCAGCCCGTTTGCCAAAAGCATTGGTGCCGAGCCCCAATTGAGAGACTAGGAGTCCGCTCTGCCCAAGACGGCGATATTGCATAATATCCGCTCCTTTAGTGAGAGTGATACCAGACTCATAGAACCAACGCTCCGTCCCTGTTTACCACTTGGATTATAGGTTATCTGAACGAAGGGTGACTAAGAGTCTGCTATCCTTAGATAACCCCAGTATAACCAATCTGCCTGCGCTGGTCCAAGCATAGGTGGATTATACGAATGATCTATTTCGATACCGTCGAAATAGATCATATCGCGCAAGTCATCCAGAGCGTGGTGCGGCGTCGCATGACGTCGGCCGACCAGATCAGGACAATGTAACCTCAGGGTTCACAGTAATCTCGAAAGCCCGATGCCAGATATAGTTCGGGTTCTCAAATGCGGTTGAGGCACTGGCATATTCCGCATAGGACCATGTCCCCCCGCAGATTTGGCGGATACTGCATGAGGCAGGAGACTGACCAATTTGGAAGGCGTTTTTGCAGGCAAGGGTACCTGTGTGTGTCTGCATTCGATCCTGTAAGACGTTAAGCACATAATTATAATCGCTCTCTGAATTGAAGAGCAGAAAATTCGCATCAGAGTATGGAATGTTCGTATATAGAGTATTGGCTCTGGAATACTGCCGAATCTCTCCAATGGTCAACGTCTTATAATAGTAGTCTTTCAAGAATCGCTTGAACAAAAGCGAACCGTGTGCGTTTACCGCCGCATCAAGGGCTGCGGAGTGTGTTTCTGTAGTCAGGTACGCATACCGGGCTTGCCCCATCCCGATCGCAATTCCGATCTTATTGCCGGCTGTATTCCATCCACTGTATCCGAGAATTTGTCCTGTGGATGGACTGCTGAGCAGCGCCTCTGTAACCGCTGAGTTCGCGGCACCTCCGGCGACGAAATCAATGACGACAGTCGGAACACGGTTCGAGGCATTGGATTCAATTCGACTTACCGCACTGGATACCTGATTAACGTCTGTAACCGCAATGATCTCCACATCAGGGCAATCACTAACCAGCTGGCCGCCTACAATATCCACGTGATGGCTGATATTTTCATGCACACTCATATATTCGTAAGGGTTAATGATTGTGGAACCATGTGGTCCGAAGTATTGCACCGTATATCTCGGTTTAGCTGATATGCATAATAGATGATTGGCCATTCGGGCCATGAGTGAATGGCCGAGGCCGTCCGCGTCAGGAAGAATGACAACACGGTCAGGATTTTGTCCGTCCGTTCCCCCCAGACAAGCTGTAATATAGCCCTCCACAAAGGTGATTTCGTTGGCCTGAACGCCTTGCGTAGAGGAGTCATCGACACCAATCGCAAGAAAATCAATATAACCTAATCGAGCAAGCTTATCCAGGATGTAATAGTTCGATTTGAATTTGTGGCGACGAGCTTCATAATAATGCTCTTTGTTGAAGGTGGTTGTGCTTTCGTATGGAGTGCCGTCCGGTTTTATGTCATAGCCATTCAAAATTCCGTTGAAATCACACACTTCTTTACGTGGTTGTTTCATGAAGCTGCGGGATTCATCATAAGCGTTCTGAAATACACCTTCAACATAAGTGGTTGTAGCCAGACGCATAATCGTATCCAGAACATAGACCGGTTTACTCGGACAGGATTCTTTAACCAGACGAATAGCGTCCAATAAATTTGTTGTGGAAGGATCGTAGTTGGGATAACTTCCGCTCCCGCTGCTCCGCAGACGTCTGCTTCCGATTAATCCTCCGTAAGCAAGCATGTCTGCCGAAATAATGAAGCCATCTACAGAGTCTGCGTGATCGAGAATAAATTGGCGGATGTTCGGCATGTTTCCAAAGATCGGTGAAGAAGTGCTTTCCAGAATGGAGCATGATGCTGTTTTTTGTGAATCCAAACGGTTAGTAATATCGCTAATGCAAGGCGTAATAACCTCGATTCCGGCGGATCTTCCTTGAACAATAACATCATCCAGGTTCACCGGACGATCATCTAATGGCACATACAGTACTTTTTTCATATAAACATCTCCCTTTATCATTTATTGATAGGCTACATGCAAAAGGGAAGTGAAGAAATCAAAATGAACCTCTTCCCAAGTTCATTTTATTCTTTATTGCGGGTGCCTTCACCTATATAGGTAATTCATATATACAAATTACAACCGTTAGGATGAATTTTTTTAAAATCAGTAATTCCTGTGGAAATCCAATAGTAAATAGTGGTATATTGTTAATTAATAAGAACGGGTGTTCTCATTTTGTTGTGGTTAGTCTAATAAGATTGAATTAACCGAAATAGAAACTTCAACGGAGAAGGCGGAATTATTCTGGAGAAACGTTAGTGGTCGCCCGAAAGCTTTCCACAGGAAAGCTCGCATCGGAAGCATAAGCTGTCCCCGGATTTCAACGATTGAATAAACTTATAAAAGAAATCCGGGGGCAACAGCGATTGGAAGAATAATCTGCATTCATAGTGATGCTTAGGCTAAGAATCTTAATTCATCTTATATAAAAATGAATCCAAACAGAGGTGATTGTACAATGGATAAACAGCAGACAGCCTACGAACGTCTTAAGGTCCAGGTTGACCGTATTGGCTGGAGAATTCAATATCGTGCCAAAACGATTAGAAAACGAGAGTATTCCTTCTATGATTTAGAATATATGCGAACGGATGTCTCTTTTACAGATGGCTCCGAGAATCGAATGATGATTGAACAACTCATCAATACACTACCTCCTCAAGGCAAGTTGATTATCTATAAACTTTATATACAAGATCAGACCGAATCCGAAGTCGCCCTTCAACTAAATATGAGCCAACAGGCGGTGAATAAATGGAAACGAAAAATGATAGAGCAGTTGTCCCAGACTGTGAGCTCCTAGCATTGGTGCGTGCTGTACAACAAGATGATCCGGAAGCGATGGTGCAACTGATAGAATTGTTTAAATACGACATTGTTTGGGCAAGTCAATTCATTCAATTGCCCCAAGAGGATGCCGTATCGGAGATTGTAGTGGAGCTTCTGGAATATATCAAGAACAGTGTAGAATAACCACAGATTCTTCCAACCTTGGATGTTTTGTTATGGCTTTGATTTGACTCGACCCGTTTCTTATAAATCAGACATGATAGAGGAATACGTAGAGCTTTTGCCCGTGTAATGCGGGAGAGGCTCTTTTTTTAATTTTTTTGACTAAACATAATTAAGACTCCATTTTAGTTGATGAAATTACGATAAAAGATATAGAAGGAAGTGTGTTTAAAAACTGAAAAAATAGAATAACTTAGATAATGCGAGGAGACCATGAGTATGAATGAAATTGAGGAAGTTGAGTTGCTTAGAGGGAGACCACGCAAATATAAGAAGCGGAAACGAAAAAAATTAGAATATGGAATGGAAGTAGAATCGAATTTCAACTGGAAATTAATAATTTATGCTGTTTTTGCTTTAATAATGTGTTTATTAATTTTTTGGTTAGTTACATCTACTTCTTTATTAGATAGTCTTAAAAAGTTGTTTGTTTTAGGGTAAGTAATTTAACCTCATTAAGATTTAATTGACAGGGTGTAAAAATCATCTATAGTATTACTTATATTGGAATGTTATACTAAATTGTGGATGTTGCAAGTGTTAATGTTTTATTTGGAGGTTGTTTGATTTGATACATACAACCACGATACGATCAGAAATGGAAAGTTACCTGAATAGAACCGGGTTAACGATTAATCAATTTGCAGAAGTATCCAAGGTTAACTCCGGGACGATCAGTACGATCATCAAGGGAACCAGGCCTATTGCCATGCAGCAGCTAGACCGGATTGTATTGGCTATGGGACTTCCCGAAGGCAGTTTTTATGAATTATATGTAGATGAATGCTTTGTTCAATCCCCCAATTGGCGGCGTTTGCGACCATTCTTATACCGTTGTACAGAATTGGACAAGCTAGAATGTATTCAGCGAGTCGTTCACCTCATGATGGATAACCTTTCTTACATTCCGGCGCTTTTTGATACAGCTGAGGATTTCTTTAACCAGGGCAAGTTTGCTGCTGCGGCTATTATTTATGAGAGTATTACCGAAAGCGAGAAGTATCAGCATTCCGAGCGCTTAGCTCTTTGCCATTATCGATTATTCACCATCTCATTAAGTCATGATCAGGAACAGAATCTTCGGGCAGCTACTAGACTTGAGGGTTTTGTCGAGCGGCTGGATGTTATAGACCAGCTTGATGCGCTAAAGGATTTAGTGAATATGTACTATTCTCTCAGAAAATGGGATAAAGTGGATGGAATGGCCGCTATAATGGGAAAGAAGGCATTAATCCAATACAATTATAGGTATGAACAGGCCAGAAGAAGCGATAAGCATCGAGAGCCTAAACGTCCGTTGTTTACTTATATCGTATACTCTCACTTAATGCGTTCGGCTATCTGTGAAGAATACGGCGATTATGAGCAAGCCTTGCAGTATATTCCCTTATATTCTGATCTGAACTGGGTGAGAGAGGACACGGAAGAGGCTAAGCAGTTGATAGAGAAGTTCAAAATGTGGGCTACGGCGAACACTTACTTATGTCATCTGATGATGGGAAAAATTGAGGTGCTTCAGGAATATGTAGCGTTTATCGAATCGCAAGAAAATGAAATTATTCATGCAGTAACTAATATTCTTCAAGCAGCAAATCGCTTTGATTTTAATATAGACGATATTCTTATAAAATTTGAATTACAAATTACTCTGTTTATCGATAATTATGGAACTACAGGGAAGTATACCGATCAAGTATTAATGAATAAATTTACCTGTCTCTTGACCGAGCTTTCTACTTACTATTGGCACCGTGAGAGATATGAGACTGGTATAAAGTGTGTACTGATTGGATTGGAAACGGCTATAGAAATTCATAATGATGATGCGATTCTCAAGTATGTAAGACTGTTTGAGCTGTTCCGACATGTGTCATCCAAAGAAGCACAACATAGATATCATAAATTAATTTGTGAGGTGTAAAAGAAATGAAAAGAAAATTAGTTGTACTGTTGACCACTGCTCTTGTAGTTATGTCGATTGCGATTCCTGTAAGTGCTTCTTCTGCACAGCCTCCGATTCAGACATTTAATCACGGTGCTGGATACGATCTTTAATATCTAAAGAAGCTAAGCTATATCATTTGCCAGCCGAAACCGGCTGGTCTTTTTTTGTTCCCGAACAATGATAGGCCATATTCGTATTCATCTATTAGATTAATGCAATACATCTATAAATCTATATTTTTACATTATATCCTAAAATATTACATAAGGAGGTGGCGATCAAATGTTACATGACGAAGTCATACGGCAGCGCATAGAGGAGTCTAGACAACTGCTGTATCAACTGGAAATGCAATATGGTTTGCGGCACCCCAAAGTGCTTAAACAATCTATGCATCTTGACGAACTAATTAATCGATATAACAGGGTTAAATATAGAGAAGGCATGAAGCCTATTGCTTAAAATAAACAAATCATTTCCTTATAACACGGGGCTTAAGTATCTGTTTTATTTATGGGCACCTTATCATAAATGTTCATATTTATATTGGCTCAAAACCGAAATTTGCGCTATATGAGGCCACCACTGAAAAAGACAAATATATCTCCTTAAGCACAAAACGAGCCTTAGAAGGGATTATAAAGGCTCGTTTTTCTTTGATAGTATTTTTATATTTGTAAATAATGTATTACCAACCACCCTCACCATGGCTATTCGCGGAATAGAGGATTTTTGGAATTGAAGTTGCTTGATCAGCTGAACTTATACTAACGGGTAAGATAAGGACGACTCCTAAACTAATGATGAATGAGAGTACCGCTAATTTTTTCTTCATCTGGATTATAAACCTCCTTCATAATTGCAGCGTATTTTTGAAGATTGGAATTATCTAACTTATGTCGGATATTCTCTATCATGCTGCAGCACCTCACCATATTCGCTGTATTGTTAATTTTAAACGAGATTACCAAACTTTCCAATATATATTTAAAACCCTTTTTAATATTATCTTTTTTTAAATAATATAAACCGACATCTGTTAGAAAATTTGCAAAGCGATCGTCCATAATATGAACTGTGTAACTACCGATAGTTCCTGATAATTCGAGTTGATCAGATATGAGATCTTCAAACCTTTCAAGATACTTATCAATATCAAAATGATAGTAATTTGCTGCTTGAACGATTTTAAATAAAGCTCTTAGAATCTCATCTTTTCGGGAGGAGATATACTCTACATACTCATCAAGTATAGTAGTATTTCCAGTCATTAATCTATACAGGTAACCGTTGCCTATAGCCCATTCCCGGAATTGATTTTTTGTAAGTTCAGCTAATTCATCCGTTTCTATAATCCAACTTTGATCCTCATAACATGATAGATAATAAAGTGCCTGCTCGTAATCGCCGTTTTCAGCAGATATTGCGCCTAACAGCAAATCAGAGTACAAAATGTATCCAAACAATGGTTTTTTTGGCTCTATGTATTTTCCGTTACGTTTCTTTCTGTAATTCTTCTGTTCATAAAGATACCTGGAGATACGCCCCATTTCTTGTGCATAGTATCTTGCTTTATTCCACTTTCGTAAGGACAAAAAAATATTTGTTAAATCTTTCAAAGCATCTAATTGCTCTGATTCACTAAGACGTGAAACATAGGATTCAAATTGTACTGCGCACTCCAGATTATTTTCCTGGTCCTGACTTAATGAGCATGTAAATATCCTATATTGACACAAAGCCAACCGCTCAGCGTGTTGGTATTTTTCACTTTCGGCAACTGTCTTGAAAATAATTAATGCCGCTTCTTTATTTTCGTTTTGATATAGTGTTTCTGCACTATCGAAAAGCAAAGAAGAATAACTTAGATTATCCATCGTCATACCAATAACTTGATCAATACATTGTAATTTACCTAGTTCGGCACATCGCATGATAAACGGCCCAAGCCGTCTCCAGTCAAGTGATGATTGCATAAAGCACTCATCTGCATATAAAGTATAAAAGTATCCTTCTTCCAAATTCATTGCTCTTGTAATTAAATCAAGGTGTGATACGGAAATGGATTGATTGCCATTGATGATTCTACTAAGAGTTCCTGAATTGATTCCCGACTTATCTGCGAAGGAAGAGATGCTAATATTTTCTTTCTTTATGTAGCGTATTAACTCTGCACTGATCGTCTTGTCTGCAGGCTCCAAAGATATCACCCCCCAGATACAAATCCAATATTTTCAAAAACTATTTACATAAGTAAGTTTATGCATAATTATACCAATGGTCAATATTTTTCGCTTCGAATATCTCAGCCGCCATCGATGAAGAGCAATTTCGCCCTTGTCATTTCTAAAAACTTATTTTATTATATGTTAGACAGCTTAAGAATAAAGGTGGTTTACGATTTAAGGTGGATAATGTAAATGAAGATTTTGTAAGTTGTGTTAAAGAGATGAATGAAGCCGAGTATTTGATCAACGCGCTGCTACTGCACGAATATCGCTCGTTATTAGACGATGAGATTACAACGAAACAGGCATTGCTGCTGGAATTGATTCATAAACATCAGAGAATGACCGTACGGGAAATTGCGGATCAGATGGAGGTTTCCTCTAGTGCGGTAAGCCAGATTATTGGCAAGCTTGAGAAAATGGGGTACGTGAAGCGGGAGATTAATCTCCAAAATCGGCGTGAAATTATTGTGCAGATAGGATCGCAAGGAGTCACCTATTTTGCTAAGCAGGATAAGGTGGAGAGAGAGATTATTGAACGGTTTTATGCGAAAATGGAGTTTGAAGAGGTCCAGCAGCTCCTGCAATTAACACTGAAATTAAAGGAAATTGTGGAGCAGGAATTAAGCAGATCTTAGGTCGACCGCTGAACATACAACGCCCCACCGCACGCTGGGAGCAGTGGGGGGATTTTTTTGTCGAATATGTTAGTTTCCTTAATAATTAATTTCACTTACTAAATTCAAGGGGGAATTGGAAATGAAATTGAAGAAGCAGCAATTAGAGACGCTATTTAGCGTTTTACGTGAAAAAGAACAAATAAACGGAGCGGTATGTGTAGCCGAGCAAGGAGAAATTTTGTATCAGGGTGTATTTGGATATGGGGAGTTGTCTAGCAAGAGAAAGTTAACGCTTGATTCCGTGTTCGAACTGGCTTCGTTATCCAAGCCTTTTACCGCGGTAGCTATCATGCTATTGGAAGAACAGGGGCGGCTAGCCTATGACGATTCCATCGAACAATGGCTTCCTGATTTTCCTTACCCCGGTATTACAGTACGGCATCTGTTGAACCATACTTCAGGATTACCCGATTACATGGATCTGTTCCAGGAGCATTGGGATCATACACAGATTGCTGTGAATGAAGATGTGTTAAACCTGTTGATGGAGTATAAGCCGGAGCGTTATTTTTTACCGAATGAACAATGGGAATATAGCAATACCGGGTATGTCATGCTCGCATTGCTTGTAGAACGGATTTCAGGACTGAGCTTCGCCGAGTACATGGATACGTATCTGTTTCGTCCACTAGGTATGCTGAATTCGCGGGTATACAACCGAAGATATTCGAATGAGAAAATTTCCGGATATGCTTATGGTTATGTTTACGATGCGATTTCGGGTGAATATGTGCTTCCGGAACAGCTTTTGGAGACACAGTATGTGATCTACCTTGATGGCATTCAAGGAGATGGAACAGTGAACTCTACAATAGGGGATTTACTGAAATTCGATCAAGCTTTATATTCGGATAAAATATTAAGTGAAGAAACGCTTAAGCAAGCCTTCACGCCGGTCCGGTTGAATAACGGAGAAACGTATGATTACGGCTTCGGCTGGATTCTGGAAAAGAATGCGGAAAAGGGGATGACCGTTAGCCATAGCGGTGGATGGCCGGGGTATGCGACACTCATGATTCGTTATATCGACGAGAGCAAAACGATTATATACCTGAGCAATATGGAACAGGATTACGAATTTGAGCAAAGTATCATTGCAGCAGTTCAACATATTTTGTTCGACCAGCCTTTTGATATTCCGGAACGTCCCGAGAAGAGAAGAGCGGTACAGGTTGATCCGAAAATATATGAGCGTTATACAGGTTCTTATCAACTCAGTGATGGCAGAGCTGCATGGATTACTGTAGAGCAGGACCGTCTGTATCTTCAAGCTGACGGACAAATGCGTCTGGAGCTATATCCTTCATCAGAAGTAAGGTTTTTCCTCCGGCCTTTGCCGGTGGAGGTGGAGTTCGTTGCAGATACGCCTGCCAAAGCTTCAAAATTTATTATTTATGAAGAAAATGGAACAGAGGAGCACGCGATTCGGGCGGAGTAATGTTGGAAGGGACAAGAGCCCTTCATAAGTTCTATGAAGGGCTCTAATATCATGTTTACATCAAGCCTTTTTCTTTCAAAAAATCACGTGCAACGCTCTCGGCCTTAAGGCCTTCAGAATCTACTTTTGCGTTCAAATCTTGCATGATTTGTTCATCTAATACACCTTCAAGTTTTTTTAATGTACTTTCTAGTTCTGGATACTTCGCCAGGACATCCTCACGAATGATTGTTCCCGCATGGTATGGAGGGAAAAAACCTTGATCATCTTCTAATATTACTAAATCATGAACCTTGATTTGACCTTCTGTAGCGAAAGCATTAATAACATCGACTTGCCCATCAGTCAGTGATCGATACATAATTCCTCGGTCCATCGCATTCACCTTCTTAAAGCTCATTCCATAAGTCTTTTCTAGTCCTGGATATCCGTCTGGGCGATCCTTAAATTCGAACTCACAACCCAATACTAACTCATTCGCTACTTTCGCTAGATCACTAAACGTTTTCAGGTTATACTTCGCAGCCGTTTCTTTACTTACTGCTAAAGTGTAGGTGTTATTAAAGCCGAAATTTGCAGGAAAAGACAACTTATCTTTTGTCATAAGATCAAGTGTTTTGTTCAATGTCTCTTCCGCAGTTCCTGTCTCTTGCTGATAATAGTTAGCTACGATAGTACCTGTATAATCAGGATAGAGTTGAATATCATTGCTTTTTAAGGCCTTCCAAGCAATATCGGATCCCCCTAAATTCACTTTTCGCTCTACAGCCAAATCGGTATTCTTCTCGATTAAATCAGCCATCATATGTGCCAATAAGATATTCTCGGTAAAGTTCTTAGAGCCAATGGTGATGGTCTCTTTACTTTCTTTGCCTGAACTGCATCCAATCAATGAAATCATAAGTACTGATATCAAACCTAATATAAACCATTGTTTCTTCATGTTTCTCGTTCTCCCCTTTTATTTCGTATTTTTTAAACCTCTTGGTGTTGTCCATTTCTCCGTTACGCCTAATAAGAAATCCAGGATTAAAGCGAGAATTGCAGCCGGTACAGCACCAAGAAGAATAAGAGCATCAATATTTCTAGATATACCCAAGAAGATGAAATCCCCCAGACCACCTGCACCAATAAAGGCTGCAAGGGTTGCTGTACCCACATTAATAACCGTAGACGTACGAATCCCTGCCATTATGACAGATAACGCTAACGGGAGCTGGACTTTAAACAAAATCTGCATATCCGTCATCCCCATGCCCCTGGCCGCTTCGATTGTAGCAGCATCCACATCCTTAATTCCTGTATACGTATTCCGAATAATCGGCAATAACGAATACAAGAAGAGGGCAGCGATGGCTGTATTGATACCAATTCCAAATAAAGGGATCATAAAACCTAACAGTGCCAAGCTGGGGATCGTCTGCAGAATACCGGCTCCACCAATAACCCAACTTTTTAACGAAGGAACACGAGAAACTAATATGCCTAAAGGTACTCCTACAATAATGGCAATCAGCATAGAGATTAGAACAAGCTCGATATGCATTCCTATTGAAGCCAACAGATCTTCCCATCTTGAGCTAAATTGTTTAATGAGTTGTTCCCACAGCGATTGCCTCATTGTTCTCCTCCTTACCGGCCCAGTGCCCTGCAAATGTTGTTAATAGACTCGCTCTTGTTACAACCCCAATAACATTCATTTCACTTGTTACGATAGGGATGATACCGTGTTTGGCATCATCAATAGCAATTAGTGCATCTTTTGCAGTTGCCGTCTCATCTAGGTAAAATTCAGAATCTATGATTAGTTCTTGAATTGTAGATATGGATTCCATGCGCGACTGTAGATCGTATGCCGACACGATTCCATTAAATTGTCCTTGATCATTGACAACAATTAGCGTATCTGTTCTTCGCTTCCTCATTTGAGCAAATGCTCTTGATGGGGACAAGTCGGGTGTAGCAACAGCCGGATTCTCACGCATAATATCTTTGACAGTAATAAATGCAGGATTCTGATAGATTCGATTCTTTCCAATAAATTGTTCAACAAATCCATGGGCTGGCTCATTAAGCAGCTTCTCTGGCGTATCCATCTGCAGCAACATTCCATCTTTGATTACTGCGATGCGATCGCCCAATTTCAGCGCTTCATCCATATCATGCGTAACGAATACAATGGTTTTTTTGAGAGATTTCTGCAATCGTAGCAACTCATCTTGTAATTGTTCTCTCGTAATGGGGTCTAGAGCTCCGAACGGTTCATCCATGAGGATGACTTCAGGATCTGCGGCTAATGCCCGAGCTACACCAATCCTTTGTTGTTGGCCTCCAGATAATTCACGGGGATATTTTTTGGCGAATTGGTTGGGGTCTAATCCAATAAGTTGCAACAATTGTTGAACACGCTGATGTTTTTGTTCTTTACTCCAACCTTTTAGATGGGGAATTAATGCGATGTTCTCTTCAATGGTATAGTGAGGAAAAAGTCCAACTTGTTGTATGACATATCCAATATTTCTTCTTAATTCAACAGGATTAAGTCGAGATATATCTTGGCCTCTTATGGAAATGGTCCCCTCCGTATGGGGAATTAATCGATTCATCATTTTCATGGTCGTTGTCTTACCGCAACCACTCGGTCCAATCAAGACGATGAACTCACCTGCTTGAATTTCAAAATTCATTTTTTTAACAGCCTGAGATCCGTCTGCATACGTTTTACATACATTTTCAAACTTAATCATAGCATCATGCTCCTTCATTCTGTGGTGCACCCCCGTGGCTAGAAACGTTTTCAATACTATAACAAAGAAAAATTTAACTGACAACCCATTATTGTTAAATAAGTTGTTAGTATAATTATGGTAAAAAATATTTTTGTCAGTGGAAATGCAAAAAAAAACACAACCACCATGGTTGTGTTTTCTACCGTTATTGTTGATTAATAAATTGTGTTGTTCTCTGATGGACTTGACCATCGCCCACAACAATCAATACATCATTTTCTCGTAAAATCACGTGAGGTCCTGGTGATATTGAGATGTCGGTACCTCTGCGTAAAGCAATAATGGTAGCCCCTGTCTGTTGCCAGAACTCTAAGTTTCCAATGGTCTTACCCACGACATGTGAAGATTCACTCACGTTAATCTCAATGGGATGGTATGGCTTTAGATTCTGAAGCCGATCCGAAAAATTAATAATCCCGGATATAACTTTTTCAAATTTATGATCAATTTCCTTTTTCTGCTCCAGCAAATTTTCTAGATCTTGCTTTAAGGAGTAGACGGTTTTTAAATAATTATTTTTAGTTAAGTAATCCAATGCTCGCTGATCTGAAATAACAATGATTTCTTTCCCTTGCGAAACGGAGACGATATCCTCTTCTTTTAACAAATTAATGGACTTTCGAATTGTTTCTGGCGATACATGATATTGACTAGCCAGTAATGACCTACCTGATATTTTACTTCGAACACCAAATTCACCACTCACGATTCTTTGCGCAATATCAAGCGCAATTGATTTGTAACCAGCGATGTCTTGCACGATGATCCTCCTGCCATTATGAATTGCAATATCCTGTACTATTATAGCAGTTTTATTATACTCTGTATGTCATGTGTTTTTATGATGTTGGCATGATCTTGTAGATATGTTTGATATGAGTAGGAGTATGAATCTCATTTCTAGTTGTGAATTGGGCTTGGCGTATTGTTTGAAGTGATGCCTGAGGTTTGTTAACATATATTTAACTATATCACTAAATATTGTTATTATTTTGTAATTCATCTTCTTATTTACCTTGATATAATTTCTGCTAGGCACAATGAAAGGGGCACAAGGAAATTGAAAAAAGAAATTGGTACATTGTTGTTGTTGAGTGCAGTTTTGCTTTCGGGATGTGGTACAGATAAGCTAGCAACGGTTACGCAAGGGTCAGGCGAATCTCCCAATAAACAGGTAACAACGCAGCCTGAGCAAGAGACTGATGCAAAATTGATTAAGGCTTCAAAAAATGAAGAAGTAAAACTTTATGCTACTAAGGAAACGAAGAATGGAGTTAAAGGGGTAACCTTAAATATTAATGGAAGTCAAAGAGACTTTGATTGGAAATACCCTGGTGATACGGGAACTGAACCGCAGGTGTTCTATACGGATGTTACAGGTGACGGGAAGGAAGAAGCTGTAATTATCATTCAGACTGGCAGAGGGACAGGCTTAGATAACTTTGATATCCATGTAGTTAATGCCCAGGATTTATCCGAAATTAAAGTACAAAGTTATGAGGGCATTGTTGCCAGTCAAATTGAATCACATGTTGCTAAAAATAAGGATGATACTTTAGCAATTACTGTTAAAACGCAAGGAAAAGAATATAAGTTCGATTATGGTTTTGATCCAGCGCCAGATTACAATCAAGATGAGCTTGGTTTCGGCGGTATAGTTATTTATGCATTGGAGAATCAAAAAATAAAATTAAATATCTCGGGATCTGTTGGCGTATCCCCCACATATGTGTGTGAGTTCAATGTCACATATAAATTCGATAGTGCTAAGAATGAATTCGTTGTTAATCAAATTGAAGTTAAACCTATTGAAAAATAAGAAAAGGCTGACCAATATAAATTGGCCAGCCTTTTCTTGTTGGCGATGCCTCCTGATCGTGGTGTTGCTGAGCTTGTACTAACAATTCGGCCATCATAAAATCACTTCTTTACGGCGTCAGAGAAAATCTGTTGTCCTTCATTCGTCTCTTTTTGTCATAGTCCCATTTTTACAACCGCTTCAGAAAAATAAGAACATAAGCTCCCGTATTTACCACTGAGAACATTATGGTCAATGAATTAAGATTCATATTTTGCTTATACACACAAACATAATTAACAAGCATTTACATTTTTTGCTTTTTTGATTAGGATTAATTAATAAACTTACGGGCGTCCTGGATCGGGAAGTGTATCGAGCTTCTGCAGGAGGATGGTAGCAGAAAAAATAGAGAGGTGTTGTCATGGATTATAAGAAATTAAAGATTCCTATTATTATGATTTCTTTACCAATCATTTTTCTTGACGTTTTATTGCCTGTGTATACAAAAGAGCTGGGATTTACTACGTTTCAACTCACTATCTTAATTTCTGTGTTCTCAATGTTTCAATTGATCATGAGACTTATTCTTGGTAAGGTCTCAGATAAATACAGTCGGCGCTCCATATTTATAAGTTCTTTATTGTGTTTTTTCATAGCGTACTTTGTCTATGCCGTTGCGACTGAATTATCGATTCTGCTCCTCGCCAGAGTGATACATGGTGTAGCAGGTATTTTGCTTACAATATCCCTGTACGGAATGATCACAGATACAAAAAGTGGTTTTGCACAAAAATTAGGAAGCTTTAGCAGTAACCGAAATTTCGGCGGTCTTATTGGCGTTGGATTATGTTTTTTTATTCTAAACAGATATGAGCTGCTGAACGGATGGACAGTATTATTTACGGCTTGTGGAGCAGTTGCCGCATTGGCATTTGTTTACTCTTTGGTCATATCCAGAGCATCTGAGCAGCAACGTATGACTTATATACCTAAACTTGTTTTATCTCCAGAAAAGCGAAAAATCTGGTTTGTTAATGTGCTTTTCTGTTTGTTATCCAGTATGATTTTTGCTCTATTAATACCCTATCTACAAGCTGGATTTGATGCAGACATTAAAGAAATTGCCATTACTTTTTTGTTGCCAATGCTTGTCTCATCTTTTTCAGGTTCCTTTTTGGGCAAACTTGGAGATCGTATAGGTTATCGTAAGGCTACTACTTTATCAGTAGTTATATCCTTCATAACCATTTCGACAATTGTATTTTCTTCTAGTCTAAGCATTTTTGCTTTACTTTGGACAATTTTTATCATTTCCTGTTCAACGTTTAATCTTTCTCTCGATGCCATGTTTTTTAAGAGGATTCCAGAAGAACATATTGGGGATGCCTTTGGCAAATATTCCATTGGCTCAAATCTTGGGATGATCATAGGACCTGCATTGGGTGGCTTTGTGTTTGATACATATGGCCCTACTGTTCCTTATATTATATTTGCAGTAAGTATGGCTCTGCTGGTTCCATTCCTGTTGACTATGCTTCCGAAAGACGAACCGTACCATCCAGTGGTTACGATAGAGAACCGGACTCATTCCCATAAATGAGCTTAAAGCGAATTGTACATATTTTTGAAAAAGATAAAGCAGCTTCGATAGTCCGTATTCATTTTTCTAATAACGATGTTTGACAGATCTAGTAAACCTTTGTACAGTATTACTCAATAGAATAGGAAGTCCACTAGGGGAGCCGTTAGCGGCTGAGACAAGAGGATATCTTGGACCCTTTGAACCTGATCTAGTTCATACTAGCGTAGGAAAGTGGAGTCGGTTATAAGGTCTTAAATGCGATGTGTTCGTTCACACTCATAGGCATATAGATGAAGCCGCTCCAGCTTTCGGGGCGGCTTTTTTTTGCGTTGTTCCGAGGGTGCTGTCTTACGGGACTTCCTGCTCTTCAATTATTTGGAGGTGGGGAAAAGTGAGTTTTACGCAAGAGCTCCGTCAGAAGGCGGACGGCATTTTTCAGGCCATTTATGAGCATCCCTTTGTGAGAGGTATTGCAGACGGGAATTTGTCCAAGGAACAGTTAATTCACTATATCAAACAGGACTATGAGTATTTGAATGCCTATATGCGGATTTACGGGATCGCGATCTCTAAATGTAGAACACGGGATGAGATTGCAGATTTTAATGAACAGATTTCTTTTATACTCCACAGCGAAGTTCACCCGCATCAAAATTTCTGTGCTGTTGCAGGAGTAACTTATGAAGAAATGCAGGGGTACCCGCTCGCTCCATCCGCACATCATTATATCCATCACATGCTGACGGTTGCACACGAAGGTAGCCTTGGTGAGATCATGGCCGTGCTGCTGCCTTGTCCTTGGACGTACTTAGAGATCGGCCGGAAGCTGCTGGATGAGGTTCAGCCGGATGAGAGCCATCCGTTCTATGAGTGGATATATTTTTACGGGAATCGGGCCGAAGATGCAGCAGCCAATTTCCGCAGTCGTGTGGATACGTGGGCGCAAGAAGCAACGGCTGCCGAGCGTGAGCGCATGGCTGAACATTTCATGCTCAGCTGCCAGCTGGAGTATATGTTCTGGGACATGGCTTACCGGCAGGAAGAGTGGCCATTGCAGGTGTAGGCTGCGGACTTGTGATATTTTTGCGATTCTATAATGATAAGAGAGGCTGATCAATATGAGTATGCTGGATCAAGAGCTTTCTGCTCTCCTTGAAAAGGTGCGAACAAACAAACCGCTCGTACATAACATGACGAATGTGGTGGTGACCAATTTTACGGCGAATGGTCTTTATGCGTTGGGCGCATCGCCTGTGATGGCTTATTCTCCTGATGAAGTCGCTGACATGGCGAAGATCGCAGGTGCGCTGGTGCTGAACATTGGAACATTGTCCCGTGAATTGGTGGACGCCATGATCATCGCCGGGCAATCGGCGAATGCCCATGGCGTCCCGGTTCTACTGGACCCGGTGGGCGCGGGAGCCACAACGTTTCGGACGGAGTCGGCTCTGCGAATCCTTAGCGAGGTCAAGATTTCACTCGTGCGGGGCAATGCGGCTGAAATCGCCCATCTTGTGGGAGAGGAACGGGAGATCAAAGGCGTGGATGCTGGAGACAGCGCAGGCGGTGGGAATGTGGACCTGGCGATACGGGCCGTACGAGAGCTGAATACGATCGTCGCGATTACCGGACAAAAGGATGTCATTACGGATGGAGCGTTAGTCCGGATCATAAGCGGTGGAGACGTGTTGCTCACCAAGGTGACCGGAGCAGGCTGTCTGCTGACCTCGGTGCTGGGTGCTTTTGCTGCAGTTGAACCGGACCTGATGCTGGCAGGTACTACAGGCCTCGCCTTTTATGGTGCGGCTGCCTCACGGGCAGCGGAACGTACGTCTGATCTCGGACCCGGAAGCTTCCAGGTTGCGTTTCTGGATGAGCTCGCCAAGCTGCACCCGGGCTCATTGGAGGGACGCTCCGTTATTCGGGAATTGAGTGCAGCCGCTGCAGGTGATAGACGATGACGAGCACTCGCGTTCCCAGAGCGTTGACGATTGCTGGCTCGGACAGCGGCGGCGGAGCCGGAATTCAGGCGGACCTCAAGACGTTTCAGGAGCTTGGTGTATATGGCATGTCGGCTATTACTGCGATAACGGTACAGAATACACTGGGTGTCCATGGGGTATATCCACTACCTCCGGAAGCGTCGGCAGAGCAGATCGAAGTTGTAGGGTCAGACCTTGGGGTAGATGCTTTGAAGACTGGCATGTTGTTTAGTGCAGATATTATCCGCATCGTGGCAGAACAGATCCGGAAATTTGGTTGGGAAAAGGTTGTTGTCGATCCGGTGATGATCGCCAAAGGTGGCGCCGAGCTGCTGCGGACAGAAGCGGTGCAGGCACTCAAGGAGGATTTGTTGCCCTTGGCGCTCGTCGTTACTCCTAATATCCCGGAAGCCGAAGTGTTATCCGGGATGAGCATCCGATCCATGGGGGACCGCCGGGAAGCCGCAAGGCGTATCCGCGATCTAGGGCCGAAGATCGTTGTGATCAAGGGCGGGCATGATGAGGGCGAGGATGGGCAGGTCGGCTGGAGTAGTGACACCCGTGAAAATTTTGAGTACAACGAAAATAGCGAGGATGGGGCGAACTGCGGAAGCGGGCAGGTTGTTGACCTGGTCTATGATGGCACGGTCTTTACAGAATTGACCGGCGAACGGGTGCACACTGTACATACACATGGTACGGGATGTACGTTCTCCGCCGCGATTACCGCAGGATTAGCCAAAGGGATGTCTCCGCTAGTAGCTATCGCGAATGCAAGAGCATTTATTCAGGCGGCTATTGAGGATGGACTGTATCTTGGTGCTGGTTACGGACCGACAAACCATTGGGCCTACGGCTGCCGTCGTCAGGAGGTGCTTCGATGAAGGAGAGAATTTCTCCCGTCAGGATGCGCGAATATCTTCGGATGTATCTGGTCATGGGCAATGTGAACTGCCGGACAGAGCCGGAGATGGTGCTGGCAGAGGCCTTAGCCGGTGGCATCACGTTGTTCCAGTTCCGCGAGAAGGGGACGGACGCGTTGTCCGGTGAGCAGATGTTCACACTCGCCCGCCAGCTGCAGGACATGTGCCGCCGCGCTAGCGTGCCATTCATCGTGAACGACGATGTCGAGCTGGCGCTGGAACTGAACGCCGACGGCGTACATATCGGCCAAGACGATGAATCCGCCGAATCCGTCCGCGAACGGATCGGGAACCGAATTCTCGGCGTTTCCGCCCACACGGTGGAAGAAGCCCGTCGGGCGATTCTTCACGGCGCGGATTATCTCGGCGTCGGGCCGATCTACCCGACCGTCTCCAAGGACGATGCGAAGGCAGCACAAGGCACCGCCATTTTGCGTGAGATGCGAGGAGCTGGAATTGAGTTGCCTATCGTTGGGATAGGCGGCATTACTGCCGACCGTGCGGAGGAAGTGATCCGCGCAGGCGCGAATGGTGTCGCGGTGATTTCGGCGGTAACGCAGGCGGAGCGGGTTAGGAGTGCAGTGGAGGGGATAGCGGCCACAGTGAACCAGGCAGTAGTGAGGTTAGGGTGATGACTTTGAATTTTTGAGATTCTCGCTTTATTCGAGCTAAAGAATACAGCATGGAATCATAAATTGGAAACATAAAAAGAGCCTTTTCCACTGATAAGTGGAAAAGGCTCTTTTCATAGTGTTTCAGCAGAAGTTATTACATTTAAACTATCTTCGGTATAGCTCCTTGAGGATGTTTAACCCTCTTAACTGGTTGTCTTCATCCTGCTGAAGCAGCAGGGAATTAACTTCAAGCAGGATCTCATTTTCTTTTTTGACTAAGGACATGAAGTCGAAGAAGTCTATATTAAGCGCATTGGTGATTTTTTCTAGGGTCTGCACGGTGAAATTGCCTTCTCCTCGTTCCAGTCTACCAATATAACTAAACGAAGTTCCGATTTTTTCGGCAAGCTCCTCTTGGGTTAAGTTTTGACTTTTCCGTATTTCTCTTATAACAATGCCTAATCTCACTGTAATTGATTGCATCATATTGGTATCTACTCCTCTTATATAAGAAGTGTAGACAAAAAAAAGTTATTATTGCAGTCACTATAAAGTTTATTTATTGTTAAATATTGTCCTTTAATGATTCAAATGGTAAACTGTAAACATATTCAAATCTGTCAACTGATATAAAGAAGATTTTAAATCGCGAATAGAGGTGGCGAGCAATGATGGATGCCGAAGTCATTCGGCAACGAATAGAAGAGTCGAGGCAATTGCTGTATCAGTTGGGGAAGAAGTATGGTTTGCGGCACCATAAGGTCCTTAAACAATCAATGGAGCTTGATGAACTTCTTAATCGGTATAACAAGGCTGCTTGTAAAAAAGGATGCAGCCGATTGTCTGAATCAAACGACTCTTCGTTAAACGAATAACCTCAACCATCGCCCACCATGATCCAAGAGCGTAACGCTTTAAGTGATACATTATTGCCTATGTTTTCTTATCAGCAGCCTCAGCATTAATTTGTTTGAATAACTCCTCTTGGTTCATTCCCTTAATATTGTCTATAGCTGGGATATTGAATTCTCCCAGACTAAATATGCCCTTGTCTCCTTTAGCGTTAACATCTTCGCCAGCGGTATTTGGATTGTATTTTAATGTGGCTGTTTCGCTGGTTTCAAGGTCATAACTCTATATGATTCGGAAGAACTGTTAAACCATATATGACTATGTTCTCCACAAATTTTAGGAATAGGATGTTTTTTTGCTAAATCAAGGTATTAGGTACCGCCTATTGACACAAGTGTGATACGGGCGGTTTTTGTTTGAGTACATAAACACATAATCGATTTAGTTCTAGAGAGGTTTTTTTGTAGGACTGTCGAATTATAATTATGAACGTTTTTTAGTTTAACCAGGAAATTGGGCCTATGTTAGACAAGCTGTTTCGATGGTTCAAAATCATCTATGCCATTCAAGCCAGACTATGGATTAAAGCCCCGGAACTGGCGCAAAAATGTGACACCGCGTAAGGACGATTTATCGTGATTTAAGATCTCTTGATTTGTTGGCCCCGATTACTAATGATGGTTACGGGAAGGGGCATACGTTTGCAGGAGATTTTGCTATGTTTCCGCTGAACTGGGACGCCGCAGGAGGCATTGGTGTTCTCCGTGCTGCCTTCCTTTGTGGATCAAACGAACCTGCCTCCGGATTTTGATAGTGCATATGACAAAGTCATGGCCTCTCATGTCCGAGAGAAGCGCCGTGATCAGGATATTTTGCAACACGTCACAGACATTATCCAGATGGGTTCGTCGGCTTACCGTGAAGATTCACCTAACTATTTGCTGCCGGTTATCAAGCAATTTTGACGGAAAAACGCTAACTGCTATCTACCACACTCAGAGCCGTAACGAGTTAACTGAGCGGTCGATTGATCCCTACTACCTCGTTCCAAGGGACCAACGTTTTTATCTGATCAGTTATTGCCAACAGGTTCAAGATATACGTACTTTTCGGTTAAGCCGCTTCCGCAAACTAAAGATTAACGAACGTGGATTCAATCGGGGAGACTTCAATATCAAGAGCTATATGAGAAATACCTGGTCGATAGAACGTGGCAATGAGCAGATTCATTTCAAAGTGAAGTTCTCGCCGGATGTGGCGCGCTATGTTTAAAAAAGAGGAAATGTTTGTAAGTCCGAGAATGACCGACTTGCCGGAGGAGAGTCTTTTGTTCGAGGTAACGTTGAATCATGATCGGGAGTTCATGAACTGGATAAGCCAGTATGGTCCGGATGCGGAGATTATCGAGCCAAAGTCTTATCGAGATATTATGAGAAAGCGGCTGGAGAAGTGGAGCCAGTTATATGGGAAATAGCAAAGGAACGGCAACAAATGTACCATTCCTAATAACTGGCCAGCTGCTGGATGGAAGGTTCTCTTCCTGTCTGGTAGAGTACACCAACTGGGAGGC
The DNA here is from genome assembly GCF_900177425.1 of Paenibacillus uliginis N3/975. Taxonomy (NCBI): domain Bacteria; kingdom Bacillati; phylum Bacillota; class Bacilli; order Caryophanales; family Paenibacillaceae; genus Paenibacillus; species Paenibacillus uliginis. The sequence continues at coordinate 5,134,471 of NZ_LT840184.1, read as the reverse complement.
ATAGAGCTGCTCATCCGCCGCATTGTTTTCTTGAAGCTGAACCTGGGAGAAGATTGTAGCAAACAACTTTGGCTGTATTAAGCATCATCCAGTGCATTATGCTGTTGACCGAAGAACGGGATATTAAGCAGCTCTAGTGCCCGCTTTAAGCCGAATTGTTGTATGAAATCATTGTTGTGGAGCCTGGTGAACACTGAGCCAATCCAGAGGCTCTTTATGTAAATGACGGTGACTGATCAGTTGGTACTTGTCGTCCGGTCCCCAGGTACACAAGTAATACGTGTCTTCGCCTAGCCACTCCTTGAATGATCCTAAGGCTTCCTGGAAAGTGGGGGCTTGATCGACCTGTTTTTGTGTAACCCCGGTGAATTCCGTGGTGGCTGGCGTTAATTTCGACTGTCTACTCGGTTTGACTTGAGAATGAATAAGGTCGGACATGATGGGTCCGCCGTCTTGATTGACCATTTTGATGGAACCAATCTATATAATATCGGCCAGATGCTGCTGCTTTTGGACGACCATGAATTCAAGGTCGAAGATAATGTAGGTGATCATTGATCTGCTTGTTCCTCTCGGTTCGATTTGAGGCTATTGTAGCAGAGGGGAGAGGGAGCATTTTGTCAGGCAATTCGTGTTCGGATGAAAATGGTCAATAGTTAGTGACAGCATGTTGTTAACCTAAACTAGTACAATATTAATAGGTAGAAAGATGACAAATACCTATAATCTAAATTTAATATTATTAGGTTGAAGTTAATAATAGTATAAAATTCCCTTGGGACATCCTCTGATTAAGAATCCCTTAATTATGCTACAATAATGGACATAAAACAGTATTCCTAAGGGGATGTTTATGATCGTTACTCAATTAAAGTATTCTGCAACTTTGACTGGTGCAGCTTTTATGTTATATGAATTTAAGAAAGTGTTGTCACTTCTCCACGAAGGACGTAAAGAGTCCGAAATCAAAGAAATAGTTGTCTCCCAGAATTTGTTTCAATACGAAGTAACTTCAAGCCTGAAACGTAGTTTGCCCTCAATCTTACGAAGGGTTGACACACTGGATGATACATTGAAGACAATGGTACTTAAGGAGTCACTGGAGATAGGTAAAATGATCAATCTCTATGCCATCATGAAAACAGATCGGCTCTTCTTTGAATTCATGAATGAAGTGATTCGGGAAAAACTCGAATCTAACAACTATCTGTTCGAAAAGAAGGATCTAAATCTCTACTTTGCATCAAAAGCGGAGCAAGATCCAGGTGTAGCAGGTTGGACAGAAAAAACGGTGAACAAATTAAAACAAGTAATATTGAGAATCCTGCTTGAATCAGGCATTTTAAAGGATAAAAAGACAGGTGAATTAAGCAGACTTATGATGGAAGAGCAATTGAAACAGCATTTGATTCAAATCGGAGACATTGCTTATGTTCGGGCAATGGGTGAGGTATAGTATGGCGAATTTGAATAGCAGACTCGACAAAATCATTCCGAAGATTAAAGAAGACAAGTTTATTGAAGGTAGAGGTCTTGGTAACGAGATCAGTTTTTATGTGTTTGATTATGAACCAGAGAAGGAACTTGTTGTTCGAGATTACATTCCACATATATTGAAGGAGTTTAATCACGAAGGTTCCAACCGTAGGATCATTGAGTTCGACTTGTATAAGTTGCTCATTGAGATTGCCAAGGAAAAGCGAATATTTGAGCGAATTCCCCAGATGGAAGAAAAACAAGGAAAGGATGCCTTGTTTAAAGCGATGGCTAATTTTGCTAAGCCTGAAATCTTTCTGCAAAAGATCAAGGAGCAGATGCAGGATCACAATATTGTCCTTATCACAGGTGTTGGTAAAGTGTACCCATTTGTGCGTTCTCATAATATTCTGAACAATCTTCAGGAAGTATTGGATAAGATACCTGTTATTATGTTCTTTCCAGGGGAGTATGATGGATTATCATTACGCTTATTCGATCTTTTCAAAGACGACAACTATTATAGAGCATTCCGTTTAGTAGATTAACTTCGAGGGGGAAAATCACCAGTGCTTATTAAAGATATGTTTCTGAAAGGCATAGATCGTCCAATTAAGGGCGTTATTAAGGTTGGTCAGACAGATGAAGAAAATATTTATCAAGAACTCGACGAATATGTCGTGACACGAGAGTTAAATAAGCATTTATCTAAATTTTACGAAAATTATCAGCAGGGTATCGACGGGAATACAGATAAAATGGGCGTATGGATATCGGGATTCTTTGGTTCGGGTAAATCACATTTCTTGAAAATCCTTGCTTACTTACTTGAAAATAAAAAGGCGAAAGACAAACGAGCTGTTGATTTCTTCGCCGATAAAATTCAAGATCCAATCGTGCTCGCTAATATGAAAAGAACCGCTAACGTAGATACTGAAGTAATTCTGTTCAATATTGACTCGAAAAGCTCATTGGATAACAAATCCAAAGAAGATGCCATTCTTCGAGTATTTACAAAAGTATTCTACGAACATCAGGGCTTCTACGGTGATATTCCTGGTGTGGCGGAGATGGAGAAGTATCTGACCAAAGAAGGCGTTTATGAAGACTTTAAGCGTGAGTTTAAAGCGGCGGCAGGCGAAGAATGGGTAGAACGCAGAAACACGTTCTATTTTGATGCTGACTACGTTATCGGAGCATTGACGAAAGTTACTTCGATGTCTGAAGAAACAGCAAGAAACTGGTTTGACAACGGGGTGAATAACTTTGAGATTAGCATCGAGAAGTTCTCGAAGGACGTTAAGGAGTATATTGCCCAAAAGGGAGACAATTTTCATCTGATTTTCCTCGTCGATGAGATTGGACAGTATATAGGGGATAACATACCGCTAATGTTAAATCTGCAAACAATGGCTGAGGATCTCGGAACGCATTGTTTAGGCAAAGTGTGGATTATGGTTACTTCACAAGAAAGTATAGATAGCATTGTGAAGGTAAAAGGGGACGATAACTTCTCGCGTATCCAAGGTCGGTTTGATACAAGACTATCCCTTTCTTCCATCTCGGTAGATGAGGTTATTAAGAAGCGGATCCTTGATAAGAAGGAGCATGTTGCCGATAAACTGAAGCTTCTTCACCATGAAAAGAGTGCAACACTCAAAAATTTGATAAGCTTTAAGGATAGCACTGCGGATTTGAGAGGATTTGAAGATGAAAGAGAGTTTGCGGATGTGTACCCGTTTCTTCCCTATCAATTCAAGCTCCTTCAGAATGTTTTCGAACAAGTACGAAAACATGGAAGTTCTGGCAAGCACTTATCAGAAGGGGAGCGGTCCATGCTCTCAGCATTTAAAGAATCCGGTTTGCGGTACAAGGATGCAGAGGAGGGTACGCTAATTCCTTTCTATGCGTTCTACGATACGATCAAAGAGTTTCTAACCCCTTCGATTGCAAGGGTTATTGAAGGTGCGTATGAGAATCCTGCGTTACGAGACGACGAGTTTAACATGAATCTGCTTAAAGTGCTGTTCATGATCAAGTATATTAAAGAACTTCCTGCGAATATCGACAATATTGCTACGCTCATGGTCACTCAGATCGATGAAGATAAATTGGCCTTGAAGGAGAAAATTAAGGTATCTCTTCGCAAGTTGATTTCCCAAACACTTATTCAGAAGAATGGTGAGTTCTATCTTTTCTTGACGGATGACGAGCAGGACATTAACCGTGAGATCAAGGGTATGAAGATTGAAGAGGATATCATCAAACGTGAACTTGCTAATTATATCTATCAAGATTTGTATGATGACAAGAGATACCGCTATTCATCTCAATATCAATTTCCATACAATCAGAAGATGGATGAGAAGAACATAGGTAATCAAACGTCGAATATAGGCATCAATATTCTTTCGCCGCTGTCTGATCATTATGCGAGATCCGAACAAGAGCTAATGCTCATGTCTTCTGGCACAGGGGAGATGATTCTGAAGCTGGGAGCGAATGAAGCTTATGTGGAAGAGATAGAAGAAGTGCTCAAGATCGAAGAGTATCGGAAGAATAAAAATCCGACCCAGCTTCCTGAAAGCATTCAAAACATCTTAAACAATAAACAAGCTGAAGCAAGAGATCGTAGACGTAGAGTGCGAGATATGCTGGAAGAAGCGATTAAAGGTGGAGTATTCTACATCAACGGCAATAAGGCAGATATCAAGGGTTCATCGGTTAAAGATCGGATTAATACTGGGTTTCAGACGTTAGTCGAAAATGTGTATACGAAGATTGGTTATGTGAAGACGTTTCTTGACTCGGAGAAGGATCTTATTTCGATCCTAAGAAGAAGTACTGAGCAATTGACCATTGATGGAATGACGGAGAATGCAAACGAGCTGGCTGTAAAGGAAGTAATGGACTTTATCAGCTTGCAAGACAGCATTCAGAAACAAATTCGGGTCAAAGTGTTATTAGATCGCTTCAAGGACAAGCCTTATGGCTGGAAGGATCTCGACATAGCGGGTATGATTGCAGAGTTAATGAAAGAGCAACGAATCCGACTTCGGCTCAACTCTGAATATCTGGAACCTGAGGATAGTAACACAGTTAATGCTTTGACCAAGGCGAGTGAAGTCGAGAAGGTCATTGTTGTGAAACGGGTTATCGTTGATGAGTCGTTATTGAAAGTAGCCAAAAACATCTGTAAGCAAGTGTTTAATAAAACTGACGTTGCTGATGATGAGGATGGACTTATAAAGGATATTCGAGGGTTGATTGAAGAACAGGTGAAAGAGATAAATGGACTGAAAAGTCGTTACGAAGATAGGGAATATCCTGGTGGTAGTCTATTGGATAAAGGCCTTGAATATTTCGGGGAATTTACGAAGGGATTAGACAATGTATCGTTCTTTACCAAGCTTCGTGATCTGGAAGATAACCTGCTGGACTGGGAAGAAGATATGACATATGTAAAGAGTTTCTTTGCTTCTCAAAAAGACATCTTTGATAAAGGACTTCGTGCAATCGAGAAGTATAAAGAGAACGATGTTTATTTATCTGGGAATGAAATCAAAGGATATGCTGATAAGCTAAAAGAGATATTAACGGACGTACAACCGTATCGGAAAATCAAGGATATCCCTGAGCTTGTAAATAAGATCGATGAGCAAATCCAAGGTGTCCTTGAAGAGAAGAAAGTGGCGGCGAAAAGTGTTATTCAACTGGATTTGGAATACCTAACGCTACGGACAAATGAAGAGGGCGTATCCGATGAGACGAAAAGGCGGGTTCAGGCTTACTATAAAAATTTATTCAGCAGTATGAATGAGCTTACCGATATCTTCAAGGTGGATGCTACCATAACGCAAAGCACTGCCTTTAAAGATAGACAAGATACTGTAATCAATCGTGAGATTCATGAATGTGGGAAGAAACAAGTAGAAAAGCCAGAAGTCGTGGTTGAAGGAAAAGAGCCTTACGTAGCAGTGAAAACACTTCCTCATAAAGAACGTGTGAAAGTGAATAATTTACTTGTCACGAAGACCTTGCGTACTGAGGAGGATGTGGATATGTTGTTGAACACATTGTCAGCAAAGCTGAAGCAGATTATTAAGAGCAATAAACAAATTGAGTTTATTGATTAGTTGGATGTGCCGTGGTCAAAGGCTACGGCACTTTGTCTATTACATGAAAACATATTCCAAAATAGGCTGGTGAACAGCACGCATGAATAAGACAGCGCTGAAAAAATTTGCAACGAATGCTCGTAAAGAGTTAATAGAGAAGGTAAAAGCAAAAGCATTTAGAATCGGTATTACCGAGGAGAGCTTCAAGAAGGCTCAGTTTGAAAGCTCGGATGCCATTTATATTGATGGTAAACAGCTTTCAGCAACAGAGAAGAAGCAACGGGAGAAGCTCATTTCTCGAATTAATGAAATTGGGTATCAGCAAGTTGTAGAAGAAGTGTCCTATACTTGGTTTAACCGCTTTACGGCATTGCGTTTTATGGAGGTAAACAACTATCTTCCTACAAAAGTTAGGGTGCTATCATCCAATAATCCTGGCAGTTCTGAGCCTGACATTATTACAGAGGCTTTGACGGTTGACTTGGATATTGATAAAGAACTGGTTTATGAAATGAAACTGAGCAATATGACAGAAGAATTATTCAAGTATTTGGTTATTAAGCAGTGCAACAGTTTGAACCGAATTCTTCCTTTTATGTTTGAAACTATTGACGACTATAAAGAGATTCTTTTCCCAGAAAGTTTGCTTATGAAGGATTCCTTCCTTAGAAATATGTCTAACACGGATATAATTCCAGAAACGGATTGGGAACAGGTTGAGATAATTGGTTGGCTTTATCAATTTTATATTTCTGATCAGAAAGACAAAGTATATAAAGAAACAGGAAGACACAAGAAGGAAGAGATACCTTGTGTGACCCAACTATTTACCCCTGACTGGATTGTGAAGTATATGGTTCAAAATTCACTTGGGAGGTATTGGGTTGAATCTCATCCAGAGGATAGAGATCTTACCTCAAACTGGGAATATTACTTCAAAAATGACAATAGTAGAAATCAGTTTAATGAAATGTTAGCTCCATATATCGATAAACAATTAAGAGTAGAGGATATTAAGTGTCTTGATCCAGCTATGGGTAGTGGACATATTTTGGTATATTTATTTGAAGTTTTTTTTGAGATTTACAGTAAATGTGGATATATGGAGAGAGAAATACCAAAACTTATTATTGAGAATAATCTATACGGTTTGGACATAGATGATCGTGCGTACCAACTTGCATGTTTCTCAATTATTATGAAAGCACTAAAGTATAATAGTAGGTTTCTTAGAACAATTGAGAGAGAGGGAGTAACTTTAAATTTAGTGTCATTACAAGAAACAAATTGTTTCAATAAGTTTGATATAGCCTACTTTGCTAATGAGAAGGCAGGAGATCGTTTTGATAAGACAAGTTCATTTATCGAACAATTTCGTGATGCTAAAATATATGGTTCATTACTAAAAATAGATCCGATTGATAGCCAATTCTTCAAAGATCGATTAGATGATATAATAAATCATCCAGCCGAATATTTAGACCAGATTGAATCACGGGATAAAATCATTATGTATTTTAAAGACTTGATTACGCAGGCAGAAATCATGAGTCAGCAGTACGAAGTAGTGATTACAAATCCGCCTTACATGGGTTCAAGAAGAATGAATGAAAAACTGGTTAAATTGTTGAATGATAAATATGCGGATTCAAAAACTGATACATGCACTGCGTTTATGGAAATGGAATACTATTTAAAACCGAATGGGTTTTTGACGATGATAAATCAGCATTCATGGATGTTCACTTCAAGTTTTGAAAGACTAAGAGAAAAATTGGTCAGAACAAAAACTATTTATTCAATGATTCATCTTGGTGCAGGGGCATTCGAGGAGATAGGTGGAGAAGTTGTTCAATCGACAGCTTTTGTCTTACGAAACAATGCAATAAAGGGTTTTAAAGGGGATTATATTAGATTAGTTGATTATAGAGAATCAAGGGAAAAAGAGTTAAAAACAATCGAGGCGGCTAAAGATTCTAATGCAAAAGATCGTTTCTTCGGCGATATTAACACTTTTACTCGTATTTTAGAAAGACCGATTGCATATTGGATTAGTGATGATCTTTTAAAAGCTTTTATAAAAAGTACGCCGATTGGAGAAATTGCTGAACCAAAGGCTGGCTTGTCAACTGGTGATAATACTTATTTTCAAAAAGAGTGGTTTGAAGTTGAGTTTGCGAAAATAGGTTTTAATTATCAAGATATTAGAGAGACAGAGAATGGTTTGCATAAATGGTTTCCATGTAACAGCGGTGGTGCATATAGAAAATGGTACGGTAACAATGAAGTTGTCGTAAACTGGGAGCATAATGGGCAAGAAATTAGGAACTTTAAAACTGAAAATGGAAAGCTTAGGTCTGCGCCGAGGAATACAGATTGGTTTTTCAAAGAAGGTCTAACATGGACCAAAATTAGTTCAGGCAACTTTGCTGTCAGGTATAAAGAAGTTGGATTTATTTTTGATGACACAGGTAGGTCTGCCTTTTCCGAAGACCCTAGGTTAAATAAAATTATTATTGGGCTGTTTTGTTCTAAATTATCATTTGAAGTTCTGAAAATTTTAAACCCGACCATGAGCTTTACGAATGGTGATATTTATCGGATTCCATTCATGAATGACGCAAGAACAATATACGGTGAAGATATAGTGAGATTGGTAGATGCTAATATTGAAATAAGTAAGAATGAATGGGATTCATTTGAGACATCTTGGAACTTTAATAGACACCCTTTTCTAAATGCTGGATCGGAGATATCCTATATTAAAGATGCGTACAATGAATGGAGCAAACTTAATTCTCAATGGATTAGTGATATGAAATATAATGAAGAGAAATTAAATGCAATATTTACAGATATATATGGAGTGCAGAATGAGATAACACCTAATTTGGAAGAGTCAGATGTAACACTCAGAAAAGCGGATAAAGATAAAGATATCAGATCTCTTATCTCCTATATATTAGGGTGTGTATTTGGGAGATATTCTTTGAATAAGGAAGGCATTGCCTTTGCGGGTGGTAAATTTGTCCCCGATAGATATCAATCTTTTTCTGTCGATAAAGACAACATACTTCCCATTCTATCAGGGGCTTACTTTGAAGATGACATAGTATCCAGACTTCTTGATTTTGTTAGGGCAGCCTATGGGGAAGAATCCTTAGTAGAAAATCTTGAATATATCGCTGACTCACTGGGACAGAAAGATGGTGAGACAGCTAAAGAGACTATTCAAAGATATTTCCTTAACGACTTCTTCAAAGATCATTTGCAAACATACAAAAAGAAACCAATTTATTGGCTTTTTACCTCTGGGAAGCAGAAGGCATTTAACTGCCTGATCTATATGCACCGCTACGACAAGTCTACTCTATCAAGAATCAGAACGGACTACCTGCACGAGCTTCAGCTTCGCATGGATGCCAAGAAGAAATCTCTGCTTGATATCATTAATGGAGACAGTACAAGCAAAGAAATCAGCAATGCGAAGAAAGAACTCAAGACGCTTGACCTGAAGATTGAGGAACTGCGTGCATACGATGAAAAGCTCCACCACATGGCAGACATGCAGATTGAGATTGATCTTGATGAAGGTGTTGCTGTGAACTATGCTAAATTTGAAGGCTTACTCGCTCCAATTAAATAAATTGGGTACAATGGGGATATGCCAGTTAATCTTGGTATATCCCTTTTTTTAGCCTGATGATAAAGGTGTTGATAAAACGTGAATATGGATGAAGTTAAGAAAGCACTGCAAGAGGCTTTTATTCAACCACTTAATGAAGGTGAACAACGTAAAATTGTCTTTTGGTTCGATAAAGACCAGGAGTTTGCTGAATACATCAATGAAATTTCCATAGATAACATCATGGTACATACTTTGACAGAAGGTAACAGTTTCTATACGAAGGTTTTACTTGAAGAAGAGGATCCGACTTCGCATTACTTAATATACTCTAACTTAGACTTGAGTATGGAAGACAACTGGTTGTTGGATACGATTCTGTACTCGAGGACTTTCTATGCGGATAAGATATCTCTCATTATGAACGAGCTGAATATTGATCCTTCTCTGCGAAGTGCGGTGAAAAAATACGAAAAGTTCTTTGGGAGTAAAGATAGGGTTAGGAAATTTAAAGGGTTTGAGGTTTTGAAGTTTACTCAAGAAACACTCGAACTCGTAATGATGAGTGCGTTGTGTAATCTCAAAACTCCAGACTTTGAAGATGTACTGAAGGTTGCCCTAATGGACACACTTAATGATAGTCAAAACAAATACCTGGATTTGATTACGAAGTACGTTGGGTTAGATGTGTTTTGGAATGCGGTAGCCGAGAGGTATGGTTATGAGCAAGATCAAAAGTCACTCAAGACGCTATTTATTCATTTAACCGTCACTGCGCTAAGCCATGCGGTTAATGAAGAGCGTCTCACACTGGTCAAGAACTATATTGCCACTCGAAACAAATCTAATGCTTTGGTGTTCATCGATCACTGGATGCATCATAAAAGTGATTATCAGGTGTATGACAAGTATGCTGAAATAGCCGAGAAAGAAATTAAGTTATCGGATATTGTGAATCAGCTCCCTATAGAGGAATTCAAGGTGGCTGATACATTCCCATACTTCGACAAAGCCATCATCATCTATATCGCTAACAGTCTGGGAGAACGGCTGGAGGATTATGAAGCATATACGAAACTGATCAACTTACGTAGAGCTAAGCATTATTACGAACGTTATCAACCCATTTATGATGCTCTGTATTATACGGTCAAGATGTTTGAGTTCTATAAGAAGTACAGTATGGGGATTCCTAAAGCACAAGCCGTGGATATGTACCGAGCATATGTGAGTGACTATCACCAAATGGACATGAACTATAGAAAGTTCTATGTTGCTTATGACAATGATTCCAACAGTGAAATGTTGAAAAAGCTTAAAACGATGGTAGAAAACCTCTATACGAACTGGTATATGGGCGAATTATGCGCTAACTGGTCCGCCGCTGTGCAAGATGAGATGAAATCCAGTTGGGTACTTCCAGGTGTTCAGAACCAGAAGGATTTCTATAGAAGCTTCGTTGCACCTAAAATTCATAATGGCGATCGGGTATTTGTCATCATCTCTGATGCCCTACGCTACGAAATAGCGATGGAACTGGCGGACAGGCTTAACTCGGAAATGACAGGAGCCTGCGATATCCAGCCGTTATTGGGGGTTGTCCCTTCTGTTACTAAGATGGGAATGGCATCACTTCTTCCACATAAGAGCCTGGAAATCGATCTGAACGGTAATGTATTGGTTAACGGCAAGTCCTCAAAAGGGATGGACAATCGAATCGGCATCTTACAAGGGGCAGTGACCGATAGCACAGCCATTCATTTTCAAGAGCTGAAAAACATGAATAAGGCTGGGCGCAGAGAAACATTCAAAGGTAAGAAATTGGTTTACATATACCATGACAGCATCGATGCAACGGGGGAGAAAGCCTCCACAGAGGTCTATACGTTTACAGCAGTGGATCGAGCGATCGATGAGTTGTACGATACCGTTAAGATCATTAAGGATGATTTGAGCGGTACGAACATTTTCATCACAGCAGATCATGGATTTGTATATCAACGTGATGCATTAGAAGAGAGTGACAAGATTGAAAAAGAAGGCATTCAGGCCTTAGAGGTCAAGCGGCGACACCTACTTTCACAGGAAAAAAGGGAACGAATCGGTCTTCTTGATATCAATATGGATACGCTGATTAAAAATGAGCATCAGATCACGACTTACGTTCCTAAGGCAACGATTCGCTTCAAAATACAAGGTGCTGGGGCTAATTTTGTACATGGTGGAGCCAGTCTACAAGAGATCGTTGTACCGCTCATTCAATTTAAAAACATCCGTAGTGGACAGAAGAATAGTCGTGAAATCGAGAAGGTTGACGTGAAGCTTACCAACACGACTAGAAAAATAACGAACAGCCTATTCAACCTTACCTTTTTCCAAACAGAGAAGGTGGAGGACAAGCGAGTACCTCGGATAGTGAAGATCTATATGGTAGATGATGCAGATAACGTAATCAGCAATGAGGAAATGCTGATCTGTGACCGTATCTCAGATAAGCCAGATGAACGGACATTTAAGCTTCGGTTTGCTTTGAAGTCGATGCCGTATGACAAGAGTAAAAACTATTATCTGGTTACAATTGATGCTGAAACGAATGTCATTGTGGAAAAAACCTCATTTACAATCAATTTAGGCATCGTTAGCGACTTTGATTTTTAAGAGAGGGGGGAGAAGTCAAATGGAGCAAATAAGTGAAGATCGGTCACTTGATTTAGATCGCAAGCTGAACGATGTGTTTTCGGGCAGAGTTGTACGGAAAGACCTGACAAAGTTAATGAAAGAGGGAGCGAATGTTCCCGTTTATGTGCTTGAATATCTGCTGGGTATGTATGCGGCAACAGACGATGAGGATTATATCCGAGAAGGAATTGAGCGTGTAAAGAAAATCCTTTCGGAAAACTTTGTCAGACCTGATGAAGCAGAGAAAGTTAAGTCGAGAATTCGGGAACTGGGACAGTTTTCCGTTATCGATAAGATTTCAGTTACACTCAATGAGAAAATTGATTCCTATGTGGCGGAGTTCTCGAACTTGGGACTTAAAGGTGTACCAATCTCACCGAACTATGTAAAGGAATATGACAAGCTTCTGGCAGGCGGGATATGGTGTATGCTCAAGATGGAATACTTTTTTGACGAAGAAGTAAAGAATAGTAATCCTTTCAGCATAAGTAGCCTAAAGCCTATTCAGATGCCCAATATGGACTTGAACGAGGTATTCGAGGGCAGAAAGAGCTTTACGAAAGAGGAATGGATAGATGTACTCATTCGCTCAACAGGAATGGAGCCGACACAGCTTGATGACAGGGTGAAATGGCATCTTCTGCTGAGACTCGTACCGCTTGTTGAAAATAACTATAACATGTGTGAACTAGGTCCAAGAGGTACGGGCAAGTCACATGTTTATAAAGAAATCTCGCCTAACTCTATCTTAGTGTCAGGCGGCCAGTCAACCGTAGCCAATCTGTTTTACAACATGTCCAGTAAGAAGGTTGGGCTTGTGGGATTATGGGATACTGTGGCTTTTGATGAGGTGGCTGGCATAACGTTCAAGGATAAAGACGGTATTCAGATCATGAAGGATTATATGGCTTCTGGGTCATTTGCTCGAGGCAGGGAAGAGAAGGCGGCTTCCGCTTCGATGGTATTTGTCGGTAATATCAATCAGAGCCTTGATTCGTTGATCAAGACTTCCCACTTATTTGCACCCTTTCCTGAAGCAATGGCAAACGATTCGGCGTTCTTTGATCGGATGCATTATTATCTTCCAGGCTGGGAAGTGCCGAAAATGCGTCCTGACTTCTTTACCGATAAGTACGGCTTCATTGTAGACTACATGGCTGAATATTTTAGGGAGATGCGTAAACGCTCGTTTGCTGATGCCATTGATCGGTACTTTAAACTCGGAAATAACCTAAATCAACGTGATGTCATAGCTGTTCGTAAAACAGTGTCGGGATTCTTAAAACTCTTGTATCCGAATGGTGTGTATACGAGAGAAGATGTAGAAGAAGTTCTGAAATATGCTCTTGAAGGTAGAAGAAGAGTCAAAGAGCAACTCAAGAAAATTGGTGGCATGGAATTTTACGATGTCCACTTCTCCTACATTGATAAAGAAACGTTGAGTGAAGAGTATGTTTCAGTTCCAGAGCAGAGTGGGGGTAAGCTAATTCCTGAAGGCATGGGCAAGCCAGGGCACGTGTACACCGTTGGACATGGTGATTCGGGCATGATTGGCGTGTACAAACTGGAGAATCAAGTGGTTTCGGGTTCAGGCAAGTTTGAAAAATCAGGTGTTGGTACTCATCGGGGTGCAAAAGAGAGCTTAGATACAGCATTCCGCTACTTTACTTCGAACAGTAAAAGTATTAGTGGCTCGATTAGTACCAAGACGAAAGACTACCTCATGCATATTAGCGACTTACAGGGTATTGGGCTGACTGATGAGCTGGCTATAGCTGAGCTGATAGGGCTTTGTTCTGGGGCATTGGAACGACCTGTTCAAGAGAGCTTGGTTGTGCTTGGAAACATGACGGTTGGTGGTACGATTGCTAAGGTCGAGGAGTTCGCCAATACGCTTCAGGTTTGCGTGGATGCGGGAGCGAAAAAGGTACTAATTCCTGCTTCATCTGTTATAGACTTTCAGACTGTTCCACCTGATCTGCTCATAAAGATACAACCAATGTTTTATTCGGATCCGTCGGATGCAGTGTTTAAGGCTCTATAAGTGGATAGAATCAGTGTACTGTTCCAATAAATTAACTTTAAGTTTATTAACGAGCCATTAGCACTCTTCTAAGGCTCGTTTTTTTGTTAAAACGTCCTTCAGGTAATCCTGAAAAAATTTGAATCAATATATAGGACGTACGTTTACTGACAATTGTTTGTCTTGCTAATAAGGTATATTCAAATAAGAATTGATTTGAAAAAAATATTCAATCAATCGAATTAACAAAAGAAATACTTAAATCCAATGGCTGGGCCTATTAGTTTGACTTATCTACATTCGAAAATTTACAAGTTAAAGATGCCATAAACGAACACTCTGTTGTTGAAACATTGTCCAAACGAAGATCTAAAAAGTTAAAAAAGGTCCATTCGTTATTTGGAATTGTTTAATAAGATTACTTGGGAAAACAACCAAATCACAAATGGTTATGTGCTAGTCGTTACACCCTTTTACCAAGAGGTAGCAGGTAGAGAGGTTGATCCTATTGCAGAAGTCATTTGGAGACATAAAGACTATATTAGAACTTCTTCTACAATACCTATACTAGAGGGAGCTGTCCCTGATTGTTTATTTGAAGATGGTCAGGCTTATCCTATTGGAATGGACCAAGCGCCGGCCATAAAAGTTGGAATAGGAGTCGAGAGAAAGAGAAGTCATTGAATTTTGTTTCTAGGACGAAGACTTTATAAAGATATTATAATAGGCTTTACCCTTAAGGATAGAGAATCAGACTTGTTCTGATAGAATCTATCTTTTTAATATCCAGGTATTAAACGCTTCTAAAAACAAGAGCGTGCTTATTATATTTTTTATCATCTAATTTTTGAATGTGATATCTTAAAAAATATAATGATATTATTTTTTTAACCTTAAACATAGGTTTGGGTCACAAGTTACCGGTATATTAGCGTCTGTTCGAGAATTTTTTCTCGATTTGAGGAAAAATTAATAGAATTTGTTTTCTCCATCTATAGTAGGTTGGTTTTGATATTTGAAGTGTTCTTCTGATTTCGTGTGAAGATTGATTGGTGCTATAGATAGCAATGAAGAGCTTGATAAATTTGTCGGAGAAATTGCTTTCTGTGAAGGAGAGTACCAGTTTCTCTAGTGTATGTATGATTACAATGTAAACAGACAAGTCGTTTTGAATTGTTACCGCCATGCTTCTTATTCCTGCCTGATCTGCAATAAGGACAACGTAGATATGTGCTATGTAAAGGGTCTAATGAATCTAACTTCTTTTCTACAAACTGTAGTGCATTTAATAAGATGTTAATTAATCCAACTAACTCTTCTTCTGTAGAATTTTCATCAAAAATCTTTGAAAGGGCTTTCACTTGATCTAATGAAACCAACTATACACACCTCCACGGTATTTAGTCAAAATAATAAATCTACTTTGAAATAATAGATTGGACAATAGATGATAAAAAAATTTTAGCTGAAAACCTCTCTATGGTCAATAAGTTGTCTTTTTAGTATCATTAAAAATAATTGACTGGATTGAAATGAAAGGGGGGCTCTAACAGTGAACATCTTCCTTGGGAGCTCAAGTTCAGTAGAGGCATTAAATCATCTTAGGAAAGTGGCCATGATAATTGAGGCCGAAGGACATATCCCACTTCCTTGGACTAAGTCGGAGATCTTTAGACCAGGGAATTATATTTTAGACAGCTTGAGAGAAGTTAGTGGAAGAATCGATGCAGCTATACTTATTTTTAGCGAAGATGATGAGGTTTGGTATAGAAATGAATTACAGCTAACAACGAGAGATAACGTTGTTTTGGAGTATGGTTTTTTTGTTTCTCTTTTAGGGAGAGAAAGAACAATTATATGCCGAAGAGGGAAACCTAGGATGGCTACGGATCTGCAAGGCATAATTTATTGTGATCTGAACCGGGAATATAAAGCTGAAAATGATCTTGTGCAGTGGCTTCGGTTTTTAAATTCAAAAAATATAGTTTAGATTCTGTATCTACATAGTCAAGATGAAATGGGGAACTACTGTGGGTAAAGTTCCGAATATACATTCTCTACGTAGCGTGCCGGAGTTGAAATACATAAATGCAGATAATGTGACGAGATACAGGGCCATTATGCGTTTTCTTTACGGGGAATATCTGAGGCTTAATTATTGGCTCAAATCTGAAGATGTATACGAGGGAATAATGTCATGGAATTTAAACCTCAATTATACCTTGGAACAATGCCAAATTGACCTTGATCAGTTAGTAGAATGGGGAAATCTTTCTTCCAGACATGATGGCGGAAAGGCGGTTACCGTAGATGAATATTTACGCAAAAAATATCAGTATCTCCTCACCCCTTATTCTATTGAAATTGAGCGTTTGCTTGAGAGTTTGGAAAATGTTCGAGGCTACGGAGGTTCTTTAGAACCAACATTATTTGATACTATTGCAGATTGCTTAATCAGAGTCCGAAAAAATGCAGGTGAATATGAAGCGGATGAAGCTAGAGATATATGGAATACATTATATGGCTCGTTTCAAACATTACATGAAGCATCAGTAGACTACATTGCTAGCCTTCAGACGAATATGGCAGAAGATCTAATGGTTACAGATGCTTTTTTGTTATATAAAGACTCAATCACTCGTTACCTGCAAGATTTTATTCAGGCTCTACAGCGGAGATCGTACAGAATTGAGGGTAATTTTGAACAAATAACACCAGGAGTAAAGGAGTTATTTATACAGGCTGTTTTGAAGGATGAATGGCGTATACCAAAAATGGAAGTGACAATAACACAGGAACAATACTATGAACAGCTGTTGGAGAAATGGGAAGGTATATATAGGTGGTTCGTAGGTGGGGATGATTACCTTAGTGAGATGTCTTTATTGGAACGCGCGACCAAAGAAGCGATCGTCAAAATAGTTCGCTGTGCAGTGCGTATACAGGAAAGAAAAAGTTCTGGAATCAGCAGAAAAAAAGAACTCGATTACTTGGGACAATGGTTTTACCGTTTAGAGGACGTCGAATTAGCTCACACGCTCGCTGCCTATGTATTTGGAATGTTTCCAACCCGACATTTGCTGGGAGTAGATCGAAGGGAATCAGATAGCCAGGAAGAGTCTATGTGGGAACAGCCTCCAATTGAAAAAACGCTGCGGTCACGGAGTAGAAAAAAACAGGACCGGCAAGATGGCCAGAATCCAATTATGGATAAAACTATGAGAAAAAATAATTTAAGGAAAATATATATCGAGCAACATAAACAGGAGTACAAGTTCCTGAAAAGTATGGTTGGTCTTAAGAATGTAGAAATATCCAATTTAGAAAGAATAACAACTTCTACAAGAATTCAGATTTTACAATGGATTAGCCGTTGCCTGAATTCACCTAAATGGTCATTGGAAACTCCTGAAGGAGTGAGAATCCAAATGGAGCAACCCGAAAGTAAAGAACGAACCACTATGCAATGTGAAGATGGTGATCTTGAACTTTTAAATTATAGTTTTACTTTTTCAGTAATTAATCAGAGTGCATGGGAGCAAATGCTTCACTGGGTCGAGGAATAGTATATGACATCTCCACATTGTTTGAGGTGAATCATGGAGAAAATAAAAATTGGAAAAACGAATAATCCAAAGAGAAAAAGAACAAACGTCGTTGACAAGGATGAGCGTGCATATCGACGTAAACAGTGTATGAACGCTCTTTTAAATCGTCCTTGGATCACTAAAGAATCCGATCCTGAGTTGTATTATTGGATAAAGGATCAGATATCTGAATTAAAAACATGGTTCAATGAGTTTGCCGGTTATTCTCTAATTTTAAATAGAAAACTAGTCAAACTGGAAAAGACTCCGGTTATCGCTCATCCGTGGATGGGTTTTCAAGAATTTCGTGAACCTCTTGATTACACATTGTTTACCTATGGCTTATGGTTTCTTGAACAAAAAACAGAGAGTGATCAATTTCTTTTAACAGAGCTGATTAGAGAAATTCGTGATTACATGGTTGAGCAAGGGATGGAAGTAGACTGGAAAAATTATTTTCATCGGCTTTCTATGTCCAGAGCTATAAAGAAGCTGAAAAGCTTAGACATTGTTCGCGGGGTCGACGGAAATGAGATGGAATGGGCAACGCATGATGCAAGTCGTGATGTGCTTTATGAATGTACTTCTTACCATCGTTATGTGTTGAGAAACTTACCTAGGGAACTTATGAGCTACTTTCAAGTAGAAGAGTTAAGAGAAACACAGTTGTATGGGGATGATCTTCAAGAATTAAATCGTCGAAGAAGACATGAGATGTACCGACGGTTCTTACTGGAACCAGTGGTGTTGGATAAGGAATGGAAAGATGATCTTTATTATTTTTATAGTGAAAAAAATAAATTATTAAGACAATTGCAATCCATGTTTGGTTGGGAAGGCAGCGAGTATCGTGAGGGGCTTCTATTTTTTGAGGAAGGGCCTTCAGCTGAGGCTGAAGTATTTCCAACGTTATCAGCAATTTCAGATATTGGTCTGTTGTTATGTGGTCAAATTAGGACGGAAGTCCAGGGGACTAATGCAAAATTGATTTTCGAACAGGGTGGACAAATACGTCTTACCAAAGGTCATGTGGAACGAATCTTACTTCATTTAAAGGACGAATACAAAGAATTCTGGGCCAATGAATACCGTAAGAAGAATGCCCCTTTGCTTGCCGAGGATGTGTGTCAGCATCTTATAGATTGGGGATTGGCTGAATGGGATCATGATGGATTTTTCGTAGTGAATGCTGCAGTTGGAAGATGGACGGCTAAATATGGATCAGTGGAATTAGATACCTAGGAGGTGCGAGTTTTGGGGGTGGTAGAACGTTGGCAGATGAATCGGGCCGGAATACTGAACTTTTGGTTTTACGATGATGAAGAATTTCAATTAGAAGAAGGCAGAGTTATTTTAAGAGGAGCGAACGGCTCCGGCAAATCGGTTACAATGCAGAGTTTTATTCCGCTTGTGTTGGATGGTGATAAAAGGCCAGAGAGGCTTGACCCCTTTGGATCCCGCGATCGCAGACTTGAGTATTACTTGTTGGGAGAGGATGATCATGGTCATACCGATCGAACAGGTTACTTATGGCTTGAATTCTATCATTCTGAAAAAAAATTATTTAAAACAATTGGTATCGGCATTAGAGCACGACGTGGTGCAGCCCAACTTGGCTTTTGGGGTTTTTTGCTGGATGATGGTAGAAGAATCAATCATGATTTTTGGTTGTATGATTGTAATTTATGGAAAGAGCAAAATAAAAAAATCCCCTTAAATCGAAAAAATCTCGAAGATTTGATAGGTGCGGGCCAAGTAGTTCAGGAGCAGGCGGCATATAAAAGTCTGGTGAATAAAGCTATATTCGGTTTTCGAGATGAGGAATCGTATAAAGATCTGTTGAAGTTGTTGCTAGAACTTAGAAGCCCCAAATTATCAAAAGATTTTAAACCTTCTTCTATGTATGAAATACTTACAAGAGCCTTGCCACCTTTAAGTGAAGAAGAATTAAATCCTCTTTCAGATGTGATGGAAGATATGGATCAAATTACAGATCGTTTAGAAGAACTACAAATTCATATTGGTGATCTTCAAAAAATCACAGAAAAATATAATAAATATAATGAGTATTTGCTCAAGCAATCATCTGAGGAAGTTTGGGTACGCTCGCAAAAAAATAATCAACTCTTACAGCAAATTAGTTCTCATGAAATTGAGAAAAATGAAGTTAACAAAAAATATTTATATGCTATGGAAACTCTAAGGATATCTAGAGAGCGATTAGAAGAAATTGATAGTAGTTTAGATGTATTAAACCGTAGTGAAGTAATGGAAAAGCATAGAGAAATGGAGCGTCTTGAACAACAGATACAATCTACTATTAATCAGTTAACAATTAATGAGCGCAGATTAAATGAAACTATTATTCGCCGTGATCGTTTGAACCAGCAAGTTACCTACTCTAATGATAAATTAGTTGAACTTTCGAATGATCAGCATAAAGCTATAGAGGAAATGGAGAATATTGCGCGGATAGTAGAATTTAAAGAGCATGACATATATCAAGGAATTTGGTCTCGCAGCGTTCATGAGGATGAAAAATGGGCAGATAGCTGGACAAAGGACTTTCAATTACATCAATACCAATTGTCTGTTACTTATGAGATAGCCAGAAGTGAAAGGGAGGCATCAATTACAGCAAAAGAGGCAGAAATTGAATTGGGTGAGATTGTAAGGGAGAGAAATATTACAGAGGAAGAGCTAGCTAAGCAAGAGAATGAATTCGAAGAGACAAGAGATAAATTAAGAGAAGCTTTTGTAAGTTGGCAGCAGAAGTTAACTATCCTACCTGTAGGAGGAGATCAATTGCGTGAATCATTACGATCTCTTTCTCTTATATCGGTGAAAGAAAGAAGTTATAATACGGTACGTTTGCCGATGATAGATGCTTATGAACAAAAACAACAGGAAATATTGCAACAATTGAGTTCATTGAATCATCAAAAACAGTCGCTGCAAAAAGATTGTGAATCGCTTCAAGCTGAGCGTGATGAATGGATGAATTCGAAAGATCCTGAACCAGAGAGGTCAGTGAGAAAAACAGAATCTAGAAGTCGGAGAAGACTTGGAACAGGAGCGCCCCTTTATACTGTTTGCGAATTCAATCCTGAGTTGAGTGAGGGCGATAGAGCTTTAATAGAAGAGACGCTTGCTCATTCCGGTCTATTGGACGCATGGATTTTCCCTGATGGAAGAGTGATTATTTCCAATGCAAATAATGAAGAAGAAGTCTGGTTCGAACCGGCTTTTCAAACGGACGGGGAGTCTTTAGGAAGCGTTTTGTATGCTACACCCTCTCTGGAATGTGGTTTATCTCATGAAGATATTAACCAGGTCTTAAATAGCATCCGATGGCTGAAGGATACAAAAGGATTAAATGATAAAAGTCTGCTGCATGATGCATTCATTAGTGAAAAAGGCCATTTTAAATTAGGACCGCTCACCGGGAAAAATGCCTCCAAAATACGTGCTGAATTTATTGGAAGCGAGACTAGAAAGCAGACCCGGTTAATTAAAATTTCCAATCTTGAAGAAAATATTCAACAACTTCATAACATGATTATTGAAAGAGATCATGTTATTACTGAATTTGAAAATCAACGAAAACAACTGCAACAGGAGTTAGACGATTTTCCAAGCGATATAGAACTACAAAAACATATCGATGCTTTGATTCAAGTATCCTATCGATTAAAAGAAATCATGAATCAGGAACAGAAGGTAGAGAACCGATATAAGCAGAAAGTCGCAAACTGGAGAGAATTCCAGATTAAATTAACAGAGCAAACTGCTGGGTGGTCAAGAATTAAGCAGGAACATCAAATTAAAGAAGCCATCGAATCATGTCACGATTATCGGACTATGATCTCAGAATTGTTTTCTCTGTGGAGAAGTCATAAAGAACTCAAACAGAGATATAGCCATTTGCTTGAGGAGCAATCAAGTGTATTGATACAAATAGAAGAAGAACAATTATCGAAGGAACAACTACTTGAGGATAAGAAGACCTTAACTGCACAAATCAACGAGATGAAAAAGCTGATGTCTGGTCTGGGTCCAGAGGAAATTTTCAAGGAAATCAAGTTATTAAAAGAAGAAAAAAAAGCATTGAAAGGTTATATTGATTGTCAACAAGATACAAAAGAGAAGTTGAGACAAGAAATTGGAAGGATCAATGCTAATTTTGATTTGTTAAATAATCAGCGGAATGAAAGTGAAGATAATTTAAAAACATCACTAGAAAAATGGTCCAATGAAATGAAATTGGGTCTAGTGTTGAAATGGAAAGAGTACCAGAACAGTTCTGGAGATAGCGAATTAAGCATTAATTTATGTGAACAAATAATAAATTATTATAGATCTGAATTTATTGACGTACCACAAGAAAGAGTCGCTAATGAACTTTCACAAGAATTTAGTGTGGCTCGAAGTAACTTGCAGGATTATGCTCTTAATCTAGAATATCTTGAATCGGGTAGGATGATTATCTCGTCGAATAGGGATCGTTTTAATTCTCTTCCCCCATCTGTTCTACTCGAAGAATTACGTACGCTTGAAGAAGAACAACGAGTGTTACTAACGGAAAGCGACAGAGCGCTTTATGAAGAAATTATATTAGGAAGTGTTGGAAAGGCTGTTCGAAATCGGATAAATCGAGCTCAAGATTGGATAGACCAGATGAAGAAATTGATGGGTCAGCGGGATACATCCAGTGGGCTAAAATTATCACTTGATTGGAAAGCTAAAGGTAGTTCTATTGAATCTGAACTAGATACCTCGGAGCTAATTGAATTGTTGAAATTAGATGCGCATCGGATGGATGATGAGCAGATTGAGCAGGTTATTGAACATTTTCGTACACGTATTACTCAAGCAAAGCAAGAGGCACAGGACGGACATGGGGCATTAAGAGAATACCTCTACCATTTGCTGGATTACAGATTGTGGTTTGAATTTGAACTAAGTTATAAAAAAGGTGGACAAACGGGATATAAACCACTTACCGATTCCAAATTTAATGTCCTTAGCGGCGGAGAGAAAGCAATGTCAATGTATATTCCTTTATTTGCGGCGACCTATTCCAGATACAGTGATGCCGACATGGATGCACCAAGGATCATTTCGCTTGATGAAGCTTTTGCTGGAGTAGATGAATCGAATATGAGGGATATGTTTCATTTGTTAACCGATATGGGCTTTGATTACATTATGACTTCTCAAGTGCTGTGGGGGTGTTATGATACAGTTCCGCGGCTGGCTATATATGAAATATTCAGACCCAAGGATATAGATGTGGTGACATTATTTCATTATCGTTGGAATGGACAAGTTAGAGTTTTGGTAGAGAAAGAACTTGAAAGTCTAGAAACGAGGTAAGCTAGGGTTATGGTTCATTATCGTAAAACAGCTAAGCAATATTATAGTGATCCTTCATTCTCAAATCTACTGGATGCCGTATTTCGGAAATATCGAGGACAGAATGGCGTAAAGGGTAATGCTAAAATTACTGTAGGTACTACCGAAGAGGCGAGTCGACTTCAGGATTTTTTTGGAACCCGATTAACGCGGAGAGTACGTCCGGGGACTGAAGTTGAAGTTCATCTTAGCGTTATTGCGGAGGAATTGGAGCGGGGATACAAGCTGACCATTCCTGAATTATATGAAATTTTAAATGATGAACCATTGCTTACGAATATGGAGCAAAAAGAGATACGAGAAATGAAATGGTTACAGTTGTTTGACCAAGTAAATAGTAAATTCGAGAATTTATTTAAGACAAATCTGTATAACAGTGTTTTTTCAGAAGAGATATATAACTGGTTTAACAGATTAAAAGGAGGAGATGCATCTGGTTACGGAGTAGTGAAAAATTTATTTAGAGAGGGAGGAGGGGGGGATGAGCTTTTTCAATGTGTTAAGGCTCTATGGTTCTTGTGTATTGAAAGAGAAGTTATGTTTCAAAAAAAAGGAATCAGTGTAGCTTGGATTAGACTTCCTATTTTAGCTGAATTCGTTACATTGGACCCACACGCTTTTGATTGGAAACAGCCTGGAGGCAGACTTCTATGGTATGCTCTTCGTGATATTAATAACCAGAGGATTAAGAATGGAATAAATGTATATAATCAGCATTTAATGCTTCCGAATTTTATGGAGAAACGTCAAGTTTATAGAAACTCCGGCATTATGGATGATGATATTAGCTCAAATATGCTTATTTTTGCAAAAGATTTTATGTACTCATCCTCTCCAAGAACACTGAATCTGCGCGAAATTGAAGAATGTGAAGACTGGCCCGAATATTCTGCCTTATATGTTTTCGAGAATCCATCAGTATTTTCATTTTTGATGGATGAAACGATACATTTTCTTAATGGAACAGGTTTATCATATGAACAGCTGCCTGAGAATTTTCCTGCCTTGGTATGCACTTCTGGTCAATTACGTGATGCTTCTAAGCACTTTATAGAAAATTGTCTTAAAACTAATCCGAGGTGTGTTATTTATTACTCCGGTGATTTTGATCGGTATGGAGTCGAAATTGCAAGCGGTGTTAATAAAATGTTCATCGGCGCTGTAGAAATGTGGAAAATGGACTCGGATACATATATTCGTTATCTAAATCGAGATAGTTTGTTACTTTCAAATCATGATAGAAAAGTTTTGGAAAGTAAACCTGATAATGAATTAGCAAGTACCATGGCTGATAAGAGAAGGAAGGTTTACCAAGAAAGTATAACATTTGAATTAAAGAATGACTGGATTGAATTATTAAGACTATCTGTTAAAGTTTAAGTGAGATAAATTAATATATTGAATTTACTAGGGTTTTTCCCTGAAGTACAGATATAATACTATAATTTCACATGCACATGCACATGCACATGCACATGCACATCTTGAGTGGGCGTACTCCTCATGCTTTCGATGTGGCTTTCTATTGAAAGCTTTTAGGTGGTGCGATGAACATTTCGTTCGGTAAAGTGATAACCTTCGGGATCTTCCTTTTGGCACTGTAGACCTACATCGTTAAGCGAAGTAACCCACTCCTAAGGTTAGCGCCTAAGTGGGTTACTTTCTCATTCCTAGCTTGATCTTGGAGGAGAAATCCTACTCAAGATGTTTGTACAAGGGAGCAGCTGGCGGCTGCTCCTTATTTCTATTCCTATCTTAACATACCCCGTTTTTAGACCTCAATAACGGATCAATGCCCTACCTATGATTTTTATTCTTAAAAATTGACCAGAACTAAGTATCATCTAACAACCTGTGACCCTGCTTTCCCGGTATAATAGGATTAGTTACTTTTATAATCCAATCACACCACTTATATTCTATAATATTACATTAATATTTTTACAGAATACTCCTTGAAAGGGAGGCCACCATGCACCAAGGACTATACCAAGGACTATACGAACAAATCATCAACCACATTACCTCGCAGCAGTTGGATGAGCTGAACACAGGCGAGTATGATATCGGACGGGAGGCTATCGATCCCGAAGAGGCAAGGCTGTTGCTAGCCAACTATATATCGATCGTGACCCGCAAGGCGTTGAAGATGGTGCGGGAGCAGGTTAGCGATGATGCCGCGGCCGTTCTTGCCCAGATACAGACATGTAACGAGATGATCTCTATTCTTCGCAACAATCTGGGGGATGAAGAGTTTAACGATCTGCAAATCTCGGAGCAAGGTGAAGTTCTTACATACGTTTACTCAAAAATGAATAACATCCGAGCGGTGAAGGATGTAAAAGCGATTCGCCCGGTGACACCGTTGTCACAGAGCTCGTTGTTTACTGGCTCGAAATCCGAGCCGGAGCTGATGAATGAGCTGAAGCATGAGATTATGAGTGCTGATCGGATTGAGTTGCTGGTTTCTTTTATTAAGTGGAGCGGGCTACGCTGTCTTATGGAAGAGTTCCGTCAGTTTACGGAGCGAGGAGGGCAGCTGCGGGTCATCACGACAACCTATATGGAAGCTACAGATTACAAAGCGGTGATGGAGCTCAGCAAGCTGAACAATACCGAGATTAAAATCTCGTATGATATCCAGCGTACCCGATTGCACGCAAAGGCGTATATTTTCAGAAGAGATACAGGGTTTACAACGGCTTATGTTGGCTCTTCTAACCTGTCCAATCCGGCATTGACTAGCGGATTGGAATGGAACTTGAAAATTACGGAGAAGGATTCCTACGATGTTTTGAAAAAGATCGAAGCGACCTATGAGAGTTATTGGAACGACCGGGAGTTTAAAGCTTTTTCACTGGAAGAAGAGAACAATGTTGAACAGCTGAAGCTGGCACTAAGACGCTCGAAGGATGTGCAGCAGGTGCAGGGTACGTTTACGTTCGACATCATGCCGTTTGACTATCAAAAGGAAGTGCTGGAGAAGCTGGAGGCGCAGCGAACGATTTACGGCCATATGCGTAATTTGGTTATTGCGGCTACCGGGGTAGGGAAGACGGTGATTTCCGCTTTTGATTACAAAAGATTCCGAGGCCAGAACAGTCGTGCCCGCCTGCTCTTTGTAGCCCACAGGGAAGAAATATTGAAGCAGAGCCGGGATACGTTCCGCTATATTCTGAAGGATCTGAATTTTGGTGGGCTGCATGTCGGCGCACATCAGGCGGACGAAATCGATCATTTGTTTATCAGCATCCAGAGTTTTAATTCTATGAAATTGACGGAAGTTACGACTCCAGATTTCTACGATTATATCGTAGTGGATGAATTTCACCATGCGGCGGCCCCATCCTATCAGCGACTACTGAGCTATTATACTCCTAAGATTCTGCTTGGACTGACAGCAACACCGGAGCGGATGGACGGTCGGGATGTGCTGGGCTATTTCAATCATACGATTGCAGCGGAAATACGGCTTACGGATGCGATTGATCGAAAGCTGCTGAGTCCGTTTCAATATTTTGGTGTGGCGGATGCGGTGGATTTGTCTCAGGTGAAATGGTCGCGCCGCGGCTACGACCTGCAGGAGCTGGAACATTTATATACCAATAATAAAATTCGTGCAGTACAGATCATGCATAGCCTCCACAAATATGTTACCGACTTGGACGAGGTTAAGGGACTTGGATTTTGCGTCGGCGTTGATCATGCACAGTACATGGCAAAAGTGTTTAGCGAAAATGGTATTCCTGCACTTGCACTCTACGGTGGATCCGGCTCGGAGGATAGGGCGCAAGCGAAGAAAAGGCTCATTAATGGAGACATTAAAATGATCTTCGTTGTGGATCTGTACAATGAAGGCGTCGATATTCCGCAGGTGAACACAGTGCTGTTTTTGCGTCCTACTGAGAGCTTGACCGTATTTCTTCAGCAGTTGGGCCGTGGCCTTCGCCTAGCGGAGGGAAAGGAATGTCTGACGGTGCTTGATTTTATCGGACAGGCACACAAGGATTATAATTTTCAAGAGAAGTTCAGAGCTTTGCTTGGCAAGACGAAGCATTCTGTTCAGCATTATGTGGAAAACGGCTTTGCACATTTGCCGCGAGGCAGCTATATACAGCTGGAGAAGCAGGCTCGGGGTTATGTACTGCGTAACCTGAAGCAAGCAACACTTAACCGAAGAAGTCTTGTGCAGCGGATGCGGTATTTTGAAGCAGATACGGGTCTGTCGCTCACCATCGGACAATTTACGAAGTATTACGGCATGACGATTCATGAACTGTACGGTGGCCGTACAGGCAAAAGATTTTTCCGGGAGCTAATGGTTGAGGCGGGTCTGAAGGAGCCATTTTCGCTTGAGCAGGTTGAAGGTCTGAAAAATCGTATTCCTGCGCTGCTGAACATCAACTCCAGACGGTGGCTGAAGTTTTTGCTGGCATATATTACGGAAGGAAGACAGCCTCAGGGTGAGGAAGAACACTTGATGCTGACCATGTTCTATTATACATTTTACCGTTCTGAACCTGTGAAGCAGGGTTTTGGCAATATGGATGAGGCCATTCGTCATGTGCTTAACTGCAAGGAGTTTCGAGATGAAATCGCGGAGATTTTAACATATAAACTGGAGCATATTGAATTTGTGGACATCCAGAATACGTTCTCCTTTCCTTGTCCGCTGGATATTCACTGCTCGTACTCTACGGACCAAGTGCTGGCGGCTTTTGGTTACTATAATGAAGAGAAAGCACCGGCGTTTCGTGAAGGCGTAAAATATTTTGAGGACAAGCAGACCGATATTTTCTTCATCACACTTCATAAGTCGGATAAAGATTTTTCTCCTTCTACGCTGTACGAGGATTACGCCATTAATGAGCGGCTGTTCCATTGGCAAACCCAAAGCCGAACTTCAGAGGGTTCGAACACGGCGCAGCGTTATATTAACCACAAGCGACTTGGGAACAAAATTGCACTGTTTGTGCGTGAGTATAAGGAGGACAATCAGTTCACGGCTCCGTTCACGTTCCTTGGAGAAGCAGAGTACGTCCGACATGAGGGCAATAAACCAATGAGCTTCGTATGGCGCTTGAAGGAAGAAATGCCGGCGGCATTAGTGCCCGTGGCGAACAAAGTTATCGTATAGGAGTGAATGCAATTGATAGAGGTTGCGGCAGCGATTATAGAAAATGATCAGGGGCAGCTCCTGATTGCCCGGAGGCGAGCCGGTAAGTCACAGGCTGGAATGTGGGAGTTTCCGGGTGGGAAGCTGGAGGCTGGTGAATCTCCGGAGGCGTGTTTAAAACGTGAGCTTCAAGAGGAGATGAAGATTGAAATTGAGCCCTACGCGTGGTTCGGAAGTAATGACCATTATTATGGGGCGACGCACATCCGGCTGATTGCATACAAAGCTCGCTTTATAAACGGCACCATTCAGCTTGTCGATCATGACGAGTTCCGCTGGGTGGAGCGGCATGAGCTTAGTGATTTTATTTTTGCGCCTGCGGATATGAAATTTGTGGAGATGCAGATGGAAGAGCAGAAGGCAGCGGAAGAAGAGAAATTGATGAAAGAGCAGGAGACTGCTGCGTTCGACATTAAAAGTACTCTCAAGCAGGCGTACAACCACAATGCGGAATTAAGAGACTCTACGGAATTGGAAGGTTGGAAGGCAGAAGAACGAGAAAACGTGCTTGATGTATTTCAAGAGAACTATGTCCGAAATGTGCTGGAAATCGGTGCTGGGCCAGGCCGGGACAGCTTATACTTTAGGCAGCATGGTTTGGATGTAACAGCGATAGATATGTCAGAAGAAATGGTTCATTTGTGTCAGCAAAAGGGTCTGAACGCCATGGTAATGGATTTCTACCAATTGAAGTTTGTAGATCAGGCCTTTGATGCCGTGTACGCTATGAACTGCCTGCTTCATGTTCCGAAGGCGCAGCTCGTTGACGTGCTCGTGGAGATTAGACGTGTATTGAAACCGAACGGCCTGTTCTATTTGGGGCTGTATGGAGGGGTATCGACGGACGGGGTGTGGGAGCAGGATACATATGAGCCAAAGCGGTATTTTGCCATGTATCCTGATGAAGAGATTCAGCGGATTGTCAAAGAACATTTTCAGGTGGAAGACTTCCATACACGTTTCATGGGTGAGGGAAAGCCGCATTTTCAAGCTATGAGGTTAAGAAAAGTAACTCCATGATTATAGAGAGGGGATTGTTGAAACGATGCCTGAGGCGGCACCGTTTTTCTATCAATATATAACCTTTGGGATTCTGTTTGCTGGCATTGCTGACTTCCATCGATAAAAGAAAATAACTCACTTCCAAGATTCGTGATGAAGTGGGTTATTTTCTTATCTTTTACGTGATCTTGGAGGATAAATCCACATTGTTTATCCTCTGAAATAGTAACAATGAACCAAATGGTCGATAACAATGGTGGATTAAAAACCGGAAATGAAGGACCTTGGAACCTTTACCAATTATTTGTAGATCAATAAAATTAGGTTAGCAAATGATGGAGAGGTTGATTTATGTCCAAGATCCTTGTTCCTCCTGAGCTGCTGTTCCGTGTAGCGAATGAATTTCATACAGCATCAATACAATTGGAATGGACCATTAACCTGCTGAATCAGCAAATTTCCACGATGCTGGTTTGGGATGGAACAACGCGGCAGCGGTTTTTTGACGATTTCCAGAGAGCCCGCAACGAGATGACATTAACGATTGAGTACATGAAGGTAATTAGTGAGGAATTAAAGAAAATTGCTAATAAGTTTATACTCATTGACGACAAGTCGAATCCACTATATATGCCTCGTTATTCTGACTTCAAGCCGTTTGTTAGTGGTGAGGAAAGTGAGCCTAAAACATGGCAGGACTATGCTGAAGAGCTCTGGGAAGGTGCGAAATCTGGTGGAAAAATGTTGGCCGACTCCGTTAGCGATACAGTAGAATCTCTAATAGAAGACCCATTGGGGACCGGCGGACAGATGCTATACAATGCTACGATCGGAACTGTTGAGGAAGTCATCGACACAGCCGTGTGGGGAACTAAAATGGTTTTTGATGTTGGTGACACCCGAGAGAAGTTTGATGAGGAAATCAATGAAACGGGCGGTATGGCGAACTATTTGGGAGAACAGGGAGCTCTGTTTGCTGGAGGAGTCCTTCTCCGTAGGGTTGGGGTGAAGAATAGGCATGCCTTGAAGCATGACTCGGGTGGTGACGGAGGTAGGCCGCTTAAGAAAGATGAGGGGACGCCAAAAGCTAATGGGCAATATTCCGGGGAATTAGTAAAGGTTCCTAAGGGAGATGAAGCTGCCGATATGTTGTCTAAAAAACTAGGTGGTCAATCCAGAGTGAAATTTAGCAATGATCCTAATAGACGCGAGTTTGATACAATAAGCGATCAGTATATTGCACAAACCAAGCCGCCACTGAACAGTTTAGATAAGCAATTCAGAAAACAGGCAAAGGCTACAATAGAAGCGGCTATTGAGACTGGCAGAAAAGCTTATTTTCACTTTGAAGGTAAACCCGATGATAGAGTACTGCGACAGCTCAAAGAGTATGCCGAAAGATACGGAGTGGAAATAATCATTGATACCAAGCCCTTAAAACCATGAGAGGATGAATTGAAATGTATGAATATCACGGATGGGCAACGATTAGAGAGAGTTCCTCATTTGAAGATGATGATGAAAAGTACTCGTTAATTGTTCAAGAAATTCGGAAGTATTTCGATGGGTTAGAATGGCCTTCTGGTGTTTTGGATTTAAGAGCAGTAAATGGTGATTATCAAGTTTGGATAGCAGGTCTTAATAATCACAAACCTGTGACAAAACATAATCCAATTGAGGTATTAAGAAAGGTGGGGGAGTTGGCTCCAGGATCTTATGGAGTTTTATATGTAAGAGATAGTGATGATGCAGAACTTTTCAATGAGTTTAAGATCTACACATTAATTCGAGGAGAAATCATGGATCATAATGATCCCTTCCTTTCCCCATTTATACCTAAAATAGAAGATGATTACGAGGATTAATAAATGTAGGCTTGTCTAAACAATTAGGGTTTACAACTCCAATAACAAGATCGTACAATACAACCAATAAACCAAAGACTAAAAAACTTTACAAATCCTTGATAAACTTTCACAGGCTTATTCCAACTTGAACAATAAGGAGGAATGAGCCTTTTTGCATACAAAATCAAAGGAGGAGGAAATGGCTATTGAGTATTCTCTCAAATTAGAGGAAAAATTATCGGAATCCGGTTTATTGGAACAACTTAAATCAATGGGATACACGGATAATGATGTAATAGAGCTACCTAAAGGAATTAAAATGAGTCAGTTTAGAAGCACACTTGGTTTGAATCTTTACTTAACGGAGTCTGGTGAATATCCATATAACGCTTACGAAACCCAGTTTTTGAGAAATGAATTCGTGTATGAAAGTACATTAAGTTTTCGGTTTGTAAACAACTTATACAATAATGAAACTTATGAGTTTGTGCTATCTCTGGTATTCAATTTGATGAAAAACAATAATTCAAATGCTCTATTTTTATCAAATGGTGATAATGAATTATGTTTTTTCACTAAAGATTGTATATATTCGGAAAATTCATCGCATGTTTGGGATAAGGGTTGTTTTGCTGAAATTCTTAAGGGTTATAAATATTGCAATTTTGATGGAAACTATATTTTTTAGAGAATACGAAAATTAATAGAAAGAAGGGAATATAAAATTCTTAAAAAGCCTATCTTGATTCTAAATGCAGTGATTTTGTGCAGTGCTTTGTTGACTGCTTGTGGTAATAATGAACAACAGCCTCCCGTTACTCAGGAAACACCGACTCAAAATTCTCAGAGTACTGAGACTGAAAATAGTAAAAAGTTAAAATCTCAATATCCGGATAATAAATACAACATTGAACTGGATGCTATTCAGGAGGCCTCTACAGTTCGCGCGCAGGTAAATACAGAGCAGGGAGAACTCTTTGTTGTTTCTAAAGATAAAGAAGAAATTGGCCACATCGGAGTACCGAGCGTTTTCGGTGCAGAGGGTGATCTCACTTTTAGAGGTAATTATGATGTGGTTTACAAACATAATGGCTCCGAACAAGTTATCAAGGAATTTAATGATCTCATATTTGTACAGAAGACCGATAAACCGATTTCTTTAGAGAAGATTAGCTTCAAAGAGGTAGATATTTTTCTGCTTACTCCAGAATATATGGCCTCCAGAGGTTATAACTCTTTTGCCTTTGGTATAAATAAAGGAAATGGAGGGGCCTTCCCGATAGCCTTTAAAACAGGTGAAAATGAGCAAGAAACCATTAACTATGCAGTCGATCACTTCCCTAAGAATGAAAATGAGAAGTTGGTTGTGACTACTAGAAATACCGAAGAAGAGAACAATGAACAAGGGCTGAAAGAGATAACCTATACATTGGATTTATCCAAAAAGCAATTTGTAGTGGAATCAGAATAGTTGGAAAAAATGCTCTACCAATGGTAGTGCATTTTTTGATAGTACTTAATACAGATTCGTCAGTCCGTATAAATTCGGGTCTGTTTTTTGGATGTAAATCAAACTGTTGAGACAAGTGTTATTACTGCTGCTGATAGCGGACAGATGTTATACGATGCTACAATCGGAACTGTTGAGGAAGTCATCGACACAGCCGTCTGGGGAACTAAAATGGTTTTTGATGTTGGTGACACCCGAGAGAAGTTTGATGAGAAAATCAATGAAACGGGCGGTTGTGATCATGGAAATAATAAATAATAAATACTATGAAGGTTATGAAGGCGAAGGTGAGATGCAATTTATAAGGTATCTTTCTAATGGTGATAAATATGTATTAAAAATCTGGGACGGTTATTTTGATGAAATAATGAGGGAGATACAGCCGGAGGAAAACGGTTGGACAGGTCTAGCATATTACTATAATGTTGAAGAACCTTGGTGGGAGAGACCTTGGAAAATCCAGGACATAGATATTGTTATAAAGCAACTGCGAAATATAAAAACAGAGCAATTAAATAAGGAGGCAAAGGAACTGCTTATAGAGCTTTGCGATATTCTATCTAGTTCTTGGGAATTAAACGAAGATGTATGGATTGCCGATGAATAGTATGTAATGTATTTTGCTGATGTGGTTTACAACCCCAACAACAAGATCGTACAATACAACCAACAAATCAAACACTAAACAACTTGACAAGCTTTCACAGGCTTATTCCAACTTGAACAATGAGGAGGAATGAGCCTTTTGCATGCCCAAAATCAATGGAGGAAGAAATGGCTATTGAGTATTCTCTCAAATTAGAGAGAATATTATCGGATTTCGATTTATTGGAACAACTTGAATCAATGGGATACATTGATAATGATGTAATAGAGTTACCTAAAGGAATTGAACTGAGTCAGTTAGAAGTACTCTTAGTTTGACTCTTTACTTAACGGAAGTGAGAAAATTGTTCTATGTAAATACCTTAATTAGTAGACCTGACAGAAAGATTAAATGACTTATCACTTTTGAAATCTAACGTCGAAGAATATTTTTCTCAGATTAATAATACTCGCGAGGTATCAGATCTCGAAAATTTTAAAGGGGTGTTGGTATGTTAAAAAGATTTATTTGGAAGAAAAATGATATTCACTCAATACA
This sequence comes from Paenibacillus uliginis N3/975, assembly GCF_900177425.1. Taxonomy (NCBI): domain Bacteria; kingdom Bacillati; phylum Bacillota; class Bacilli; order Caryophanales; family Paenibacillaceae; genus Paenibacillus; species Paenibacillus uliginis. Next base: position 5,100,869 of record NZ_LT840184.1, on the reverse strand, counting down.
ATTAAAAGATAATTTATTTATTATTGTACAATTATTAGAAAATCCATATGTTGCATTTTTTAATATAAAATGTGATAGTGATAATTTTAATAAGAAACAGCTTGACTTAAATACGTTTAAACCTTTCGGGGTATGTATGATTTTAAAAAGATTTATTAAAATGTGTTCTGTAGGTAAAGTGAAAAATGTGCAACCTAACTTGAATATCCCTATACCAGAGATTTTTATTAGTAGTGATAGAGGACAGTGGGGAAATCGATCAGAATTTATTGAAGATGAACTAATATACAATTTAGTGAGAATTGATACCGCCGTCGGTGATAAAGGTATTATGGGGAATGAAATTATTCAATATAACATTGATAGAAATGACCCGAATATTTTAAATAACTATGAAATTGTTGGATATAACACTGGTTATGAATTTGTACGTCGCTTGATTTTATCGATTGAGAATGGCCGTTGGATCGATCCATTGAAAGAACTACGATTGCTTGGTGTGGATAACTATCCGTTAAAAACAGTAGAAGAGATGTGGCACTATGGGGTTCCGAAGTATGAGTAGTTAATAGTATAGGTAAAAATTTTTCTAATAAAAATTGGGGGTAATTGTCTTGGAAAATAGAAATTGTCTTCATAATTTTATTAATTACTTGGATGATGAAGATGTGTATGATGCTTTAGAAAAATATTGGATTGACATGTTTTTTATGTTGTTGCATAAAGAAAATATTTATGGTAATGATTGGATATGTCCTTATTATAACACTACCTTCGGTAATGGGAAAAAAATGATGGATGGAAATCCTATATTTTCAGCAAAATCTATAAAAAAGGATGAAATAATAAGAATTATTCAAGAAAGCCCTAAGAATGGGAATGTATTTTCTTATTGGATTAATAGTTCTATGGGGAACAATCAGAGCCAGAAAGAGTTGGTGATCGTTTGTACATTAAATAATTATAACTTGGAAAAGATAAACGATATAATCATAAGCTGGATTAAAGGAAATTTGAAAGATACAAACTATAAATAGACATGGTGGAATGGTGCTAGTAGGGTTCCAAAAGGTGATCCAATTCATACAGCGAATAAATGGGCAAAAGGAGTAAGTGAAGTTTTAGTGGAAGAGGAGTTAGCATATTATATCAGAATAAACGCTGACTGGAATGAAGAATCATTTATAAAAATGATGAGGTTGATTAGGAATGTGATGGAAGACTATTCAGATGATCTTTATTATCACAAAACATTTGTGTTTTATTGCACGGAAATTATTAGAATAGTAATTGGGACAATTTCTCGTGAAGAATTCTGTAATTCATGGTCGGAGGGTTATACAAAAGAAAGTTATAAAGATTTTATAGTAGAGAGAATTAATCAATTAAAGTTACTTCAGGAAGATTTTATTATGACGTTCTAATAAAAGAAATAGCAGCTTGTATTTCTCTTTGTTAATTGGCTATATTTGCAAAAAAATACATCTATATCAAAAGAGTAGCATTAACCCTTTGGGGATTTTATTGCTACTCTTTTTTAAGTGTAGACACTAAATAGGTTATAGAAGGAGTGCGTTGCATGGATTTTTCAATAGTTACAGATACTGCGGGTGCGAGAGTTGCTGAATTAGCTAGTGAATTAAGAAACGCATTGGTATCTAAAATAAAATCAAAATATTGTAATGTTGATGTTTCGATCGGAATAGCTTTTAGATGCTTACCTGAATCTTATAGAAGAAAGTCATTTATTAGATATAATAAAAAAGATAACTATCTGACAATCGATATTGCAGTTACGGTAGAAGAATATGAAAAAATGTATAAAGTAGAGCAACGCTATCATTTGGGGAATCTATTTTTAGAGTAAATGACATTAAAATGTGGGCAAGCGAGATCCCTTTGAAAATGGATAATGGTTCAACAAAATTGTGTAATTGGTTTATTGAAGAGATTGATTGGACTGTAGATCTTGATAAATAAAGATAGTTTTATGTTGGTTGAACAAAGAAGAAATGGAGAATATATTGGCGGAACCGATGATACATATACTTTAATCGACTATTTCGTTAACAGAGAATTTGAGTTGGATATTCCAGCAAAAATAAACGTTAAAAATATTTTGCGAGACTTTCAGCTGACTAATGCTTGGGAAATAAAAGACTTACGCCAAACGAAAGACATTTACTTTATTAGCGATAACGGGCATCGTCACGATATAGGCTGTGCGATCAATTTGTTGATGGATGTTACGGCTATTATTCTGGAATGTCAAAAAAACGGTAAGGTTCATCTTACGGATGTGGATGGCGGCATCATGGACAAAGATGCTGTCATTTCTATGACAGAACGGAACATGTAAAGTCACAAATAAGACAGCGCAGTGGACGGGGTTGGAGCGGCAGTTTGGCAAGGAAAAATTAGAATTTTATTTTCAGCCTGTCACAAGGCAAGATCGACGGTACACCCTGAAATGCGGAGATTATTCAGTAAGGAGGCGCTTATATGACGTTGGAAGAAGTGTTGGCGACGTTGCCGGAAAAAGGGAAGAAGAGAGAAGACGCTATTGCGCGATTGAGTCATGTGGAGGCGCTTCTATATCTTGTAGAACATGAGAAAGGGAAATGGAAAAAAGCGGCGTTAAAAGCACTTGCTCATCAAGAGTGTGGGGAAGCGACTGCGATCTGGGAAAAATATATGAAACACAAAAATTTGGGCGAGGACATCCTGATGCCAGCTATTTCGGATACGGTTTCGGAAGTGGTGGGCAAGCATTGCGGGAAATATTTTCACGAGCTGTTTCAACAGCCGCCAGATTTTCTGACCGATCAGGATGAGTTTGAACGATTCACTGCCGTTGTTTCCGTTATGCTTGGCAAAGGCAGCCCGTCCATGATCGGCGTCTACCGTCTCATTGCGGCGAATCAGCCATTGGTCGAGAGGCTTAAACTATTGGCCAATAAGGACTATGTGCACATTAACGATACGCTCAGAATGTGGAACCCGCAGCCCCAGGAAACCGTATGTATTTTCCCGCTTGTGCTTGCTGCTTCGATTATACGGAGCATGGATGAACGGTTGATTTTGTTGGCTGAGGACCTGTATACGCAATACGGTAATGAGTGGCTGATTCCTTATTTTTCCGCAAAGCTTCTTACCGACCGCGCAGACAACGTGTATGATGAATTTGCTATTTTTTTGCAGGATGAAGCATTAAATCGGTATATTCATATCAGCTTGGGACGGATCTATTATGACGATCAAATTGACAGTCACACAATGTCGGCATTTTGGGGACGTTACAGCTACGGAAGTTACGATCACAGAACCTTTTTCAAGCGTAAATTGGCGGAAAATCTGGATGCCAGGTGGTTGGAACGTTTGATGGAACATCCACACCTGAACGATAAGGTCAAATTTCAAGTTTACAATCGATGTCCTGTTATCTACGAATCTTACAAGCAGATGGTGATTGATTTGCTACCTAAGACGATTGAAGATGTACGGATGAGAAGTTATTTGGAACTATCATAATAGAGAAGCGAGAACGAGCAGAATTCTGATTCCGGGAGAGGTGTTACTATGAGTATTGGATTGAATGAGATATGGGATGGAAAAATCCCTGCAGATGAAATGGATTTAGCGGAATTATCCGATAAAATATGGGAGATCGGCGAACTGGATGCCATCCAAGAGAAGGTGTCGCCAGAGTTATTTCAACTTCACATCGCCATCAATATGATCGGCAACTGGCAGTCGGATGGCTGGGACGGTATCATCGCGTATCAGCCGTATCTCGTGCCGTATATTTCCGAGGTTTTGGTGAAATTTGGCTTGCAGCATTTGCAGCATGCTTTTGACGAAGTCATTGCCATTTTCCCAGATTTCATTACGTTTGAGGATGGTTCACTTTATTGTGACATGATCAACTTCCTGCATAATATGCGACTTAAGGTAAGTGACGAACGTTTGAACGCGTATACGCAAGAAGAGCGTCAAGCCATGGTGAAGCAATATCAGGAAAAGCTCAATCAATTGGAAAAAATGACGGAACCCCTATGGGGATATGGCAGCCCTATGGACGGTTGGGCCATGATCTTTGATTATATACAGGCTTACGAAGTGAGAGGGTGATTACATGCAAAAAATAGAAACCTTATATAAACAGCGCTTCGGAGAATGAAAATAGGAAAGTAGGTTGATGGGAATGATCACGTGCAGTCAGGCACTCTTTGAAGCAGAAGGAAAAAACGTGGACGTCGTCGAAGATATTCATATTGGATGCGTGCTGGCAGATATGGATAGACAACGAGGGTCGGCAGGGTGACCTGCCGTTTTCTTATTGCTGGTAGATTGGCGTTACCGTTCCCATGTTCCTGTAGTGCCTGACGCACAAACGCTCACGCCATTGACGGTGATAAACATACAGGGAAATTACGTAAGCGCTGACAATTAGATACCATATAAAAGCAAGAAAGGAAGTGGCTTATGATTACCATTTATGATTGGTTTGGCTATGAATTGCCCAATAAGGAACGTTATAAGTTAATAAAAGAAGCTGGATTTGATGGCGTTTTATTATGGTGGAGTGATGGTTTTGGTCGTGACTGCTTTGGTCGGAACGATTACCGCAATGGGCCGCAAATTGCGCGAGAAGCGGGTCTTTTTATAGAAAATATCCATACACCAGTCCAAAACGAAAACAACCTCTGGCTTGACAATCTGGACGGCGAAATCGTAACTGATTGCTATTTGCAATGTGTTGCAGATTGCGCCGAATTTGAGATTCCGACAATGGTGGTGCACTTGCCGGGCGAAGACAATCCATATAACACATTGGGACTGGATAGAATCAAGAGAATCACTGAAAAAGCTGAACAGCTTGGTGTTAATGTTGCACTGGAGAATTTATGGAACCTTTCCAATTTGGCATATGTGCTGGAGCAAGTGGATTCCCTGCGTATCGGATTCTGTTATGACTGTGGACATCACTACCGCCATTATCCAGACGATGATTTATTATCCATGTACGGTTCCCGGCTGATGGCACTACATTTACATGATAATAACGGAAGTTATGCCCAACACGGGTTACCCTTTGACGGCACGATTGATTGGTCTACAACCATGAAAAAAATTGCGGAAACGGATTATTCAGGCGCGACTGCAATAGAGGCCATGAATTGGGATTATGAGGATTTATCGGCTAAAGAGTTTTTACATAAGGCGTTTAAGCGAGCAAAAAGGCTGGAAGCATTAAAACTCTATAATCAATGAAAACGGAAATAATCTGCAACAATCTTTGATATATGCAGGATACCATAATTAGCAGCATCTTCGCCTTATTTCCCAAAGACGAATAAAAGGCGCATTTACCTGTCGAGTAAAGCCCGAACGTATTCAGCGCTCGGGTTTTTGAGTATTTGGAGGGGCGTATTGCCGTGTGGTCGCTTCAGGAGCATGTTATAATATACAGTGACTTTACAAGTGATATAGGTACGGATTCTTCGTGTTAATGAATGTAAATCAGCTATAATATTTCTATAGTCAAATAGCCCCCACCTTGTAATGCAAGATGAGGGCAGTCGAGCCTGCTATTTCGATGTGAACACCCGACAGGTCAGAGGTAAGGAAATCGACCATGGCATAAAGCGATCCAGGACACTCGGGTCTTTCGGATCGTCTAATTGCGGGAGTTGTTCAAATAGATACTTTAAGTACTGGAAAGGGTTCATGATGAATGCTTCGAGGCTGTAGAAGATGAGGTGTCAGCTTGACGGGGCTGAGTTTACGAAGCCAATACTTCAGTTGATGAATCGAGTATTGGCGCGATTCACACCACGCTACCATCGTGAGCCCGCTCGCCTTAAAATCCTCGATCCGCGAGACCCACTCTTGATGGCGTTGATCTTTGTCCATAGGATAACCTCCGAGTTTGGATTTGTTTCATTGTCCCATGGATGATCACGTATGTTTTGAAACTATAAAATAATATTCGGTGAATATACTTGTAATATCAAAAGAGTAGCATAAATCCCGAGCTGGGTTTTATCGCTACTTTTTTTAAAATGAATTCATTTGCCTTATTGAGTGGATTTTTCAATAGTTACAGATACTGCGGGTGCGAGAGTTGCTGAATTAGCTAGTGAATTAAGAAACGCATTGGTATCTAAAATAAAATCAAAATATTGTAATGTTGATGTTTCGATCGGAATAGCTTTTAGATGCTTACCTGAATCTTATAGAAGAAAGTCATTTATTAGATATAATAAAAAAGATAACTATCTGACAATCGATATTGCAGTTACGGTAGAAGAATATGAAAAAATGTATAAAGTAGAGCAACGCTATCATTTGGGGAATCTATTTTTAGAGTTCCTAAACACTGCGTTAGAGAAACACAACTTTGAAGGGCTTGAGAAAGAGATGTTCATAAATGACTTAAATGCCTTTTGGGATGATAGTGAGGTAGTCTTGTTTTTAGAAAAAGGAATAAATGTCCATTTTAACAAAAGTAAATTAAGTGATGACTTGAGACCTAATATCTAGCTTTATGCATCCATACTCATGGAGAAAAAGTTAACTGATGAAGCTAAAAAATGTAGAAAATAAGGATGGTGTTGAAAATATGTCAGTTGAAATTATTTTTAAAAATGTTGAAAATGAATCCAATGTACCTCGACTTGGCGGATATAGCTTCTTACCTGAACATATTGATTGGCCATTAAATCCAGATGGAGATAAATTAACACTTGTATTATGCTTGCCAACGGATTTTCTTAATAAAACTCTAGATTTAAACTTGCCAAAAGCTCATCTGCTGTCCGTTTTTACAACGTATAAAAAAGATGATTACTTTTTAGATTTAATCACTTTTCATGGAGATAAAGAAGAGTTAAAAAATATTAAAGAAGGATTTACAAGAGTTTTATTACACGAAGCAGGTGATATTCGAAATGAATCAGATTTCCTAATACCAGCACAAGAGTTCATTTTGGGGGATGAATTGAATTTAGATTTAGAAGAAGTAGATGAAGAAAATTTGGATGATATAGAGATTTACTGCGGTTCGTTGATTGGCCCTAAACCATCTCTGTTACAAATAGAAAACATAGGTTTGGATGATTATCAATTTTGCCTACAAATTTATGGCGGTGATTTTCCTGAAGGATTTCATGATATATTTAGCCTTAGTGACTCGATCGGATATTTGTTTTTAAATAAAAATGTTGATCAGAATGATGCAGGTGTTTTTTTTACACAATGTACTTAGAAAAATGACTTTTAATATAATCCTAGGCTAGTTAATAAGCTCCCGAAACATATGCAAAGAAGACGTCATAAGCTCTTTCTTTACATATGTTTTTTTGTTAGATAAGAGAGCCATGCAAAAGTTAAATGTCCTTGAGGTGAGAGAAGTGGAATTTGAAATAATAATCAACCCAAATTTTAAGATTGGAATACGTGATCCAGAAGATACAACGATATCTGAAGCACTAGATAATAGGCTTGTTAATAGCCAACACTTTACAATGAAATGGCATGATACGTCATTAAGAATCAATTATGGAACACAAATAGCCGATGGCATAAGTGATATTGTTAAAATGTTAGAAGCAATAAAAAAAAGAGAAGCGCAGTTCGTTGTAACTTTCCCAAGTCAAGCATTTTTCGAAACATGGATATGTAAAATTGAAAAATGTGATATTAACATTAATTGGGGGAGTCGTGATGATTATCGGAGTATTACGATGAAAACCGATTTATTTATACAAGAGTGGCTCAAGCTATTGCATCAACTACGACAGGTCTTAATAGAAACGGGATATAATGTTACCAATCTAGTAGATTTTGATTTACTTGAAAATCTTGAAAGATTTCATTAGCCAATTTTTTAGAAAAGTTGAAGGAGATATGGTGTAGGCGGACGTCCATATAGATCAGCTGCACGGGAGCCAATTAGGGAGATGCTTATAATATGAGGGGAAAAACAGATATTCTGAGTATAATAATTTACTACTATAGAGATGAAGAAAGAATGAAAAATCTTTGGTCAAATAAAAAAGAGTTTTCAAAGATTCTCTCTCTAGTAATGGAAGTTGAGCATGATACCTCTTCAACAACGATGTTACAAAGTTGTGCAGAGTATTTTATAAACTTTACTAGTGTTTTTTTAATAAAACAAAGTTCTGATTTTTTACATTTATTTTCTGAGATAAATGACAGTAATAAACGTGGTTCGTTCATGAAAAAATTTTTTATAAATGATCTTGTATCTGATAATATTATTTTCAATTTTTTAAACGATGTGGAAGTGATAAAAAGAATAGGTTCTTACAAACAGTGGATAGAATCACCTATTATGATAAGGGCACGAAAAATTATTACTACATCGAATGATAGTGAAATATCTGTAGACAAAATTATTCCATTAGATTTGGATTTAGATAATAGTTTTCAAGAATATTTATTATCTTGGGCTTTTGAAGAAAAAAAATTAACTAAGGACGGGAATGAATATTTTAGAAAGAACTTTGAAAAAAAGTATAAACAAATATGTTCTGTCATGGAACAAAATTGTGATAATTTCTAGTTGTTTAATGATTGGGAGTTTATTGGAAAATTATCAAATTTGATGGTCAGCTTATATTGGGAAAAAGGTTTGAAGGGGGTTTGAATATGATAAAAAATGTTTGGAAAGCTAATCAAGTGATTAGTATAGAAACGAGGTTGAAGGACGAAGGTAGGAAGAATAATATTTATGTTTTAGCACAAATGATTAGTAAGGCCCAACTACTGATTTTTGATTTATATAGTGACGATAATAGTTGGGGGGAAGTTAATTTAAACGAAGTTCCTATTTTATTTAGTACGTCCGTAACAAGACAGTTTATTAAAAATAGTAATATATATAAACAAAACATGAAACCCCTTATAAATTACAAACTCCCTAATTATAAATTAGAATCTTTAGGTATGGGAAGTAGACATGTGACTGTATGGAAAGGAACAACAAATGAGCGGAAAGTATTGATACTGGGTCAAGGTGGAGGCAGGTTAATAGAAGAGGACATGTCTACTGGTAGTTATAAAACGAAAATAATTATGCCTTCAATTCCTGAAACAGATAGCGAGACCATAGATAAATATGAATTAACCAATGTCCGGGTTTATCCAGAATTTAATGAACGATTATATCTTTGTTATAAGTTTGGGAAAAACGTAGATCCTTTAAAAGATCTGATTTTTGATAGACCAATTCCTTTAGAATATAAAGAATATATCGACATTATCTCTTCATAAAACAATCTTGATAAGAGGTTCAATAATGGATATAGAAAACGGTGGAATATGTAAAAGGTCAGAATTTTGGTCTAGTTTAACGGTGATTGTAATAGGGAGTGTTTAATAGGCTATAAAGAAATAGACTGAGAGATATACATATGAAAAAATTCTTGAAAATTTCCTCTATTACTATTCTTGTTATTGTAATCGTGTCTATAATGGCTGTGCTATTATTTGGACGTAACAACCATAGTAATTTATCTGGAAGCGTTTCCGATAAAATCGATCAATATTTGATAAATGAAAAATTTCAGGGAACCATCCTAATTGCAAAGGAAGGTGAAATTTTATTTAAAAAAGGTTATGGATTGGCAGCCACTGATTTACCTAACAGCCCAAGCACGCTCTATCAGATTGCTTCATTATCTAAAACATTCACTGCAGTAGCAGTCATGCAACTAGTAGAGAAGGAACTTCTAAACTTAGATAATCCAATTTCGCAATACTTTCCAGACTTTCCGAATGGAGAGTCTATTACAATAAGTCATCTACTAAGTCATAGCTCGGGAATTCCGGATTATCTAAAGGCGAATTTCAAATTTGACTACAGCAAAGAATGGAATCCAAATGATATTGTAAAAACCGTTAGCGATTCTGAATTAGAGTTTACCCCAGGTAAAAGCTTTAGTTACAGTAATACTGGTTATGTGATGTTAGGACTTATTGTTGAGAAAGTCAGCGGGCAGTCATATGCAAATTACATAAATGAGCATATTTTTAAGCCAAGTAACATGTTTCATTCTATGTTTACGGTTTCGGCTGGTATACCAAAAGCGGAAGGACATGTAAAGGGGGAAGTCGGACCCGTAATGCATAATTCTGCAGCATTTGCAGCTGGGGATATCATTTCTACAGTTGAAGATTTAGAACGGTTTGACAGAGCCCTGTGTAATAATTTATTGATAAGCAAAGAATCATCAGAACTGATGAGTATGACGCATGCTAAAAAGTTTCCGTCACAATATGGATATGGATGGTATACGCAAGATGTCATGGGGAAAAAAGCAGTAGGGCATCCAGGAGGATATCCAAGTGGTTTAAATTTAATGATCAATATATAGAGTTTATTAAATTATTTGGCGGGGCTTATGGAGGATTGACCATCAGTGCTTTTAACAATGGAGATTTAATTGGAAAGTCAACAGTCGTCGATCTTACTTTAAAATTTAGAAGGATATTTGAAGAAGAAATATTTGATTTTGATGGCATAGAATTTGAAGGCGAAAGTGTAGAGTTTTTACTAAAAAATTCGTACGTTATTTCAGATGATGGTTCTGGGAATCCAATCCTTATGAATGAACATGGAGGAATATTTATTTTTCTGCATGATTCTGGAGAAGTGGAGTTATTATATAATTCGTTAGAAGAATTATTAATCGAAACTTACTCAAAAATATCATAAAAGAATCTATTAGCTGATGTGCACAATTGGATAAGCTTGATTTACAATGATGGCTCGTACCCTTATTTCAAAATCATCCAATAGAACAAAGTAAGAGGAGTTTATCATGGAAATAAGAAAAAGGCTTAGCAGTCAGCTAGAAGGACTTAGTATAAATGAAATAGTTTATCGTTTTATCACGGAGCCTACTACATTTGAAAACAGTGTATATGATGAATCCTATGACGTACTAAAAAGATATTGCAATAACATGTCTGGCGATGAGAAGTTTGATGCGATTTTATCATATTACATAGAAATCCTTAATGATCAAGAAGTTGAATTGAAGTTGTATTTTTCAGAAAGAAAACGATACTTGCATGCGATTGAATTCTATGAAGACTCTCCGGATTTATTTGATTTCCAAAAATGTCTAGAGTCCAAAAATATTCGCGTATATGTATGTAAATCTGAGGATTTCGATTGGGAGTATGGAGTAATTCTCCTTAATAAAACAAAGGCGTTAGAATTTAAAGTAAATAAATCGTTAGGGAAATATGAAATCTTTCAAATAGAAGCTCCTCATGTTGGTGAAGATAAGGTGGAACGTACATCGAATAGGATGAGAGGGATTCAAACAGGATATAAAGAAATCAGCTTTCAGGATTTGCAAACATCTTGCTTTTGGAAGTAATGAAATTAAATTACATTACATTACATTACATAGTAAAGGATAGATTGGTGTGTACATGATGATAGAAAAAGATTACGGTTTTATTGTAAAAATTTTCGAAAAATATAGATCCTCATACAAGGCGTTGCTTCATCGAGTTGAAGATGTTGGAAATGAAACAGTTGTTTGGAGCAATTCTGATTTGGAGTTGTATCCATATCAATATGAATTAAATCAATTACCAAAACTGAAAGTATATAAAAATGAGCCGAAATCTAAGGAAGGAATTATTGTGAATAGGTTAAAAAACAATGAACTGTATTTTTCTTATAATGCTGAAAATAAAGGCTGGGGGAGCTCTTTCATAATGAATGAAGTTGAAAAGAAAATTTGTCTTAGATTTCTAAGTAACGAAGATGATGAAATGGTTTTAAGCCAAGTATATTGTGTAATATATGAAGGATCTGTGATTGAAAAAGTATTATTCTACACAAGGGACGATGATATGGACGAAGAAACGTTTATGATTGACAGATATTCATATAATGATAACACCACTATTCATACTATTATTAGAGACGGTTTCTTTGGGGAAAAATTGAATATTTTACCATTAAGGAAGTTTTGCTTTGAGTATTTAAATGGAGATGTATTTATTTACTCAAAACAATTGAAAAAAAATCAAAAGGATGTCGAAGAGTTTATATATACTACTGGAAAATCAAAAAATCTAAAAAACCAGTAACATCAGAGACAGGTAATTTGAAATCGAAATCAGGAAAATAAGACGAATCGTACCGGGTGATGTAATAAGCGAAAAACGTTTTTGAAAGTGGGTGTCCATAAAGCTATGAAATTCAAAATTGACATGAGCTTTTTTGCATGCAAATATTTTGGTTTTTAAAGCAACTTTAAAGGGTATTTAACGTTTGTAATATAAATGGGAGGGATTACAATTATATGAAGAAAAAGATGATCATTTCTGTCTTGGCTACACTGGTGACGGTATCCACTGTGTTTGGAGCTGCATATGCAAGTGGTGTAATTAAAATCAATGTCAACGGTAAGCAAGTCTCGACAGACGTTGCGCCACGAATGGTAAATAATCGAGTAATGGTACCTATTAGCTTTATTTCGAAAGCACTTGGCGCTAATGTTGCGTGGAATGAAAAAACACAGACAGTCTCAATAAAAAGTATTGGGATTCCTCATGAAAATGTTTGGAATGATGACGTAAGTAATATAGGTCAATTTACTGTTGCGGGTATTAACAACACAGTTCAAGTATTTATGGCTGGAATGGATACAGGTAGTGAAGATCTTCTTAAAAAAACTACGACAGACGACATGGACGTGGAACTATTAAAGCAACTACATTTTTCTATGGGACCAACCATGTTAGCTTCGCAAATTATGGATATAAAACAAATCAAGAATGGACAAAAAACAGAATATCAAGTTCGAGTGGCGATTCAAACATGGTTAGAAGAAACAACGATAGACTACTGGGATCTTACTTTAGTACTTGCTCCTTATATAAAAGAGGGAAATACAACGTCTACAGGAGGCAAAATGGAATATATCGTTAAGAAAAGAGAGGTAGTTAAATCAGTACCTATTGATGCACTTAGAGTATTCCCAGGATACACCCTCGACTTCAAGAAATAGATTGAATTCCCCCGTTATTAGGATAATGGATCCGTGTTTTCGACTCCTGAATCATCCATAGAGTGAATTGCATAAGGTTGGACTTCATTGAACGAAAAGAGAGCCTGATATCCTTACTTACAAGAGGATACCAGGCTCTGTCTTCTATCAGTCTGACCGCAATATTCTTATTATTCAACTTTCTCGACATGGAACACCGGAATAGTGACAATTTCGCTGTCTATGTATACTTCTATATAATAGCTGAAGATACCGCAAACTGTAATTGGTCCTTCCACGAATGCATAGTCACCCTGCAGCGCAATATAACTGTTACCCATACGGGCATAAGGCTTTTCATCGCTGTCAAGCACGATCTCGGATGTGAAACGCACCTTTTTGCGTGGATACTCTGGCAGTTTCTCCACCGGGATGTCGATATAATTCGCATTCGGGAGAAGTTCGACGAATTGGTAACTGTCACCGTAAAGCTCATAACGGGCTGTTTCATCTTCCTTCCCCGTTTCGTTCAGGTTATGCACGAGCAAAGAGCCGTCATTGTCAATTTTATAGCCGTCTGCCTCGAATGAGAACAGCAGCTCAATTCGATCGTTTGCCACGGTATAGGCACTGTAAGCGGCGGATCGAGAATTCGAATCATACTCGATGAGCAGGACAGGCCGTTCATTTGAACTCAATTGCTCTTCAACGGTCAGGCGGCGCACCTCATAATGGTAAGGTATTGGCTGCGGGTTGCGCAGCACTTTCGGCTTCGAAGTGCCGTCCCACGTTGCATAATACAAACGACGTTCGGTATCGAGTGCCATCGTATACACGAGAGCGCCAAATCGGTTTTTACCGCCTTCGATGATCGGATAATTGCCTTCCGGTAGCAAGAGCGAAGGCTCTGCTGCGGCCCATACGAGCCGGACGTCCGCGATTTCGGCAGTGGTGTCGCGGAAGCCGGACAGGTCTTCATACAAGCGAATCGCCGTCTCGTATTCCCCGGCCGCGACATGGCGGTCTGCCTTCCTCATCCAGTTTTTTAGTTCTTGCTCCAGATAATTGGTGACGCGGGACGAGCTGCCGGAGCGGTCCGCATAACCCGCATAGATGGTGGCATGGATTGCGAACGCTTTTGCATTGTTCTGTTCGCCATCTTTCCGCATGATCGTCTCAGCAAGCTCCTCCGACTTGGACTGCAGCCACTCCGCTGTGATGCCCAGCTTCTTGTAAGCTTTTGCCATAGTCACTGCTTCGTCCAGCATTTGCTGTAACTCCCCTTTGCCTGCGATACGGGCCAGCTTGGATTCATCATAGGAGCGGAACAGGGTATTCAGTTGGGTGGTTTTCTTCTCAGCTCCACCGAAGAGTGAGGACGGAAGAGTTAGCAGATTTGCTTTGAGTGATTCAGTGCTACTGTCTCCCTGCTGCTTGCTGGCAGCGAGCTGCTCTTCGAAATATGCCTTGAACTGAATCAGATGCTCGTTCATCCGGTCAGCGGCCGTTGCTGCGGTGAGCATTTGCTTGAACTCGTTGATATGGGAGCTGCCGGGCTCTAAGTAAGAGGAACGCAATTGCTGATAACGTTTGTACGCCTTCATGAACGTCTCAAACTGGAGATCAGCCGCAGCCGCATCTGCATCAGACAAAATCTTGTCTAGCTTGCGCTTCATAGCGGTAATTGGCGCCAGCTTGTGCAGCCGCTCGGCCAATTTGTCCTCCTCATAGAGAATCCATCGATTATTGTGCGCTTGTCGGTACGCTTCTTCCGCTGCAACGAGATCGTTAGCGGCGTACAGCCGATCGGCTTCCTTGATGGTATCAATCTTCTCTGCAATATGCACTCCCTTGATTCCAATCATTACCACAGTCGCCGCACATAATAAAATCATAAAATTCCGCGGGTTTAGAACCTCTCGTATCGTCATAGATATTAGTCTCTCTTTGCAGAATCCTGGAAATCAGGATCCCATTCATATTGGTCACGCACGATTCGTTTCACCTCTTCGGCTACACGATCCCACGGCTCGTTCGGATATTGCTGAATCATTCGGTGCAGCCGCAGTATGCGATCCTTCGGCAGCCGGTAGGCGTAACGACGAATCAAACCGGGATAAGTGAGCACATACCGTTTCATTCTTACGGCTACTCCGGTCACACCGGTCAGGATGTCCTGACCGTTCTTAAGACCGAGTATTTCTGGCTCGTAATGGATGATATATCGGAACGTGTCGTCTTTAATCAGTTCACGCTTTATCTTGGCGATCTCCCCGATATAATCGACCAGCAGCGGATCAAAATGCTGCAGCAGGAGCGGTTCCAGCTCCAGCTCCATATCTTTACGCAGTGCGAAGTGATGGAGAAGCCCAAGCTGCTGCAGTCGAAACGTATCGTTACGGATAAGGGGCCGGAGCTTGCGCAGTAGCTCGTAAGTAAGCTGCTTGTCCTCATCCCAGTGTGAGAAAGCTATCTCCCAGTCATGGTATATGTCCCGTGTAAGCTGCATCTGTTCTTGCTGCAGTAGTCGATCTAGCTTCAGGCTGATCTCAGAAGCGATAAATCTTCTCTGGACGAACCAGAGAATGACAATAAGTATTAGGGCTGTTGCAAGGCAAAGCATCATCTGGCCGAACGTATCGCTTAGAAGGACCCCAACCAACGTAATGAACAGCAAGAAGAGTCGCTTTGTCTGCATCGATCGTTTAACATTGACTGCTGCCTCACGTTCGATCGGACGCAGTGCAGTCTTGCCGCAGGAAGGACAGACTTTATCTTCCAGTGCAGAGAAGGAGCCACATGATTTACATCTACAAATTAAATCATAGAGTTGTTTTGGTTTGTGGTAAGGTCTGAAAAAGACAGGTATTTTTTTCATGGCGTCTTCTCGCTCCTATCGTTCAATATGGAGAGAAGCCGATGATCAATTTCGTCGGGTGCGGGTGTTTTTTTGTGTCGAATCCAATAGAGGACAACTTGAATGGCAGTAAAAAGAAACAAAACCGCGATACAACCGTATGCTAACATAAGAGAGTCCCTTCCTTATAAAAATAAAATCTTTTATATTTATGGAATTTGGTTCTTATTATTACTAGAAATGATATTGCTATATGGCTTTATTCCTATATCGTATGTGTAATAAGGTTGAACTTTACATTCCCTGATTATATCATAATGACAGTCGGTGATAGATAAAGTGAATATAATGTCATATCCAGTAATTTGATGAAGATAAACGGAACCAAGAGGATGTTTATCTCGTTTTAACAATAGTCAGGAACGATTAGGTATAACAATGCTGTGCCGTTTCAGTGGCGCTTGTGTGCCTACCAATACCCACCCTATCATTTTACGATAAAGGAGTACAACTATGCTTCAGAGAAAAGTGATTGCTTATATGATGTTGTTCACTCTGGTACTCAGCTTCATGCCATGGATTGGGAGAGAAGCCGCTGCTCAGGGTGCCCAAACAGCGTCCCAAATTGATGCGATGCTCGTTATCGATGTGAGCAACTCGATGGATACGAGTGACAAGGACAAAATCGGAAATGAAGCGATGAAGATGTTCATTGATATGTTGTCTTCTACCGGAGACAAGGTTGGCATCGTCGCTTATACCGACAAAATCGAACGTGAGAAAGCGCTGCTTGAGATCCGGTCCGATACGGACAAAGAGGATCTCAAGCACTTTATCGACCAACTGAACCGCGGGGCCTATACGGACATCGCTGTCGGGGTGAAAGAAGCCGTCAAGGTGCTCGAGCAAGGAGCTGATCCTGCCCATGAGCCAATGATTGTCCTGCTTGCGGACGGTAACAATTACTTGAACAAGAATGGTAGCCGTACACAGGCAGAGTCGGATCAGGAGCTGAGCGCGGCGGTAGCCGCTGCGAAGCAAAAGGGCATTCCGATCTACACGATCGGGCTGAACGCCGACGGGCAGCTGAACCAGGATGCGTTGGCGAATTTGTCAAAGCAGACGAACGGGAAATCATTTGTAACGTCTTCCGCGGACGATCTGCCGCAAATATTGAGTGAGATTTTCGCCAGCCATCAGAAGCTGAAAATCGTTCCGGTCCAGTCGATGACAGGCAACGGAAGCTATCAGGATGTAACGGTGAATGTGCCAAACGCGAACGTGATGGAGGCCAATATTTCCATCATGTCCTCAAAACCGGTCGACCTGAAGTTATACGATCCGTCCGGCAAGGAGGTCGCCATCCCTGATGATAATGTACGGCTGTCCCGCTCCAAGAGCTATTCCCTGCTGAAGCTGCTTCAACCGGCTCAGGGCGATTGGAAGCTGCAGGTAAAAGGGGCGAAGAAAGACAAAATCGATATAAATCTCGTTTTTAACTATGATTTAAAGCTGGCCCTGGACCCGATACCGTCCAAAACTTACAAACAAGGCGACAAAATCAAAATCAACGCTTACTTGACCAGCAATGGACAGAAGCTGCAAAATGATGCGCTGTATCGCAACATGAACGCTGTACTTCATGTCAAGGACCTTGATACGGGGAATAGCGTCGACCTATCGCTCGTTAACGAGGGAGATCGGTTCACAGGGGAGTTCGAGGTAAAGGACAAGCATGAATATGAGCTCAAGGTAAGGGCAGAGGAGAAAAGCTTCTACCGGGAGACTGAGCCGGTCAAGGTGAGTGCGAAGCCAGCTGCCGGCGCAGGGGCTTCTGCCCAGCCGGGTGCTAGCGAGGGAGAAGTTAAAAAGCCGTTTCCAATGTGGATTGTTTATTCAGCCACCGGAGGGATTGTGCTCGCTCTGGCGGCCGCCTTTCTGATTGCGGCATGGAAGAAGGCGAACCGTGGCTTCGTTGGTCAAATGGTCATTGAAGTACGGGATGAGAATACAGGCGAGAAGAGCCATCCTCAATATAAGAAATTGAACGCCTTCAAAGGCAAGTGCTCGCTCCACCAGCTGCTGCAACTGGCTCCCGAGTTCAAGGAGACCGAGAAGATGGTATTCATTCCGGACAAGAACGACCGCATTCTGCTCAAGAACGGCTCAAACGGAACTATTGAAAAATCGGGTCGTGCAATCGACGCGAGCAAAGGTTTGGAATTAAAGAGCGGCGATCGGATTACGGTGCCGTTGACTCAAGTAGATAAAACGATCTGGATCGAATATATCGTATAGGGAGGAACATCCATTATGAAACCAATCGTTAGAGAACATATTCAGCAATTGGACGTATCGCTGGGCGGAGGGATTGTCAGCGATAAAATTCGCGTTGATACGATCGATAACCCGATCCTCATTATCGGTTTGGGAGGAACCGGAATCGATGCGCTGCTTCGTTTAAAATATCAAATTAATCGCAGATTTAGGCTCCCAGAAGATCCGATCTCGAAGAAGAAACGCGATAAGCCAGATAATGTGGAGTTCCTGGCGCTAGAGACAAATGAGCAGGATCGCAATAAGAAATATCGCGGCATTGGTCTCGATCCGCTCAATGAATTTGTATTGCTGTCGAACGCCGAAATCGGCGGACTGCTGCAGAACCGCAGTATTTTGGAACCTTATATTACCGAATGGCTGTCCCCAGAGCTGAGCATTACCGACGGGATGAACGGCGCCGCCGGGGTGCGTCAAGCTGGACGGTTGTTGCTGTTCACCAAGATCAACCAGGTTGTCCAGGCGATTGACAAGAAGATCAAGACACTGTCGGTCGGAACGAATAAGAAGTTGATGGTATTTATGCTGTCCGGCTTGTCCGGGGGAACCGGCAGCGGCTGCTTCTTGGACATTTCCTATATCGTACGGGGCATTATCGAGCGGGATTACGGCTCGGCGGGCATCGATCGCGTCAATACGCTCGGCTATCTGTTCACTCCGGACGTGAACCTGTCGAACAAGAGCCTGAGCGAGCACACACGCGAATATATCAAGAAGAACGGATACGCCGCACTTAAGGAACTGGACTATTGGATGAACGTCGACAGCCGGGGTGAGCGTTTCCGGCAGAAGTACGGCAACATTTTGACGGTCAATTCCCCGCTGCCTCCGTTTAACCTGTGCCATTTGATCTCGGCGACAAACACGGAAGGGAAGCTGCTGGAGAATGCCTACGACTACTGCATGAATGTGACGGCGGAGAACATCACGAACTTCATGGCAAGCGAGGATAAACAGTCCGGTGAGGAATTCGCGATTCACGATTATATTAGCAATATCCGCACGAATATTGCCCAGATGAATCGAGTCTATCCGGCCAATTACGATTACAATATCATCGGTGCTTCGTCGGCGGTCCTGCCGATCGAAGAGATGACGACCTATCTCGGATACCGCCTCTTCCAAAAGATGGAGAAGATGTTCCAGAAGGCGCCGAGCCAAGAGGAAGTCGAGAAGTTCGCTCGCCAGTTGGGTGTCGATCTCGACACGATGGTGAAGACGTTCGAATCGCGCGTGCCCGATCCGCTGCCGGGGTATGAGAATAGCGAACGACTGAGCTATAACAATGTAGTGAAGCTGCAGGTTGTAAATATGGATACGGAGCTGGAGCAGACATTTTTGGCGCGGGCACGCGAGGAATACATCAAGGCGAAGAAGCAGCTTCCTGGTGAGATTGTTGGCAATTTCACCGATCAGATCCGGCGGATGTTCCTCCATCCAGAGCAGGGGCCGTTCTATGTGTCCCGTCTGATCTATACGGAGAAGGGCTTCTGTCTGTTGAAAATGCTGCTTTCCTACATTGAGACGCTGCGCGAGAATCTGCATCGTATTCCGCGCGACATCGAAGCGGCGCAGGAGCAGTCAAACGAACGTCTCGGGGATGCGAAGAGCGCCTTTATTTCCAAGGATAAAAAGAAAAACATGTATATCCAATCCAAAATTCAGGAGTATTGGTTGCATGCCGACGTAGAGCGTATGGAGCAGATGATCGAGTTCTACGAGGATCTGTATCAGCTGCTGAATCAGGAGAACAACCGCATTTATAGCGTATTTACTGAAATTTTGAACGCGCTCAACACGATCTTCGAGAAGAACGGCGACATTCTGATTAACGGTGAAGAGCAGGCCGATCACAAAGGTAACCGGACCTACTACTGGAATATTGTCAGTGTTCCGGACATTTCGAAAGTGATCAGCAATATTATGGATCAGAAGGAAGTCGACGACCTGATCCGCGACTTCTCGCTGGAGCTGCTGGATCACTCGAACCAGTGGATCAAGGAGCAGGAGCTCGATATCGTCAGCTCGATTTCGGATTTCCTGTCAGACAAGTTCGGCGATCTGATTACGCAATCGATGGAAGATTTCCTCGTCATGAAGTTTGGCAACGACGAGTCGATCGACAAGTTTGTCGAGCGCCAGATCGCAAGCAAGCTGGATGACGAGGCCGTTCCGGTGTTCCATCTGAGCAACAGCTCGGGCAACTTGCATTTTCCGAAATGGGGATTTGTGTCAGTGCCCGTGAAGGCGCCAAGCATTCTGAAGGGAATACGCAATTATCAGAACAATGCAGTCGGCAAGTCGAACTTCACCGTCAAGGAGAGCGAGGTGAAGAACCGCATCTTCTGGCTGAACACGCATAACGGGGTGCCGCTCTTCGTCTATACGCCGCTCAAAGTATACGAGGAGAGCTACGAACGCACCATTCTCGACAAGGAAGGCATCGGACGCCATCTCGTGCAGACCGACAAGGCGAACTGGACGTATCTCCCTTCCCCCATCCCGCAGCAATCTTGGGGGGACACGTACCGCAACGAACGGGTAGAGCAATACAATGTTCGCGTACGCGCTGAGTTTGAGCTCGGCCTGAAGTACAAAGCCGTTGTCGCGAAAAACATGGATGACAACACAAGCAATCGCTATGAGATCGTCTTCACGAAACCGTTCCAGCTGCAGGATATGCTGAACGGCTACGATCTGCAGCTGCAGGCAGCGAAGCCGAACCTCGGAGAAGTAAAGCGCGCTTATTTAGAACTGAAGCGGCTGTTGGAGGAAGGGCTAGAGCAGGTAGGAACGAAGGATATTTTCGGCAGCATTAATGAAAATCTGGCGAAGGAAAATCTAATCCGATCGCCGGAGCTGATTGCACGCTTGCGAGAGGAAATGGCTAAATATGAGGCGATCCGCACCCAGGCTGAACAATTCGAGCAGCTGCTCAGCCAGTATCAGGACGAAGAGAAATGGCAGGATCATTTCATTGAAGCACTGTACACGGGCACGATCTGCAAAAAAGGCGCACTCTACGTCTATGATCGGGATGAGGAAGAAGAAGCGTGGGAGCCGTTTGCCAATCTGATGAAGAGCCGGGACTATGTAGAATTTGAGGTATACGAGCATTTCCGCAGTTTGGATGAGAAGCTCCGTGGTACGTTGCTGCGTAAGTCGGCCCGCCGTGCGGCGGAGATGACGGCAACGGAGGATGTTGCTCTGCTGCTGACGAAGCTGGATGAATTGTACGCGGCGTTCCTGGAAGCCCGCGAACGTCTGGAATACGAGAAGATTGAGCTGGCGAACGGCGAGGATACCTACCAGTTCTACAAGCAATTGGCGACCAAGCTGAATGCGATTCGGAGAAAGTTGAAATAGGATGAAGACACAGACGATATTGGAAAAATACGCAACAGCATATTCACGCGATGAAGGGAGACTCAGCGGCAAAGACGATAGTCAGAGCAGCATTCATTATCCGACGGTGTTTCTCTTCATTGGTGACAAGGCGGGCGATGCAATTGAGCCGATGATCCGGATTAATGAGCGAAAATGGGATAACAGCGCCGGCGTCATGTATATCCACGCGCTGTCTCGTAACGCTGCTGCGTCCGCTATGGCTTCCGGCGATGGTGGGGACGGCAACAGTAATTCCGGCCGTCAAGACGCTTTTGCATGGCAGAAATCCGATTCCGGCAGAAAAATTGCTCGGCTCGTTCTGCCGGTTGACGGCCATGTTCCGGATAATAGCAAAACGATGCGCCGCGATGTGTACCGGCAGTTCTATGAGCATAACCGCGGATTGTTCGAGCTCAATCGCATTTTGCGGCAGGTGAGCAGTGATATCGCGGAGTACGGCCGGCTTTACGCCTCGTTTGACCGGATTCATTTGGCGGTTGTTACGAGAGTCGACGACCCGCTCAACGTGCTGGTACCGGAGATTACACTGCTCGCGGATGCGATCTTCCAGCAATCGTTCAAGTCGGTCCAGATGGACCTGTATGTGCTTATCAACGAACGAGAACAGGCGGATGCATTCGGCTATGCCAGCTCGGCGGGGGTCGCATACCTGCGTGAGGTCGATTATATGCAGAGTCCGGACTATTCCTTCTCGGCCCCTTTGCATGTGACGGAAGACGGGATTTCGATCGAAGTGACGCATCCCGCCTCACCATTGTTTGATCTCGTTTATGTGCTGACGGACAAAAATGAGCGGGGAATGTCGACCTTTGCCGAAGAGGACAATTACGAGATTATATGCCATATGAATCTATTGAAAAATCGGAAGCAGACCGGCTCGGGCCACTTGCATGAACGGGACAACTACAACAATACGTCCTTGCGGAACAATGTAATGACCGAATCTGGCCGCTATGGGTATGTTTCTGCCGGCTTGTCCAAGGTCGCGCGTCCGAACCATTCGATTGCACTCACCGTGCTGTATCATTTCTACCGCGGGCTGACCGACCGAATGAAGGCCGCTCCCGAGCGTACGCAGGCGGAGAAGCTGGCCTGGTTTGGGCTTGATCCTCAGGCAATCGCTGCCCGGGTTGATCGGGTTGTGCCGGATGAGGAGCTGCTTAGCGATATGAACGGCATCATGACCCATGGTATCAGCTTCGGCCAATTGAAACGCATGACGTTGCGCGAAGCCGAGGATGCTTTGTTCGGTAGCGGCTGCCATGCATACTTTCGGGATAATTATGAACAGGTTGCGGATAAAGGGCTCCGGCATCTGCCGGACGACGAGCTGGTGCAGATGGTCCGGGAAAGGCTGGCCGTGCAGGCGGATACAAGCTTCTGTCATGTGTACGATTGGACGAATGAAGCGGATGAAGGAGGGAGCGTTTGGCCGCTGCTGCACGGCCGCATCCGTGATGCAAGCCGGGCGCTGGAGGCGGCGCAGGCCGAGCTGGAGCAAAAGTATGCCGAGGCGGTGGAGGAGCAATCATTCCCGCGGATGCCGCTGATGGATAAGCATAATGTGCGCAATTTCATCCGCTGCTTTTTTAACACCGTGTACCGCCTGAAGCTTGAGGTGCTGCGGCTGGAGACGGGGCTGCGGCTGTATCGGAAATATGAAGCGGAACTGGAACGGTTGCACGTTATCTATAAACAGTATGTGCAGCAGATGGAATCGCTGGAGGAGACGCTCAGAGCTGCAGCGCTCATCAGCATCCGCCGCGCCGATGACTATATCGGCCAAAATATTATGGAGTACTACGAACGGGCAACGGCGGACATTATGCAGGAGATTGAAGCGAAGCGGGGACCGAACGCCTTTGGCGAAGAGCGGTATATGGGCAGCTTGTCCCGACTGCTGGAGCAGGGAACCGAATCGTTGGTTGAGCGGCTATGTGAAGTATGCAGAACGCATATTTTGACAGGACCGCCGTTCAGGCAGACGTTTGAGGAAGAATTGCTGCAGCGGGCGAATGTTACGATTGAATACAGCAATCAAGAGGTGCTGTCGAAGGACGAGCTGTTCAAGAAGCTTTACCGGACGCTGGAGGAGCATGCGGGCATACATGTGCGGCTCCTGGATTATACGCATGAACACCGTTACGAGGAAAAATATTTTTTTGGCGATGCGACGAGCGAGTTTATGCGTTATGCGCTGGGGGAAGAGGAGACATCCCGTATCTACAAACTCGGCTGCGTGCATGAACAGCGCACCAGCGGTGTAGAGAAGCTTAACATTATGGGCGGCTTCCAGATCGAGGATTTGCTGTATTACCGGAATGGAAAAATGTACTACGAGAGATATGTAGAGAACGGATATCAATTCCACGGCATCAGTTCCGAGCTGCTGCCTCCTGTCCGGTAAGCAGGATGGTTTGATAATCAGTCCCGTCTGTCTTCGTTACCGAGGATTGCCCCTACAAGGTCTTTCGATTAGCGGTAAATTGCGATACAAATACGGATGTCGGCATCGCTGCTCTTTGCTTATCCGGGCGATGATCCGACAGAAGCAATGACGGGAAGAACGCATCCGAGCGGATGTACACTATATGTGAGAGGATGCTATATCTATGCAGCGAAAAGTGAATTGGCTCATGGTGCTGTTCAGCTTGATTGGTGGCGCCATCGGCTGGGGGATCGGAGAATGGCTGCTAAATAGCCTGCGCGGCGAGTGGCCGGATATTGTAGTGAGCGGACTTTACTTCGGTGTGATCTCGCTTTGTGTTGGTCTGGCCTGCCTGATCGCTGAGATGATCTCGCCTCGGTTGAATGGCCCTTCGTGGCGTCAGCGATATACAGGAACCTCGTGGCTGGTGCTTGTTCCCGCGACGCTGGTGATGCTGTTCATTGCGGGCTTGGCGTTGGAAGCGGCATATCAGTTCGAGCCGGGCAATGTAAAAAGCGTGAACAATATCGTGCTCGCCATCGACAACTCGGGCAGTATGGAGCAGACGGATCCGAATCAGGACCGGTATAAAGCAGCCAAGCGCATGATCGAAGAGATGGATAGTGACAAGCAAGTAGCTGTGTTTGTATTTAACGACAGTGTGGACCTGCTCCAGCCTTTTGTGCAATTGGAAGATCAGGATGTCAAGAACCAGCTGTTCGCCAAGATCGATGCGATCCAGCCGACGCAGGGCGGTACGGATATCGGCTTGTCTCTATCCGAGGCGATGAAACACATCAAGGATCATCAGGATACGGAGCGCGGCACGATGGTCGTGCTTCTGTCGGACGGCTTCAGTGAAATAGACACAAACGCCATGCTCGCCGATTATAAGGCGCAGCATATTGGCGTTCATACGATTGGCCTCAGCCAGGTCGATGCCCAAGGCTCGGGCCTGCTGCGCCAGATTGCAGAGGAGACCGGAGGCCAATATTACGATGTATCCGATGCAAATGAGCTGTCGTTCGTCTTCGAACAGATCTACAGCAGTATTGGTGAAAGGACGCTGGTTACGGAGCGCTCCGGCCCGCTTAAGAACAGTACTTATTATATGGTTCTGCATATCATTGCCTTGGCACTTATTGGAACGATGCTTGGCCTGGCGCTGGGGCTCGTATTCGACAACCGTTATCTCGCCAAGAGCTTTGCGATTGGCGGCGCGACAGCGGGGCTCTTGGCTGGCTTCCTGCTGGAGGCGGGCCTATCCGGACGTCCGTTCACGGACGGACTCGTTCGCTTGGGTGCCGATCTCGTGCTTGCGGGTGTCATTACGCTGTTCTCATTCGTCGTGCCTATCCGGGAGAACCAACGGCAGCGGGGTGGACGACGGCACAGAGGCGCGGCCGAGAGCGAAGTCAGCAGCCTGTCCGGCCGGCAGTCTGATCGAAGCAGCCGCGGATTCTAGTGTGGGGGGGCCATGACAGATGCATTATATAGAGGCGGGATCGGATACGCCGATCATCCGTGAACTGACACATCATATTGACGAAGGGCAATGCACCTTGCGCTGGCTATGGCCGGCTGGTATCCAAGCCGTCTATATTCACAAGACGGTGGATGGCTTGCCATTGGATCGTCCGTCAGGTGCGGAGCTGAAGCTGTATACGAGAGACGAATACAAAGCAAATAACGGGTATCACGACCGAATTGAAGGGATCGGGCGGCTCGTCTATACGGTATACGCCTGTCTGTTGCAGGAAGACGGTCAAACGCTCCTCATCCAGCCGAATGGCGAAAACCGGATCGCGCTCAGTACGGGCCGGGCGAGAATCTATTATTCGATCCGCTACAAGGGCGGCTGGTTCAAAAAATTCAAAGCCGCGCAAATTCAGGTGACGACAGAGGTGCCGCTGCCCGCGGATGTCCTTTGCTATGTGAAGAAACAGGGCGTCTATCCTGTCAGCCAGGACGACGGAACAGTCTATCCTTTCGTCGAGTCGTTTGCCCCGGGCCGTAATGTGCTGCCGGAGATAGAGATCGGCAAGGACGACTATATCCGGCTTTTCTTTACAGACCGCCAACAATACGGCCAATTATACGAGCTGATACCGGAATAAGGAGGGGAAGACACTTGGGGATTTTTGATTTTCTGAAACGCAAACCGCAGCCGAAGTCGCAACCGCTGTTCTATGATATCGTGTGTCCGTACTGCTTTAGCAAGTTCTCGCCGGAAGAGGTCGTGTTTCGTGCGGGGCACCATCGCGAGGATGATGAGGATTATGCGATGCAGGAGGATGAGAAGCTTAACAAATACCGGGACCGTTTCGGCCTCGATACCGTCTATGATATGGAGGCGGTCATCGATCCGCGAGATATTCCGGAGGAGCACCATCTGTATTCCGATCATGTGTTGATTGGATTGAACGACCGGTATGGGGTCGTTACGCGCAGAAGACTGTGCCCGCATTGCCATAACGAGCTTCCGGTGACGGCCGGGAAGGTGCCCAGCAATATTATATCCATTATCGGGGCTTCCCAGGTCGGCAAGTCGGTTTACATGACTTCGCTTATTCATACGCTTCAGCATAGTACGGCGGATCATTTCGATGCCGCCTGCATGCCGCTCAATGCGGAGATAAGCCGCAAATTTCGCCACATGTACGAGGAGCCGCTGTTCGAACGCGGTGATCTGCTTGCTTCAACACAGAAGGAGAAGATGCAGGAGCCGTTTATTTTTCAATTCGTCTTCAAGGATGAGTCGAAGCCTCCGCTGACGCTGGTGTTTTTTGATGTCGCGGGAGAAGGAATGGTCGATCAAGATTATCTTGGGCTGCATGGTCAGCATATCAAAAATTCAGCAGGCATCCTGTTTATGATCGATCCGCTGCAAATTCGCTCCATTCGTGAAAAAATACGCATGCAATATGGCGGCGAATCTAACGAGTGGGTACCGCAATACGATGAACCGCGTGATGTCGTGCTGACGCTGTTCGGCGATTTCATCGCCTATCAAGAGAAAAACAAGACCGACATTCCGACGGCGGTCGTGCTGACGAAAAGCGATATGCTGCATGCGTTGAAAGATGAGGACGGAGATTATATAAAGGGAAATAGTAATATTTTCAATAATATGATTCATCGTAAATATCTTAATCTAACCGAATCCAACAATATCGACGGTGAGATGCGGCGCTTTATCGAGAAGGTGGACCGTCCGTTCAAAGGCACGATGGATGTCTACTTCTCCAATACGTCCTACTTCGCTGTGTCCGCACTTGGCAGCAACCCGGTCAATCAGAAGCTGCAAGGTGTTGTAAGCCCGATTCGGGTCGATGAGCCGTTCATATGGCTGCTGTATCAACTGAATTACATCGAGGGGAGAGAGCAGCATTGACAGCGAACGGATCCTCTCGCATTCAGCAGCAAATGTACACACGGGAGCGGAGTGGCATTTTCCGTCCGAACGAAGGATTTGACACGATTGCGAAGTCTGCCGGTCTCGATGCCGGTTTCATCAAAAAAGTGCTGCACCCATTCTGTGTTTACGATGCGCCGGCAGAACTGGTGTCGCAAGGCGAAAAGGGTGAAGCTCGCTATCCGCAGGCGCTGCATCTGTTTCACGCTGACACGGGACAGCTCGTCCTGGGCCGCAGCATTTATCAGGCAGCCGATTTTACCGGCTTGCGCAGCGCTTTCTTCACTCATAACTACATCATTCCTGTCGAAAGGGCCGCGGCGGTAAAAGACTATCCTGGCTTGCTGAGAACCGCCTTCGCCAGCAGCTATGACATCGAGCAAGGCATGGAACTGCCCGAGTTGGAGCAACTGCCTGCTGAAGCGGAAGTGGATCATCCGGCCTCGCCATCCGCTCTGCTTGCCAGCTTGGGGATCGACGAGAAGATGTTCAAGCAGTTGCTGTTCGCCGTCATGTCGTCCATCGTTACAAGGCGCAAGGTGTTTGTGGCGCTCGATGTTGAAGTGGAGGCGTTGACAGAGTGCGCAATACAGCTCGCCAGCGTGTTATACGGCAGCCTCCCTTACGCGTACCGCCGCGCTCTGGGTTTGCTTACATATTCGAAGGATCCGCAGAGCCGGAAGGGGATTCATCTCACCTTCGTTGAACGCGGAAGCTTGCGGCCCAATGATCGTCAAATCGACAAAGATTATACGTTCGATCTGGCATCTCGGCGGGTTACGAATGTCGATATCGACCTGGCGAAGCAGCCTTACCTGAACTTTGCCTGGAACAATCTCTCGCTGCCGGAGCGGGCGGAAGCGTTCTATGACTTTGCGGAACAGCTGTTGCAAGGTATGGACTCGCAGCAGTATACGGCGATTGTGAGCTGCCACGAGCTTGCCGTCTTGTACCAGATTGAAGGAGGCGACGCTTCCTTATATATGCAGAATCGAAACATCGTACTCCGTTCCATGCTCGGCTATTTGGAGCCCGTCGGGGCTGCCCTTGCGAAGCCGCGGCTGCAAAAGCTGTTCCGCGACTGCTTCGATCGCGAATATGAACGGGTGCAGCAGGGACAGGCGCCAGATCCGGATATTGTGAAGTGCTTCATCGAATACGAAGCAATTGCCGGGGGGACAGCGGGATTGGGAAGCGACCTGCTCGGATATTTAATCCGAAGCTTGTACGAGGCAAGCAAGGAGAAGAACCGCGAGTGGATGGAAGCTTACTATGATCTTATTGAGGGCAGCGGCAGGGTCAGCCAGACCTTCTTCGCTGCGCTGCTGCGGGGCGGCAAGACGATTTCGCTTTTCTTCCCGTTTATGCAGCGGAAGTTCCAAAAAGCGACCCGGGCCGAGGAGGTCGTGAATTTGGCGTTTCATTGGTCCAGCCAGTATCCGATCCTTCTAGACACGAATGAATTTATTGACCTGGCCACCGGACAGCTGATGGAGAAGCTCCGGCGTGAGGTGGAGCCGGTGTCGGCCGTGAATACGGTGCTCGATATGATCGACCGCTTGTTCGAGGAGAAGAGCCATTCGGCGAGTGAACCGATGCTATCATTCTTGAAACTGCTGTCCTATGAAGCGAATGTGTTCTTGCTGACAGAGCTCGAACTGGAGCAGGTACACAAGGATGCATTCCTGCAGATCGATTTCCTGGCGTACCCGGATGAAGTTAGACAATGGGCGACCCGTTTTCCGCCGCATGTGGAGTCGAACGCAGCGGTTATGCTGTCTGCGTACCGTTGGTTTCACGACGAAGATCCGGATGAGTTGCTGTTCGACGGATTGTCACCGGCAGAGATGGATCGGCTGCAGAAGCTCGGCCGCCGCTGGCTGCAGGACGATCTCGGACAGGCCAATTTTGGCCGGCTAGTGCTTGCCTTCTATCGCGGTATCGACAGCGGCATGATCGAGTACGGATCACTGCTTCATTACTTGCAGCAGCATGCCTCCGATAAAGAGACCGTCTATAAATTTATAAACTGGTCGAAGAACAAGCGTTTCTTCTTGAAAGGGAAGAAGCTCGCGCCGGGATATGCGTCGGCATTGGTAGCATATTTCAAGAAATATGACAGGGACGCATTCAAACACCGGATGAACCGGAAACTTTATTTCGATAAGGCGGGCCCTCCGCTGCAAGCCGTCTATGACACGGCACGCCGCGAGCTGTCTCCGCCGCTCGTGAGATGGCTGCATCGTAACCGGAAGCCGCTTGTGTGGCTCATGGCCATTATCCTGGTTGGCGGGGGGATTACCGGAGGAATGGCAGCGTTCGGCATCTTTGACCGAGACGATCCGGTCGTGACAGGAATGCCTGGTACCAAGCCGGCGCCGCCGCAGCAAGCGGCAGAGAAGCAGGAGCCGCAGGTTTACGCGCGGCTAACCGAGGATGTCGCTGATGGCGAATTGAAGCCGCAGACAGAGCTTGTATTCGAGTTCGGAACAGAGGCGGAGTGCGCCGCCTTCCAAACGGACACGATTACTTTGAAGCTGATGGACGGCAAGGCGCAGAGTTATACGGATTTTAAAGTGCAGTATCTTTGCTCTGAGGGAAGCGGGGCAAGCGATGATGAAGGCCGTTCGGATGCAGGGCTGTCGGATCGTGCTCAAGACACCGGTGCAGGAACGGAGGAGCCGCCATCGGTGAAGGGACAAGCCGGAGACGCAGAACCTCAAACCGAGTTAGACGGGAATGGGGACCAGACACCGGCTGGAAATTCTTCGGAAAACCCTTCAGGGAACAGCGTGGGGACGGACAAGACGGCGGCGGACGACACAACGCAGGGAGAAGCGCCATCTCCCTCGGGCGGAACAGATGCTGATAACGCCCAGGATACAATCGAGCCTACCCGTAAGCAGATCTACTATGCGATCGTCTCTTTAAGCGAAGAGGTGGCTGTTGATCATATAAGTGAAGTACTTGTGAACGAAAAGATGGTTAAATATATAAAAAAATAGAGGGTTCACTTATCTGAATAGCGATTCTACTGGTATCAAACCGCTGGTCAACCAATAAACAAAAATGTTAATCCTGGGTATTGTTACAGTGATGATAGTGTTGTTCTCAATGTGGAACTAAAAAATAAAACGCACGCTAACCATGAAATGGCTTGGCGTGCGTTTTTTGGCGTACAATCCCAGGCTAAAGGCGCTATTCATTGGAAAGATCGTCAATCGCTTGAACAGCTAGTTCCAATGCTTTAATTCTTCTTTCTAAAAGCGTTCTTTGAGGACTACCTGTCTTTGAATTAGCATAAATGTTCTCAATTGATGGGAATAAACCAGTAAGAACATTGCGAGCTTCTGCTAAATCTTCCTGGGTGTAATGATGGGGTCTTTGATTCCAAACGTTTTCTAGCATGGCTAAGCCGATGTAAAGAGCTTTGAGTCGTTTCTTTAATAAGGTAGTATTTGCGCCTTTCTGAGTCATCTGAGCCAAGGCCTTTTCGGATTTACTGATTGTCGATTGGAAGGATTTTATTGATTCCAATTTATCTACATTTGATACGTTTTCCATGTTAGTACTGTCCTCTCTTATTTTGCTTGATATTTGATAAAATCGTTAAAAACCTGATTTCACTCGCTCTGTAATCCCTAACCATAGCCCCTTTTCCAATATTCTTCATATTCATCAAGACCCATTCCCAAAAAATTAGATATTGCATCATAATCGTATTTGACATGGTAAACTATAATGTAAACTTCAGTATAGTGATGGTGATTTAATTGTCTATCGTTTTACAAGCTACACAGGGTTTGTTATTGTCCACAAATCAAAAAAAATGCGAAAGCAAATGGCGAAACGACTATTCTTATAAGCTTATCTATTCTATAAAAGGATCTATGTATTACCAGACTGAGAGAAGCGACATTTTCTTATCTAAAAATGAATTTATTCTTTTTAACCCGAATGATATGCATAAACAAATTTCAGTAGATGATCATAAATTTTTAATAGAGCTTGATCCACGATTTTTTAATCAACTGACGGCTGATATTTCATTTATTAAAGATGATATTTCTTTCGCTCTTACTGCTCAAAAACATCCATTAATCCAGCAATGGGTCCATTTTATAAATGATTATGTACAAATAGAAGAAGTAAACGAAAGTCATTCATTAGAGTTATTTTTAGACCATAGCTTCACTCAGTTAGCATTAATTATACTTAAAGTTATGGTTGGTACACATTCGTCTGACATTAACATACAACCATTTAAAGAAATTCACCCTGCACTATACAAAACAATGAACGTTATAAAAGAAGACTTCCAACATGCTTGGAGCCTAGATGAAATGGCAGGGGTTTTAGATATAAGCAAATTTCAATTTGCCCATCTTTTTAAAGAGTACATTGGAATTTCCCCCTTTTCGTGGCTTCAATTATATCGCATTATCAGAAGTCAAGAAATGCTTATCAATACCAAGAAAACTATTGCAGATATTTCATATAGTTGTGGGTTTTCTACTATCTCTGTTTATAATCAATTATTTAAACGTCTCTACGGAATCACGCCCAGTTTTTTTCGAGGGAAATACACGAAATAAATAGACAAATGAGCCGATAACCATCATACTTCCGCAAAAAACAAAAATATACCGAATTTCTACAAGAGGGGATAGTGCGCCAAACAAGCTCAACGAAAGCACATTAGAACCATATAAGAGAACTGCATTAAAACTAAACGCTCTGCCTAATTTATTTATTGGTATCAATGTTTGAATAAGATAAACCCGTGCTAAACCAGAAATAGGAAGTCCAATAGCTGCGATTAGTATACCAATAAAATAGGTTGACAGATGAGTTGCAAATCCTAATACAAGTATACCAACACCCCATACAATAGAACCGATTAGATAAATCGTGAGGGTCAGCTTTTTCCAAAGAAAAGGGATGACGATATTGACTGTAATCACACCAGCACCATACCACCCCATTAGAAGACTGTAAAGTTGCTCACCATTATTCTTGGTTTCTATTAGTTGTAACAATAATCCGACCTGCCATACCCAAGTGTTAAAGAACACAATCAAAAAAGTTACAAACAACAACGTTCTGATAGTATATTCACCTTTTACCCAGTTAAGGAAATCTTTTATAGAACTAAAAATACTGTCAGTTGTATTCAACAGGTTATCCGTAGTATCGTTATTTTCTTTCCAAAGAAGTTTTAAGATGAAAAATACACTGACTAAATACGTTAAGGCATCAATTGTGAAGAAATGAATTATTTGTCCTGAATTTAACAGACCAATACTAAATATTGGTCCAAGCATTTGTACACCTCTTGTCACAATATCAAATAAGCTATTTGCAACTGTTCGATCTTCTATAGAAGTAATGAGAGGTAATACAGCTCTGTAAGCTGGATTATAAAAACATCCTAGACTTTGAATTATGAAACTCACAACTATTAAATGCCAAAAACCTAAAAGATTCATTTGATAAATAAAGACCAATGAAAGAATAATAGGTACTCGTATGATGTCTATCAACAGTAATAAACGTTTTTTGTTTACTGAGTCAGCAATTACTCCACCAGCTAGTCCGAATAAAAGGTATGGAGTAGCTTGTGTAATAGCCATAACTGTGGTCAGAATGCTGGATTGTGTTAGTTCATAAGATAAAAAAAGGAAAGCAAGTCCTGTAATAACATTTCCTAATTGGGAAATCCCTGCTCCCGCCAAATAATACAATATCATTCGATTCTTCAGTACACTTCTATACACTGTCATCACCTCATTTAAAAGTTACAGTGTATCCTTCTTTTTTTCTATCTTCATCTTGCTGCATTTTCTTTCAATATTTACTTAATAAAATATTGTATTTCTCAAAATAAGCAACAAAATTATACTACCTATTCTTACTGAATTAACCTGCTTCGTTCGTGGTTAGATATTATTATGATTGTCCTGTTTTCTTGTTCCTCCTCCCTAGCATCATGCAACGGCCATTTTGCGGGTAAGAGGTATCCAAGTCAAATTTGTAGTCTTAAAAAGTTGTATTGTAGCTCAAACTGTCGTTCTTGAGCGACAGGTAAACAAGTGTATATGAAAAGTAATAACTTATCTATTTAAAACAAGAGTTAAGTTTCTTAATGTTACTGTAAAGCCACGTCTAAAGTTTCAAAAATAATAGGTGGAAAGGATGAAAGATCATCGGATTAAGCTTGTTACATCATAAAGAATAGAAAGGAAGTGGGCGTTTATGACTTGGTATAAAAAATGGGCAACGATTGTAATGATTATTAGCTTATTGTTGACACTTGTTCCGGCAGTGCAAGCGGAGGAGGGAAATCCGCCAACGCCAACGGAAGAGCAGGTTCTGCCAGGCGAACCAAGTGAGAATGACGCGACAAATCCAGATGAAGAAGTATCAGATCCTGAAGTCCAACCGGAAGATCTGGCACCGGTGCAGGGTGTAGAAGGGGTGATCCCTGCAGTGTATGGGTTACAGTCAGATATTCATAATCTTGCTCTAGGGCTTAATTATGAATGGTCTGAAGCACCTGAAGCTGCGTATCCCGACGATAGCAATAAGCTGACTGATGGAATACATGGTGAACTGAAAATGTCGGATCCGGCATGGGTAGGGCATGTGAAGAAAAAGACACGCGAAGTCGTGTTCGACTTAGGTGAGCCAAAGTCGATTTCGAACATTAAAGCCCGGTTTATGCAAGATTGGCCTACCAACTCTATGTTGGTTCCGTTGACGGTCTCGATGTACGTCTCTGACGACAAGGAAAATTGGGGAACGCTTTCACACAACGCTACTCAGCTTCTTTGGGGGGACGGACCTCCAAGAGAAGAGGTGTATGAGTGGGATGGGGCCACAGACGGAATTCGAAGCGGAAATTTGGATGCGAGCATGGCCTATGCCCGTTATGTAAAGGTAACCTTCTCGATGCATACCAGGGCGTGGAGTTTCATTGACGAAATTGAAATTATGGGTGCTGATGGGAAGCTTGAAGGAGCGGTGACGGTTCCGGCTGAGCAACCAGGCTTTTTAGAACCGGGTGAAGCCACAGCAGGCATTCGCAATCTTAATTTGCTGTATAACGGGCATTATCCGAATGATTTGGGAACTTGGAAGAAGGATCGGATTATTCCTAACATCAGTTATGTAGATCAGTCAGGGGAGCCGGTGGATTGGCTCTTTGATGGCGTTCTTTATCTCGGTCTTACTTCACCGAATGGCCTGGCATTCGACGGGGGATTCAGTCCGAGCACAGGAGCCACTCTGAAAGAATGGCAGTGGTATCTGGATAAGACCTTTGCCGAAGCAGGCGATATGCAGCAATTAAATGAAGCAACAAAGGAAATCGGAGCCAAGCTCGATCGGCCAGATTTTAAAGAAAAGGTTGTTTTGATGATTCCAGATCCAGGTGAGTATGTGAGGGATTTCGGAGTTATAGATGGTGAACCTCTAAACTTTAATGTTTCAGATGTCGGAGAAGAGAAAGCGCTTTCTAATCGGGAAAAAGCGATTCAATGGTGGTTAGATCAAGTGGAAGAAAGATGGGGAGCAGCGAATTATTCCAATCTTGAGCTTGTGGGAATGTACTGGCTGGCAGAACAAATCAGTACAAGTGAGAAAGGTCCAGATCTGCTTCAATCGACAAGTGTAAAAGTTCATGGCAAAAATCTGAAGTTTTTCTGGATACCGCACTCCCTGGCGTACAAAAGCTACATGTGGAAGGATGTCGGGTTCGATGCCGTAGCCTTCCAGCCTAACTATTTCTTTGAAGAAATGGGTTATGACCGTTTGGAAGACGCCGCGAACATAGCGAAGCAGTATGGGATGAGCAATGAACTGGAGTTTGATGATCGGATGCTTACAGATGCTGTATTCCGTGAACGGTTTATTGATTATTTGAACAGTGGTGTAGAAACGGGGCTTATGCAAAAGGGTTTTAAAGCCTACTACCAAGGGAATAATGCTATTTTCAATACAGCTGTTAGTACGGATCCTTCAACACGTATTTTGTATGAATGGCTTTATCAATTCGTCAATGGAACCTATGAAAAAAACAATGCCGCTCCACCAGAAGCGGTAGTACAAATGAACGGTCAAACGCTTCAAAGTGGAGCCGTCATACCGGATACGGAGCCGGTTCAATTCACATGGGAAGTCCAAAATGATGATGGAAGCGGATTGACTAAAGTGACTGCAACGTTTGATGGCAAACCTTACACCGAAGGAACAGTCATTGATCTGGCAGGCAAGCCGGGTAAACACGAGCTGATCATAACCGTAGCAGCGGGTAAATCGAAGAAAACCTCTTATGTCATCGAAGCATCCACGAATGCTGACGGTTTGAAAACGTTAGTTAACCGCTTCGAGGAGAATAAGCAATTCACGAATGCTGAAGCGGCTCGTTCTTTGAACAATTATTTGGAAATGATGAAACGCTACGAAGGCGCAGATGCAGCTAAGGCTGTCAAATATCTAAAAGGATTTAATGCAAAGCTGGATCTGTTGAAGAAAGATCATATCATTTCTGATAGCGCTTACAGTACGCTGAAGGAAGGCGTCTATTATCTGATTGGGAATGAAGCTGCAAATAAAGCGGTGGAAGCATCATCGATAGAAGGCGCCAATCCGAATTATGCACCTGCAAAGGCAGTGGATGGATTCGCTGCTACAAGATGGGCGAGTGACTATATTAACAATTCGTGGTTCCAGATCGATCTCGGTGAAGTGAAGGAGATGGATACGGTAAGAATCGATTGGGAGTATGCTCGCGCGAAAACATATAGATTACTTGTATCAGATGATAAGCAGAACTGGACAAATGCCGTGAGTGATAATGATGGAATCATTACAGCGCATGATGGAAAAGAAACGGTTCAATTTGATCGTCTTAAGGCTAGATACATTAAATTTCAAGGAATTGAAAGAGCGACGGATTATGGATATTCCTTCTATGAATTTGGTGTATATAATCTCTCCGGAGCCGAGGAGATCAAAGCGATTGAAGGCTTGAAAGCGGCAATAGACGCAGCATCGAAAAAAGTAACGATAGATGGGTTAATCATGAATGGCGGCCTTGAAAAGGTTCAATTGAAAGTGCTTAATCCGAAAGGCAAAGTGGATTACGAAGGTCAAACGACAAGTACAGAAGCCGGAGGTTTCCAATTCGTATTCACACTCAAGACTGGAATAGAGGGAACCTACGAAGCCTATCTGTCAACAGACGATATGAGTGTGCCTGAAAAAATTACTTTTGAATATAAGAAAGCAAACCCTGGCGAAGGCAATGGAGGAGGCAACAATGGAGGCGGCGGCAGTGGAGGAAATGGTGGAGGTAATAGTGGAGGCAGCAGCGGTGGTGGAACTCCTTCTCCAACTCCAGATGGATTCCAGCGCCAACCGGATGGTTCTGTAAAAACAGTATTGAGCTCCAAACTCGATTCCGATGGAAAAACGGCAATTGGGGTTTTGAGTGAGCAGGAAGTACGAAAGGCGTTAGCTCAGGCAAAGGCTGATCAAGCTGGTAAGCAGAAATTAAGTATAGAGATTAAGAAGAATGGGGAAGCAGCGAAATATGCACTGGATCTTCCTGCAACATTCTTGTCTGAGTATCCTAATCTGCTTATTGAAGTAATTACCCCGAAAGCATCAATCGTCCTTTCCGGACAGATGCTGGCGAAAACAGAAGAGCTTGGCAAGCAGCTTCGTTTTGTTATTGGCGATAAGGATGGAAAAACAATAAGCCCAGAAGCACAAGCTCAAATAGGCAACAGACCTATTATTCATTTGGAGGCTAAGCTGGATGGCAAGCTGATTCAGTGGAAAAATGAGAAGGCTCCAATCACCGTCACTGTTCCGTATTTAGTTGCTGGTAAAGAGATCGGGACTAGAATCGGTATATTGTCGATTAACGATCAAGGTGCAGCATCAGCTATGAAGGGAGCGATATATTCAGCTTCCGACAAGCTCATCCGCTTCCAAACGGACCGTACAGGCACATACGCGGTATATTATGATCAACCTGTATCCCAATTTACGGATCTCGGAAATCATTTATGGGCTAAGGAAGCCATTGATCAATTGACTGCATTGGGGATTGTGAAGGGAACATCGGCTGACATATTCAGCCCCGGTGAGCAAGTGAGCAGAGCAGATTTTATTCTGATGCTCATCAGAGCACTTGATTTAAAAGCGGAAGCAAGCGATACATTTACAGATGTTAAACCGCAGGATTATTATTACGATGCTGTATCCATCGCGAAGCAGCTGGACATCGTTACCGGTGTCGATGGGGAGCGATTAGACCCGAAAGCAAAAATAACACGACAAGATATGATGGTGATGGCTGTCCGGGCCTTGAAGGCAGCAAAAGCAACAGAGATCGCGGGAGACCTGACAACGCTTGACGGTTTTAAGGATGCCAAAAGCATATCTGCTTATGCGGCAGGTAGTATTGCGGGCATGATTGAGCAGGGTCTGATTCAAGGTGATGGACATATGATCCATCCGCGCAACAATACCACCCGTGCTGAAACAGCCGTGTTTCTGTATCGGTTATTGAATTATGTAACTGAATAATAGAGCTTCATTTGAAACGAATTCACACATTGAAAAATCCCCATTTATTTGGTGGAACTTTTTTAATGTGTGATTTTTTTTGTTTCTGAGGAAATGATCATGTTAGATGGGCTTAATATGACCTAGAACCCCATATGCTGGAAATTTATTGACATAAAATAACTGTAACACTATTATAAAGAAGAAAAACACCATGTTATTTCCTCTTAATTCTTTCTTGCCGTACATTTTTTAAATTATGGGAGGAATCGAAAATGGAAAATGCGAAAATTCAGGATTATATCGAGAGCAGTCAACAGCAATGGGACGAAGAGTACAGATCTAATATGTGGAGTTATTTATCGGATATCACGGAATATGCCAGATATTCGATTGTCTACGGGTACATAAGAAAGTTTGTTGCAGATGAGGGCATTTTGGATATGGGTTGTGGCACCGGTATATTGTACGATATGCTTTTGGACAGCGAGAAGGATGTCTATACAGGTGTGGACCTCTCGGAGGAGGCTATCAAAATAGCGTCGAGTAAAACATCTAAGCGCTTCCATTGTGGGGATATTAATCAATATGTTCCTACAAAGCGATACGATGTCATTATTTTTAATGAATCATTACAATACGTACCGAACACGCCCAGCAAACTGTTAGAATACTCGCATTTCTTGACTCCTGATGGCGTAATAATATCTTCCTTATATTCTCACAAAAACACCCTGGATCCGGACTATGCAATGGTAGAATATAAAATCGAAGAGATGGAGCAGTGCGGACTGTTTGATGTAGTGGACAAGGTGAGCTTGTTTAACCATAACGCTGGATTGAAATGGTATATTCATCTTTTGAAGAAAAAGAGTTAGAGGGTTAGCAGATCATGCGTTGGAATTGAACCGTATCTTGTAGTCCGTTAGTTTATTAAACCGATTTTGATTTTTGATATGATGAAATAACCTACTTCTGAGGCTTGTGCCTAAGTGGGTTATTTTGTATCCATCTGGGTTAATAACTTGATTGGCTTCGTGCCTTTCAAGGTTTCTTTTTTTGGGGGGGGGCTACCTAGTTAATCAAGTTGGAAGGAAAGGAAAAAAACTAAGGGACCAGCTTGGTTGCATCTCTTATAGATACGTGGATTGAAAATATCATGCGCTGCCGTATCTTAAGATTTCCTACATTATTAAGAATGTAGAAACAGGCCATACTCCATTTAAAGCATCATTTAGCAATTCTAACTGATGAACAAAAATACCAAAATATATAAAGCAACATTTACTTTTTTGCTTTAGTTTCAGAAGCAAGATCCAGTATTGCAATAATTAAAGAAAGAATTATCTCTGTAAGTACCTTTAATTCTATCGAATTAAAAAGTTCATCTAATAGAGAAATGGTAGCCCAGTTGATTAAAAATGAAAATATCAGGAAGCTAATTTTGATTTGAGTATGATTCCATTTTTCTGAAATTCTCATTATAGTAACACATAGTTTAATGATAGAATCACCTATAATTGCTAATAAAAAATATGATAATACAAACCAAAGGAGAGACCAAAAAGAATTATATTCGACACCCAATAAACTAAATAAACCTAATATACCAAAATAGAAAGCCGCTATCACAAAGGCAATAGCGCCTATTATTAGTAAGGTCACTGTTGTAATAACAAAAAACTTTGTACGAAGTGTTTCTTCCTTGAAGGGTTTTTTATTATCCATTATGATTCACCTCAAAGATTGAGATAGTCCATCCTACTATGAAGATTTGTTTCAAATATAGTGGAGATAAATCATGAAGCAGTAGATTTGGACAGCACAGTTGAAAAAAATGTTGAATTAATAACCAAAACTTTAATGGATAGTCCCTTATGGTTTCTTTTTTTGTGGGGGCTACCCAGTGCAATCAAGCCGGAAGGAAAGGCTACATTTACTAAAAACTAGATAGTTTAGGTAGATCATTTAGCACTGTTGCTCTTGATAAACGTAGATCATTGCTGTTTAATTTTTTTTTGTTTCATTGTCAATTAAAGCAATTTGAACGGATGTTGTATATTTATTCCATGCTACATCACTTTCAAAGGCTTCTGATATAAATCGAATAGGTACAAATAAACTTCCATTATGAATTACAGGCGGTGCATCAATTTTAATACTAGAGCCATTTTTAATTGCTGTTCTGTTATTATTTTGAAGAGTGAGTACATTATTATCTTGATCAAGATATTTTCAGTGTTTTAGTTTTATTATCTCAACTCAGTATTTTTATCTATAACGTAAATTAGCTACTAATGTTTTGTGAAAAGGGGATTTTTATGCTAATAAGATGAGCCCTTTCATAGGTATATTTCGCATGGACTTCTTATGCATTCATACTGATGTTTCTCTACATAATCCTGATTGATCCCGATAAAGGGAATGAGATCACATTCCCGGGGTTGAAGGATGACATCCTCAATGTGTTGCAGCGGTAAGTAGATCGAAGCCAAAAAACATCGGCATCCCCTTACAGGACGCCGATGTTTTTTACCCTCTGAAGCGTGCTGGTCAAGGCCAAAGAATGACGGTTGGTAACGTGTGCCTTACTCAGGTTTTTCTTGCCCGGGATCAGCCTGGATAGTTTCGTCCGCACCGGGAAAATCCCGATTGATGCCCATATGCAGATTACGGTCCTCATAATTAAAGGGATTGGGTGGCCGCTGATCCTTGCGCCAAGGACTGCTTTTGCCTAATGATTCACTCCGCAGATCAGCCCCATAAGGCCCCTCGGGAAATTCCTCGGGAATCAGGTCGTTGCGTTGGGATTCAACAGTAGATAGATCCGTATATTCCGCGCGTTCTTCCTTCTCAAACCGGTTCATAAACGAAGCCTCCCAAATGGGTACTTAACATACCGTTTCAGTGTGCCCCAGACCGCAAAAATCATGCAGCTGCCGAATCCTATATTCACGCTCTTTTGCATACATATGATATGAAGAGGAGCGTGAGCAATATGGACAGTAAATTAAAGCGATATTATCAACTAAAGCAAAAGCATAAAGCGATAGAGCAGGAATTAACTGAATTACGGAGTGAGATCATCGACCATTGTGAGGAGCAGGACATATCCGAACTGGAGGCTGGGAGCTACAAAGCGAAGATTGTTCTTCAAGAGCGGAAAGAATACGATGATAATAAGCTGTATGAAGCGCTCCCTGATCCTGAGGTGTGGCGCATGCTCTCCAAGTCGGATCCTTCTAAGATTGCCAGCCTGATCACACTTAATGTCATCTCCAGGGAAAAGATTAAAGATACGTTCTCGATCAAAAGTGTGTCCATGCTGCATGTGGATAAAAAATAAATATTAATGCACTATGGATTAGTCGCTTATGCGGAACGGCGTTTCGTGAGGGCGTTAAAAAGGCCGGGCTGCCTGTGAAAGTCGGCCTTTTTTTGCATCCGGCCCGTCCTATTGGATTACCGAAATTATGAGAGGCTACGGCGAAAAAGTGCAACTTCTTACACCTTTACACTGCTTACAATATGATCGCCCTTACATTGTTACTACGGCAGTGTCTGCCCTCGATCATTTAATCCTTATGAACATGATATAGCTTAATAGAGCAAACAATATGCCAAACGCTCCAAATACAAGCGCAGAGGGAGCAACATTTAATAACAGCCCGGAAAGCACCGGCCCCCCAGCCATTCCCATATATCTGATGAAGTTAAACATCCCTACCGCGCTTCCACGGTTATGCTCAAATTCATTCGTTATTCTAGTGGCAAATAGAGGGGTCAGCATGCCTACAGCTATCCCATGAAGAGCCAAAATGACAGACGTGCCCGTTAAAGTATACAAGTGAGCCACGGCAAATAAAAGGATGCTGGAAGACGCCAATATATTTCCAAATGCTAATAATTTTCTGAACGAAATTTTAGCTTGGAGAAACTTATATGCGATACTTCCGAGGATTAAACTTAAAGCCATAGGCAAATAAAGAAGTCCTACGATTTTCAAACTCAAATGATAGTGATCCGCTAACAAAACGGGCAAATACACCATAATCGAAAAATAGAGAAAGAATATGCAAAAACTTAAAAGCAGAATGGAGCTTCCGACTTTATTTTTAAATATAGATGTGTAATGAAGCGCCAGAGTTTTTAGGCTTACAGCCTGATTGCAATCGATATCGTCTTCAGGGAAGAACAACCAATTGATAAGCAGCAAAATGACGGAAACTCCTACAAGAAACCAGAACACGCCGGGATAACCATACCGCTCGCCGATGAAGCCGCCTAGTACGGGTGCGGCTGCCGGAGCGACGGATAATAACATCTGATAAGTTCCCATCGCGCTTCCCCGTTGATTTCCTTGGAATAGCCGGCCGATTGTCGTTGCCGCAATAAGCGGGATCGCCGCCGTCCCAACCGCTTGCAATATCCTCGAAATAAAAAATACGGTGAAATTTCTTGTAATGGCACAAGCAATGCTGGCGGCAACCGTTAGCAGGATACTGGAAATAAGAACGGACCGGGTTCCTTTAAAATCAATCAGTGATCCAAAGACAATCTGCATAATAGCTGTAATAAATATGAAAATGGATACCGACAGGTTTACCATGGTTACGGAAACATGGAAAGAATCCCTAATCAAAGGAATGATTGGAGAATAGATGTTTTGATTCAAAGAAGCGATAAAAGCACTGATACATACCAAATATAGGATAAAATAAGAGTTTGATTTCAAGCGATTCATCATAACCATCCCATCTTGATTTCAAAATTAAATGAAGATCCATAACAAGAGTTTTAATTCTCTGTTATTCGGTGAGTCATATCCTGAAAAAATTTCAGGATCACTTTTTGTTCCGATTGCGAAAATGTATCGATAAACGCATAGAATTCTTTTTCTTTTTGCTTATGAATTTTTTCATGCAGTTCGAATAAGGAATGCCCTTTGGACGTTAACTCAAAATATATCTCTTTCTTGTTATCAGGGGATTGAAAGCGGGTAATAAGGCCTTCCTTTATCAGCTTCGTGCTGATTTTCGTAATATTCGCTTTCGATAGATTCATCTTCTTGGCAATAGCAATATTATTGATGGGTTGATGTTCGCCGATACACGCAATAACATGCAGACTTGTCATATTTGTAGGCAGATACGGCAGTTCCTCTTGCGCGGCCTGTTTATAAAACATCTGTATATCACGATCCGCTTTCTGTTCGTTGAGATGTAAAAAATGCAAATAATTATGA
The DNA here is from genome assembly GCF_900177425.1 of Paenibacillus uliginis N3/975. Classification (NCBI taxonomy): domain Bacteria; kingdom Bacillati; phylum Bacillota; class Bacilli; order Caryophanales; family Paenibacillaceae; genus Paenibacillus; species Paenibacillus uliginis. The sequence goes on along the minus strand of NZ_LT840184.1, from coordinate 5,057,558 downwards.
TATATTTCGTGTTTTGTAAGATTGTGGTTCATTACGACAGCGCCTTCTTTCAAACGTATTTGTATTGATTATCTCGGGAAATAGTTTACCAGTAAACAATTTTGATTTTATATGTTACGCCTATCGATTGTCAAATAATCGGGCCAAAGCAAAAAAGTATAGAATATCCTGTACTTCTCCCCGGTAATGTTGTATATTTCATCATGCTTGTATTCATAATGATCGGTAAAGGATCGAGCCGGAATCCCGGGTCATATAAGATATTTCGCAGAGCTATTAACGAAGGGAATGAAGTGTTTTGGATACGGAACAACAAGTACAGGGCGAAAAAAATGAAAACAGCTATAAGGAATTGAAAGCAGCGGCCAACCGGACAGCAGATTGGCGGGAGCGTCTGAAAGCGGTCGAAGAATTGGGCAAGATCGACAATCCGCAAGCGCTAGATGTGCTGAAGCATCGCATGATGAATGATCCGGTCTATAAAGTACAAGAGGCTGCTTATCAACAGCTGAAAGAAGTGGGCGAAGATGTTCAGATGCCTCCAAGAAGACAAGAAGAATTGGTTAAGGGACTTACGAAAATGCTCGTCCGAATCAAGAAAAGCCTTCCGGCTGGACATAGCTATGAAGAGTTCAAAGAGAAATTGAAAAAGATGAGAATTGATGTGTACGATACGTACGAGGGCGACAAGGGCGAAGAATTCGATAAGTGGCTAGAAGACAAATGGGCGTCACTTCGGACAAGCCAGCAAAAAGGGGTATGACACGGTAGGTGGTTCCTCACAAGGGGGAGCTGCCTTTTTTATTGATTTGAGTTGTTGGAAGAGATGGCATTGTTCCAAAAATTTAAATTCAAATCAGACAATTACAGATTTAGCTGGTATACTGGAAAAAATGATAATTGCGTATTTATGTCGGTATACCCGGTATACTGGTTAATAGTAAATAACATTGAAGTTACAATATAACGGAGTGATTATGTGAGTAAAGCTAAGGGTAAGGGCGGAACAGGCAGGGGAACAGGCAAAAAGGGCTGGAACCGGTGGCAGGCCAGTGCCAACAGATCCAAAAGCGCCCCTAAACCGTATAAGAGCAAAAACACAAAGAATCAGGACAGCGCAGAAAACTCCAAATTGGATGATGACAAATTGGACATATAGGCAGTCTGATATGTATAAACTTAGGATAGGCTGATTCCATATGCTCAAATAACTTGACGAAAAGGCAATGTAAGGGGTAGGCTGGAATCGATAAAATAGATTTAGGAGTGGTAATTTGAGGAAACACAAACCAATGTCTTTTGACGAACTGCTGATGGATTTACAGGGCCAGAGAACGATTCAGGACGATCCGAATCATGTTTCGCTGGACGATCTTTTCAATGAGACGTTTATGAGCAAGCATTCCAGCTTTAATAGCTTTGGAGCGTTTGTGGAGAAAGGCAACTTTCAAGTGCAGACACAGGAAGATATCAATAACATCCCTGACGAACTGTTCGACCGTCATGTTGCAAGGGAAACGGATTTTGCAGATTGGAAATCCATGCTGGACACAGCGACCAAGGAACATGCCAATAAATAATGAGTATAAATATGAAGTTGAGTTGAGCGTTTGAGTTAACTTGGCGGATTAGATGAAAGGCACGGGATGGTTGTTTCGTGTCTTTTTGCGTTAGTATACAATCATACCTGCGTTCATTGAAGTGGAAAGGTCTGATGCTGATACCATGTTTAGTGTAGCTATATTGCTCGTACTTGGTTCGGGGTTTCTGCATTCCGTCTGGAACATGGAACCAGCCCATTATTAGTGCCACTCATGGGAGTAACTTTACTTCACGAACAATTATCCGCAGGAGGATGGATAGGCGTTATAACGATTGTTGTAGGCATTGCGCTGTTAAGTAACATAAAATTCAGTCGTCATGAATCTTCATTAAAGGCACCGCTGATGGCACTCGCCGTGGGGATCTGTATAGCGAGCTACATCGTCGTAGATAAAATAGCACTAAACTACGTTCCAGCTGTAGTATTAAACGAAGCAGCGAATGTAAGTAGTCTGCTGGCTTTGTCTTGGGCGGCATTCCGTTCCAAAGGAATGAGGAGGGAACTGAGGACGAACTGGAAGATCATCTTACTGGGCGGGTTAATCGCACCTGCAGGATACTTATTGTTCTTGTATGCCTTATCTCTTGCGCCCGTATCACAGCTTGCGCCAATAAGGGAGATTGGAACCGTCTTTGGGACGATCATGGGAATATTTATTTTACGGGAACAACAAGGTACAAGGCGTATACTCACATCTATCTTAATTACCGTGGGAGTCATCATATTAGGAGTTTGGGGTTAATGGTAGAACTAAACCTCACAATCAGTCGAGAGGAAAAGGCAGATCAACGCTGCCGGGTACAACATATGAATATACGATTATTTCAGAATTCCGATACGGAGAAGGTTGTTGATATTTGGCTAGAGGGCTCATTAAGAGCGCATCACTTTATCGACTCTGGCTACTGGGAAGCGCAAAAGGAAGCGATGGCAAGTCTGTATCTTCCTTCCTCAACAACATTTGTGTTGGAGCATGAAGATGAAGATAACGACACTATCATTGGATTTATTTCACTTATAGAACAGTACATAGCGGCATTATTTATTGACGTTAATGCGCAGAACCGAGGATACGGAGGAAGGCTGCTCAATCATGTCAAGAAAGACCGAGACTTACTCGATTTAAAGGTTTATCAGAAGAACGAAAGTGCCACCCAATTTTATAAGAAAAATGGCTTTCACATTGTTGAAGAAACGGTAGATTCAGCAACGTCGGAACCGGAATATGTGATGAAGTGGGAACGGGAATCGTAACACTTTAATCATAAAGCTTGGTATATGTTCATACGCTAAGAAAAGAACATCAGATAATTTTTCTCTGATGTTCTTTAGTTTGAGTTGATGTATTTTTTGAACAGCAGATGATGGTTTTGCTTCTTGTTCACAGGTACAAATACTGATTCACCTTCTTTTAAAAGAATAGGAACTATTTTAGAGTAATAGATACAGATATCAAGATCATTTACTTTTAGGAGGAATGTGATATGAAATATCGGAGACTTGGCCGCAGCGGCCTGAAGGTAAGTGAAATTAGCTTGGGAAGCTGGCTTACTTACGGCGGTTATGTAGAGCGGGAGAATGCAGTCCATGCTATTACGACCGCGTATGATCTCGGCATTAATTTCTTTGATACAGCGAATGTATATGAGAATGGTGCAGCTGAAGTGCTGGTCGGTGAAACGTTGAAAGCGTATCCGCGTGAATCGTATGTGCTGGCTACGAAAGCCTTTTGGCCGATGGGAGATGGTCCGAATGACCGTGGACTGTCACGTAAGCACATTATGGAACAGGCTCACGCCAGCTTGAAACGTCTGGGTCACGATTATGTCGACATTTTCTACTGCCACCGTCATGATCCGGAAACACCGCTCGATGAAACGTTGCGCGCACTGGATGATCTTGTTCGTCAGGGTAAGGTGCTCTATGTGGGTGTCAGTGAGTGGCAGGCCTCCCAGATCGCCGAAGCAATGAGTGTTGCCGACCGTTATCTACTGGACCGTATTGTCGTGAATCAGCCGCATTACAACATGTTCGAGCGTTATATTGAAAAAGAAGTGATACCGCTCAGCGAGCGCTCTGGGGTCGGTCAGGTTGTGTTCTCACCGCTTGCCCAAGGCTTGCTGACAGGGAAGTACACGTCGGCTTCCGATATTCCGGAAGACAGTCGTGCCTCGAAGCTGGAATGGGTGCGCAAAGGCATTACGGACGAGAAGATTGCCAAGGTGCATGAGCTAGAGAAGATCGCAGATGAACTTGATCTGTCCGTTGGCAATCTGGCCCTTGCCTGGGTTTTGCGTAATTCCAATGTCGCCAGCGCACTTGTAGGCGCCAGCCGTCCGGAACAGGTGACGGAGAATGCGAAAGCATCCGGTGTAGAGCTGAGTGAAGAAATCGTGGGCCGGATTGAAGAGATTCTCGAGTAATGAGTGCACGAGATGGCTTCTGATATGATCAGGAGTCATCTCTTTTTTTAGAGATAAGGAAGATAAACTTCGGAGGAGTAAACAGGATCCTTATCTCGCAAGAAAAACTACCGCTAAGTGCGGTCTGTGTTCTTTGAGATACGTCGATTGACGTTTTTCTTATATTCAGTAAGGTTTAGGCAGGGGATAGATCTACAAATGGAGAAGAAGTCTCGGATAATGAGAACAGAAGGTAGAAAATAAGAACTAGGACAGGATCAAGCCATAATATAGTGGAGAGGATGCTGGGAAATGGACAATATCTCTTTAAAAGAGCATTTGCTTCAACTGGAGGAGGAATTGCTGAAACCGGATGTTCGTACCTCTCCAGAAGAGCTTTCAAAGCGGCTGGCAGATGATTTTTTTGAGTTCGGAAGTTCAGGGAACATATTTTTTAAGCAGGATTGTCTCGGTGAAGGTGGAATAGGTGTTCGAAACATGACGCTTCATGATTTTGAAATCCATCCTTTGTCGGAGAATGTGGTGTTAACTACATATCGTTTATTCGATGAAACAAAAATGGTACATACGCTGAGAAGTTCCATCTGGAAGCGTGTGAATGACCTATGGCAAATGTTCTTTCATCAAGGGACACCAAGCTCCTGCACCCACATTTCTAAGGAGGATACGAATTATGATGGATAAAAATCAATCTAAACGGTTTATCCAATTCGCGGCAGAATGTCAATCCAGTGCGCTGTACGAGCATTTATCCCTCCACATCGCCGAAGATCCAGAGCTGCTGGAACTAAGCTCCTATGCACAAAAAGGGCAGCCGATGCCGAACCTTATCTTTGGTGCGGTCCACTATCTGTTGTTGAACGGAAAAGAGCATAGCCTCAAAAATTTCTACCCTAGTCTCGTGAACCAACCGGAAACCGAAGGTGTATTTACTTATTTTAAAGATTTCTGCCTTGCCCACAGAGAAGAGATCATCCCGATCCTGGAACGCAAGCTAGTGCAGACTAATGAGGTACGGCGCTGCGCTTACTTGTATCCTTCATTTTGTTATATCTACGACAAGGTGAAGAAGCCGCTGGCCTTGATCGAGATCGGAACGAGCTCAGGCTTGCAGCTGCTATGGGACCAATTCAGCTACTCCTATGGCACGGGAATAACCTACGGAAATCCGCGTGGTAGAGTTCATATCACTTCTGAGATCAAGGGCGATTCAACCCCGCTTCTGCTGGATACAGCTCCGCCGGTGTCGGTCAGAATTGGAGTTGATTTGCACGTTAATGACGTATCCAATCCAGAAGACAAGCAGTGGTTACAGGCGTTAATATGGCCGGAGCATCATGAAAGACGCGAATTATTCGCGAGAGCATCTCAATGTGTACAAGAAACACCCATACAGCTGATTGAAGGGGATGGAGTCGCTCTGCTCTCACAATTAAGTGACCAAATATCTACAGACTCGCTGATCTGTGTCTTCCATACCCATGTTGCCAACCAAATTCCCAAGGAAGCCAAGAAAAGGTTGACGGAGACGATACAAGAGATTGGTAGCACCAGAGATATTGTTCACCTCTACAATAATATGAATGATGGTGATCTCCATCTCGATTATGTGCACAATGGAAAAACGTATAACCATACGATTGGTGCAACGGAGGGGCGTGGAAGATGGTTCGAGTGGAATATCGTAGATTGAGCGGAGAATTAATCATTTTACAAGTGGAATGTGAACTCATATCGTTCAACAGGATTCAGTGAATGTTGTATAAAGTGCAATTTTATTTTGGCATCTAGCGGTGAAGCAGTATTGTTGCATAAAATACAATAATTGGGATAGGGAATCGTTTATTTACCACTTTCCAGGAGGGATTGTTGTAGAATCTACAACAATATTAATAGATTCAGGAATTCTGCTTCTCCAGTGTTGTATAAAGTACAATATTACTTCACACATCATATCTGATCATTGTAGTAGCTTTCGCACTGCGCGCAGCTCCCAGCGAACGGTGTAACGTTGCATGATGGGGGTCGACCACATGTGATTCAGACATTAGACATATTAGTAAATTACCAAAAGTGTATGCAACCCATTCACTTTAATAATCGTCCAGCACTAACTTTGGTGATAAGCCTTATAAATTTAAAAAAGAATGGATAAAGCTATCAGCTTTGAGCTGATGCTCTATCCATTCTTTATTATTAGAGATAAGAAAGTGTAAAAATCGGAGTATAGTACATCCTAATCTCGCAAGAAACACTACCGCTAAGTGCGGTCTATCTCCTTTGAGGTTCGTCGATAGATGTTTTTCTTATGTTGATTTAGAAGGGGCGCTGCACTTTCTATTACTCATCCTGCGGATGATGCAGCTGCCTTTCTCTCGGGTCTCCGCACCAGCAGTAAATAGCACAGCACAGCTCCTACATCAGCACCAGCTATGACGATACCCATCGGAACCGCTGTCCCATTGCCCATAATTCCTACAAGTGGCATGACCAAAGCGCCCAAAATATAAGACAGCAGTCCTAGCAGTGCAGAGGCGCTCCCTGCCGCATGCCCGTAATTTTGCAGTGCCAATGATGAGCCGGCTGTACCGACAATACCGACACAGGAAACGACGATAAAGAGCGGCGGCAGTATAAAGCCAAGCCCTGCTCCGCTCACAATGGTCAATAGCAGAACAAAGCCGCCGATCGTTGCCAACGTGATGCCTGACAGGAACAATGTTCGTTCACTGACTCGCCCTGCGAGGCGACCTGTGATTTGACCGGCTATGATGATGCCGATCCCATTGGCGGCAAATATAAGTCCGAAGGACTGAGGGGACACCCCAAAAATGTCCTGAAGTACGAAAGGAGAGCCTGAAATATAAGCAAACATCGCTGCAGAAACAAAGCCTTGGCATAGGGCCAGTCCTACAAATCCTGGATCACGAAATAGAGTTCCAAATGTGGATAGCGTGTTGGAAATCCCGCCCTTGGAGCGTTTTTCTCTGCTTAATGTCTCCGGCAATCCAAAGAGTACCGCAAGAAGCATAGCCACCCCAATAAAGGTCAATACGATGAACACACCGCGCCAAGAGGTGAATTTAAGCAGCTGTCCTCCGATAATTGGAGAGAGAATAGGCGCTGCTCCATTTACCAGCATAAGCATAGAGAAAAATTTGGTGAGCTCGGATCCGGAATACATATCCCGTACAATAGCTCTTGATATAACAATGCCCGCCGAACCGGCAATGCCTTGAATAAAGCGAAGGGCAATTAACATTTCAATGGATGTGCTAAAAGCACACAGTAGAGATGCAACCCCATAGACAACCATTCCGATGATCAGCGGAAGGCGTCTTCCCCGTATATCACTAAGTGGACCTGCCAGCAGCTGTCCCACAGCGAGGCCAATGAGGCAAGAGGTCAGGCTGAGCTGCGTAAGCGACGTTGTCGTATGCATGGATCTGGCCAATTCCGGCAAGGAAGGCAAATACATGTCTAGCGAAAGGGGTCCAAAAGCGGACAGTGCGCCAAGGATAAGGATCATCCATAGTCGGCTTGTACTTGGTTTACTACGTATAACGGTCTCCGAATTGTTTCTTGTATTTAGTTCTTGTCCTAATTCACTCATGAATGTTCCGAACCTTCCCTTTCTGTCAAAATAAAATGCACGCATCTATAGACATTAGCACAAAAAGGTACAGTATGGCGATTAAAAATGTACCAAATTAGCTAATTAGAAGAGAGGTTGCTAGATATTTGACAATACTATCCCCTTCCACCAGAATATAATTTGTGATGTAACTTTATTCATATAATTGGGAGTTTTGTACATGAATGAGGAATCAGACAAGCTGTCTTTTCAGGAGAAGCTGGATCGAATGGTCCATTCACTCCGTTCGGAGATTATAAATGGTATAAGAAAGCCGGGAGCGTTTCTGCCTTCGGAAAGTGCGCTGGCCAAGCAGTTTAAGATAAGTAATAAAACAGTCCGCAAAGGGCTGGAACTTCTAGTGGAAGAAGAACTTATCGTGAAAATCGACCGGGTTGGGAGCATGGTCTCGAAGGAGCAGAAGCCGATTATCGTAAATTTCGGCTGCAATCCTTCTTTGTCAGAAGATATCGTGATGGATCAACTGCTGGAGGAATTCCACCGACTGCATCCGGCTATTCATGTCCGAGCTATCCCGCTTGATTTCTTCGAACATGTGACTTCTGCCGGCGAAATGCTCTCAAGCGGGATGCTGGATGTAGTGTCTTTTAACAACTGGCAGTTTCAAGAAATGTGTGAGACCGGAACCGGATTTCCGCTGCTGGAGCCGCTTGAGTCGGACGATGGGATATACCGGGTCGCCAGCGAGGCGTTTCGGCATGAAGGGCAGCTGTATGCAAGGGTCGTGTCATTCTCGCCGGTCGTCTTATGTTACAACAAGGAGCATTTCCAAGAAGCGAAGCTGCAGGAACCTGACAGCTCGTGGACCTGGGATGATCTGCTGGATACGGCCCGAAAGCTTACGAAGTATAGCGGAAGGCACTCTATTTATTTTGTTCCTGCTGCCTTGAACAGGTATCCGATATTTCTACTGCACAGCGGTCTGATGGAAAGTGCGGAAGGTGTAGCTGTTAATAGCTTGGATGAGCTTGACGGAAATACGGGGCGTAAGCGGAATAATGCTCCGGGGCTGGCCTACAGTCTAAGGAAGCTCAGTGATATTGTGAATGACCATACGATTTTTCCAAAATACTTCTCAGGAAGTAGCGAAGATGACTCCATCTCGCTGTTTATGCAGGAGCGGGTATCCATCATTTTGACGACTTATTTCAGTCTGAACGCATTCAAGGAACGGAGTCTGTCGTACGACATTTCACCTGTACCTTTGATGAACCGTGGTGGTGAGCAAAAAACGCTGCTTGTATCGATTGGGGTTGCGGTAAACCGCAGATCGAAAGAGAAGGAGGCGGCTCGGACGTTTGCGGAATTTCTAGCTTCGCCTGCGGCGCAGGCTATTATCAGGGAGAAGACGATCAGTATCCCGTCCAGGAAGATGATCGCAGAAGAGGCAGCAACCGAAGATATTAACCGCCCATCGCGTTATTCCATGTATCGGGAGCTGTTCCCGAGCTTTATGTATCACAATCAGCTTGGCTTATCCATTCACTCGATGAAGCAATTCAGCAGCAGCCTGAAGGAATTCTGGTCAGACATCATCGACGAGAAGGAGCTATATGCCAAGTTGGAAAGTTATTATTCGGATAACAAGTAAATCGAAGATATGATGTGGTCAATCGCTGTCATGCAACGCCACACCGCGCTTTTGAGTTTCGCGTGGTGTGGTTTTTTGTGTTGACAAAAAAATGGTGCTGTTTCTATAATTAACGTACATCAGCGTACATCAATTAATGGTGAAGAAGTGTTTCTATCGATCTGTGAGCACTCTTTCGTGAACTAATCGTGAATCAAAGGAGGTTGAATGAATTTGAAAGCGCATCCATTTATGCGCAGTGAGAGTACTAAGTTAGTAGCGAGAACGTGAAGAATGGGAGGGAAATAACATTATGCCGACTATTGGAGTGACCGGTATTGTACTTCTGGTCGTGTTGGGTCTTTTACTGTTCGGTCCGAAGAAGCTGCCTGAGCTGGGCCGTGCCGTTGGAACGACAATCCGAGAGTTGAAGAGCGGGGCTGCCAAAATCATTTCAGAGCCGACGAACCCGCAGGATAAAGATTGACCATAGGATCATATGCATAGAGTCTATTCAACTGAAGGAGGTTTCTCCATGAATCATGAAGAATGCAGTTCAAATTCAAGCTTAGCTGTAAGCAGACGCAAAGCGCTTCAGGTGTTGGGCGCCGCTGGGGCAGTCGTTGTTGGAAGCGTCCTAGGTTCCAAGCTGACTTTTGCCGATGAAGTACAGTCACAGTCTCAGAGCGCAGAGGCCCAGGGAGGACAGACCAAGGTTGAATTTGTGTCTGACGTAAAAGCGCTGCTAGCGATCAATCCCAAACGGCTTAAAGCAGACGCTATTGTATATGTCGCTGGTTACTACAAAGCCGGGGACGGCGGGGGAAAATGGGTTCGCTGGGCGGCTGACAGTAATAAAGAGGACAATGGTGGAACAGTTCATGCAGCTAGAGGCCTCGGATCAGGCCGCTGGGAAACCATTCATAACGGGGTGGCCGACTTCCGCTGGTTCGGTATATTCGATGCACAGACCAATGCGGATGATGCGCTGGCTGCGATGGTGAACGATCTTTCCATCCACAGGGTTGAGGCGCATACGCCTTTGAATTTTGTAAGGCGGCATGTGTTTCACCGCAGCGGGATCGAACTGGATTTTGGCGGACACCGGGTGACGACGGATGGAATCGAGCTCAATACCCGGGATAATCCGTTTGGTGCCGTGATGTTTTTTCAGGGACAAGCTGCAGGTGCGGCAAGCAGTATTACGTTAAGTGCCGACATTCCGGAGGGCAGTGATGTACTGGAGGTACAGAACTCCTCCGCTTTTGCGGTAGAGGATTGGTGGATTGCCCAAGTGTCACCCCAGAAGGGCGGCAAAGCCCAACGTGAGCTGGATTATATGGTGAAGGTGACGGAGATCATCGATGCCACTCATATACGGATCAATTACAAGCTTGGCTGGAGCCTTGAAGCAGGACGTACCATTACATATACGAAGATGAATCCTGTTTACCGGTGCAGCGTGCGCAACATGGAATTTGTCGGTGTGCCTGTTCCTCCGACAGAATCAACGAGTCAAAGGCCGTTCGAGACATGGGATCAGATCGGCTCTAACCCGGTCGCTTATGAATTTGCTGTTGAATGTGACGTATCCGGGGTTCGGGCGACTAAAGTATTTTGGCCGGTCGTTCAGCGGCGCTACTGCTCCCACTATGTAACAGAAAGCTGCGAGCTGATCAATCCGGAGGAACGGGACTGGGGTGGAACAGGGTATTTAACCCAGCAGTTGAATGTGCTGTACGGTAACGTTCGGAACTGCAATACGAGTAATGCCCGTCACTTGAACGATTTTACGTGCGCTGCTTATTGTCTGGTCGAGAACTGCCACGGCGACGGAGATGATTATGGTCCGTTCGTAACCCACGGCCAGTTTGAACATGATCTGACGTATATCGGCAACTCCGGTCTGCTGTCGTTCGCCAACAGCGGCACACATTGGGGCGACAGTGCCAAACGGATCACAGTTAAGAAGCACATTGCAACACGGATTGTAGCCCATAAAAAGCTGACGGATCTTACGCTGGAGGACTGCTATGCCATCAACAAGCCAGGTCTCAGTAATTCCGGTTCGATCTGGGCTAACGTTGACGGCCTGCAAATCCGGGGCTGTACGGCTGAGAATATGATTACTTTGTCGCAAAGCTCGGTACGTTCCAAGCGTCCGAACGCCATCGAGAATTGTTCTTTTGGCATGTTGAAGGGGTATGAAATTGCCAGACCGATCCGGAGCGAGGCGGTAGGTGTAACTCCGGTGTCCAGCGATCTGTTGATTGCTAACTGTGAGTTCACATCGGTGGAGGATGTCAATATTGGAAGTATCAACAGGCTGACCATCCGGGACACCTGGTTTAGAGGGACTTCAGCATCGACAGGTATTGTGCGTGTCGGAAGCAAGGAAGTGATGATCAGCGGCGGAGGATTAGACAACTGCGGCTTAATCTTCACAGGAGCTTGGGACCATATCAAGACAGGTACGATGGACCAGTGTCTGACCGTAGACGGTGGAGCGGTATTCAAAGGGACAAGCGGCGAGAACGCATATGTTAAGCATGAAGCCGCAGGCGGAACCTTTACGCTGCACTACGGCAGCTGCCAGAGTCTGGCGGATGACGCCCGTACACTGCACTTTCAGATGACCGATGGCAAGCTGAACTTTAAGGCAGTGGGAGCTCATTTCAAGGGAGGTCAATACGCCGCTTCGGAGGGAAGTATTGCGAAGGGGAACTATTTCTTTCTGACGTCTTGCATCGAAGAGAAGGTGAACCGTTCGTCGCTCCCAGCTGAAGGAGCATCGGTTCAGCACAGTACCGGGAACCTGATCATCGGTTGAGTACAATGGGGGTGACCCAGGTCAACAGACCTTGGGACACCCCCTTCGTTATGCAGTCTATTTTGTTCTCCCATACTGTTTGCCATAAGAAACAATCCGATGATATAAGCTTTTGTCTTTCAAAGCTTTAAGCGGGTAAAATTGAGGCCGTGTATTCACTTCTAATATCCATGGCTTGCCGCTCTGATCCAGAGCGACGTCCAGCCCCAGCTCCTTAAAGCCCTTGTAATGCCGATCAAAGTTATGCCCCACAGAAACACCGAGTTGCTTCAGTTTATGTTCCATCTGTTGTATGGAGATGCTGTTAAATTCTGAACGGGCCATCGTTTTATTAAAATATTCAACGGTTCCGCCTTGATTGTAATTCGTAGCGACCTTGTTTGGCTTGCCGACTTTCGTAAACAATCCGGTGCTTACCCAAGAGCCTTTGTTCGTCTTTTGAACCATGACACGAATATCGAATGGCTTTCCGTTGCTTTTGGCTAGACGGATTCCTTTTTGCAGCAAAAAATCTTTCTTCCCTGCAAACCGTTTCAGTCCTTTATAGAGCTTTTCTTGCGTCGTGTAAGTGGTTTTGACGGTATTGTACTGGGTCTGATACCCCCCGTCCTTTTTTTTGATACGGATTATATTATTCCCGCCGGAGCCGCTTGTCGGTTTGAAAAAAACAGTGGAATAGGAGGAGAGCATGGACGTCAGGTTACCTTTACTGAAGGGCAGTGTTGCCGGCACATATTGCTTTAAATGGGATTCTTCCAGAAGCCATTTGGTCTTTTTCCACTTGCTCTTAATTGTACTGCTCTTATAGGTCATGGGAAAGAGCCCCACCTCTCTTTTTGCCAGCATATGTAGTGGATTTGGAGCTTGTCGCCACGTTTGCCTATCATAATGAAGCCCACTTTTTAGAAATTGGAAAAACCTATATGGGAAACCGATGATACTGTAAGGGGGGATTTTATTTTGTATCTAATTTAACCATAGATTTTAGAACTTTTATTAATTGTTCTGGTGTAGTTCGTCCAGTGATAATATACCATGTTTTACCGTTATCATAAGACCAACCAGCATCGGATTGAACACCTTCATTTGTATCAAAAGTTGTAACCTGTCCTTTTATTGCACCCTGAACAGGATTAGCTCCTTTTGGTATTGTAGCCATAACACGCTTCATGATATTAATAGCATTGTTTGTGTTCTTTGCCCATACGAGGTATTCCCAGCCATTGTTTTCCCAAATAAATGCTTTTTTATCAGCAAAATACTCTACATCATACCCCTCAAACCTAGTTGTACCTTCTGGTTTCTTGAACATATCGTATGTTGAGAAGGGCTGTTTTCGATATGCTGGAAGTGTACCAGCAGACATTGTCATTACATCGAAAGCTAGCGTTTTCACCTCACCGTCATGGACTCTTTGGCGTGAAATATGAAATAAATAACGATCTTTGCTTACTTCAAGTTTGCTTACAAATAATTGACCAAGTTTTCGAGAAAATTCAGATGAAGCTACATAAGTCGGGACATAAAGAGGAATATTCACTTTCTTTAACTGTTCAACGTACTCTCCATCCCATGTAAACGGTTCTACCGCCTCATCTTGTACAGCATAAGCAACAGGAGCAAAACAGATGAGAAAAGTGACTAAAAGCAATATAATTTTCTGCATAAAGCACCTCCGCATCTATTTTTTACGTTTTGGTAAATTCTATACGGATTGCTTTATGTAACAAAAAAGATGAGCTGAATTTGTAGGGGGGGTTCAACTAATTTCAAATCTATTATTTATGATATGGTTCTCCGCGCTGTTTGTAATAGCAAGTTTTTGTTGCTCATTATACTGACCGGAACTCCGGAGGGAGTGGTTATGGGTTATCCACCATTTAAGCACATTTACTTGAAACCGGGCGATATTGTAAGTGTAGAAATCGAAGAGCTTGGTACTTTAACGAATGTATTCTCTTGAAAAAATAATATGATTTAAAAAGATGACAAAATAGCGGTGCAGGTTGGTTATTCCTGCACCGCTATTCTTTTTGATCTATACAGCTAATATTTACCATGAAATGGATTTTGAGATATGGGATAATGTCTATGAAATCTTATTCTAAATAAGGTGGTAGATTGGAAACATGACAAAATTTATAATTCGAAGGATGCGGCAGCCGGACGATTTTGCAGCGGTTGCTCAGCTGTTGAATTGGATCTGGTCGGAACCGACGACAGCGGAACGATTGAAGGCAGAGGAGGACCAAGTTCCTCCGGGGAAGCTGGATTACAATGAAAAGGGCGAGCTTATGGGATGGGACCGTCCTCAATGGGTGGCGGAAGACGAGTTTGGTCAAGTTGTTGCCTACGCGATCGCTTGGCGGGCTCCATGGACGGATCCCGGAACTTTGATCCAGACCAATGTCGTTCACCCGGAAAGTCGTGGGAACGGGATAGGAAGAGCCTTGCACGATACGCTTCATCAGTGGGCTGCAGAGGTCAAAGCCTCGCGTTTAATCAGCTTTTTGAGAGAGACAGATGATCGTTCGGTAGCTTTTGCGGAACGTCACGGGTACGTAAAGGAACGCCACACGTTCGAATCCGTTCTGGACCTGGCATCGTTTGACGGCGGTAATCTGTATGATGCGATCAATGAGGCAGAACGGGCCGGAATCCGGTTCGTTACGCTGGCAGATGAGCCGGGGGAAGCGAGTGAAAGAAAGCTCTATGAGCTGTATAAGGTTACTCATCCGGATATACCAGGCTACGCTGGCGATTTTCCCTGGTTTGAAGAATGGAAAAAGTGGAGCATCGGGCAAGCCGGTGTGCGTCCGGAATGGATCCATATTGCCAAGGATGGCGATCGCTACATCGGCGTTGTTACGTTGCAGCAGAATGAGCAGACACAGGCGATGTATCACGAATATACCGGCGTGCTTCCGGAATACCGCGGCCGTCGTATTGCACTTGCCTTAAAGATGCTCGGCGTGCAAACGGCCCGTGCATGCGGAGTTCCCTATTTGAGAACACACAACGACTCTATGAATGCCCCCATGCTGCGAATTAACCGTGATCTGATCGGTTTCCGGGCGGAGCCCGGGAATTACAAGATGGTGTGCGAGCTTTAGTTGAGCGCGCAGATGCAGGGAAATGATAGAGAAGAATTGCAGATGGTAGGTGAAAGGATGATAGATAATCGTTTGCGACGCATCAATTGCGGAGCTTATTGGGAGTGTTCTTCTACCATCTGTTCTTCTATCACCTGCACTCTATCAAAAACTTAAATTCCAATTATATTAAGTATTTACAAATATATAATATATGATAAACTTATAGTGTATTTACCATAAAAAGGAGATGATAGAGTCATGAAGAGATTGGTAACGTTGTTATCGGTGCTTGCTTTATGTATTGCCTCACTCTCCACAGTTGCTTCTGCAAACAGTGTATACACCTGGCCCGTACCTGAATCATCAAGGATTACACAAGGTTTCAGCAGCGGCCACAATGGAATTGACATTGGAGCCAAGACTGCTGGTGTAGCCGGCAATAAGATTGTCGCCTTCTATGGCGGTACCGTGTCAAGATCAGGTTGGTCAACAAGTTATGGTTGGGTCGTCTACATTCATCATGTCATCAACAATACGAATTATCAATCCAGATACGCTCACATGAACCAATCACCTTCCGTATCTCTCAATCAAAATGTAAGTAAAGGGACCACCGTCGGTTACATGGGTCAGACGGGGGATGCCACTGGTGTCCATCTTCATTTTGAGACAAGAAAATGTGCAAGTGCCTGCCAAATAGACAATTCCTCTACTCCCGTCAATCCGATAACGAATTTCTTCCCTGAATACAGTATTGCCTCAGATTCATTCACGACCGAGGAGACGGATTTGTTGCCGGTGCCGGATTTCATTCAGCTCGAGGAGGATGAAGTTTTCTACAGCATGGAGGACATTCAGAATATGTCGGTTGAGGAACGGATAGAGAAGGGGATTCCAATAGAATAGTTTGCATTACGGTACTCCATACCGGAGTACGACGTATCATATTTTTCAGGACAAAAGGGGAGGCCTCCATTTGATGGGGAGCCTCCCCTTTTTTATCTCTGTTTATTCGCCAATCTATCAATATAAACATAAGGTGTACTGATTATTTTGAAGAGTTAGTATATATTGGATAAGGATACATAACTAAACGACAAAGAAGGTATTCCTATCGTGAGTTTATTTGTGCGAGAGAAGCATTTTTACAAGAGTTTCTTCTGGCTGACTCTAATCATCGGGCTGCAGAACATTATTTCCCTCGGGGTAAACCTGTCGGACAATGTCATGCTAGGCGGATACAGTGAATCTGCGCTTTCCGGCGTGGCACTCGCGAATCAGATTCAATTCCTGCTCCACATGCTTGTTATGGGCGCGGGTGAAGGGCTCGTTATTATGGCGTCAAGATATTGGGGCGCTAAAGACATCGGGGCTATAAAAAAGGTTGCAAGCATCGGGATGCGCATGGCCGTTGTGTTAAGTGCAGTATTGTGGGCCATTGTGTTTTTCTTCCCACACGCCACACTTTCGATATTTACCAGCGGGGAGAGTGTCATCAACGAGGGAGTAAAATATTTGCAGATCATATGTTTTTCCTACGTATTTTTTGCAATTACAAGCATTCTGCTCGCCTCCCTGCGCAGTGTAGAGACGGTCAAAATCGGCTTTATCGTATCCTTGTCCACGCTCATTATCAATGTGGGGTTGAACTATGTGCTGATTTATGGACATTTCGGATTTCCGGAGCTCGGAGTAAGAGGCTCTGCCATTGCAACACTAATAGCGAGAATAATTGAAACGGTTATTGTTTGCGTGTACATCAAGAAATACGACCGTAAAATTTTACTGAAACTGAAGGATTTCTTCAGTATCGATCTAAGCTTATTCAAGCACTACATCAAAGTTGGTTCACCGATATTGTTGTCCAATACGATCTGGGGACTCGCCATGGGCGCGCAAACCGCCATTCTTGGGCATATGGGTGAGGCTGCAATTGCGGCTAACAGTATAGCAACCACCATATTCCAGCTGGTGAGCGTTGTGATTTATGCTTCGGCTAGTGCAACAGCTGTTCTGATTGGCAAAACGATCGGGGAAGGCTTTGCCGATAAGATCAAAGCTTATGCCAAAACGCTTCAGATTCTTTATCTTTTCTTGGGTTTGTGTACAGGGGCCGTATTGTTCATTCTAAAGGATTACGTGTTAGGGTTTTACTCGATATCCGGGGAAGCTAAGGAGCTCGCTCTGCAGTTTATGACGGTAATGTCCATTACCGTGGTCGGAACCGCTTATCAGATGCCAGCTCTGACCGGCATTGTACGCAGTGGCGGAGACACGAAGTTTGTGCTGTACAATGACTTTATTTTTATGTGGCTCATCGTTCTTCCGTCCTCATTCCTTTGTGCCTTTGTGTTTAATCTTTCACCGCTAATTACGTTTATTTGCTTGAAATCGGACCAGATTCTGAAATGCTTTGTAGCCATTGTCAAAGTGAACCGATATAAATGGATTCGATCGTTTGGATCTTAAAAAGGTACGAAAAATAATGAAATGGCGGTGCATGAGGTTATCCCTGCACCGTCATTTCTTTATTTCGATCGATTTCTGCTTTCTTGCATTAGATTATGAAAGTGCGAAAGCGATTTGAAAGGGAACTGTTTCTTTTTGTTTAAGTTTTTATTTTTGTATAATTTTGGATGGATTTTTTTAACACATGGTGTATAATTGGTATGAAAAGTATGACTAATCATACTTAAATGGATTGTAGGAGGTAAATGGAATGAAAGGACCAAATGGGAAGTACATTTTCGGAACAGTGAAAGTAGGAGAAAAAGGGCAGATCGTGATTCCAAAAGAAGCAAGAGAGGTTTTTGATATTAAACCAGGTGATTCGTTGCTTCTACTAGGAGATGAGCAGCAGGGCATTGCTATTGTGAAAAATGAGTTGATGTTTAAATTTGCGCAAGACATTTTGAAAGCACAAGAAATACGGGAGGATGGAGAATAATTGGCAGCCATCAAATTAAATAATTTGACGAAACAATATAAAGACCACACTGTCGTTAATTCCCTTGATTTCTCAATTGAGGAAGGCGAATTTTTTGCTTTGCTTGGAGAAAATGGTGCTGGGAAAACGACATTAATCAGTATGCTTTGTTGTCTAGTAACACCTACAGCTGGCGATGCTCTTGTGTTAGGTGACAGTATTCGCACAGGCGCTGATGCTGTGAAGCAAAAAATTAATATTTCCCCTCAGGAAACAGCCGTTGCACCGAATTTAACCATTCGAGAAAACCTTGAGTTAGTCGCTGGCATTTATGGCAGTTCAAAAAAGGAAGCAAAAGAAAGAGCGACGGAAATGCTTCAAACATTCGGGCTGACGGAACGACAAAAAGATAAAGCGAAATCTTTATCAGGCGGTATGCAGCGACGCTTAAGTATTGCGATGGGGCTTATTACAAATCCTCAAATTTTGTTCCTGGATGAACCGACACTGGGGCTTGATGTTCGTTCAAGACGTGAACTGTGGGCAACCCTTTCGAAATTAAAAGGAAAGATGACGATTGTCTTAACAACGCATTATTTAGAGGAAGCAGAAGCACTTGCGGATCGTATTTGTATTTTACAGAAGGGGTCTGTAAAAGCCATTGGCACAGCAGAACAAATGAAAAATAGTACAAATACAACATCGTTTGAAGAGGCGTTTTTAGCGATTTGCGATTCAAGAGGTGACATATGAAAATGCTTAATTTTGCAGGAAGAAATCGAAAAGAAATTTTTAGAGATCCACTTTCTATTGTTCTTGGCATTGCGTTACCACTTCTTCTTTTAGTCGTCTTTACAACGATTGAAAAAAACGCACCCCTCGATACATTTAAAGTTGAAAATCTAACGCCAGGCTTGATTGTATTTAGCTTTGCCTTTTTAACGATGTTTTCGGCACTCTTAATCTCTAAGGATAAACAAAGTGCATTTTTAACAAGATTATTTGCTTCACCATTAACAGTGATGGATTATGTATTTGGTTATGCATTACCGTTAATTCCTCTTGCATTGTTACAAGGCATTATTTGTTTTGTATTGGCGAAGTTTCTTGGTTTATCGTCTAGCTTTATGGATATCTCGCTGAGCATTTTAACACTTCTTCCCATTGCACTTATGTCCATTTTCCTTGGGTTATTTTTAGGTGCGTTATTTACGGAAAAACAAATTTCTGGTATTGGTACCATCTTTATTACAGCTGTGTCTTTCTTAGGCGGTGCGTGGATGGATATAAGTATGCTAGGGGACACGTTTCAAAAAGTAGCGAATGCGCTTCCTTTTGTACATTCTATTCAATTAGCGCGTGATGTATTGACCCAGAATTTTGATACATTTAATGCTCATTTTTGGTGGAGTATTGGATATGGGGCTCTTGCTTTAGTAATAGCTGGACTCGCATTTGTACGTTTATGCAAGAGATAATTTTATATGGATGATCTGAAAGCACCGTAAGGTGCTTTTTTTGATATTTTGCATGTCAATTTAAAGTAAGGGATTCAAATGGGATATCGTCAATATCCGAACATTAAATAATTTTATCAATCAAAATGTACTGTAAAAGGACCATATTATAATTTAATTTGTAATATTATACCAAATAAAAAAGCAATTTGCTAAAATTGCTTTGACATATTCCGCGCCATACCATAGGATATTAACTATACTAAGATAAGCACAACTGAGGAGGATAAGGGCAGGAATGAAAAAGTCATGGTCAATTCTATTAACAATGGTGTTGTTCGTCGGATTATTGGCAGGTTGCGGCAGCAAGGATAGCTCTTCCGGGAGCGATGCATCAGCCAGCGATAAGGGCGATTCTAAAGATAAGAAACGCATTGCTCTTGTTCTTCCTGAGAAAATCGGTGTAAACCCGTTCTTCGCATTAATGGATGAAGGCTTGAAGAAAGCTGCAACGGAATTCGGCGTTGAGGTGAAGACAATCGAATCGACCGACCCGGCCTCGATTGAACAAAACCTTCGTACAGCTGTTGCGGAAAAATATGATTTGATTATTACGGCGACCTTCCAGATGGAGGATGCACTGAAAAAGGTTGCACCGGAAAATCCGGACGTGCCGTTTGCCATTATCGATACGGTTGTTGACCTGCCTAACGTCCGCAGTGTTGTATTCCGCGAACATGAAGCAGCTTACCTGCTCGGTGCAGCAGCAGGGTTGTCGACAAAAACAGGCAAGATCGGTAATGTCGTTGCGAATGACATTCCGATTATGCACAAATATATTACCGGTTTTGAAGAAGGCGCAAAATCCGTTCGACCGGATGTCGAAATATTCGTGAACTATGTCGGAAGCTTTACTGATCCGGCGAAAGCGAAAGAGTTCGCGCTTCTGCAAAACTCGAAAGGCGCTGACTTTGTTGCTGGATTGTCTGCTGTTGGCGACCTTGGAGTATTTGAAGCTGCGAAAGAAAAAGGCTTCTACACTTCGGGACAAGATACAGATAACACCGGTGTGGATCCTGAACACGTAGTCCTGTCTCAATTGAAGAGCACGGACACCGTTGTGTACGAAACGGTTAAAGACTTCACTGAAGGCAACTATTCCTTTGATGTTCGTGACTATGGCTTGAAAGAAGGCGGTGTAGGCCTTACTTACGTCACTCACGAGAGTAAATCCCCACTGAATGACTTTATTGGACAAGAGACTGTGGACAAGGTAAAAGCGATTGCTGATGATATTATCGCTGGCAAGATCAAAGTTACGAACGCTCTGGAACAATAATTCGTTCTCTACCCTCGACCGGCTGTCCATGGCAGTCGGTCTTTCATTAATGAGTGAAAGGAAGGAAGAACTTCAATGCTACTCCAAATGGACAAAATAACGAAGAAGTATGGTGAGTTCAGTGCGAACCGGGGCATCGATTTTTCACTCCGTGCCGGAGAGGTGCATGCAATTGTCGGCGAGAACGGAGCGGGGAAAACGACGCTTATGCGGATATTGTACGGAATGGAGCAGCCAACGTCCGGTTCCATCCGGTTGAACGGTAAGGAAGTTACCTTCTCCAGCCCGTTAGATGCCATCCATCACGGTATCGGGATGGTACACCAGCACTTCATGCTCTTTCCTTCCTTTACGATAGCCGAAAATATTGTGATCGGTAACGAGCCAGGCTCCTCAGCTAGGTTCGACCGGAAGCAAGCCGTAAAAATAGTGGATGGGCTCTGTGATCAATACGGGATGAAAGTAGACCCAAGAGCTGTTACAGGCAGCAGTGCTCCGGGTATTCAGCAGCGTGTTGAAATTTTAAAGGTGTTGTATCAGGGTGCCGAAATTATTATTTTGGACGAGCCGACAGGCGTACTTACACCGATGGAAGTGCAGGAGCTGCTGCAGGCCATCAAGCTGCTCACGAAGCAGGGGAAAAGTTTTATTCTGATCAGCCACAAGCTGAATGAAGTGTTAGACGTGGCTGACCGCATAACCGTACTTCGTGATGGAGCTGTTACGGGAACTGTGGAGAAGGGCGAGACGGATGCGAATCAGCTGTCCGGCATGATGGTCGGGCGAGAGCTTGCAGAGCTGAAGAAGAACCCGGTGGACCCCGGTGATAAAGTGCTTGAGGTTTCTGACGTGACCATTCGCGGAACCAAAGGAAAGCCGGTGCTGGATGGGATCAACCTGGCGGTGCAGGCAGGTGAAGTTGTTGGCATTGCTG
The DNA here is from genome assembly GCF_900177425.1 of Paenibacillus uliginis N3/975. Taxonomy (NCBI): domain Bacteria; kingdom Bacillati; phylum Bacillota; class Bacilli; order Caryophanales; family Paenibacillaceae; genus Paenibacillus; species Paenibacillus uliginis. The sequence continues at coordinate 5,035,726 of NZ_LT840184.1, read as the reverse complement.
GCATATCCGGCAATGGTCAATCGGAGCTGCTGCAGGTAATATCGGGACTCATGCAGCCGGATCAAGGACGGATTACGCTCGGAAGCACTGACGTCACAGGAATGTCGACCCGCAAAATACGTGAACACGGTCTTGCCCACATACCGGAAGACCGATATGTATGGGGAGCGAATCGGGAAGCGACTGTTCTAGATACCGGACTGATGGGACATCATCGCCGTTTGCAGCAGGGCGGATTTCTTAAGCTGAAAGACATCCGTTCGCTGGTGTCCGGTTGGGTAAGCAAGTTCTCGATCAAGACGGGCTCCTTAGAGACAAGCACCCAGTATTTATCGGGGGGGAACCTGCAGAAACTCATCGTAGCGAGGGAGCTGGAGCAGGGGACGCCATTTTTAATAGCAGCCGAGCCTACTCGTGGTGTCGATATTGGTGCAATGGAGACGATTCATGGCGAGCTTCTGAAAAGGCGGGATGAGGGTACGGGTATCCTGCTTGTGTCGTCCGAATTAACGGAAATATTAAAGCTGTCTGACCGGGTTCTGGTCATGTATGAAGGGCGGATCGCAGGCGAGCTACCGGCGCAGGAAGCCACGGAAGAAAAGCTGGGTCTGTTGATGGCAGGAGGAAGTATTCAATGAACAAACTAATGAAATATGTTTCTCCGCTTCTTCAGCCGATTGTGGCTGTTATTGTCGGCCTTCTCGCTGGAGCGATTGCTATTGTCATCGCGGGCGGGGACATCATGGAAACTTATGCGGAAATGTGGAAAGGGGCATTTGGCGGGTTCTATTTTCTGACGAATACTCTTTCAAGAGCTACGCCTATTATTTTGGTCGGTTTGGGTGCCGCCTTTGCCTTTCGGGCTGGATTTTTCAACCTCGGCTCTCCGGGACAGATGATATTCGGCGCGTTAGCGGCCGCACTGGTCGGATTGTACATGCCGGGACCGGGCTGGCTTGTCTGTGTAGCCGCCCTACTGGCGGGCATCATTGCGGGCGGCTTGTGGTCGGTGATGGCTGGTTATTTTGACGCTAGATTTGCGGTTAACCTGCTCATATCCACGCTGCTGCTGAACTATGTAGCAGATTTGTTTGCAGGCTATCTCGTTGCTTACCCTCTGAAAGATACATCGGGCTCTGCAGCCATGGCGCAGTCGGCGATGCTTGAGAACCAGGTATGGCTACCGAAGCTATTCTCAGGCATGCCGCTTCATATCGGATTTGTTTTTGCGGTGATCGCTGCCGTGGTGATCTATGTGTTGCTGAAGCGTTCCGTTGCAGGGTATGAAGTCCGTATGCTCGGCGGCAATCCGCTGTTTGCCTTGTACGGCGGCATTAAGCGAGGATCTATGATGATCGGTGCGATGTTTGTCAGCGGCGGACTTGCCGGGTTAGGCGGCGCAGTTGAAATTCTTGGCTCACAGTACCGGTATATCGACGGCGCACTGACTACGGCCGACTACGCATGGACGGGTATTATGGCGGCGCTGCTCGCCGGATCTCATCCAATCGGTACGCTGATTTCAGCCATATTTTTGGCCGCACTACAAACGGGCGGAATGGGCGTTGAACGAAACACGGAGGTACCTCTCGAAGTGGGCGCTATTATCCAGGCCGTGCTTATCCTGTTTATATCCGCGAGGTTCACATACAGCTTCCTGAAGCGCAGAAAGGGGAATAAGTCACATGGAACAGCTGTTTGATCTTGCTCTGCTGAATACGGCCCTCCGTGTTCTTACTCCGATTTTGCTCGCAGCGCTTGGGGGAGCCTTGTGCGCACGTGTAGGATTGTTTAATGTCGGCTTGGAAGGATTTATGCTGCTGGGGGCTTTTGCAGCGGTAGTAGGCAACCATTTTTTCGGAAACGTCATATTAGCGATCCTCTTTGCGATTATGGTCGTCTCGGTCTTTTCCTTCGTATTTGCTTACTTGGCGATCAATCTGAGAGCGAACGTCATTGTTGTCGGGATTGCGATGAACGCGCTGGCGGCTGGCTTGACCACCTTCAGCCTGCGGGCGATTTTCGATGTGAAGGGGGCTTTTTATGATAAGGAGATGGTCGGTCTTCCCAAATGGAACATTCCGATTATTGAGGACATTCCTGTCATTGGTCCTATCCTTTCCGGTCATACACCTCTGGTGTATTTGGCGTTCATCATTGCTGGCTTGATGTGGTACTACTTCTACCGCACGAAAAATGGGTTCCGCTTCCTAGCTTCCGGAGAAAACTCGCTTGCTGCCAGCAGTATCGGTATTCGAGTACCCCGGTATCAATATGGGGCGGTATTAGCAAGCGGTGTGCTGTGTGCGCTGGCTGGCGCCCAGCTGTCTCTCGGCCAGTTGACGATGTTTACGGAAGGAATGACCGAAGGGCGCGGATTTATCGCGTTGGTGGCTACCATGCTTGGACAGTCCGGTCCGCTCGGCGTAACGGCGGCAAGCCTGCTGTTCGGTTTTATGGAGGCGGTCAGCATCCGTTTCCAAGGTTTGGCGCTGCCGACACATTTCACTCAAATGCTGCCGTATGTAGTTACGATTGCAGTGATGTTTTTCTTTAAAGACAAGAGCTTCCTAAAGGATGCGCAAAAGCAAAGTTCGAGCTCCAGATAGCAATCGTACGAACGTACACGCCTGAACCTCAAAGAATAGAAATTCATAAACGTACGGATCGACCAGCCGGAAGGAGATGAATTCCATGCATAAAAAAGCGGAACGGCTCAAGAAAATGAAGCCGGTGCCTGCCGCGAATCTTACAGAGGAGCAGCGCGCCAAGCTGCCGCCTGGACAAGCACTGACGGAGAAGTTTCCGATTCTCCATGAAGGAGAAGTGCCTCATTATGACCTGTCCGAGTGGACGCTTGAGGTATTTGGAGAGGTTGAAGAGAATCGGACGTTCACCTATGAGGAACTGATGGCGTTGCCGACGGTGACGGTTGATTGTGATATTCACTGTGTTACCCGGTGGTCGAAGTTCGACACAAGGTGGGAGGGCATCTTGTTCAGAGATTTCCTGAAGCTGCTGAAGGTGAAGCCGGAAGCGAAATACGTCATGTTCCATGCGGATCCGGATTATGATACGAATGTGCCGCTGGAGGACTTGATGAAGGATGATGTGCTTATGGCTTACCGCTTCAACGGCGAGCCACTGACGGAGAAGCACGGATGGCCGCTACGGACAGTCGTGCCGCACCGGTACTTTTGGAAGAGCGCCAAATGGCTGCGCAAGATTGAATTCATGAAGGAAGACCGCCCGGGCTTCTGGGAGCAGAATGGCTTCCACAATGAAGCCGATCCTTTTGAGGAACAGCGGTTTAGTGGAGAAGCACTACCAATACCCGAAGATGAATGGACACGTAAGGAGTATGATTAATATGTTGATGCCAATATTGCAAGTAAACTCAGAAGACATTCCTGAATATGCAGTCGTCTGCGGCGACCCGAAGCGTGCGGAGGTTATTTCAGGCAAGTTGGATGACGTACGTGAGCTGGCGTTTAGCCGTGAATACCGGACATTTGTCGGAACGTACCAAGGCGTGAAGCTCGCGGTCACAAGCCACGGTGTCGGTTCGCCCGGTGCAGCTGTTTGCTTCGAGGAACTTATTCGTGCTGGTGCGAAGACGTTGATCCGAGTCGGTACCGCGGGCTCTTACCATGCAGATATACCTGCCGGGAGCCTTGTGGTCAGTACGGCTGCTGTACGGACTGATGGGTTGACCCGTCAGCTTGTGCCGGATGGTTTCCCGGCGGTAGCTGACAGTGAAGTTGCGGAGGCGTTATACGAGTCCGCACTATCGATTGGTGAAGGCGTGGTCCGCAAGGGAATTACGGTCACGCTGGATGTATTTTTCAACGGTGTTGAGAAAGTCCCGCATCAGAAATACAAAGCGGCTGGAGCACTCGGCGTTGAGATGGAAATAGCGGCATTGTATGTTGTTGCGGCGATCCGGGGCGTTCGAGCTGGCGCGATTGTGGCGATGGACGGCTTTGCCGATGCAGATCTTGCGGCAGAGTACGATCCAAACACGAACGTTGTTGCAGATGCTGTGGAACGCGAGATTAATGCTGCATTGCAGGCGGTTGTGAAGCTGGCGAAATAGGCAATCCTGCCGGCACTTTAAGATACAAACTCGTATAAGAGGCCGTCCCAAAAGTATAAACTTTTGGGCGGCCTCTTTTTATTCCCATGTGGCCCTTCAGTTTTAGAATCGTTTCCGTCCCCCTGTGAAAAGTGACAATAAAGTTATATGATTTTTTTGCTTTAGAACATTTGAACAATCCCACTCACAATAGAGACGATACCTATTACCGTACAAATCAAACCAGCATTTATTTTGCCCCCAGTTCCCTTTGTTCGCTTGCCAGTGAGAAAGAAGACAATTCCTAAGATGACAAGCACAATTCCCAAACCAACGTTAAAAATATAAAGCTGTGATGAAGCACTTTCAAGTGTATTATCAATAGCCTTTTCAATTCTTTGTTCCATTTACTCTATCTCCATAAGATTTATTTTGTGTGTCAGATTTATCGAAAAATACTTGAAGTGCGTGTTCAAAAAGGTCGGTTTTCAGCACCGAAGCTTATGCTTCCGATGTGCGTTTTTTCAAAACGCTTGAGTTGGATGAAGCTAGGGACTGAGGAGCGGAGCTACACGTTTTCGTAGAAAACGTCTTCGGAAGCATCAGCTGTTTTGGGTACGTGAGCACCGGAAGGACCGGCTGAATTCAAGATTCGATGCCGAGCCCACTTCCTGATTCACTTCGTGATCAAAAGCGGACTTTTTGAACAACCTCTTGAAGTGGTATTTACCACAGTATTACACCCTTAACGAAGCCAAAAGAACAGCCGAAACAATTGTATTAGGAACACTTTAATTCTCCTCTCACTGTTAAGATAAATTTATTCTAATTCCTAAAACTCACTTATTTCATAATAGATCCTTAAGAATTTCTTACTTTACTCACTATTTTTTGCACAGCATCACAACATTCTTCTCAATAACCTTTACATGTGAAATTTTTTGAAAATAAATCCATCAGTTCGTCTTCGTCAAACGTTATATTAACAGGAACGACAAAACGTAAAGTTGAGAGGTTGGCTAATGGAAGTATGTGATCTTTACGAAAATCTGAAGGCTGATGTATACCGATATGCCAGATCGCTTGCGAAACATGAGTTCGAAGCTGACGATCTAGTGCAGGATGCCTTTATGAAGGCAATGAATGAATCAAAGCTGGTAGACCTGCCTGTACACAAGCAAAAGGCCTGGTTCTTCAGAGTTATCAAAAATCGCATGATCGATATTAGCCGGCGGGAAAGGCGGCTTGTATCGTGGGAAGAAGATCTAGATCTGGCCGTATTTCCTACTCCAAGCCACAGTATAGAAATGACAGAATGGCTCGGCCGCCTGCCGCAATCACAGAGTGATATCGTGTTTAAACGTTACTGGCTTGGCATGTCCAGTCAGGAAATCGGGGAACAGCTCGGAATTCCAGCAGCGACAGTCCGGTACAAACTGCAGACAGCAATCAAGAAGCTGAGGAAACTATGGGAGGATGATATGAGATGAGTAAAGTGATTGGCAATGTTGGAATGTTGGATCTTACACAAGCAACCGAGGAGAGCGTAAAAAGCATTGAACGGATTGGAAACGTTGGGATGGTTCTATACCGGGCAGAGACGGCTCACCTGCTGACACTTTTGAAAAATGCGGGCAATATCGGCAAAACGCTGGAAATACCCAAGGATCATCGTTACTACAATGGCACGCTGCATCTAAATGAGGAATATTTTAAGCTCTTGGAACAACCGGAGAATGTATTTGTTAACGGTGTGGTTATGATCGATCAGCATGTAACATTGGAGACATTCCAGAAAGGACAGCTGCATCTGGTTGTGAACGGAGAAGTCTATACTCCGCAGCATCTGGCCGGCGCTGTTACGGCATCACTTCTTAAAGTAGGAGGAGCCAGTGTCGAAATTCATACGTATAAATCTTTACCACGCTTTGAATCGGGGAAGTTCCAGCTGACGAACGCCTACTTAGCTTCCGCTAGGGAACCGATACATTTGGTTGTAAACGGAGTGCTGCAGTTCGACAAGGATCTGGATATGGAACAGTTTGCAACTCTAACGGATTGTCTCCGGATTAATGGAAAGGCGATTATTTATGAAGAGCAGTCCCCTTATTTCTACGATAAAATACAGGCCATTAACGGGCTGGTTCAAGTCATTCCTGCGGGATATCAGTATTTGACTAAGTCTCTTCGACTTAATGCCCGTTCCATCCGCCGTTTTAAAAATCAAAAATTTTACACGAAACACCCTATTCTTATCGAAGCCGATGTGTCTCGGGAAGCCTTCAGCAGTGCGATTGCGGAGATTCAGTCCTCCTCATTTATTATTTGCAGCGAAGACGTAGAGGATCTGGTGTGGGAGCGCTGCCCTGATCTAAATACCGAAATTGTAAGTTATGAGCATACTTATGTGTTCGTTGATGGTGAGGAAACGTGGTCGAAGGAGCAGCTTTTGGCCATGGAGCATCCTGTCAGTTTCATTGTTGATGGAACACTGAATATAGACGACGATGTGACAGAGGAAGTGCTGAAGAATACATTGCAGTCTCTTGACCTATTTGGCGAGGTGATGGTTGCGGATAAAAGAATGAAGGGTGTGTTACACCCGTATCTTAGAACCAACACAGGCATGATTAGAGTGAAGGGAATGGGTGAAGAGCCGGCGGGCATTGGTAATGTAGGAATGCTATCGCTATAAAGGAAATGAGGTGTGAGCCTTGTATATGAATAATGAAGATCTAGCTAAACAGTATGCGTACGATCGCCTACAGGAATTGGAACGATGCCGGTTGCTGCAGGAAGCGCGTCTTCCCCGCAATGAAACTGCTGCATCAACAGGCGTTGAGGGGATATCCGGAGGGAAATGGAGATCATTACTTGAGACCATCATGATGATGGGAAGAAGAATGCTATAGTATAATTGTTATTTATTGGGGGTGTTCCAAAAAGCCGATTGGCCTGGGACGCCCCCTGTCTGTTGTAAAGACGCTACGTGTACGAATCACATGCGTTGCTTTCCCCGGTAAGCCCCGGGCGGAGCGCATTAGGACTGGAATTCTGCTATTTGCTACAATCGACGAGTTTTACAATCGTTACGGACTGAGTGGACCTCTGTCAAGAAAGTGGACACAAAAATAGCGTGATTTTCAAGAAACTTCTTTCTTGTAAAATTGTTCTGCAAATCGAACTGGAGAAAGGTAACCCAGCGAACCATGGATTCGTTTTCGGTTATAAAAGAATTCAATGTACCGAAAAATTTGTCATAGGCTTGCTGCCGTGTTTTAAACTTTTTACAGTAAATAAGTTCTTTCTTTAACACGCTGTGAAACGACTCAATGCAGGCATTGTCATAACAATTCCCTTTGCGGCTCATACTCGCCTGCATATGGTAGGATTTCAGTTTGGCACGGTATTCATGGGAAGCATACTGGGTTCCACGATCAGAGTGATGGAGAAGTCCTTTTCCTGGTTTTTTGGTTTTATAAGCATCTTCGAGAGCACCTAGGACAAGATCTTTGGTCATACAGTTTTCTAAACGCCATCCTACAATTTCACGGGTACAAAGATCCAATACACTAGCTAAATAAAGTCGCCCTTGCCGACATGGGATGTAAGTGATATCTGTAACCCACACTTTATTAGGCTCACTAACGTGAAATTCCTGGTTCAAGATGTTGGGCGCAATGGGTTGATCATGGTTGGAATCCGTAGTCTGGACCCTGAACTTTTTAACCACACAGGAACGAAAATTCATTTCCTTCATGTATTTCCCAACAGTGCGCTCTTGTATGTCATAGCCCTCTTGTATAAGCAAATACGTGATCTTAGGGCTCCCGTAGCGACTCTCCGAATCATGATAATGGTATTCGATACGCTTTTTGATGTCAGCCTTTCTCAAGGCTTGGTTGCTAGGGCTTGCTGTTCTCCATTTGTAGTAGCCGCTCCGGGAAACGTTCATCACAACGCACATCTTCTCCACTCGAAACTCGGAGCGATGATCTTCGATAAACTGGAACTTCAGTTCGGTTCCTTGCTGAAGATGTGCAGTGCTTTTTTTAGGATCGCCAGTTCCTCCTGAAGATCCTCAATCTCACGTTCTTTAAGTTTGTTGGCCTTTTCTTGTTCTTTCAGCTGTTGCTGTAGCTCACGGACTTTTTCGGGCGCTGCAAGGGGCTCTTGGTCAAATTCCCGGTATTTTGCAATCCATTGATTTACCGTACTTTTTGGAATATTGAGCTCGACACAAACATCTGCTACAGACTTGGTCTGTTCCTGAATGTATTTCACCGTCTGTCTTTTGAATTCTTCATTGTAACGCTGCCGTTGTTCCCCCATCTAGGACACCTCTTTCTTCGTTAAGTATATTATCCCGTGTCTCTTAACGCTGTGTCCACTTTTTATTCTAGTTCTAGAGAATCCGTTATTTCTTCAAAACATACCCGATTCCTCTTGAATGGGCACAAATAACGGCCTTTCAGTCCGTTAACTTACTCTAATAGATGAATTTGCTCCATATAACGGAACGTGAGTCCGCTCGCATTTAAAAAGCAATAAAAAAGGGAGGAGCGAATCACCCCCAACATATTGACATTAAAAAATATAACGTGTTAAATAAAAGGAGTGTTGGCACTCTCGACATGGGAGTGCTAAAAAAGATCATTTACGTTTGAAGGGAGATTCATCCATGGCTAAAAAGGAATTCAAAGCGGAATCTAAACGATTGCTGGAAATGATGATTAATTCCATCTATACGCAGAGGGAAATTTTTCTCAGAGAACTGATTTCTAACGCAAGCGACGCCATCGACAAGATCTACTACAAAGCACTCACTGACGATAATTTGGTGTTTAATAAAGAGGACTATTATATCAAGGTAACGGCGGATAAAGCGAACCGCACGTTGACGATTACCGATTCAGGAATCGGGATGACCCAAGAAGACTTGGAGAACAATCTGGGGGTTATCGCGAAGAGTGGTTCCCTTGCCTTTAAGAGTGAGAATGAAGCTAAGGACGGCCACAATATTATCGGGCAATTCGGTGTCGGATTCTATTCGGCCTTTATGGTTGCGGATGTAGTGACCGTGACAAGTAAAGCATTAGGCAGCGATGAAGCGTTCAAGTGGGAATCTACGGGAACCGAGGGTTATACGATCGAGCCTTGCGAGAAGGATTCCGTAGGTACGGAGATTGTTCTGAAGATTAAAGAGAACACAGAAGACGACCAGTACGATGAATATCTTGAGGAGTATCGCTTAAAAGCCATTATTAAAAAATATTCCGATTTTATCCGGTATCCGATCAAGATGGATATCAAAGGCCAACGGCCAAAAGAAGGCACCGAGAACGAATTCGAGGAGTACCAGGAAGAGCAAACCGTTAACAGTATGGTTCCGATCTGGCGCAAAAACAAAGACGAGCTGACAAATGAAGATTACGAGAATTTTTATGCTGAGAAACGCTATGGCTTTGATAAGCCGCTGAAGCATGTTCACATTAAAGCTGACGGCGCGGTCGTATACAATGCGATTATGTTCATTCCGGAAAACACTCCATTCGATTATTACACGAAGGAATATGAGAAGGGGCTTGAGCTGTATTCCAACGGCGTTCTGATTATGGACAAGTGTGGAGACCTGCTTCCGGACTACTTTAGCTTTGTTAAAGGTATGGTGGACTCCGAAGACCTGTCACTGAACATCTCGAGAGAGATGCTGCAGCATGACCGTCAGCTGACGATGATCGCTAAGAACATCAAGAGCAAAATCAAAAGCGCTCTGCAAAGCCTGCTGAAAGAAGAAAGAGAGAACTACGAGAAATTTTATCAAGCATTTGGCAGACAGCTGAAATTCGGTGTGTATAATGACTATGGTCAACATAAAGATGTGCTTCAGGACCTGTTGCTGTTCCACTCTTCCAAAGAGAAGAAACTGGTCACCCTGGACGAGTACGTATCGAGAATGCCTGAGGATCAGAAATACATTTACTATGCTTCCGGTGAATCCATTGAACGGATTGAGAAGCTCCCGCAGACCGAGATGGTGGCTGATAAGGGGTATGAAATTTTGTACTTCACCGATGACGTTGATGAGTTCGCGATCAAGATGCTGATGACTTATAAGGAAAAAGAATTCAAGTCGGTATCGAGCGGTGACCTTGGAATTGAGCCGGATGCGGATGATAAACCAAGCGAAGCTGAAGAAGGCGAGAACAAGGAGCTGTTCGAGTCGATGAGCGGCATTTTGGGCGGCAAGGTGAAGAGTGTCAGAGCATCCAAGCGTCTGAAATCCCATCCGGTATGTCTGACTGCTGAAGGCGATCTAACCATTGAAATGGAAAAAATCCTGAAGGCGATGCCGAACGGACAGGACGTTAAAGCGGACAAAGTGCTGGAAATTAACATGAACCATGAGGTGTTCAAGTCATTGAAAGACGCCCATCAAGGTGATCAGGAGAAATTGGCGCTGTACACCAACCTGCTGTACAATCAGGCGCTGCTAATCGAAGGTTTGCCGGTTTCAGACCCGGTAGAGTTCACGAACGATATTTGCAAAATCATGGTGTAAAAAGATCGTATAAGCGAAACTCAATAAACCAGACCCCGAAGGGTCTGGTTTATTTTTTGTTCGAAAGGCCCGTTGACCTGAGACATCCCCTTTCATTTATACAACAGCGGCAGCCAAAATCATGAGCGGGCCGTTCTCGGCAGCAATACTCTGGAGGGAGTACACCGAGATCGGGAACATCGGAAATCCAACATAGTAAGGGGTAATTGCATAGAGTGGATAAAAGATAACAAGCGATTTGTCGGCCAGATAAAAATCCTGGCTGGGCTGGACGGCAATGACGTTTCCTTCTAAGGTAGGAATGTTCCGTTCTTTGATCTGCCGATTAACATCAGCAGTCAAGAAGGCCAAATAGTTTGACCCCGGACGGAACAAGTCGGACAGGTTATACGATTGACCTGTTCGGGTAGAGAAGGTCAGCGCTTTGGCAACTGTGTAACCATGGGCCATCGGTATAGAGTAAGTATAATTACTCAGCAGAAGACTGAGAAGGCCTCTCTCATTCGTTTTGATCTCAAAATGTCCGGTTGTTTCCGGGTTCGTACCCGTCTGTACACCCTGCTGGATGCGCTGCATTTCTTGAATCTGAAGGATAATTGCCCGGTTAATCCTCTCCTCGGCTTGACGGTTGGCAAGCCCGGTTACCTGCGGGTACTGAATGACGGTACCGGGAGCACTATAGGTAAGAGTCCGGATTTCGACCGGCGGTTCATAGTAGGTCATCATATTCGCTCCATTTCACATCAGATACATTAGCCTATTCCTTCAAGAATCACTCGGTGACATATATTAAATATGAAAAGGAACCGGAGTTTGACGGGAACTTGTTCGGCACAAGACCACGAATCTGATAAATTACCACCATCTGCCTAACAAAATGACACCTCCACCTTTCCTTCAAGAGTGCTGCTAACAATATTCCTTCTCCCATAAAACATCATGCCGTTCCTATTCCTTCATGAGAGGGCTTACAATGAAAGCGATACCTCAGTGAAGGAGACGGCTTATGAATTTTGATCTGAATATCGTACCTTTTAGCAGAAGAGAATCCTTTCTGGCGGTTTCCCTCCTGCCTGAAGGAAAGGACCGGGAAAAGGGGCTTTACCTGCGTTCTGTCCGCGGAGGGGATGACAAGTTTGGCGAGGCATTTCTTATTGAGCTGTTGGGCCGGCAGAACGAGCCGGTTTCATTTGAACCGCAGGCTTCACCTGAAATTATCAGGTTAATATGTTCTGATCCGGATATGCACGCCGAAATTTGCATACCAGATTCTCGAACCGTAAGGTTCCGTTCGGAAGGATGCGGTATACGGCTTACTTTCTTCCCGGCAGCTTATGATTATGCTTATGAAGCAGATCAAAACAGCTGGGAAGTGAACAGTTTTACGCATGGCTGCCGGTTTATGCTTACTCGGCTTTCAGGTCTAATGAACATGGAAGTCGAATGGAACGAAATTAAAAGTTCACGCGTTGCGGCGGAGTTCACCGTAGAAGCCGGGACCAATATAGTAGAGTTCGCCGTGGAGGAGTTTATTACGGTTAAGGAGCCCAGGATCGAATGGGAAGCCTTTGACGATGCCATCCAAAAGGTCCAACAGGATTATGCAGGCTGGCTGAAAAATACCCTCACCGTACCCGATCGCTGGCAGGAAGGCAGGGAACTGGCAGCTTATATCACCTGGTCCTGCCTTGTTCCAGCCGAAGGCTGCTTGACCCGTCCTGCAATGTACATGTCGAAAAACTGGATGACCAACATATGGAGCTGGGACAACTGTTTTAATGCAATGGCACTCGTCCGCCACAACCCGGAGTTGGCCTGGGATCAATTCATGATATTTTTTGATCGGCAGGATGAGAGTGGTTTGATTCCCGATTTTGTAAATGATAAATACGAGCTTTGGAACTGCAACAAACCACCGATTCACGGTTGGACCTTGTCTTGGATGATGAGTCGGACTGATTTTATTAAGGAGCCGCAGCTTCGCGAAGTCTATGGCCCCTTATCCAAATGGACGCGGTGGTGGTTCACTTATCGGGATAGTGACGGCGACGGAATTCCACAGTATAACCACGGCAATGATTCGGGATGGGACAACAGCACGGCGTTTAATAACGGTATCCCTGTAGAAAGCCCTGATCTTGCTTCCTTTCTTATTCTTCAGATGGAGATTCTGGCCGAAATCGCCGGATTGCTTGGCCTGTCGGAAGAGTCCAAAGCGTGGAGACAGAAAGCTGACGATACGCTTGAGGACATGATCAGACATTTTTGGAAAGACGGCAGATTCATAGCCTGCCGTTCAGGAACTCATGAGGTGTCGGAAGGAGACAGCCTGCTGCTGTTCGTGCCGATCTTACTGGGGCGTCGATTGCCGGAGCATATACGAACCGCCCTTCTAGAAGGACTTAAGGACGAGAACCGGTTCTTGACAGATAACGGCTGGGCAACTGAGAGTGTAAACAGCCGTTATTATAAACCTGATGGCTATTGGCGGGGGCCGATCTGGGCACCATCCACGATGCTGCTTGTCGAAGGAGTAGCTGCGGCCGGTGACTTGGAACTCGCGAGAGAGGTTTCGGATCGTTTCTGCCGTATGCTCAGTCTCAGCGGCATGGCTGAAAATTTTGATGCTGTGACCGGAGCGGGGCTTCGGGACAGAGCCTTCACCTGGACTTCAAGCGTGTTCTTGATTCTTGGACATGAATATACAATTTGACCATAATGGAGATGCACTTCTTCTGCAGGCGTTTTTTCGCCTTGCAGGAGAGGTGCTTTTCCTGTTTTCCAGTTGGCGCCTAATTACAACCGACTTTTTGGTGTTTATAATGAAAGCGTTAACAAACCTGAGGCGGTAATGGTCAAGGAAGTAAAGAGACCATGCTATGATGGATAAATAAGTTAGGACAGCGGGGAGTGTAACCATGAAGCTTCATCTTCAACGAACTAAAAAGTTTTCCGACAGGATCTTCTCCGGCACATACCACAGCATACGAACCAAGCTGCTTTCCAGTTTTTTAATCGTTACACTTATACCGCTGTTTTCGCTTGGCGGTCTGTCATATTATCAATCCGCCCGTGTGATTAACTCTCAGTTTGGCAAATACGGAGATAATGCGGTAGCGCAGTTGGAGCAGCAAACCAGTTCAACGTTAAATCGGATGAAGCAGACGGCGGAAACCATTTATTCCTATTTGCTGGATCCTGCCCACACGGGGATCGGTAACCGGGCGCCTTCAACTTATAGTGAAATTGTGGAGAAGAACGATTTTGAATCCCTATTGAAATCTCTTCGGACTCATTCGACCGCCGGCATCTACATTATTACAACGTCGGGCTACTATTACGGGGAGAACAATCTGGATGTTGCCAAGCTTGACAATATACCTTTATGGAAAAAGAGACCTGAGACGTACACCGGAACCTATTGGCTCGGATTTTACAAGCAAGATCATGCGATAGAGAGCGGTGAACCTGGTGTACCTGTCATCGGTTTAGCCGTACCGATCCATCATCCAAACAAAGCCCAGAACGGCAGTATTATTCTGATTGAGGAAAATGCCGAGGAACTGCTACATATGTTTAAAAAGTTTGAGGCAGATACCCATGCCCATCTGCTCATTAAATCTCCTGATGGGACCGTGGTTTATGAGACAGATTCGGCCTATGATCCTAAAGAAAGTGATATTACATGGACACGGACGCTTGCCGTAAATCAATGGACCATGGAAGCAAGAATTCCGGCGAAAGCTTTCTATCAGTCCTCGGGTGTCATCCGAGCTAATACGATGGTGGTCGCTATCATTTCCTGCCTGCTCGCTTTCGGAATCGCCTATTTGTTCTCCTCCCGTTTCACCTCCAGGATAAGAAGACTGAAGGATTCCATGCAAAAGGTCAGCTTCGGCAAGCTCGATACCCGAACGCCGATTGAGGGCAAGGATGAGCTTGGCAGCTTGGACATTAGCTTTAACCGGATGGTTACGGGGGTTCAATCGCTGATCGGTGAAGTGGAGCAAAGCGAGAGGCTTAAGAAGGAAGCGGAGCTTCGGGCCTTTCATTATCAGATCAACCCACATCTGCTGTTCAATACGCTGAACTCCATACAGTGGAAAGCCCGGCTGGAAGGGGCTGAGGATATCCGGCAGATGCTGTACCATCTAACCATGGTGCTAGAGGGTAATCTGGACATTTCTCAGGAGCTGGTTACTGTGGGGAGGGAGCTGCGCATGATTGAGCACTTTCTAAAAATCCAGGAAATAAGGTACGGGGACGTTTTCCGTTATAAGCTGGATTGTGAACAATCGCTCCGTCAATATGTCATACCGCGCATGACGCTGCAACCGCTGTTCGAAAATATTTTTTTCCATGCTTTTGTAGATGGCAAAGGGGAAATTAATATGAAGATCACCGAGAAGCAGGGAGATCTTCTGCTTACGCTACAGGATAATGGGGCAGGAATTACGGAGGAAAAGCTGGCGAAGTTATTCTTGCATGGCGAGAAACGTAGTGGTCGCGGCGGACTTGGGGTGCGGAATGCCGACCAGAAATTCAAGCTGCATTTTGGACCGATGTACGGACTATTCGTACATTCGGTTAAGGGTGAAGGGACTATTATCACCATTCGGTGGCCTAAGAGAGAGGAGTCTTCCGATGAATAGTACAAAAAAAATTAAGGTACTGATTGCAGATGACGAGAGCATTGTACGCAAAGGACTACGCACGACAGTAGATTGGGAGCGATTCGGGATGGAAGTCGTGGCCGATGCTGCTAACGGACAGGTCGCCTGGGAAGCTTTTTTGGAACACCGTCCCGAGGTTGTCATTACGGATATTGTCATGCCTGAAATGGATGGAATTGAGCTATCCCGTAAAGTGAAGGAAGAAGCGGAGGAAACCAAAATCATTCTGCTCAGTTGCCACCGGGACTTTGAATATGCCCAAGAGGGAATACGGCTTGGAGCTTCGGGATATTTACTGAAAACAGCTTTTGAGGATGAAGAGCTTGAAGCGATGCTGAGCAAATTCCAGCGGGAAATGGCCGACGCCCCGGTTTCCAGTCTTGAAGATGAGGAACGATTATCGACGCATCTTTTTGCATGGCTTAATGGTCACAATGATAAGTTTTTGGAGGAAATCCAGAAGCTACGCCGCAGTAGCTGGAAGTTTGATGGACAGTCCTTATACCTTTATCTGGTCAAGACTGCGGGGTGCGGTAGGAATTGGGATGATATTCTTCAGGTTCAGGAGATATATGACCAGAGCATGTGTGAGGGCAAGCTTATATCGTATGGTGCAGACAGATGTTACTGGGCCGTTCCTGAATCGCTTAAGGAAGACGCAGACAGCCTGCTGGTTGAGATCAAGAGTGGATGCGGGCAGCTGAAATGGAGTGTGCAGGGAATTCTCCGGGATTGTGAAGATTTGAAGGAAGCATTTCTGTTGCTGCATAAGGAAGCCGAGATGGAGCGGATATACGGACTGACGGGCGAAAATTGGCCTGAGCCAATCTGGCACGCTATTCATTTACTGCATGAGTTCCCGGCAACGGACTGGTCGGCTGGGGAACTGGCACACAAGGTAGGATTAAGCCGCAGCCATTTTTCAATTCTGTTCAAAAAAACGGTAGGGGACAGCTTCGTCGCTTTTCAATATAAACGAAAGCTCCGGCTCGCCTATTGTCTGCTGCGTGAAACGACATTGACAATGCAGGAAATAGCAGAACGAACGAGTCTTGGAGACAGTAAATATTTCAGCAAATGGTTCAAACGATGCACGGGTCAGACGCCAAGCCAATACCGTACCGAACAAAAAAAGGAGTTATTCTGAACAAATAAACACCCCTCTCTAACAATTCGAACAAAATAACGATATTTTGCATATCGGTGCACGTTTTGAACCGCTTTCATTCGAGTTATGATGAAAGCGGTTCAATTAATAATGGCCTCAATACTTTAGGGGGAGCTGACAATATGAAAAAAAGAATGTCATGGATGACTCTGGTATCCATTGTGGCACTAATGGGAACCATGCTGGCCGCGTGCGGGGGTAACGGAAGTTCCGATGCGGATAAGGAAAAGGGCGGAGATTCGCCAGCAAAAACCACCACACTTCGGTTTGCTACCTGGGATTCAGGAGATACGCTCAAAATCGAGCAGGAAATCGCCAGAAAATTTGAAGAAAAGAATCCGGGAATCAAAGTGCAGGTTGAAGCCTATGCGGATGGTTTCGATCAAAAGCTTGCCGCAGGCTTCGGTGCAGCTAATCCACCGGATGTGATGTATATGTGGGATTTCCCTACGTATCACCAATCGCTGGAGCCACTCGACAGCTATGCAAGCGATGATAAGGACTTGAATATTGATGATTTTTATCAGGGATTGTTCAACTACGGGAAGATCGAGGATAAGCTGTACGGTATTCCAGCTGGCTTCACAACCCGGGTGGTCTACTATAACAAGAAGCTGTTCGATGAAGCGGGCATTGCTTATCCGAAAGATGGATGGACATGGGATGAATTTCAGGAGATCGCTCAGAAGCTGACGGATAAATCCAAAAAGCAGTACGGCTTTGGTGTTCGGGCTGAAAACGATACGTATGATCTTCAAGGACTGGTATGGAGTAACGGAGGTTCCTTTGTTTCGGAGGACGGAAAGACGATTGAAGGCTTTATGAACAGCAAAGAAACTGCGGATGCGATTCAGATGCTGGGAGACATGATCAAGAACGGCTCTGCCGTGCTTACCGGCGGCAAGGGACAGCAAAGCGGAGAGGATATTTTCAAAGCCGGGAAGATCGCGATATGGGAAAGCGGAATTTGGCCACTGGAAGGCTTCAGAGAGGCCGGTATTGATGTAGGTACCGTGGAGATGCCGGCATTCCCCGGCAAGCCTGTTAAAGGAATCCTCGCGGAATCCGCGCTGTCGATTGCAAAAGATTCCAAACATAAAGACCTTGCATGGGAGTTCATCAAATTTTACGTGTCGGATGAAGCAATTAAAATGCGGGTGGCTGACCTCCCTGTCCGGGTAAGTGTGGTCAATGAGCTGAAGAAGGATCAGGACCCGCTGTACAAACCGTATTATACGATGTTGGAGCGTTCGGATAATACGCCGGCTTTCCTGCTGAATCTGAAGTGGAATGAAGTGAACCGGCAGCTGTCGGCGGCTGTGGAGTCCGTTATGTTTGGAAGCAGCGCACAGGAAGTGCTGAACCAGGCGGTTAAGGATAGCGAACGTTATTTGAAATAACATGTAGAAAGAAGGTTCGGAGATGGCCGAGACCCATGTGCCCCACTCACAAAAGCAGACAGCCGCCCCGAAACGATTGGGAAAACAAAGATGGGGTGGGGCTACGCCCTACCTCTTTATTTTTCCATGGATATTCGGATTTGTTGTATTCACCTTAGGACCACTGTTATTTTCCCTTGTGATTTCGTTTTTTGATTGGCCGATTGTCGGTAAAGTGACCTTTATCGGCATAGACAATTATAAGGAAATGTTCTCTAATGATCCGTTGTTCTGGACATCACTGATGGTCACTTTAAAATTCGCGGCTTTGTTCGTACCGCTTAATATCATTGTGGCCTTGGGACTTGCCATGCTGCTGAACCAGAAAGTTAAAGGGAGCGCGATCTTTCGCACAGCATTCTACCTGCCGTCAGTTATTTCTGGTGTAGCTCTTGCCATGATCTGGTCCTGGGTGTACAGCGGGGATTATGGAATACTGAACTACTTTTTATCAGTGTTCGGTGTCGAAGGACCTGACTGGCTGAACGATACGAAGTGGTCTTTGGTAGCGATGGTCATTGCAAGCCTTTGGGGTCAGGGCGCCATGATGCTTATTTTTCTGGCGGGGCTTAAAGGAATCCCCAAGGATTTGTATGAGTCGGCATCCATAGATGGAGCGGGAAAGATCAGACAATTTTTTAGTGTGACGATACCGATGATAACGCCAACGATTCTTTTTAACTTGATTACTTCCATTATTGCTGCCTTCCAGCAGCTAACTCTCGCTCTCCTGCTCACGGGCGGAGGACCGATGAAAGCTACGTATTTTTACGCAATGTACATGTACGAGAATGCCTTCAAATACTTTAAAATGGGTTACTCTGCAGCGAACGCATGGTTCATGTTCCTGATTATCCTGACATTGACGTTCCTCGTGTTTAAATCGTCGGAGGCCTGGGTGTTCTATGAGGGCGAGATGAAAAAGAGCCAGCCAAAGCCAGCCAAAAAGGCTAACGCCAGTAGAAAGGAGCAATCCATATGAAAAAAGTGCTCACGTACGCCATGCTCATATGCTGCTCCTTGTTGTTCATTGCCCCCCTGTTCTGGGCGGTAACAACAGCGCTGAAGTCACAGCAGGAGCTCTATCTGTTTCCTCCAAAATGGTTTCCGGAAGTATGGCAGTTTAGCAACTTTGCGGAGGCATGGAACATTCAGCCCTTCAATATGTTTTTAAAAAATACGTTGATTGTTACGGTGCTGGCTACGCTTGGACAGCTGATATCTTGCACACTGGTGGCTTACGGGTTCGCCAGATTCGAGTTTAAGGGACGGGATACTCTGTTTCTCATCGTATTGGCTACCATGATGATTCCATGGGAAGTGACCATGATTCCACAATACATGGAGTTCAACTACCTGGGCTGGATCAACACATTGAAGCCGCTTATCGTTCCGTCTTGGTTCGGCTCCGCTTATTTTATTTTCTTGCTGCGCCAGTTCATCATGACCTTGCCGAGGGATCTCGATGAAGCGGCGACGATTGACGGTGCCGGAAAAATGACGGTGTTATTGCGGATTATCGTGCCGCTGATGGGGCCTTCCCTGATTCTTGTTGCCGTGTTCCAAATGATGAGCTGCTGGAATGATTATCTGGGTCCACTCATTTTCCTGAATGATCAGACGAAATACACGCTCACGCTTGGATTGTCTCAGTTCAAGGGGATGCATGGCGTCGATATGCAATCCATTATGGCCGTTACATGCTTGATCTCCATTCCACCGCTTGCTGTATTTTTCTTTGCTCAGCGCTATATCGTCGGCGGAATCGCAACTACAGGGATAAAAGGATAGATAAATATAGATCACTTGGAAAGGATGGAGACATAAATGAAGGACAATCGTTTAGGCCGGGACTGGGAACAACTCGGCGTTCTGGAGCGAAATCGTTCTAAGAGCCGTGCTTATTTTATCCCGTTCGCAGACACGGCAGGAGCTTTAAGTTATGACAGAGGCAGATCAGATTGGTATAAATCGCTGAATGGGATGTGGAAATTTCATTATGCGGAGGAGCCTGAAGCTGCTCCGGAAGCTTTTTATCAAGAGGATTTCGACGTGTCTGAGTGGGAGAATATTCCTGTTCCAGGACACTGGCAGCTGCAGGGCTATGGAAGTCCGCACTACACGGACTTGTATTACCCGTTTCCGGTGGATCCGCCGCATGTGCCAACTGAGAATCCGACAGGCAGTTATGTGCGTGAATTCCAGCTTCCGGATTATTGGGACGGTAGAAAGATCTGCGTCAAATTCGACGGCGTGGACAGTGCGTTTCATGTATGGCTGAACGGTTCATTTATCGGCTACAGTCAGGGGAGCCGGCTAACCTCTGAATTCGATCTAACGCCTTATCTTAAACCTGGAATCAACAAGATGGCGGTCCGGGTATACCAGTGGTCCGACGGAAGCTATTTGGAGGATCAGGATATGTGGTGGTTAAGCGGCATTTTCAGGGACGTTTATCTGATTGCTGAACCTGCTGCCCTCCGCATTGCTGATTTTCGCGTTATCACAGAGCTGGATGCCGAGTACCGAAACGCCAATCTGAACGTCCGGATGGATCTGGAGGGAACTGAATCCGCAGGAAACGTAAAGTTGCAGCTGCTCAACCGTACTGGTGAACAGGTTGCAGCTGCTGAAAGGATCATTGCTCATTCCTCTATGGAGGAGTTTGAACTGGCAGTGGAGGAACCGGCCTTGTGGAGTGCCGAATCCCCGACCTTATACCATCTGGTCATCACTTTGATGGATTCACAGGGCCAACTCTTGGAGACCATCGCACAGCGCGTCGGATTCCGCTGCATAGAAGTGAGGGACGGCCAGTTCCTGGTGAATGGAAAGGCCATTTTACTCAAGGGAGTAAACCGCCACGATCATCATCCAGATACGGGAAGAACCGTTACATTGTCCACGATGCAAGAAGACATCCTTTTAATGAAGCAGCACAATATTAACGCTGTGCGGACGGCTCATTATCCGAATGATCCTCGGTTCTACGATCTGTGTGATGAATATGGATTGTATGTTATGGAGGAAACGGATCTGGAGACACATGGATTCGAGCTGCTTGGCAATATTTCACGCTTAAGCGACGATCCGGATTGGAAGGAGGCCTACGTCGACCGGGTCCGCCGAATGGTGGAGCGGGACAAAAATCACCCGTCCGTTCTGTTCTGGTCACTTGGCAATGAATCCGGGTTTGGGTGCAATTTCCGTGCGATGGCTCAGTGGTGCAGGGAGAACGATCAAACGAGGCTGATTCATTATGAGGAAGACCGGGAAGCCGAGGTATGTGACGTGGTAAGCACCATGTACTCATCTGTCGAGAAGATGGATGCTTTCGGTAAAATGACGGATCATCCCAAGCCACATATTTTGTGCGAGTTTGCCCATGCGATGGGCAACGGCCCGGGCGGACTGCGACCTTATTTCGATACCTTCGAAGCGCATCGACGTCTGCAGGGTGGCTTCGTATGGGAGTGGATCGATCACGGGCTAAGCAGAAAGACAGCGGACGGCAAGGAGGATTATGCTTATGGTGGGGATTACGGGGATGTGCCGAATAACGGCAATTTCGTAATCGACGGTTTAGTGCGTCCCGACCGTACACCCTCCCCTGGACTTCTGGAATACAAGAAGGTCATTGAACCGATCCGTGTCGAAATGCTCGATAACAGACGCCTTCTCGTTATGAACCGATATGATTTTATTACGCTGGGTCATCTTCAGGCCCATTATCGGATTCTGGCGGAAGGCCGACTTGTTCATAGTGGAGTAATGCCGATTCCCCGTATTGAACCCGGAAAGGGTGAAGAGATCTTAATTCCGTTGAACGCGGACGAGATCGAGGCCGGTGTCGATCCGCATGCGGAAATGTGGCTTGAAATTTCCTTTACGATAGCTGCGGATTGCCGCTGGGCTGCGCGAGGGCACGAGGTAGCTTGGTCTCAATTTACGCTGCGAGCCCCAGCGGTTTCTCAGTTCAAATTGGACCCGATACGGCAACAAGAGCTCCGCTTAACTGAGGAGAAGCGAAGACTTATTGTCGAGACCGATCGTTTCCAGCTTTCCCTGGATTCACTTCATCCCGGTTTTGAGTCCCTGCGTTTGAACGGTAAGAATATCACGCTTGGTGGGCCGCGGTTGAATTTTTGGCGTCCGCCGATTGATAACGATATGTATGTGCTACCGGATTGGCGTAAAGCGCATCTGGACCGGTTGACGGAGCGGATTGACCATTTTGAGTGGAAGAGACTTGATAATAATTGTGTTCAAATCCAGTGGAATTCCCGCATCGCGCCACCGGTTTATGATTGGGGTTTCCGCTGTGAAACATCATATACGATTACTTCCAGTGGTTTGATCATAATGGACGTGAAGGGAGAACCGATAGGAACACCACCCGCCATGCTCCCGAAAATCGGGCTTCAATTGAAGGTCGCGGGAGATATGAAGAATGTCCGGTGGTACGGCAGAGGACCGGGTGAAAGTTACCCGGACAGCAAGGAAGCAGGGCGCTTTGGTGAATACCGGAGTACGGTAGACGGTTTGTTTACGCCTTATATTTATCCGCAGGAGAACGGTAACCGTACGGATGTCCGGTGGATCTCTATTGCAGATGGTGCTGGGACGGGCCTTCTTGCCACGGGTGTGCCTGTTCTCAATTTTAGCGCAAGCAGGTACACCGATATTAATCTGGAATCAGCCATGCACATAAGTGATCTTGTTCCGAGCAATTTTATTACACTCAATTTGGATTACCGCCAGAACGGGCTTGGAAGCAACAGCTGCGGTCCTGCACAATCCCCCGAGTATACCGTCAAGCCGGAACCTTTCCAGTTCCGTATTCTTTTACAGGCCTATGCGGCGGAGGACACGGATCCGGGGGCACTAAGCTACCGAATGCGTTCGGAAGCGAAAATATATGAATAAGATTGTTATTCGTATAAGGTTGCACCGGATTTCAGGAAAAGGGGAATGACATGTCCTTTTACATCAAAGACCTGCTTCAGCTGTCTACGGGTGTACGCCGTTTTCTCATTAGCGAAGCATTTTACGGTGTAGGTATTGGTCTATACACACTTGTTCTAAATTTACACTTGCTTTTTAGAGGTCTTAGGGAAGATGAGATCGGAGCGTTGGTGTCCACGGGGATTCTGATTATGGGGGTTCTTGCCATACCCGTGTCAATGCTAGCAAATAGGATAGGGAGAAAGAAGCTGCTTGTAGCCGGAGTATTCTTTATCGCGGCAGGAAATGTTCTGTTTGCGGTCAGTGAGGAATTGATTTGGTTTTATGCTGCTCAAATTCTGGTGTCCGCCGGTCTAACGCTTGTCGAGACAACAGAGATCCAGTTGCTCTTCCATTATTGCAAGTCCCGGAAAGAAGAGGCACGCGCATATTCTCTAATGTTTGCTGTCTTTACTGCCTTTACGGGCTTAGGTACCTTAGCTGCCGGTTACATTGCGAAAGGTTTTGAGGGGAGCAGGGGATATGAAGTTACTCTCTTGCTGACCGCTTTGGTGCTTGTACTGCATGGAGTCATAAGAGCGTTTTGGCTGCCAACGGAAAGGAAGAGATCACAGGAGGAAGCGATAGAAAAATCGCCCTCTGGAGGATTTTCCATATTAATGGCTAAAATATCGTCCGGAACCTTGTGGCTGTTTGCTGTGTTTACGGCTTTGCTTGGAGGCTCTATCGCTCTGACAGGCTCTTTTCTGAATGTCATTGTAAAGTTCCGTCTGGACTGGATGGATGATCAGGTATCACTTCTACTGGCAATCAACGGTATCGTATTGTTTATCTGTTCGTTACTGACTCCATATATTATGGAACGATTCGGATACAACATAGCCATCATTTCCGTTTTTGTGGTAAATATCTTGCTGTGTGTATCTCTATACATGATCATGCCGGTATGGCTGTTTGGGGTTATGTTCTTGCTGCGCGGCGGAGGTGCGACGATGCTGTCTAACCTTCTGGATAGTCTGCTGATGTCTGCATTTAAAGATGAAGAGCGAAACTTATACGCAGGTATGAGATCGGTTTTCCGAAGTTTAGGATCGTCGTTAGCTACTTTTGTCTCCGGCTTGATTTTGTCCGTACAAAACTATCAGCTTCCTTTTTTGGCGACGGCTGGAGCCCTTCTGGCATGCGGATTGTATTATATTTGGTGGATTCGTCCGGTATTGTTCAAGAGAATAAGCGGCAGTATTGGAGCTTGATGTTGAAGAAGCAGCCCTGATTATAATGAAGGGCTGCTTTCTTTATGTCAGATAAGTTTATTGCTCGTT
The DNA here is from genome assembly GCF_900177425.1 of Paenibacillus uliginis N3/975. Classification (NCBI taxonomy): domain Bacteria; kingdom Bacillati; phylum Bacillota; class Bacilli; order Caryophanales; family Paenibacillaceae; genus Paenibacillus; species Paenibacillus uliginis. The sequence goes on along the minus strand of NZ_LT840184.1, from coordinate 5,011,522 downwards.
TTTTTTGGGTGTGACGGAAACATAGGTTCGTGTATGATAGAGATAGAATTAATCATTGCAAAAGAAAGGGAGGAACATACATAGATGACTGAACTCGATCGTTTAGAACCCGGAATAAGGGAATCGGTAGAACAATTTATTCGCGCCGGCCGCCCGTCGGCCAGGCTTCAAACCTTTGAGGAACGCCGCCAGGGTTATTTGGCGACAATTGATCTTGCCGGAGAGGCGGAGCCTGTCTGGAGGATCGAAGACTTTAACTTTGACGAGGTGCAGCTGCGGATTTACAGGCCGCAGGATGAGAGTAATCTTCCCGTGATGATTTATTTCCACGGTGGCTGCTTTGTGAGCGGCGATCTCGAAACGCATGACCGTCAGATGCGGCAGTTGGCTAACCAGGGTCGCTGCCTGGTTGTAGCCGTACATTATCGGCTCGCACCGGAGCATCGTTATCCTGCCGCCCATGACGATGCCGTGAAAGCGATACGGATCGTTAAGGAGCAGGCGTCCGCTTGGGGCGGGAACCCGGACAAGCTGACCCTAGCCGGAGACAGCGCGGGAGGGCATATCGCCCTTGTGGCTTCTCTGCGGTTGAAATCGGAGGGACTGTCATGGATTCAGCGTTTGATCTTGATCTATCCGATGTTGGATGCGAATGGCTCCAGTAAAAGCTATGACCAATATGGCGACGACTACATTGTTACACGGGATATGTTGCTCAGCGGATTTGAAGCGTATTTTGAGGGAAATACAACTCCCGAACATCCCGAAGCCAGTCCCTTATATAGGGATGACTTGGCCGGGCTCCCGGATACATATATATTAACGGCGGAGTTTGACCCACTGGTCGATGAAGGGGAGGAGCTTTACCGCCGCCTGTTGAAAGCGGGGGTGAATGCCCAGTGCCAGAGATATCTGGGGGTAAATCACGGTTTTTTCCAGCTTGGCGGAATTAGCCCGGCAGGACGCAAGGCAATCGGAGACGTAGCCGCTCTAATGAGGAGCTGGTAGGAATAATTCAGGAAATTCGGGGGCAAGAGTGATTGAGGATCGAACTAAAGAAGTACCTAGCTTCAACGGAGAAGGCGGAATCATGCTGGAGAAACGAAGTGGTCCCCTTTATCCCCGGATTTAACCATACTATACTATCCGTTCTGGAAAAATCTGGGGATAACAGGGATCGGAAGGATGATCCGCAATCGTAGTGCTGAAACAGAGATCAAGGAGTTTATATGGCTATCTCATCATGAAATGTAAGCACTAAGGTTATGCGCGGGCAACATCCCACCATTTATAGTAAACCTTGATTTGTCCTTCCGGGCTGGAGATAAGAGGATCAATGACGATTGTCTTTCCACTAACCTTCAGCTGAATTTCCTTTTTGTTTTTGACCGCTGAATCGATCTTGGTCAGAAGATAGCTTTTATCGATCTTGAAGCCGTACAAATCCAGTACGTCCGAAAGCATATTACGCTGTGTGCTGTCGTTGCTGTCGGACAGAGATATGCTGCTGAACGACAAGATTTGAGGTTCGAACTGCACAGTAACTGCATTATCGACCTGACCTTGTTGCTTCGTTCGGGTCATGACTACACGGCTGTCGCCGTCGTCGTAAATGCGATATCCGCTATATTTTGTGAACACGTTCTGACGGATTACTATGTACATGTTATCCCGGTATACATCCCATTCTGTCGGAAGTTTTGGGAGGCTGGCCGTAGGGCTGCTTTCGGTTGGGCGGTCGTACAGGTTGGACATACCGTGATTCGTTAGATTTTTAATGAGCTGGAGCACTTCTGCCCGGGTGATGGTCTCATGGCCCATATATCCCCGGATCGTGTTCTCGCCCTTAATCCGTCCTAGTGCATACTTTTTGCCGAGCACGTATTGAATGGCCTGATCTCCTGAATAGTTGACTCCATCCGCACTGGACACAAGTTCTGCGACTTGGGCGCGTGTAATATAGGTACTCCGAATCTTCTTGTCTGCAAAACCGCGGACCGGATAATTTTTAAAATGAAGGAAGTTATAATATTTATCCGACCAGAATTCGGTCAAGTAAGTCTCCTCTAAATCCTTGCCCGCGATGCCGACCACGAGCATACGGATGAACTCCGCTTCGGTCACATTTTGGTTGGGCATAAACGTACCATTCGCATACCCATTCACTATTCCTTTCTCGACTCCCCACTCAATAGTCGCCTTCGCCCAGTGGTTGTCAGTATCGCGAAAAGTTACACCCGCAAATACTTGGCTTGATCCTAAAAATAATGACATAACCAAAAGCAGGGGGGCAAATAGTCTTAGCTTCAACATCTACAGTCCTCCATCTAATATGCTAAATTTCTACAAATTACATTGTATAAGTCGATATTTCGAGCGGTCAAGACATACAGGACCGGATATATAAAGATGGTTAATTCTAACTAGGAATATTCTGGAACCAACATACTAAAGGACTAAACATCACTGGAGTGATGGGGAAGTAAAGAACTATTTCGTAATAGGACGCAGGGAGGGAGGGATCGCAAGCCTAGTTGGCTGACCGGGGAGAGGGTTACTCGGATAGTACATCGTTAATCGCTGGGCAGAAACCGCTGGCCTGTCTTAGCCACTTGCTGCATTTGTCGTAAATGGAACGAGGAGTGTGTTATGATAACCGGAGCGGATGATCCGCGATATTTTCCAGCTTTCAGATGAATTTGGACCTACAGATAATGAATGGAGTGTTATACATGACCAGAAGCGGGAAGTTGTTAGCAAGTGCCCGGCTTATGGAGCAGAATGAAGCGTTGTTCAGATGCCCGGTATGTCAAGGTGCTCTGAGAGTAGACGACGGGAAAAGCCTGCTCTGTGTAAACCTTCACCGGTTTGATCTCGCCAAGCAGGGCTATGTCAATATGCTGACAAACCCGTCCAAGACAAAATATGACAGACGGATGTTTGATGCGCGAAAAATGATAAATGAGGCGTCTTTTTTTGAGCCGCTGCTGGTCCGGTTGAGTGAAATCATAAGTCGGCGACAGGAGTCGGTCCAGGACAAGGAAATAGTTCTTCTTGATGCAGGATGCGGAGAAGGATCTCACCTGACCGCATTAAGGAAGAAGACAAGCTCTCTTGTAAAAGAAGAAGTTCTGGGGATTGGAATCGATATTTCGAAAGAGGGCGTCCAAATAGCCGCGCGGGATGACGGGTTAAATATATGGTGTGTTGCTGATTTGGCAAAATGCCCGTTTGCTGACAAGTCGTTTAACGTTATTTTGAATATATTATCGCCTTCCAATTATGCGGAATTTGAAAGATTGCTTACGGATGACGGGATACTGATCAAGGTTATACCGGACAGCGAATACCTGAAGGAATTGCGTACCTTGCTGTACAGGGAAAGTGAGCGCCGGGAATATTCCAATGAGCAGACCGTGGAACTGTTCAACCGAGGCTTTGAGCTGCTGCATCAGGAACGGCTCCAGTATAAGGTCAGCCTCGATCCGGTACAGTTGGAGCATTTGATTTACATGACGCCGTTATCCTGGGGTGCAGCGGAAGAACAGGTTCGGCAAGTTCTGAATCATGATCTAAGCGAAATCAGCTGCGATTTCTCTATCCTGATTGGAAGAAAAAAAGAGAATAGTTAATGAGAAAGCGCCTGGTTCTTTTGAAGAGAATCAGGCGCTTTTTTTGGTTATATAAGAGATCAGCGACAATAGAGTAGATTGAACTAAAGAAATAGAAGTCTCCAACGGAAGAATAATCCGCATTCGTAGTGATGCTCAGGCTAAGGGTCTTTAGTGTAACAGTTGAATTCGATCTGTCTCATTCATATTTTGCCATAATGTCAGACAAGATGTCTTTCATGCAGCGGATCAGTTCGGGAGGCTCTTTGACAGTCGCCTCTCTGCCCAGTCCGATGAAGAACTTGGCGAAATATAAAATTTCGCTTTCTGGGATATTTTGCTCTATCCGGCCTGTACCGTCCTGGTAGATGTGTATGGTCGGCACTGGCCGCAACTCGTTCTCACATCGCTGAACACCTTCCCGACTGAGCTCTACGGCAATATTTATATAGGAAGGGGTCTGTCTCGTTAACGAATCCCAATTGCCAAGGTGGATATGGCGGTGATCCATAGGTAAAATCCCGCTGGTGTCATACTCCGCCGATTGAATTCGGTCGCAGCGGAACAGACGGAAATCCTTACGCAAAAAGCAGTAAGCAGGACAGTACCAAAACCCATTGCTGGCATAGATGCCGACCGGCTGGATATTTCGGTGCGAATAACCACCTTTGGATTCATACTGAATCGTGATAACCTTTTGCTGCACAGCTCCATCTAACAAGATCGACAAATATTCTGCTTTTTGCTGCCGGGTCGGTGTGAAAATGTCCATACGGTTTTTGATCTGGTCAATCCGGTCACGCACATCTCCAGGCATATAAAAGTAAAATTTGTTCAGCGCTGAAGAAGACTCAGCTTCAAAGGGCATAAATAGATAGTGACGCAGGGCATGACTGGCAAAAAACATGGCAACTGCCTCTTCCTCGCTGAACGCAATCGGAGGTAGGATTCGTTCATTGAGAACCTGGTATCCGCCATGTGGCCCGACTTCAGAATAGAGGGGCACTCCTAGCTCACTTAGCTCCTGCAGATCTCTTAGGATCGTTCTCTGAGACACTTCGAACTGGTCGGCAAGCTCTTTCGCGGTAAACTTCCGCATCCGGTTGACGGTCATCATTAACTCTATGAGTCTTTTGGATTTAGACATAGCTATAACTCCATCGATTTATTTTAAGGTTTTTAAATTTTTTTCGTAATAGTGACAATAGTTGTCACTATTATAATCTACAATAAGTACTAAGCCCAGAACATAGACGGCGAAATGAAGATGAATATTATGGAAATGGAGTGAATCACATGAACACGACTAATGAAGTAAAGCATTTATTGATTGAAGAGCTGGAGCATATCGTTAGAACCTCCTGCAATCTCATCCGCAAAATATCACCCGAGCATTGGGATTACAGACCCGCCGACAATATGAGAAACCTTCAGGAACTCGTTCATCATCTTGTGTCGGTACCGGCTGTAGACCTGCTTATTCTTCAAGAAAAAAGCGAGTCAGAAATCCGCGCACTCGAAGTGGAAATTGCTGCTGGAACAGATAAAGAAACGCTCATCGGCTGGATGAACTCCGGCACAGTGGATGTAAAACACTACATGGAGAAACTTTCGGAGAAGGAGTTTTTGCATAAGAAAACAAAGCCATTTTATCTGGAGCACGGATCTGTACAAGCTAAATGGCTGATCGAGATTGTTACCCATACACAGCACCACCGGGCACAGATGTTTAACTACCTGAAAACTCTGGGCTATGAAGTGAATATGTTTGATCTATACTAAAGCTCTTCAAGGGCGAATACCTAATGATTCACCAATACATAGAATCGGCTGCGGCCGATTTTTTTGTATACTGAATTTTAGAATAAATTGTTCGTAATATATAAATAAAAAGGAAAAATATTCCCCTTAGCTAGTTTTTCTATGATAAACTGATCCCATGATCATCAGAATTGAAAGCGTTTTATAAAAGCGAGGGTTATCCCAGGTGCTGTTTAAAGTAAATCGCTGCTGGAGAAATCCTGCATGAAAGCTATTCCCTCTTGTCAGGCTGAGGTAGAAAGATGAGGGAGGTTGTGGTTTACCGGATTATCCTGTTGGGAAAAAGGAGCGCTAAATTGTGGAAAACGTAAAGATTGTATACCTGCCGTTGGATGAACGACCATGTAATTATGAGTATCCTGCTTTACTGATTAACGGAACCGGAGTGAATTTGGTTAGGCCGGATTTGGAGATTATGGGACAGAAGAAGCAGCCAGGTGATACAGACCGGCTCGGCGTCTGGTTGGAGGAGGAATGCAAGAATGCAGACGGCGCTATCGTTGCATTGGATACGCTGCTGTACGGTGGCATTGTTCCTTCCCGACTTCATGATCTGAACGAAGAGGAAATAGGCAAACGTATAGATCGTTTACGTGGACTGAAGAGGCAGAACCCTAAACTTAAGCTGTTTGCTCTGCATCTCATCATGCGTTGTCCTCAATATTCCAGCTCGGATGAAGAACCAGAGTATTACGGGCTGTATGGACGTGAGCTGTTCCAGAAAGGCTATATTACTCATCGCCATGAGCTTGGCTTGGCATCCGAAGATGAGCTTGAGGAGCTGCGGCGGATCGAGAAGGTGCTGCCGGAAGAGGTAGAAACCGACTATCTTGGGCGTAGGGCTCTTAATCGTGCTGCCAATCAGGCAGTACTTCGGTATGTTGAGGAAGGTATTATCGACTTCCTTATTATCCCGCAGGATGATTCGGCGACTTATGGCTGGACCGCCAAGGATCAGCAACTCCTAAGAGACGAAATGACGCTGAGGAATGTGGAACTGTCTTCCTTGATGTATCCGGGTGCGGATGAAGCGGGATGCACGCTCATAGCCCGAATGATCAATGAAATGAACGGCGACATGCCTTTTGTGTATCCACGTTTTTCAGGTGTAGGGGCCCCTTTCGTGACGCCGCTATATGAAGACAGGCCGTTGTTCGAAAGTGTGAAATATCAGATTTTAGCGGCTGGTGGACAAGTGGCGGCGAGTGCCCAAGAAGCAGATATGATTCTGCTCGTAAATGCTCCTGGAGCTGAGATGACCGAATCGAACAACCAGCCTTCACCGGAGGCCTCCTATCAAGTACTGCGTAACGCTGTGGAGTTGGTGGAATACGGCAGCTTTATTATGAAGCGGTTCCGCAAGCCTGTAGCGGTTGGGGATGTGGCCTATGCTAATGGAGGGGATTTGCAGTTATTAAAGCTGCTCCGCCAGAAGGGAATGTTGTTCGATCTTGCGGGGTATGCCGGATGGAACACAAGCTCCAACACGCTTGGAACTGTCATTGCCCAGATGATGCTCTTTACCCGTTACGGCAGAACCGAAGGGCACTTGGATTTTCTGGCCCTCCGCTATGTGGAGGATTGCGGTTACTGTGCTTCCGTCCGTAAATTACTGTCACAAGGTCAGGTTCAAGAAATGGGATATTCTTATTTTGAGATTGACGGAAGACGCGGCCAGATCGCGTCACTGGTTAGAGAAAAGCTGGAGCAGTTCATTCATGAACATGTGGATACAGAGAATACAAGAGTTAAAATTATAGATGTGTACATGCCGTGGAACCGGATGTTTGAAGTTGGTGTTACAGTGAAGGTTACTGAGGATTGAACCTCTCATAGCTAAAGCCACGAGATTCCTGCGCTCTCACTTCCTAATGAAGTGGAATTAGCAGGCTATCCCCGTAAGAACAACCTTTTTGCTAACATTTTGTTTCATAATAGGGACGTATAGTTAACAGGGCAGGGCCTTTTGGACCTGTCCTGTTCCTTATTCTAGCGTATGGACAGAATCAGATTATGGAAGAGTAATATGATAATATTTTTATAAACTAAAAAGTAATATGATAATGTTATTAAAATTATAATAACGTTATGATAATTTTATTGACGATAGAAAGATATGGTGCTATATTTTGGGCGAATGGAGGAGGCTCATATGAAACTACAATTGTTGGATAACTGGACGTTTAAAGCTTCTGATGAACAGGAATGGTTGCCTGCCCGAGTTCCGGGATGCGTACATACCGATCTGCTTCGAAATGATAAAATTCAAGATCCATTCTATGGAACGAATGAGCATGACCTGCAGTGGATTGATAAACAGGATTGGGAATATGAAACAAGTTTTGAGGTTTCCGATGAACTGATGGCAGAGTCCCGTCTGGAGCTAGTATTTGACGGGTTGGACACTTATGCGGATGTGTATGTGAACGGAAAGGCTGTTCTGGCTGCGGACAATATGTTTCGCTCCTGGAAGATTGATGTCAAGGAACGGCTCGTGCCAGGAAGCAATCATATCCGTATCGTCTTCCGTTCCCCGATTCAGGAGGATCTGCCAAAGCTAGAGAAGCTCGGATATGCACTCCCGGCAGATAATGACCAATCTGAAGTAGGAGGGCTGGGCGAGAAGAAGGTTAGCATCTTCGCTCGTAAAGCACCATATCATTACGGTTGGGACTGGGGCCCGCGGTTTGTGACGAGCGGAATCTGGCGGGAGTGCCGGATCGAGGCGTGGTCAGAGGCAGTGATTCGTGATGTGTTTATTCATCAGGAACAGGTGACGGCTTCGGTTGCCCGAATGAAGGCGGTTGTAACGGTTGAGGTAAATGATGATTTTGATGGAACTCTTATTGTCACAACAGCAGGACAGAAGTGGGAAAGAAAGACACAGCTAACCGGCGGCAGTAACACGATAGAGCTTGCTATGGAAATCAAGGAGCCTAAGCTATGGTGGTGCCGGGGTCTTGGAGAGCCGAATTTGTATGAATTCCGTGCGGAACTCCAAGCAGAGCAGCGGACGGTGTCACACGCTTCAGTACGGACCGGACTTCGCAGCGTCCGTCTCGTTCAGGAGGCAGATCAAGCTGGCACATCGTTCTACATCGAATTGAACGGGACACCTGTATTTGCCAAAGGTGCGAATCATATTCCGAATGACAGCTTCCTAACTGAAGTAACGGCAGAACGTTACCGTCATGAGATTGCGTCTGCTGCCGAATCCAATATGAACATGCTTCGCGTTTGGGGCGGAGGCATTTACGAAGAGGACATTTTCTATGAGCTGTGTGATGAAAATGGGTTAATGGTGTGGCAGGACTTTATGTTTGCCTGCAGTATGTATCCCGGGGATGAAGCGTTCCTGAATAGCGTTCGGCTGGAAGCAGAGGAGAATGTGACGCGTCTGCGCAACCACCCGAGCATTGTGCTCTGGTGTGGAAATAATGAGATTGACTCTGCATGGGCGCATTATGATGAGAAAGCGGGCTGGGGATGGAAGCAGCAGTACAGCAATGACATTCGCGAGAAGTTATGGAGAGATTACGAAGCCATATTCCACGAGATATTGCCAGAGGCCGTCGGCAGATGTGCACCAGGTGCTGAGTATTGGCCGTCTTCTCCGCTCGTGTCACTCAGCAGGGACAAGAACCAGCATGCTAATCCCGAAACCACGAGTGGCGATATCCACTATTGGGGAGTGTGGCACAACAACGAGCCGTTTGATAACTATAACGTATATGTGGGACGCTTCATGAGTGAATACGGTTTTCAGTCGTTCCCAGAACCCAAGACGGTAAGAACGTATGCTGGTGAGAGCGATATGGAGCTGGAATCCAAGGTTATGCTGGCACACCAGAAGAACGGAGCGGGGAACCACTTGATCAAAAGTTATATGGACCAGTACATGCATGAGCCGAAGGATTTCACTTCGTTTCTGTATATGAGCCAAATGCAGCAGGCGGAAGCGATGAAGACAGCCATTGAAGCGCATCGTCGTAATAAGCCGTACTGTATGGGTACGCTATATTGGCAGATGAACGACTGCTGGCCGGTCGCTTCCTGGGCGGGCATGGATTATTTGGGCCGGTGGAAGGCATTGCAGTATGTTGCTAAGCGCAGCTTCCGTGATGTCTGTCTTGCCGTAGAACAGAAGCAGGAGGAGGGCATCGTTTCAGTTCATTTGATTTCCGATGTGTCTGCACCTATTGAGGGTATCCTGCGGCTTGAGCTGATCAGTTTCGAAGGGAAAGAACTGCACGCATTATCTCTTCCCGTGCAAGTCAATGCGCAGGCGGCTTTAATAGTGTATCAGACTCAGGTTGATGAACTCCTGAGCGGACACAATCCTTCCTCGGTCGTCCTCCGCGTAGAGTTAGAGCTGGAAGGGGACGTTGCGGACAGCAAAGATCATTATTTTGTAACCGACAAGCATCTTCTGCTGCAAACCCCTGACATCACGGTCAGAGAGGTTCAGGGTAACGGCGGTACGGTTGTTATTGTGGAGAGCAATGTGTTTGCACGCCAGGTATGGCTGTCTTCAGAACAAGAAGGCATTTTCAGCGATAACTTCTTCGACCTGATCCCTGGGAAGCCGAAGAAGATTTCCTTTAGCTCCCGTCATTCTAGCGAGACAGCATTCATTCCGGCGTCCCCGGGAACAGTGAAGGTATTTTCGATGGCGGATTGCATCCATTCGGAGTCCTTAGCAGCACGGTGATCTACGATTTGTGCATATTATCTTTCAGAAAAAACAAGAGCAGGTCATCCGAGATTCATTCTTGGGTAGCTTGCTTTTTTTGTGGTCTACGGTGTATATGTCCCCGAATTTCTTCGTTATGAATTCACTCAGGAATTTTCAGAGAAGAGCGACTGTAGGAATGTTTTGTAAGCATAGCGTCTCATTACAGACAGCGGGGGCCTAGGTCAGCAGACCTTTTGATCATTTAGATAACCAATGGAAACGTAGTCCTAGACGTTCGTGATTATTCCCCAGGAAATGACATTATTGAAGCTTAGGAGTTATTTTGTTAGTGCAAAAGTATGAATTCGGCCTTTTACTATTGGAAGACAGACTACCATTAGGTAAAATATTCCTTGGTTTCCTTATGCAAAACATGATCAGGAGGTTATAGCTCAATGAAAAAAATGTTCTTATATAAGTTCATGCTTATGGTGTGTGCGCTTTTGATTGCTTCCGCGGCCATACTCCCTGCTTCCGCTGTTGATGCTGCGGATAAAAAATGGATCAATCAGGTAAGGAGCCAGTACGAAACTTATAACAAAAAGACAGTAGATGCTTATAAAGCATATCAAGAGCGGATCGACAAGGATTTCAAACAATTTAATGATTCCAGTAATGCCGTATTGGATGCACTGGAGAGCAAAGTCCTTTCAGACCAGAAGGTTTGGATTGAGAAGCTGGAAGCTGACTATGAGCAGTTTGATCAGCTATATGGAAACAACCGTGAAATGGCTGATGATTTGAAAAGGTATAGAAATTATATCAATCCGGGGACTTATAACAGCCCGATGTGGAAGTACTCCACAGCAGCTAACCGAACGCATTATAACAGCACGCTATGGAAGCTGGATAAAGCGCTAAACGACACACATTTTGATAGCTATATGTGGAATTACAGAAAAACAATCAACCCTGCACATTTTGATAGCGCTGCCTGGAAAATGAAAAATAACGTGAGCGATACCTCTTTTGACAGCAACATGTGGCATCTTCGCAAACTCTCGAGCGATTCTTCTTTTGACAGCACGATGTGGAAATATAGTAAAGGGAAATTAAGCAAGACTCAAGCCAAAAAACAATATGATAAATTGTTTAAAGAATTGACGACGGCGCTTGCCAAATACAATACAGCGCGGAAAAAAGACATTACGGATATGGCCAACAGCACGAAGAAAAAAGTGAATGAACTGCATGACCAGACGATTCAGGCATTGGAATCTCAACGTGAGAAAACGTTGAAAGAAATATCCGAACTTCGGAGGAAGATTGCTGGGGAAGGGCTGCAATGGGAGCCATTGCTCGTTACTCCTTAATGCAATAGAACAACGATAGTATTTTCAGGAGAGCGGTCGATGCTTCAGTTTCACTGCTAGAGGCTCTCAAAGCTCAGTATGGTGCTTGCATGACAGCGATTGATCACAGCACCACAGGCCAATTGCCGGAGGAGTTTGATAGAGCTGCGGTTGAAAAGAACGAACAAGAATACAGGTAGATTCACAAAAGAGCCATGGAAGGATTAATCCCTTCATGGCTCTTTATCATTCCGGTCTACTCGTAGTTTTCAAAATTCTGGATGATGGATAGTGCGGCGCCGACCGCCGGATTTTCCCGGTTCTGGACAAATAGAATATCGGTATGTTCATAAGGAAAGCGCAGCGTGTTACCTTGAGTCAACCTCATTGTAATCTGCTTGAAGTGCTCGCTATCACCATAAGGGCTGTCGATTACGATCTGTTTAGGATTGCAAAGATGGATAATGTGTGTGAGTGCCGTGCTTAAGTATTGGCCGACTTCCGTATACACGCGGTCCTCCGGAGTTAACCCTTCCCAGGCATTCAAGGGAGCATCGATCAGAACGGATTTGTCTTCCGTGTTCCGGTCAGTTACAGTGTTACCCCAAGGGGAGACATGTGCCTCTGATTCCGTATTAGAGATTGCGTGTGCTCCCGTATATTGCTCTGCTTCCAACTGCTGCAGGCGATGGCGTACCGCCTTGGTACGAATCAATGCTTCAAGGCATCCGTTTCGTCCACATTGGCAGAGGGGACCTGTGGGATCAATCATTAAATGGCCTACTTCACCAGCCGTCCATGATCCGCCGAAATGGAGCTTGTCCCGGATCAGAAAGGCTCCGCCAACCCCCTCGTCAATACGTATATAAAAGGTGGAATCAGCCGTTTCTGTTTCTAACTGCTGCAGTGTGGCAAGAGCGCTTGCCTTAACGTTGTTCATCACCTGTAAAGGCAGGGAAATATGGAGGGAGAGCAGCTTGCTCACATCAACATCACTCCAGCCTAAATGCGAAGAGTAATGCACAAACCCTTTGTCCGGGTTCACGATACCCGGCATGCCCACTCCGACACCGAGTGTCTCCGGATGTTTGCTGAGTAGCGCAGCGGTTCTGCGCCCGATCTCGTCCAGACAGCGACCGGGTTCGGAGGTGTTCAGGGTGAAGATTTCCGAATCTATAACCCGGGAGTAATAATCGGTTACTACGAGAAAACCTTGATTGTGCTGAATCAGAATTCCGACCGATTTGAGAGAGTTCGGGATGATCTTAATTTTGATTTTGGGCCGTCCGGCAGTGGATGTCTCATTTATGCCGATTTCCTGAATGATGTGCTGTTTGATGTATTTTTCTACGATAAGAGATACTGTATTTTTACTGATTTTAAGATGACGGGCGATGTCCAGGCGTGAGCTGATGCGTTCTTTCCTCAGAAAGGCCAAGACACGTTTCTCATTTTGCTGCCGTAAGACTGCGGTTCCTTTCGTCATTTCATAACCTCTTCTGATTAATTTTGGTTGGAGAGTACTACAACTATTGTAACAGTGAAGGATTGACATTCCAAAGACCTTATAGTATTTTATAGAAAATATTTAGTCCTATATAAGGATTAATATTCGAATCGATGAGGAGAGGGGCGAAATCATAACAAGTATGAAATGATATGCACCGACAGAGGCTTTTTTCGCATATAAATTTGTAAACGCTTACTGATTAAATCGATAGCTTGGATTAAATACAGTTATAGCTATACATGTTGCTAGCCAAAGCCATTCATTGAGGAGGTTAGTTTATCGTGAAATTAGCAGATCTGATTGTCATCGGTGTGTATATTGTACTTGTCATAGGTGCGACTTACTGGTCTTTGAAGCAAGTAAAGAACAGTAACGATTTTTTTGCGGCGGGGGGCAAGCTGCCTTGGTGGTTATCGGGGGTTTCTCACCATATGTCCGGCTATAGTGCTGCGGTATTCGTCGCTTACGCGGCCGTAGCTTATAACTATGGGTTTACGATGTATGTCTGGTGGGCCGTTCCGATTGCGATCGGTGTGTTTGCGGGATCCATTTTGTTCGCTCCGCGCTGGGCAAGACTCAGGCTGCGGCTGAACATCGAATCGCCGATGGAGTATTTGTCTATTCGGTATAATGTGCCTACACAACAGCTGATGGCCTGGAGCGGGGTGCTGCTAAAAGTGTTTGACGTAGGGGCAAAATGGGCTGCGATCGCCGTGATTCTAAATGTGTTCACAGGGCTGGATCTCGTGACCGGTATTATCATTTCCGGGGCAATAGGTCTGTTCTACACGGCTATCGGAGGGTTATGGGCAGATGCGCTGAATGATTTCGGACAGTTTATTGTCCAGCTGATTGCGGCCGCTGCCATGATTGTTGCCGTAGCAACGCAATTGGGAGGATTCGGTGAGCTGCTAACGATGTGGGACCGCTTGCCAGCCGAAAATTCTATGCCGCTGCGGGAGCCGTACACGTTAGGATTTGTCCTGGCTTACCTGCTCATATATACGTTCAGTTACAACGGAGGGACGTGGAATCTAGCTCAACGGTTCATTGCCTCCCCGCGGGGAAAGGACGCCCAAAAAGCTGCTCTTTTATCGTCTGTTCTGTATCTTGTCTGGCCGCTGTTTATTTTTTACCCGATGTGGGCAGCTCCGATCTTGTTTCCAGGTTTGGAAGATCCGACGAAATCGTATTCGATTATGGCAACGGAACTGCTGCCAAGCGGACTGGTTGGGATGGTGCTTATTGCGATGTTCACTCAGACACTTGCAATGACTTCGTCTGATGCTAATGCTATAACGGCGGTGGTCACGCGAGATATTTTACCTGCCATGTTCCCAAAACGGTTTAACAAAAATAAAACTTCTCTGTTCGCCGTAAGACTAACCGTACTCATCTTTATATTGATTACCGTTGTGATCGCCATGAACGCAAAATCATTCGGCGGTGTATTGGACCTGCTCATTATATGGTTTGGAGGCTTAGTCGGGCCGATCTCCATTCCGATGCTGCTCGGTTTGCTGTCCTGGTTCCGCCGGAGCGGTTCGGCAGCTGCAATTACGTCCTGGTGCGCAGGGATCATCGTGTTTATTCTGGTTAAGTTTGTAATTCCGGATCTGAGCACGGCTGCGGTGGTCGCTTCGCCTGTCTTAACATCGCTCGTTATTTATGCGGGAATGGGCTGGCTGAACCCGAACAAAAAAGTACGTCCGGAAGTGGATGAGCTGCTAAATGCGCTGAATAACGATGAAGATGCTGTACGAGGCAAGCCGCCTGCAGGAACAGCCATCGATGCAAGCTGACAATGGAGAATCAGAGCGGAAAGGAGTGTGACTCATGACTGCAGATCTGCTTAATGTTTACCGTCGTCATGTGGATGAGATACTGCTTCCCTTTTGGATGAGAGCCGTCGATGGGGAGCATGGAGGCGTGTTTACTTGTTTTAATAACCGGGGAACCGAGAGATTATCCAGCGATAAATATACATGGTCTCAAGGAAGGTTTATATGGATTTGGTCCCGTCTGGTATGGCTGCGCAGGCAGGGAATGATGGAAGGTGAGGCGGAGCCGCTATTGGAGCAGGCTCGGGCTGCCGTGGAGTTTATTCAGGAGCATGCATTTTTAGAAAGCGGCAGTATTGCTTTTCTATTGACCGAGACGGGGGAACGGAAAGAAAGTATTCCGGGCGCCGAGTATGATACGAGCTTTTATGCCGATTGTTTTGTCGTACTGGGATTTACCGAATATGCCCGGGTCAGCGGAGAACTCCATGTGCTGTTACAAGCGCTTGAGCTGTACGACTCTATTATGAGACGCCTGGGCAGCGCCAATGTCCGCAGTGAGCCGTATCCGGCTCCGGAAGGGCTTGAACTGCATGCTTACTCGATGATCATGCTGAACGTTTCGCAGGAGCTGGCAGAGGTACTTGGACAATTCCGGCATGCCCGGGCTCAAGATGTGGATGATGATTCCGTCCGGTTCATGGAGACCATTGTGGGCCGGTTTGCAGCTGAGGACGGCACATTGTTCGAAATGGTGGATGAACAGGGTGTTAACGGCAAGAAAGAGACCTTATTGTGCCGCTATGTAAACCCGGGTCATACCATTGAATGCATGTGGTTTATCATGAAAACGGCCGAGAGGCACAGACGAAAGGATGTCATTAAACAGGCGTGTGACATCACCAAACATGCTCTGGAGCTCGGATGGGATACCGAGTATGGCGGTTTGCTCCGCTTTGTCGATTATAAAGGCGGTCAGCCCAAGGGAACTCTCACCGGGGATGAGAACGAACGTCTTATCCTCGGCTCCTGGGACACCAAGCTGTGGTGGCCGCATTCTGAGTCGCTGTATACGACGCTATTGGCTTATGAGATGAGCGGGGATGAGGCGTTTCGTATTTGGCACGAACAAATCCACGAATTTACGTTTAAGGTATTTCCGAATCCAGATCCGGATGTGGGAGAGTGGATTCAGATTCGGAACCGGCATAATGAACCTCTGGATAAAATCGTCGCGCTGCCGGTGAAGGATCCATATCATATTTTGCGGAACATGCTGCTGTTGGTGGAGCTGTTAACGAAGCGAGTGAAAGAATAAAATATAACAATTGGAGGAGTTAAAGATGAGTTTGCCGACTGTGGTGGAAAGGATCGTTGATCGGCTAAAGGTGAAGGTGTATGAGAACCGTTCCATGCTCGGAAGAGCGGCTGGACTGGATTGCGCGGCACATATGAGAGAACTGTTAGGTAAGCAGGAACAGGTGCGTATGATATTTGCAGCAGCTCCTTCACAGAATGAGTTTTTGGAGACGCTTGTGAAGGTGCCGGACATTGACTGGTCTCGCGTGACAGCTTTTCATATGGATGAATATATCGGACTTGATTCAGATGCGCCGCAAAGGTTCGGGCTTTTCCTGAAGCTGAGGTTATTCGACCTTGTCCATCCTGCAGAAGTATATCTGATCCAGAGTTCGAATTCTCCGGAAGAGGAGTGCCGACGTTATAGCGAGATTATCGCGGAGGAACCGATTGATATTGTCTGCATGGGGATCGGGGAGAATGGACATATCGCCTTTAATGATCCACCCGTTGCCGATTTCAACGATCCCGATCTCATGAAAACGGTGGAGCTGGACGAAGTATGCCGGCAGCAGCAGGTAAACGACGGCTGCTTCGAGTCGATGGATCTCGTTCCCACACATGCGTTAACACTAACGATTCCTGCACTGATGAGGGGTAAAAGATTGTTCTGTATGGTACCCGGAAATACGAAGAAAGATGCTGTCCAGCGGACATTGAAGGATGAAATGTCGACAGCTTGCCCGTCCACCATCCTGCGTCAACATGAGGACTGCACGCTGTATACGGATACGGCAGCTTACGGGGAGCCAGAATCATGAAACTTGAAGATTCATGGACTGTTAGCGGCATTCATTATGGGACAGGAAGACCCGTCCAAGTAAAGATACAGGGAACACAGATCGTGAATGTCAGCCCAGACGATTCGGCAGACCATTCGGACTTGCCGTTTATAGGACCTGGACTGGTTGATCTTCAGATCAACGGATACGGTGGAAGAGATTTCAATACACATCCGCTGTCCGTCGATATGGTTTCTTCCGTGACGGAACAGCTATGGCAAACCGGGGTGACAGCGTACTGTCCGACAATCATTACGAACGGAGATCAGGAGATCGAAGACGCTGCACGAATGATAGCCAAAGCCTGTGATCAAAATACGAACGTGGAGCACAGTGTTATCGGCATTCACCTGGAAGGGCCGTTCATTACGCCAGAAGATGGACCGCGCGGTGCTCATGACAGGCAGTACGTAAAGGCCCCGGATTGGAACCTTTTCCAGCGCTGGCAGGAGGTGGCTGGCGGAAGGATCTCCATACTGACAATTTCACCGGAATGGGAGAGTGCGCCCACGTTTATTGAGCGCTGTGTAGATAACGGAGTAATTGTATCTATTGGGCATACCTCTGCCTCCCCGGAGCAGATTCAGGAAGCCGTAAAGGCTGGCGCCCGGTTATCTACGCATCTTGGCAATGGAGCGCATTTAATGCTGCCGCGCCATCCGAATTACATATGGGAACAGCTGGCCGAGGATTCGCTGTACGCCTGTATCATTGCGGACGGCTTTCATCTGCCGGATAGCTTCATTAAGGTTGCACTCCGGGCCAAAGGGGACCGGTTGATGCTGGTTAGTGATGCGGTGTCATTAAGCGGTATGCCGCCGGGAACCTACGACATGCATATCGGGGGAAGAGTGCAGCTGACGGAGGAAGGGAGACTGTGCGTTGCCGAGCAGCCGGAATTGCTGGCAGGATCGGCCCAAATGCTGACATGGGGTATCGGCAAGCTGGTTAGCAGCGGGCTGACGGATCTTAAGAATGCTTGGGATATGGCATCCATTCGGCCTGCACGGTTTGTCGACAGTCCCCATGCCGGTGAGTTGGCTGCGGGTGCGGCAGCGGATCTTGTGTTGTTTGATATGCGGGGAAAAGAATTGACCGTGCGCCAGACAATCAAAGGCGGTCAGTCGGTATATACAAGAGCATAATGCATAGAAGGAGGTGTGTTTCGAGCAGCTAGGATTTAAGCTGAGAAACACCCTCTTTTTAGCGTACTTGAAGAGAAGCCTAGTTCACTGCGTGAGATTAAATCTTCCCTTAAATAGTTTGTGGTTATATTCACATTAATGAATGTCTACATGGTCTATCCTAGAGGTAGGATCCTTTAAATATTAAAGTGAAAAAACTATTATTCCTACCGGTTAAATGTGGTATAATTATCTAAATTTATGGAGAAGAGGGATCGTCATGCCTGTAGAGACTTTTAAAGCAACTGCACATCTGCAACAGGGAATGGTTGTTAAAGCGAAATCAAGAAATTTTGAGATTACGATTGATGAGCCGAAATCATTAGGCGGTACGGATGAAGGAATGAATCCGGTGGAACTGGTACTGTGTGCACTCGGTGCCTGTCAGTCGATCGTAGCAAGTGTATACGCCCGTAAATTTAATATTGATTTGAAGGACTTTTGGGTAGAGGTAGAAGGAGATCTGGATACCGACGGATTTATGAATAAATCCGATGTCCGCCGCGGGTATTCAGATATAAGATATAACATTCATATTAAGACTGACGCAGCGAGAGAACAGGTTCAAGAGTTTGTGGAATTCATCGAACGCACCTGCCCTGTAGGAGATACGATCAATAATCCGGTCAATCTGCAGCTAAACAAAATTATCATTGAAGCTTAATTGTTCGTAAATGTACTTTGCTATACCATATATGTACATATATCAAAGAGACCTCTCGCAGTCCATGGACTGTAAGAGGTCTCTTATATTTCTCGCAGAAACGCCGTCGTCCTTGTAAGGGACGTCGGCGTCGTTTCTACTTGCTGTAATTTATTATTTTGAAGCGTTTTGATAGTTTGCCAGGAATTCTTTCACCTTCGCCGGATCGGCTTTCAGCTCATTACCGGTTTTGATCATCGGGCTGACGGTGGAGAAGGCCTTGATCTTGTTATTGTTGTAGTACGCCAGGATTTCATCCTGGTTGATGGAGTACAGTACGGCTTTTCTCAGATCTTCACTCTTCGCAATATCGCGGTTCTTGGTATTGAAGAGCAGGTAAGAAACGGCGTTGCTCTCGATGGATTGGAGCTTCAGCTTGCTGTCGCCTTTGACAACATCATACTTCGTTTCCGGAACGCCATAGTACAGGTGAATCTCGTTACTGCGCAATGCGGACAACGTGCTGTCGGCATCTTTGATGAAGCGTACTTTTACCTGATTGATCTTAGGCTCATGCTCAGTGCCTTTCATATAACCAGGGTTTTTGTAGAACACAGCTTCGTAATCATTTTTGGAAGACAGAATGTAAGGACCGCTGGCAAACAGGGTGTTGTTGTACTTGTCACCTTCGGTTACCGTGTTCTGGTCTCCGTACGGAATGTCCTTGTTCACATCAAATTTGGCTACGTCATACGTGTTGATGCTCTCAACCTGTTTCTTGGATACGATACCGGCCGATTGGTGAGCCAGGTAGTTCAGTACTTGCGGGAACGGCTCAGTAGTCGTCAACTTGATGACCTGATATTTGCCGTCCTTGGTGCTTGCTTGATTTTTGTCGGTAACGAGGGATGAAATTTTGGTTTCCAGCCCTTTTTCCAGGGATTGTCTTACAGTTTCGTCACTTCCGGATACTTTGACGGAATCCAGGGCGCTCAAGTCTTTAACAACCTCTACATCCTTAATGTGTTCATGTAACGTATATGTCCGGTGATCCGGAACGGAGTCTTTATCCTTGGCACGGTTCAGGGCGAACACCACGTCGTCAGCACCGACACGTTCGCCGGAATCTACGGCCAGCTTGTTATCCACTTTGGCGAAGTTGATGTCATCTCTTAGGATGAAATAGTATTCGGAGTTGCCCTCGGCAATGCTGTGATTGTATGACAGCGAACCTTCGGACGTAATTTTGTCGTCATCGGTCAGATTGATCAGGCGAGCGTTCATGTTCGTGTTAATAATGTTGATCGATCCGTCGTTACCTTTGATTGGGTCAAGTGATGTCAGTGTTGAAGTCGATTGGGCCAGAACCAGCGGCTCTTTGTCACGCTTGGATTGGTCTTTGAAATCAACGGCTTCCCATGGAAGGGAACGGGATTTGGACAGGCGCACGGAGTTCTCGTCGAGAATGTCCTTGTTTAACGCTTGGCTCTTCAGTGAGATGTACAGCGGTGCAATGTAGGCTTTATCAGTGACGAGACGCTGTTCCAGCTGTTTATAGGTTTCTTTGGCATCTTCTGATGTTTGCGTTGCTGCTTGGTCAACCAGTTTGTCAACTTCTTCATCGGACATGATACTGTAGTCACCGCCGGTCTTAAACAGGGAACGTACAGCATAGTCAGGGTTACCGGTTACGGTTGTCCAACTAGAGAGGATAACATCATAGTTACCAGCATCCTGCTGAGCTTTATAGCTACCGTAGTCGGGCTGAAGATTGAGCTTTACATTGAAGCCGTTTTTGGTGAGTTGGTCACGGATGATGTTCACATCCGATTCTTGTGAGCTCATAGCGAGCAGTTCAATCGTTTCTGCCGACGGGTTTGCCGGTTTCTCGCCTGCCGGCTCAGATGGCTGCTGCGATGATTCGTCTTTGGTTTTTACGGTGCAGCCGCTGATTACCAGTACTAACGTAAGCAGCAGCAGTAAAAGTGTTCTTTTTTTCATGATGATTTCCTCCTGATCTTATATATATATATGTTGAAAAAAGTAATAAACTATAATTAATCGAGCTTGGGATCCAGCGCGTCCCGCAATCCGTCACCCAAGAAGTTAAAGGACAATACTAGAGCGATAATGGCGAGCCCCGGGTATATAGCCAGATACGAGTTGGTTTCGAGATACGTACTGCCGATCTTGAGAATGTTTCCCCATTCTGGGATATGAGGCTCAACCCCAAGTCCGAGGTAGCTTAAGCTGCTTGTAGAGATAACCGCTCCCCCAATGGTCAAGGTCGATTTAACGATCATCGGAGCAAGGGAATTCGGAACGATATGCTTAAAAATAATCGATAGATTGCTTGAGCCGAATGCACGAGCCGCATCCACGTATTCGTAGGTGGACACGAGCAGCACGTTTGCTCTCATCGTTCTTGCATAGGTCGGAATAGCTCCAACGCTGAGTGCGATGATTAGGTTGACCGTATTGGCTCCGAAAGCGGCGATAATCGCGATCGCAAGGAGAATACCGGGAATTGCGTACAAAATATCAAGTAGACGCATGATAATATTGTCCGTATGGCGTCCATAATATCCGGATATCGCGCCGAGAATGCCTCCGATTACGAGCGGAATAACTGTGGACATAAACCCGACGATGAGTGAGATACGGGCGCCGAACACGATTCTTGAATATAGGCAGCGGCCGAAATCATCGGTTCCAAGCGGGTATGCCAGACTTGGCTGCTGCAGAATTGCCGAATAGTTATTGTCTACCGCGAAGCTGTATTCAAACGTAAACAGGCTGCATACAGATACGGTAAACAGGAAGATGATAAAGAACAGTCCCAGCATAGCCGTAGTATTGCCAGTGATTCGCACCCAGACGTCCGCCCAGCGAGTGGATGCCGGATTGCTATTTTTGCGGATCTTGGACAACAAGTTGAAGCCGAGCACGAGGGCAAAGATATTGCCCGTCACCGCCGTCAGGATGAGCGGCAGTGCAAACCACTTCAGCCGTGGGTGCGCGTAGTGGTTGTTTACGTATTTTGCAACGAGCAGCAGGGCGACCAGATGGAATATTGTCACCAGCACCAGCGCTGCCATTCCTGGTAGAAATGTTTCAGCTACGTAAGGCTTGAACATATTCAAGGCCGATAAGGCGATTACGAATATTTGCGTCAACAGCATATAAACGGCGATTGAATATTCGGGACTTTTTTGTTTTTTTATGAGATTAAAACCAAAGGTTGTTACAAACACATTGCCTGTAAAAATACTCAGCAGCTGGATATAGCCGAGTGCGCGGGTTGAGCGCCTGATCTCTCCGTCACGAAGCAGATCCCTCCGGATCAGGGCCGTGATGATCACCTGCAGTAGCGTAAACAAAGCGTAAACGGCAAAAGCGGCAAATACATACGGTCTTAAACTTCCGCTCCCGAAACTGTAGCTGTTCAGCAGCAGGATTATCGTTAAGGTTAAAGAGACGACCCACGTGAACCCGGATTGGCTGTACTCCTGTGAGGACTTCAGCTGGTACTGGGTTTGGCGATGGTTGAAAAGCTTCTTGATCATGAGTACACCTGCTTTAGTAGAGGATGCTTCAAAGTGCTGAAAATCTGACTTTTTAAAAATATAAGAAAGTATAAGATTTCATTTATACTTGGCTTATATTTCTCGCAGAAACGCTATCGTCCTTTGAGAAGGACGACGGACTGGTTTCTACTTGACTCGCACTAGTATTGTTTCATCTTGGAACGGATACGCGGATCGAAAAAGGCATACATAATGTCAATAATGACGTTGACCAGTGAAATGGTGATGGCCGTGTACACGACCCCGCCCATAATGGCCGGAATATCGGGAATGAACTGCTTATCCACGATGTAGCTGCCGATACCGCTAATGTTAAACACTTTTTCCGTAACTGCCGAACCGCCGAGCATACCTCCGAACTGTAGTCCGATGACGGTAATGATCGGGATGAGGGCATTGCGCACAGCGTGCTTTCGAAGCACCTGCCGCTTTCCCAGCCCTTTGGCTTTGGCGGTCAAAATATAATCTTCATTAATAACCTCCAGTGTGGAGGAACGCGTCATTCTTGCAACTGCTGCGGTGAGCCCCGTTCCCAGCACAATGACCGGCATGATCATCGAGAGCCAGTTCTGCGGATTATAGGTGGCTGGCAGCCATTGCAGCTTGATCGAGAAATTAAGGATGAAAATCAATCCCTGCCAAAAGTTCGGTATGGACAAGCCCAGCAGCGCGATGAACATAAACGTATAATCGAAGAACGAATTTTTCCGCGTTGCCGAGATAATTCCGACTGGAATGGCAATGATCATGGCGAACAGTAGTGAAATTACAGTCAGCGTCAGCGTCACCGGAAACTTTCTTGCGATGCTGTTCGTAATTTCTTCACTGCCCGAGAAGGATTTACCAAGATTAAAAGTGAATATTCCCTTAATGTTATTCCACAACTGGGTCCAGTAAGGCTGATCCAGTCCGTGAAGATGGTTGAATGCCGCAATCTGTTCTTTGGTCGCTGTTTCCCCCAGTATGTTCGCTGCCGGATTGAACGGAGACAGGTGCAAGATCGTAAAGACGAGAACGGCTACACCAAAAATGACAAACACGCTCATGATAAGTCTTTCAAAAATAAACTTCAGATATGGTCTGCTGTACAAAAAAAGAAGTATGTACATGAGCAGTCCCGGGATCCATGACACTGCGAAAAAGACGGGATTAGCAATGAGTGATTCAAAAGTGTCCGCAAAAGTCAGGCGTTTCTTCCCGGTGAGTTCCAACTGCTTGCGTGTACGTTCCTCCACAGTTTCCTGGAACCGTGATTCCGTTAAGGTTTCAAGCTCTCGGTTAAATTTTTCCTCACTGACCTTCTGTCCGAAAAACTCATGTTTCCGTTTAAGCTGTTCCAACTGCTCTGTCCTCAGCTTGTCCCGGAAACCGGTGGAGATCAGCTCGGTCTGAACCTTGGACCTTAACGAAGTGTATGCGTCCTTCTTGCTCTGAAACATATAAATAAGGAAGACCACCAGATTGACCGGTGCTCCCAATAATAGAAGTAAATATTTATATGAAGGATTAAGAAGGATTTTACGGTACGTGATGCTGATGTTACTGATAAGCTGGCGATGGCCTGCTGCTTCCGTCACCCCCATAAGGTGTCGTGCCTCCTTCATTGAAATTGCATTATTCCGAGTGATATAGTATATTTTATTTTAGCGCTATTTAAAAGTCAATAGATTAAGTGAGTTCATCTCATGATAGACACAAATAAGGCAGGCGAATTTATATGGAACCGATACTACAGGTGAAAAACTTGAGCGTATCCTTTCAATCCCGTGATTCGGAATTTCACGCCGTACGGGGTGTCAGTTTTGAACTGAATAAAGGAGAAACACTCGGCATTGTCGGCGAATCCGGAAGCGGCAAGAGTGTTACGGCACGTTCAATCATGCGTTTGCTGCCTTCGCCTCCTTCATTTATGAAGGAAGGGGAGATCCTCTTCCTAGGCGATAACCTTGCGGACAAAACCGAGAAGGAAATGGAGAGCATTCGGGGCCGTGATATGGGGATGATCTTTCAAGATCCGATGACATCCCTGAATCCAACGATCAAAATCGGCGAACAGATTGCCGAAAGCCTGATCAAGCACCAAAAGCTGTCACAGAAAGAAGCGAAAAAACAAGCTCTGGACATGCTGAAGCTGGTCGGCATATCGAACAGCGAGACGCGATACAATCAATATCCGCACGAATTTTCCGGAGGTATGCGTCAGCGTGTCATGATTGCTATTGCACTGGCCTGCCGTCCGTCGCTGCTCATAGCGGACGAGCCGACAACTGCGCTCGACGTTACGATTCAGGCGCAAATTTTGAACTTGATGAAAGATATGCAGGAACGTTTCGGCACGTCGATCATCCTGATCACCCATGACCTTGGCGTTGTCGCCGGAATGTGTGATCGCGTTGCCGTGATGAAGGATGGGGTTATCGTGGAGACCGGAACGACAGAGGAAATCTTCGATAACCCTCAGCACCCCTACACACTCAAGCTGCTTAATGCCCTTCCACGGCTGCACGAGAAGAAAAAACCGAAGCCGACACCTCTCATTCTGACTGACAAGGACCGCGAGCGTCCTCTGCTCGAAGTACGCGGGCTCAAGCAGCACTTCGATATGGGGAAAGGCAATGTACTGAAGGCAGTGAACGATATCAGCTTTCATATTCAAGCCGGTGAAACGCTTGGTCTCGTAGGGGAATCCGGTAGCGGTAAATCGACGACCGGACGGGCTATTCTCCGGCTGCATCAGCCGACAGGCGGCGAGGTGCTGTACCAGGGCATGGCAGTGAACCGCTTGACCGGCTCGGAGATGAAGACGATGCGCCGTTACATGCAGATGATCTTCCAGGACCCGTATGCATCGCTGAACCCGCGGCTTAAGATCGTCGATATTATCGGCGAAGCACTGGACGTTCATAAGCTGTCGGGAAGCAAGCAGGAGCGCAGAAAGCGGGTCGAGGAGCTGCTCGACATGGTCGGCTTGAATCCGGCTTTTGCCAACCGGTACCCGCATGAATTCTCCGGCGGGCAGCGGCAGCGGATCGGCATTGCTCGCGCGCTAGCAGTGGAGCCGAAGTTCATCGTATGTGACGAACCGCTGTCTGCGCTAGACGTGTCCATCCAATCACAGATTGTGAAGCTGCTCGAAGAGCTGCAGCAGCAGCTTGGACTCACGTATCTGTTCATTGCCCATGACCTTTCGATGGTCAAGCATATCAGTGATCGTGTAGCCGTGATGTACATGGGGAAGATCGTTGAACTGGCGGAAAGTGAAGAGCTGTATTCCAACCCACAGCATGACTATACCAAATCATTATTGTCAGCTATTCCGATTCCGGATCCGAAAGTAGAGTCGAAGAAAAAGCGGGTCTTGATGGAGGAACGTACCGGGGCGGATCAATATAATCTGGAGCATTCCGAGCTGGTTGAGGTGTCTAAAGGGCACTGGGTCGCACAGCCGATCAGCACTTCAGCATAATATAAATAAACAAAGGAAGTTTTCTACCAGGTCCATTCGATACTTGGGGAGAGGACTCCTTTTTTTTTTGTGCGGAGATCGACCTTCTTACCGATGAAGAAGGAGTATGGTATGAAAGTAGCCAATAAAACTATATCCAATAATACGGCGAGTAAGCCGGACCTACTTAGGAGGAAGAGAAATGAATCGATTGCAGAAGGATGATATTATACTTTTTCAAGGCGATAGCATTACCGATGCCGGTAGAGACCGGAATAATCCGGCTGATCTGGGTAAGGGCTATCCGTTGATGACGGCAGGTCTGGTAGGCATGAGCCATCCGGAGCTGAATATTACCTTTTTGAACCGGGGGATTAGCGGTAACCGGGTTAAAGATCTGCAAGCAAGATGGCAGGAGGATTGTCTCGATCTGAAGCCGACATGGGTATCTGTATACATCGGCATTAATGATTGCTGGCGTCGTTACGATTCCCAAGATCCTACGAGTCTGGAAGATTTTCAGCAAGGCTATCGTGAGTTGCTGAAGCAGACGAAGGAAACGCTTAATGCCAAGCTGATCCTTCTGGAGCCATTCGTGCTGCCATATCCTGAAGACCGCAAGGCGTGGCGCGAAGATCTCGATCCGAAGATTACGGCGGTAAGGGAGCTTGCAGCTGAATTTGATGCGCTACTCGTTCCACTGGACGGACTGTTTGCTGCAGCTGCTGCGCGTCGTGAACCGGCTTATTGGGCGCCGGACGGTGTGCATCCGTCTCCGGCTGGTCACTCGCTGATTGCCCGAGCCTGGATGGAAACGATGGGTCTAGGCTTAAAGTAAAACATTGGTGTGAAAAATGTACACGGAAGTATTTATACCTGGCCCTTCAGAACGAAGGAATATCAGGTTGTATATTCCTAGGAACGTTGAAGTCTGCGGGAAATGAAACTTAAGTTCATAAGAGCTCCGACAAGGATGAATCCTGTCGGGGCTCTTTTTCATTAAGAAGTCGGCAGGCCCCGAATATTGGGGGGGCTTTATAGTAATTTTGTATGTTATACAACATTGCTATAAAGCCCCCTAATCAACTTGGACACTTTCAGAATAAATAATATACAATTAATTTATCTGGAGGCAGTCACTATGAGAGTACAACATAGTAAGTTCGACGAGCTGCGGATACAGGTCGTCGAAGAAGCACTTGAACGGGGGAATGTAGCACTAACAGCACGAAAACATGGCCTCTCCCCTTACTCATTATATAAATGGGTTAAACAATATCGAGATGAGGTGGAGATGACGATGAGTAGAAAGAAGAACATGGACAGACTTGAAGTTCAACCTCAAACTACAGGTGATTGGAAAGAAAAGTATGAACAAGCCACCAAGTTAATTGGGGAAAAAGAACTGGAGATAGCCATCCTCCGAGACCTTGTAAAAAAAACTCATCCACACATCCAATGGAAGTGGCCCGGCAATGGATCCTAAAAGGTTATCCGGTAAGCAAGATCCTGAAGCTGTGTAATGTGCCTCGGTCTACTTACTATTATCAACGTAAGACCACTACCAATTCAAAACAATCAAATAAATCTGGGCGCCCAAAGCCAGGTTATTCCGTCACGTTTAACGGCAAAAAAGTAAGTGATGGACGAATTAAACAGATAATCTTAAAACTTCTTGAAGGTGAAGAATCTGCTTACGGATATCGAAAAATCACTCTTGTGTTACGTAGACGGCACGCTATTAAGATCAACAAGAAAAAGGTATACCGACTTTGTAAAGAACTCGATATTCTAGGCAAACCTAAAGAGCAGAAAGCGGCCTATCCACGCCGTCTAGCTAACAATATGGAAGTAACCGGTCCGAACCAGTTGTGGCAGATGGACGTTAAATACGGCTATATTGCTGGCCTACAGCGTTACTTCTATACGGCAAGTATTATCGATGTATACGACCGCAACGTAGTGGGGCAGTATCGCGGCAAGGAGTGCCTTACAAAAAGTCTTGTTGATACGCTTTATAAAGCATTAATCAAACGAAATATCTTCTCTCAAGAGAAAGAGTTAGTAATCCGAACGGATAATGGCCCTCAGTTTAAGAGTCACAAATTTGGAAAGTTCTTCGAGACACACAAAGAATTTATTATTCATGAACGTACACCGAATCGCAGCCCAAACAAGAACGCGTTCATTGAGTCGTTTCACAGCATCTTAGAACGGGAGTGTTTTAAGCGCCATATTTTTACGGACTTTCAAGAAGCATTTATGGTGCTGGACCGATTCATGGACTTCTACAATAATCGAAGAATCCATATGAGCTTGTATGGGTACTCGCCTGTCGAATTCGCTGAAAAACTTAAGAAAAATGAAGTGAACGCGTTTAAAATCGCGGTATAGTGCGTTCACTACAAGTTCCTTTACAAAGTGTCCAATATTCGGGGGCCTGACCGATTGGGCGAGTAGAATTTCTGAACCTGCTGATATTGTTGTAGATTCTACACCAATCCCTACTGAAAAGAGGTAAATAGATGATTCCCGATCCCTATTATTGTATTTCATGCAACAATTCGTCCATCACCGCTATATCTCGGTATATGAAAAATGTATTGACTCCCTCTTTTAAATCCGATAGGATTACTTGTAATAAATTTGTGATATTACATAACTAGGGGGAGAGAGAAATGAAGGGGAGTAAGTCGTGGTACAAGCTGACCAGCCTACTGTTATCTATTGTTATTTTGACAGCAGGCTGCGCCCAGTCCGGTAAAGAAAGCGGAAGTGCACCAAAGCCAGTAGCTAAAGTAGAGAACCTGCCAGCAGGTATAGCTGATAAAGAGGGAATTAAATTGATGGCAATCCGTAAAATCGGAGGCGATGATCATACCGCGCAATTCCTAGCAGGAGCCAAGCAAGAGGGTGAAGCCATGGGCTTTAAAGTAGATACGTTCTCTGCAAATAATGACTCGGCAAAATTCCACGATGCAATCGCTCAGGCAGCTGATAACGGATATGACGGAATTCTTCTGTCGCATGGTGATGATCCAGCCACTGTAGAAGACGTCAAGAAGCTGAGCGAGAAAGGCATTCCTGTTGTCGCTTTTGACTCTGTACCGGAGCTTGCGGACATCAAGGGTGTAACCCTGACATCGCAGGATGATGAGGCGCTTGCCAAGTTTGCGCTAGACAAGATGATTAAGGAGCAGGGAGCCGAAGCGAACATCGTTTATTTGTGGGTAGACGGATTCCCGCCGATGGTGCGTCGTAACAAGGTGTATCAGGAAACGCTTAAGAACAACCCAGGCATTAAGGAGGTAGAGCGTTTCGGCGTAGCCAGTGCTGACACCTCGGTCGATACCCAAAATGCGGTGGCTGCTATGCTCACGAAACATCCGAAAGGTGAAATTGATGCAATCTACGCCAGCTGGGACGCCTTTGCTATCGGGGCTGCAAGAGCATTGATTGAAGCAGGACGTACCGAGATTGAAATTTACGGTATCGACGTATCGAATTCGGATCTGGAAATTATGCAAAAGACAGATAGCCCTTGGGTGGCTACCGCTGCAGTAGATCCGAAGATGATCGGAGCGGTCAATGTACGGCTGTTGGCGAAGAAAATTGCGGGTGAGAAAACGCCTGCCACGCACAATCTAGAAGCGACACTCATTGACCGCGCAAGTCTTGAGAAATCGAGCGAAGCGGTGAACATGGTCAATCTCAGCAATATTATTCCGGGCTGGGGCGCAAGTGACGACTTTGAAGAGGATTGGATGAAAGCCTTGAAGCAGGCGAACGGTAAATAATATGCCGCAGGCGCTCTTATCGTCCATTGATAAGGGCGCCCTATTTTTTTCTAGAAGGAAGGTGATCCACATTGTCAAGTTCAATTACAGCTGACACTTCAGTGAAGGTAGACCCCTCAGTAATAGCAGATCTCTCTGCACCATTGCTGCAGATGAAACAGATTACGATCACTTTTCCGGGTGTGAAAGCTTTAACGGAGGTTGATTTTAAGCTGAAGGCAGGAACGGCACACGCGCTTATTGGAGCCAATGGAGCAGGCAAATCCACCCTGATGAAAATTCTTGCCGGAGCTTATGATCACTACGATGGCGAGATCTGGATTGAAGGGCAAAAGGCCAAGATATCTTCTCCCAAAGACGCCAAGGAACTCGGCGTTCAGGTCGTGTATCAAGAGGTAGATACGGCCCTTATTCATAATCTGACCGTAGCAGAGAACATTATGCTCGACCGTATGGTTCACGATATGGGCAAGCGTCATGTAATTAACTGGAAAGGGCTGCATCAGGAGGCAAAAGCCATTTTGGACCGGATGAACATCCGGATCTCTACACACAAGCTGGTTCAAGAACTGACCCTGGCAGAGAAACAGATGGTGCTCATTGCACGTTCCATTACGAAGCAGTGCCGTATTCTTGTGCTGGACGAGCCGACGGCTCCTCTTAGCCATAATGAAACAAATCGTCTATTCTCGCTTGTGAGGAAATTGAAATCGGAAGGAGTCGGCGTTATTTTCATATCTCACCGGCTTCCAGAGCTGTATGAGATTTGTGATGAAATAACCATTTTGCGTGACGGCAAGCGGATTGTGAGTGACAGAATAGCCAATCTGGATCAGTCTGAGGTCGTGGAGCATATGTTGGACGCCAGAATGGAGCAGCAGTTTCCTCATAAGAAGCGTACCATTGGAGAGCTATGGTTCGAGGCACACGGTATTCATGACCGGGGCAAGGTTCATGATGTGAGTTTACATATTCGCCAAGGCGAAATTGTGGGTCTCGCAGGTTTGGTCGGAGCCGGAAAGACGGAGCTATGCCGCGCGATATTCGGAGCTTCCAAGACCTCTTCAGGGGAGCTAAGACTTCATGGCAGGAAATTGCGTATTTCATCACCTTACGATGCTGTTCGGCAGGGCATTGTACTCGTCCCAGAGGAGCGGCGTCGTGAGGGTGTGTTCGTGGATGAATCGGTTTCCGTCAATTTGACAGCAGTGGTGTTGTCTCAATTTTGCAGATGGGGTTCGTGGCTCAGTCCAGCGAAAGAAAAGAGTACTTCTGCCATGATTATAGATAACTTAGGTATCAAAACACCTAATGAACGAACGAAGGTAAGCAGCCTGTCCGGCGGTAATCAGCAAAAGATTGCCATAGGCAAGTGGCTGCTGGTGGACGCGGATGTGTACATTTTTGACGAACCGACCAAGGGAGTCGACGTCGGAGCAAAGCGGGATATTTTTGAACTGGTAGAGGACCTGGCTGGCCGAGGCAAATGTGTACTATATGCATCCAGCGAGTTGTCAGAGATCATCGGAATTACCGACAGGGTCTACGTCATGTATGACGGCAGCATCATGAAGGAGCTGGAGACACGAGAAAGTAATGAAGAGGAGATATTGTTGTACTGTACAGGAGGCGGGTTAATATGAACACAGCAAGAGCACTGCAGGAAAAGCCGGCGCGCAGCGCGTTTGATTTTTTATACAAATACGGCACGATCATTACGGTAGTCGTGCTGATCGCGGTGTTTGGCATCCTTAACGACAACTTTTTAAATACGAGCAATATTATTAATATTTTGCGTTCCATTTCCATCGTCACGATCATTGCAGTCGGACTTACCGTGTCGCTTGCCGTCGGCGGATTTGACCTGTCGGTCGGTTCCACGGCCTCACTTGCCAATGCGCTGGTCATTTCCTTATTTGTGTGGCGCGGAACGATTGTGCTTATTGATACGATGAGCGGGAAAAGCATGCCGATTCCGGATGAAGCACGCAAGATCATATCCACTTTTGAAGGATGGGAATAAACAGACGGCAAGTACATCTAATATCATACAGGAAAGAAGGCGATGAATCATGAAAGTACGCTTTGGCATTATCGGCACTAACTGGATTACGGAACGTTTCATACAGGCTGCCATGGAAACCGAGCAGTTTGTCCTGACAGCAGTGCACTCCCGTTCGGAGGAGAAGGGCGCAGCCTTTGCGGCACAGTACGATCATCCCCCCACTGTGTTTACTGACCTGCAGCAGATGGTGTCAAGCGATGTGCTGGATGCCGTGTACATAGCGAGTCCCAACTCTTTTCACGCAGAGCAAGCGATCCTGTGTATGAATCATGGGAAGCATGTGCTGTGCGAAAAGCCGCTTGCTTCTAATCCTTATGAAGTAAAAAAAATGATAGCCGCTGCCCGTGAAAACAATGTGCTGCTTATGGAAGCGATGAAGTCGACACTCATGCCGAACTTTAAGGCGATAAAGGATAATATGTATAAGCTCGGCCGGGTACGCCGTTATTTTGCAAGTTACTGCCAGTATTCATCACGGTATGATGCCTATAAGCAGGGTACGGTTCTTAATGCCTTTAACCCCAAGTTTTCGAACGGTTCACTGATGGATCTGGGGGTTTACTGTATTTATCCGATGGTGGCTTTGTTCGGAAGGCCCGATGCAGTACAAGCTGTAGGGGTGTTGCTGTCCTCTGGAGTGGATGGAGAAGGTAGTATGGTGCTTCGTTACCCGAAGATGGACGCAGTGATTATGCACTCCAAAATCAGCCATTCCTATGTGCCTGCCGAGATTCAGGGTGAGAATGGTACGATGGTCATTGATAAGATCAACCAGCCTTATGATGTGAAGATACATTATAGAGATGGTACGATAGAGGATATTACACAATCACAAAGTCATGAGTCCATGTATTATGAGGTTAAGGAATTCATTGAGTTGCTGGAAACTGATAAGAGAGACAGTGTCATCAACTCCCTTGAAAATTCATTGATTACGGCCGAGATAGCCGCGGAAGCGAGGAAGCAGATCGGGCTTCGATTCCCCGCTGACGACAATGCATGAGTCTGGAAAAATAACAAAAATCTCATACCCATCCTATAACTCAAGCTGCAGAGAGCTTGGGTTTTTCTCTTTTTGTCACAAAATATAACAACTTGACCTGATATTTCCACTCTATATATGACGTTTGTCATACCCTCGACTTGACGTTTATGACTACAGCGTATGACAAAAGCTATCTATAATTAAAATAGAATAGTACGTATTAGGTGTCACAACGTACTCATGTGTCATATCGAGGAGGAAACCTGCAATGGCCCAACCCAATAACACCAATAACCTATCCAGCTTGAAAAAAAATGTAGCTCCCTACGAAAAGATAGAGACGAAATCGAGTGTCAGACAGATGTTTAATACTCTAGTGCCTCTGGTTGTGCTATGGTATGCCGCATACTTAAGTTTGTCCGTATCGTATTGGTTGACGATTCCTATAGCTATCGTAACCTCTGGGTTTGTAGTTCGGACATTTATTATTTTTCACGACTGCTGTCACCAGTCTTTCTTTAAGAGCCGCCGGGCGAACGAAATTCTCGGCACCATTACAGGTGTGATCACGCTTGTTCCATATCAAAAATG
Organism: Paenibacillus uliginis N3/975; assembly: GCF_900177425.1. Lineage (NCBI taxonomy): Bacteria > Bacillati > Bacillota > Bacilli > Caryophanales > Paenibacillaceae > Paenibacillus > Paenibacillus uliginis. Next base: position 4,978,334 of record NZ_LT840184.1, on the reverse strand, counting down.
GAAGATCAGCCACTCCATTCACCACGCTACCAGCAGCAATCTCGATAAACGTGGAACGGGTGATATGTGGGTCCTTACCGTAGAAGAGTATGAGGAAGCTTCGTTCTGGACACGGCTCTCGTACCGCTTTTACAGAAATCCACTCGTAATGTTTGGACTGGGTCCGATTTTTATATTCCTGCTAACCTATCGTTTTAACCGGAAAGGTGCGAAGCGCAAGGAGAAGATCAGCACCTATATCACGAACGTTTCTATTGTAGCGCTGTATGCGCTGCTCTGCTGGTTGATTGGATGGCAGGCCTTTGTATTGGTACAGGCTCCGGTTTTCTTTTTCTCCGGTATGATGGGCATTTGGATGTTCTATGTGCAGCATCAGTTTGAGGATACGTATTTTGAGCATGACGAAGAATGGTCATATGTTAATGCGGCTGTTGAAGGAAGCTCGTACTATAAGCTGCCTAAGATGCTGCAATGGATTACCGGTAATATTGGTTTCCATCATGTACATCACCTGAGTCCGAAAGTTCCGAACTATAACTTGGAGAAAGCCCATGATGCATCTCCGCCTCTTCAAAAGGCAACAACGATCACGATCCGTACCAGCCTGAAGGCGCTGAACTTCCGGTTGTGGGATGAGAGCAGCAAGTCTTTAATCAGCTTCAAGGATATGAAGCGCATAAAGCATACAAAGCTCATGCATGACAAATCAGTGTCAGCTACCGAGCCTATACATCGACCGAATCCGGGTCTACAAGGAAAGTAACGGTTAGGTCAGCACGTTTATGATAAAATACAGGTAACAAAGATGAACAAAGGTGGGCGACCCATGCAGAAATGGCATCAAATTTTCCAGAGAAACACGGGCCTTAACCCGTACGTATGGGTCGTCTTTTATATCCTTCCCTTTTACTTTATATTCCGTTCTTCATCCACCTACGAAGTTGTGATCGGAATCATCATCATTCTTGTCTTTTTCGTCTGTTATGTGCTCTCCTTTGTATCCAAGGGTTGGCTCGTATACTTCTGGACAAGTGTTCAAATCTTGATCTCGATTACAATGACATTGGTATTCGGCTATGTCTATTTCGCACTGTTTCTGGCATTCTTCATCGGGAATATTAAAAACCGGATCGGATTTTTCACGCTGTACTCCATTCATTTAGTTACAACTGTTATTTCGATTAATTACGGATTTGTATCGAAAACTCCCTGGTTTATTACCCAACTTCCCTTTGTGATCATCAGTGTAGTAGCCGTTATCCTGCTGCCAGTCACCACGTACAATCGGAATAAGAATGATATGCTTCAGCTCCAGCTTGAAGACGCGAACAAGAAGATATCGGAGATGGTAAAACTGGAGGAGCGGCAGCGTATTGCACGTGATTTGCATGATACGCTGGGTCAAAAGTTATCATTAATTGGCCTCAAAAGTGATCTCGCCAGCAAGCTCATTACGAAAAATCCGGCTCGGGCTCAAGCTGAGATCAATGATGTAAGACAAACGGCCAGAAGTGCGCTCAAGGAAGTTCGGGAAATGGTTACTGAAATGCGTGGTACCCGTCTGGAGGATGAAATATTCCGTATTTCTCAGATCCTGAAGGCGGCCCAAATCGAGTTTACACTCGAAGGCAATTCGGAACTGACCAACATATCGCTAATGAATGAAAATGTGCTTAGCATGTGCCTAAAGGAAGCCGTCAATAATATTGTGAAGCACAGCAGTGCCTCGGCCTGCTCCATTACGATTGAACCCGGCAGAACGGATCTTATCGTTACTGTGAAAGACAATGGAATTGGTATTCCTAGTGAAACGGCTTATACCCGAGGAAATGGGCTTAGAGGCATGTGGGAACGGCTTGAATTCGTGAACGGGAGTATGGAGATGAAGTCCGATAAAGGAACCATTTTGGTGATAAAAGTGCCAAATGTTCTGAAACATCCAGAGAAGGAGGCAGGGATATGATTTCAGTAGTCATAGCGGAGGACCAACGGATGCTGCTTGGAGCACTTGCCTCCTTATTGGATCTCGAAGACGATATGCAGGTGGTAGGAACAGCGAATAACGGTGAAGATGCCGTTAAGCTTGTTCATCAGCATAAGCCGGATGTATGCATCATGGATATCGAAATGCCGATCAAGAGCGGACTTGAAGCAGCTGAGGAACTTAGGGGAATGGGGTGTAAGATTATGATTCTTACGACCTTTGCGCGTCCCGGATATTTTGAACGGGCTCTAAAAGCTGGCGCTCACGGATATTTGTTAAAAGACAGTCCCAGTGAAGAGTTGGCTACTTCGATCCGCAGCATCATGGACGGACGCCGCATTTATGCTCCAGAGCTGGTGGATGAGGCTTACGGCGAAGAGAACCCTCTGACACAGCGGGAAAAGGAAGTGCTTGGGCTTATTGCCGACGGCAAGAACACGAAGGAAATTGCAAGTGAATTGTTTATTACGACAGGTACGGTTCGCAACTACATATCTGTCATTCTTGATAAGCTTGGTGTCAGCAATCGGATTGAGGCGATCACCCGGTTCCAAGAAAAGGGCTGGTTTAAATAATTTTCATTTGCCATAAAGAGCCGATTAACGGTTCTTTTTTTTGTCAATTAAATGAATTTTTATACATTTTTTTGTATTCGTGGTGAGGTATCATGATGAAAAAACATTTATGAGAATAGGACACGTAAATTTTGGGAATAATAAAATGATTGAAAAAATAAGGTGTTTTATTTTCTGCGATTTTATTATCAATAAAATAATTTTCGTTCGAATTAATGAGCTTGCTCTGTAAATGTATGCATTATTTCTGTATAATATAGAATGATTGCCGATAAGTCACCATTAAGGAGGAGGACGAACGTTGTATGGACCACATGATATTTGAAGTCGGTACGGCCCTTATGCTTATTGCCCTTGCTTCAGTTCTGGCAGGCAAGTTAAAATTTTCGATCATTCCATTTCTTATCGTACTTGGAATGTTGGTTGGCCCTCACGCACCAACTATCGGAATATTTGACTTTAAGTTCATTGAAAGTCAAAGTATTATCGAGTTTTTAGGGCGGATTGGAGTTTTGTTCTTATTGTTCTATCTGGGCTTGGAATTCTCAGTTCAGAAATTAATTAAGTCTGGCAAAAATATTGTATATGGTGGAACTGTTTATGTAATATTGAATTTTGTACTCGGGATCGGATATGGTTTCTTATTCGGTCTGCCACTGTATGAAGTTTTGATTATTGCAGGTATGCTTTCCGTTTCATCAAGTGCTATCGTAGCGAAGGTTCTGGTTGATTTAAGACGTACCGGTAACTCGGAAACCGAGTTGATACTCGGAATGATTTTGTTCGATGATATTTTTCTGGCGGTATTTCTGTCCGTCATGTCGGGACTGCTGCTTGGAGGAGCTACTTCAGTAGGAGCAACACTCTTATCGGTATCCATCTCTATAGGATACATGCTGCTGTTCTTCTTGATTGCAAGAAAGGGTACACCGATTTTAAATAAAATTCTTAATATCTCATCGAGTGAAATATTTATCATCGTTGTGTTTTCTTCACTATTCTTTATCGCTGGTTTCTCCGAGACGCTGCACGTGGCAGAAGCGATCGGTGCGCTACTGTTCGGGCTCGCTTTATCGGAAACGGAGCATAGCAAACGAATTGAGCATCTCGTTGTACCATTCCGGGATTTCTTCGGTGCAATCTTCTTCTTCAGCTTCGGATTGAGTATAGATCCGCTGGCGCTTGGAGATGCGTTATGGATGGCACTTGGAGCTATTCTACTTACGGTCATTTGCAACTTTGTAGCTGGGATGATGGCAGGAAGGAATGCAGGTTTGTCTCATAAGTCTTCCGCTAATATCGGACTTACAATTATGGCAAGAGGAGAATTTACAATTATCGTAGCTAACTTGGGGATAGCCGGTGGATTGGCTCCTATACTAAAACCTTTCTCTGCACTATATGTTTTGGTTCTCGCTATAGTCGGTCCATTGTTAACAAAAGAATCAAAACATATTTACAAAGTACTGAATAAGGTGTTTAAATGGAGCGAGCCAAAAATTAACGTAAAAGAAAATGGCTAATAAGTGCTACGAGACTACTAAAGTGTGTTATCTTCATGGTATGAGTTTTGGATGAAGGCACAGAATATGCAGTTGAACGGGAGGATTCAAAGAATGAGTATGATCAGAGAATCCGATCTGCCTGGGATCGGTAAGAAATTTCAAGTGAATACGAGATCTGGAGATAAACTGGTTATTGTTATACATGATGATGGCCGCAGAGAGCTGTATCATTTTGAAGATAATGATCCGGATGAGAGCATCTCGATGGTTTCGCTGGAGGACGATGAGGCTCGTCAGATCGCGGGAATTATCGGAGGAATGACGTATAAACCGAAAGCGTTGGAGACAATTGAGGTATCTCTTGATGATTTGATTATTGAATGGTTCCGGATTGAACCCCACTATAAAGCCGTGGATAAGACGATCGCAGAGCTGCAAGTACGCCAACGTACCGGAGCTAATGTTCTGGCCATTGTGAAAAAGAATGAGCAGAAGATAAATCCCGGGCCGGAGGATCGGCTAACAGCCGGATCCACACTAGTTCTCGCAGGAGAGCGTAAGCAGATTAAGCAGGTGAAAGAACTTTTGACCAATGGCTAATGTTATTTGAATGCATGAAGCAAGGGGGGTGTCCCAAAAGGTCCATTGACCTGGGACACCCCCTTCTGTCTGTTGTGAGACGCTGCGCGTACGAATCGTTCCGTTTTTCAAAATAAGTAAATTGGACAGCCGGATTGCAGGTAAATCGATCATCGTTCTGATGATCGGTTTTTGTATTTTTTTGGGAAATAAGAGTGGTGGCGAATGACGTAGAATTTTGTAAATTTTAATAGAGCTTTATCGAACCGAGATGGTATAATATTCCTGCTCCTAAATAACTATATAATAGAAGTGGGTGTCCAAACAATGTTGAAAAGATGGTTCGCATTATTAATGGCAGTGTGCTTGGTAATTCCAGCAGCCGCGGGGACGGTGTATGGTGATTCCAAAGCGGGTGGAGATAAGATCGTGACGATGCTGCCTGACGGAACCCCTTTGCTTGAAGATGGGTCGATATGGGTAACGTATTCCTCAAATCCCCTGACACAAATAGCGGTTCCTGTGAATGGAAATTTGAAGGCAGTCGCGGGCAGCGGAATGTCCGGCAACGGTATCAATAACAACGGAGAATTGGTAAAGTGGGGCAAATCCGGTCTTCAAATTGTGCCGGGTACCAGCAGCGTAAAGCAGGTGGGGGATGGATACTGGCTTTCCTCGGATGGAACGGTCTGGAGTTTGGAGAATTCTAAACCTGCGGCAGTAAAAGGGTTCAGTGGTGTATCTGTTTTTGATGAGTTTAACGGAATTATTGGAGGCGTTACCTCCTCTGGATCCGTACTGCATTACAACGGGAAGTATCGTGCAGAGCCGGTCGTTCTTGGCCAAGTACCGGACACGGCCTCGATTGTTAAATTTGAAGTTTCAGAAGATTACGCTGCCATTTTGTACAATGACGGGCGTGTGATACTTTTCAGCACAATGATCGTTAATGGAAGCAAGACTTATATATCGCAAACACTGGTTACAGACGGTGTAGATATTTCATTAGGCAAGGAAGACAAGCTGGTCTTCGCCAAGAAAGACGGTACCGTATGGAGTGCCAGAACGGATGTATTTACACAGAAATTTGATACAGTCCGTCTGAGTGGAATTGAGGGTATTGATAAGGTTGTAGCCATCAGCGGAAGCAAGTTGTTTTACGCCCGTCAGCAAAATGGAACTTGGGTTAAATATGACAATGGCCAGCTGTATAAGGTTGAAATTCCACAGATTGACCGCATCACATTAAAGGTATCAAACAGCAAACCTAAGGTCGGGGATTCTATTACGCCAAAGCTCGAATTCCAGTATGCCGACGGTAAAAAGGCAGCTATTCCAGAGGGGGTCGTTCAGCTCTCAACCGATAAGCCGCATTTGTTGCATCCGTTAGACAACGGAAAAATTAAGGTTCAGGGAGTAGGCGAAGCAAGTTTAAGCGTGAATGTAGGTGGACTGAAGCAATCGGTAACGATTGTATCAGGTCTTGGCAAACCAATCGAGAACGCTAAACAGGAGAAGGGCATTACTTATCTGCCGTTGAAGCCGGTCTTTCAAGCATTAGGTGGGACGGTGCAGTATGAGGCTGCGTCTAAGACCTTTAACATTAAAGTAGGAACGACCGATATCCGTGTTATATCGGGAAGTAAGAAAGCGCAGATTAATGATAAGACGATTACGATGAAGGCTGCCCCGATTCAGCATAAGGGGGAGACACTCGTTTCATCGGATCTCCTGACGGCTGCACTTGGCGCCAAGCTGAAATGGAACGCAGCAAAGCAGGAGATGAACGTGTCTTTAGGAGCTGCTCAATTCGTCGTTAAGGCAGATCAGAAGAAAGCGCAAGAATCTAAGCCGTCCAAGAGTTCAAGCAAAATGTACGAAGTGCCGGCAACCGGAAGCATGGCAGGTTGGAAAGTGCTGAAAGGTCATAAGTATGAGAAATCACTTCGTATTTACTTCCAGTATAAGAATGGAAATTTGGCGACCAAAACAGAAGATATCCGGAAGGTTAATCTGAACCAAAAGGTAACCTGGACAGACGATTATGGCCTGAAAAGAACAAATACGATTCGGGAAATATATCACCTCTTCTCTTACACGAACGAGTTTACAGCCGAGTGGCTGTTAAAGAAATTCGGAAAGTTGTATGAGGATTGGTTGGCGTCAACATTAGTGGATACTGCTGGGATCGTAGAGGAATATCTGATCGAGACAGGCCAGATGAAGCCATACGGATCTAATGTCACACTAACGCCAGAAGCTGAATTTGAGTAAATACAGGGGATGATACCACTGCTATTCATAAGGAACGACCTGGGGTTTATCCTGGGTCGTTTTAAATTTGTGAAATACATGAAATATTACAATTAACCGAAAATGTGAGTAAAAACTTAAGCAATTGTTAAGAACTTAGGAAGTATAGCGTTAAGAACTGTCCTGTATAGTAGGTTAAGCTGCTTCATCCTGAAGCGGACGACCTAGTTATACCGGAGGGAATAAGCTATGATGAATAAGTCTGGTCTACAGAAGAAGCGGGAAAATATTCCTGAGCTACAGTTGGTACGTGCATTCGCCATTCTAGGGGTGCTGTCTGTCCATTCCACCTCGTATGCATCAACAGCAATGGTGGGATCCAACTACTTCTTCCTTTACAATTTCATGAACATATTTATGAAATATGGGACACCAACGTTTATTTTCTTGAGCAGCTTTGTACTGTTCTACAATTATTACGAACGGCCATTGACGAAAGAGTTGATTGGCGGATTTTTTAAGAAAAGAATGCTATTTATAATCATTCCTTACATCGTGTTCTCTGCACTTTATTTCGGACTGCTGCATATGCTCCACTATCAAGATCGCTCACTACAGGATACAGTTGAAAGCTTTATAGGCAAGTTGTTGACGGGAAAGGCTTATACACATCTATACTTTGTATTCATCAGCATTCAGTTCTATGTGTTATTTCCGATTATCTTATGGCTGTTTAAAAAGGTTCCGCTGCTGACCCGATGGGCGATCCCAATCGGACTTGCCGTGCAATGGGCTTTTGTTTTGCTGAATAAATATTACTGGCAAGTGCCGAATAAGGGGAGTTGGTCTCTATCTTACATGGCCTATTTCATGCTGGGCGCTTGCATCGGTATTTATTATCCGAAGCTTAAGGGCTGGCTGATCCTGAGCCGGGATAACACTACATGGTCTCGTATGATTGGCTGGATTGTTTTATGGACTTGTTGGGCTACGGCCGGATTAACTCATGTATACTTATATTACAACTATCGCTTGTACGGTACTATGTACAATTCCACGCTATACGAGCTGATGTGGAACCTGCATACGTATTTAGGGACGCTCACACTGCTGCAATTGGCCTTTGTCGTGTACCGGAAAGCACCCCGTGGACTTACTTCCACGTTGGAACGGCTTGGCGCGCTTTCGTTCGGTATTTATCTGATCCATCCGTTCTTTCTGCTTCTGTACAGGCAGTACCCGCCGCTAAGCGGTAGTCCGATTATTTCACATATTTGGTATGCAGGCGGGTTCATATTCGCGCTCTGCTGTTCCTGGATCGTTGTGGCACTTACGGTACGCTATGTTCCTTTCTCATGGATTCTGTTTGGCAATATTTCAAAAACCAAGAGAAGTCATACCCGTAGGGAGAAAAGCTTCGTAACTATAGAAAAACAGTAATTGATAGCAACAATTGATTTTTCAACAAGGAGGAGCTATGGCTGGAATTACAATATTAATGGTGGATGATGAAACTGAAATCATTAAGCTAATGGATATTTACGTAAAAAATGAAGGGTACACGTTGCTCAGTGCATCCAATGGCCTTGAAGCGTTGGATATACTAAAAACGCATAAGGTCGATCTCATTATTCTGGACGTCATGATGCCACAAATGGACGGTATACAGGCATGCATGAAAATTCGTGAGGAGAATAATACACCGATTATTATGTTATCCGCCAAAAGCCAGGAAATCGATAAAATCGCCGGCCTGAGCATTGGAGCAGATGACTATGTTACCAAACCGTTCAGCCCATTGGAACTGATTGCGCGTATAAAATCCCAGCTACGCCGTTATAACCAGTTTAATACTAAGCCTGTTCAAGACGAGAACGAGATCCAGATTGACGATTTGACCATTAATATCGCATCTCATCGTGTAACCGTGGAGGGCAGAGAAATTAAACTGACCCCAAGAGAGTTTGCCCTGCTTCATATGCTGGCTGTTAACAGAGGGCTTGTGTTGAGTATGGACAAGATTTATGTTGAGGTATGGAATGAGCCGTTTATGGAATCCAAAAATACGGTCATGGTTCATATTCGAAAGCTTCGTGAAAAAATTGAAAAGGATCCGCAGCGTCCGGACTACATAAAAACGGTATGGGGAATCGGATATAAGATTGAGTAAATCCAAGCAGAGGTGAAGGCATATGAGAAATAAATTACTCCATACGGTCCGCTGGAAGCTCATCCTTCTGCTGTTGTCCAGCATCGCTATTACAGCTCTGTTCCTTCTTATTTTGTACTCACTGAGCACTTTCATCGTTGGGATAGAACCCATCAATTATCCGCTTCGTTGGGTCATAAATAATATCGGGTCTCTTCCGGTGATGATCACGATCGGCATTGTGGTCTTTTTTGTCAGCATTTATATGAACAGCAATCGTTTCGTGCGTAATTTGCAAGAGATTGAAGCAGGTATGCAGGAGATTTCTAATGGGCGGTTTGACTATCAAATTAAGATCAAGTCTCATGACGAGATCGGTAAGGTGGCGGACAGCATTAACCATATGACGGAGCAGCTTAATTCTTATTTGGAGGAAATTACACACGGATTGCGGGAGATAGCGAAAGGTAATTTTAATATTGAAATACCGGTTGATCCGGGCAGTAAGCTCGGCGAGGTGGCAGACAGTATTAATCAGATGAGCAGACAGTTGAGCCATTCTATTCAGGAGGAGCGTAACGCGGAGAAAACGAAGAATGATCTTATAACCGGCGTTTCGCATGATCTCCGAACCCCGCTGACTTCTATACTCGGATTTCTGGAGGTAATTGAGGAAGACCGGTACCAGGATGAGGTGGAGCTGAGGTATTTTGTAAACATTGCTTATGAAAAATCACTGGCTTTGAAAAAGCTGATCGATGATCTGTTTGAGTATACACGCATTAACAATGGGCTTCCTTTGGACATGAAAGAGCTTGATATGGTGGATTTCATCGGGCAGTTGATCGAGGAGTTTGTTCCAAGCTTTGAGAAGCAAGGGATGGAGTGTGTAATGAAGGTTGAGGGTGAATCGCTTAAAATTATGGCCGATGGTGAACGGCTAGTCCGGGCGTATGAGAATCTGATGACGAATGCGATGCGGTATGGACAAGAAGGCAAGGTTGTAGATGTAGTTGTCGGCAGAGACAATGATCAAGTTGTCGTGAGTTTTAGCAATTATGGGGAACCCATACCCGAGAATGATATCCCTTTTATCTTTGACCGGTTTTACCGGGTGGAAAGCTCTCGTTCCAAGCAAACTGGCGGCACCGGACTCGGCCTTGCTATTACGAAGAGCATTATTGAAGTTCAGGGCGGGGAAATTACCGTGCGAAGCGACCGTCATAAGACGACCTTTGAGACACGTTTTTTCATAAATCGATCATAAAGTTGTTCGACAGGGTGAACTGTATTTGGAGACTTCGTCTATACGACGAGGTCTTTTTCTTTTTTTAAATTCCAGTTGATGGAACAAATGAGCCAGAAGTGACGTTTAATCAGTAAGCGGCTTATACCAGAAAGGATGGTTCTATTGAACAAGCAATTTTCCTTCACCAAAATGCTGACTTATGTATGTATGACAGCGGTAAGCGTCTCTTTATTGTTTAGTCCGATTGCACCGCTGAAGCAGGCAGCAGCCGATTCCGTTAGGGGTTTAACTAACGTTACTTCACCAATGTTCAAGGTAGGAGATAAAGTAACACTGCAGATGAATGCAGCTTATTTTCCGACTCCACTAACCAAGAGCAGCAATCCGAGAAATTTTCAGGTTGAGTACTATGGCAAAAAGGGCGAGTCGTTTAAGGTGGATTTTGTGGACGGTGAGATGGTTGGTGTGAAGGATGACAGCCGCGGCACCTTATGGATTCCTTCCTGGTATCTTGCGAAGGACTCTGTGAATACCAAGAGCATTCCGCCGATGACGGTAATTATGAAATCAAAGCGGAGTTTGTCCATGAGACCAGGCAGTAATCTGAAGTGGAGTGAAATGAAAAGCAACACCTCATATACCGCGGTTGCTCAGTGGAAGGATTGGTATGGGGTTCTTGTAAGTCCAGCCCAGTGGCAACAGGATTATACGATTTACCGTCCGGCTTTGTTGTGGGTACAGGCAAAGGATATCGAATCCAAGAAGACACTTCCAGAAGGGTTATGGAACAAGAATTCGGACATTTCGAGCGGTACTATACTGGAACTAGTAACATACATGCTAAAAGATGGGGATGATTCAACATCCATACTTAAGCTGCTTGGCACACCGCAGGTGAAAGAAAAATCGGTTAATCTGCAGATGGAGGATAGAGGACCGATGCAACTCGGCGAGACATGGAGATACGAGCGGGATGATGCGCAGTTTATTGTTACATTTTCCAAGTCAGGTAAGCTGAAGCAGACGGAGTGGATAATGCCTTCTATTGACACTTATCGAGATAGACGCAGCTCTGGAGACGACTATTACTTCACCTATGATTTTGTAACTTCGCCTCTTGCGCGTACCCTGAAAGCTGATCAAGTATGGAGAAATCAAGGGGATCTGAACTTTTCGTATCTCATTGGGGGAAATGATGATGCTTTGCTTCTTAAAGGCGACGACGGTGGATTTAGCGGATTTCACCATAATTCATCGCTTTATGCTTTGAACCGGAAGACCGGCAAAAAGCTGTGGCAGCAAAATGCGGGATTTGGTGGGTTTACGGCCAAAATGGATTCGGAGAATGAATATGTGACGATGTATTCCGCTTATAATCCTGACATTAAAGATTATGAGGATCGTGTCCGTCACATCCGTTTGGAGGATGGCAAAATCGTGTGGGAGGTAAAGCTGAAGAAGAGCGGCGGCGCTTATGGCATGACAGCTGCTGATCGATCCATCATTGTGTATGAGCTCTGGGGGCCCAATTCGAAAACCGAAACGCTGACTGTACTGGACAGCAAAACAGGGAATGTACGCTGGAAAAAGACGCTTTCAGAGGAATATCGTATTTTGAGTCAAGGGGTGGATGATCCGTACGTACTCATTCAGCAAAACCAACAGCTTAAAGCCTATAATACGATAACAGGAAAAGCGGTCTGGAGCTTGAACGTAAAGGGAACACAGTTGGATGATCCCGCTAGAAACCCTTATTACACTGGAGGCGAACGGATTGAGCCTTTGGCGCCTGCAGATTCTACTACAAGATGGGTATTGCTTGGGGAAGAGTGGTTGCTGCTCAACACTAAAACCGGCAAGTCTGAGGCTGTATATCCAGCGAATCCTGATGAATTATTTGAAGTGCTGGATCAGCGTTACCTTCTGGTGCAGCGCGGATCGAAACATCATATAAAAGGCATTGAGAGCGTGTTCTATGACGCGGTGGAGAAGCGAGAATTGTGGACTTTTAAGGGCAGTGCTACCAAAGGTGTGATCGAGGGTGACACGATCTATTTAGCGCTTAATGGCGTGCCTGCTGCTGTTCATAAAAAAACAGGCGAGGTGCAGTGGAAGATGCGGATGACATCTACCAACAATAAGGATCTATCGCATCTGGTCTATAGCAGCTTTGCGGTATTGGATCGTTATTTGCTTATTCAGCATGCATCCAATCTTCTTGTGTTGAATAAAGAGGATGGAAGTCTTCTCGGACGATTGCATGATGTTCATACGGGAAGTGCCGAGCTTCGCGAGCAAGAGGCCAGAAACGGTGCGCTGAATGCCACCAACGAAGACGTTTATGTCGGTACGGCCAATGGCGCATTTGTGCGTTATGATGCTAAGGCATTGGAACAAATGCTGGATCAGGAGAACTGAATGAATTGGCAGGTGTGATCTTACTTATATTTCCAAAATCCTCCTTTGAGGTACACTATATTTGATCATTTGGTCAATGTGGCCTTAGAGGGTGAATGAAGTGAAGAGGAAGAAGTTATTGCACGTTATGGTATTCGTTATCATGGCGAGTGCGCTTGCTGTAATAATAATGCTTTCTGATTTTCAACACGATCGGGATATCAATGGGGTTAAGCTGGTTAATCTGGAACAATTTTTTGTGGAGCATGATGTACCGGAAGAACACCAAAATGTTTTGTTAAAAAAAATTAGTAAAGACGAATTATGGGATGCATACAAACTGGAGTTGGTTCAACAGATTCCTGCCGATTATTACGAATTTGATCCTCTTGAAGGAGAGCAGAGCAGATATTATCGATTTGAGGATGGTTCATTTGTTATGATCAGCATAGAGTTTGGAAGTGCGGGTGAGGTAGCTCCTGCATCAGAGGGTGTAAAGCTTGATGGTGTTAAAATTAGGAAAAGAGTCGGAACAGCAGAAGCTTTAGTCTGTGCCGATTTGTTTATTGCAGACAATGGTTATGGAACTAGCGCACAGATTCTCCGGCTCTATGACGCTTCGCTTGACGGGTTCGATGAGCCCCATCAGATCTCAACAGAGATTGTCAGAGAATCAGAAGACACGAACCGCCATCGCTCCGCATTGGCACGTTCTTTCTGGACAGTCCAGGGGGATCAGAACATTTCATGGTCAGCTTCACAAGAGGGTACACTACCGGAAGTCCCTCTTTCTCTATGGATCGGGGTACTTGATGGCAAGATTTATGTGAACAGCAAGCTGCCTTATTAGAAAGATGAAGCTGCCGAGGAATCGGCAGCTTTTTTGTATGAACCCTCACACCATATGGGACAATACAAGTCCACCGTAAGCAAAAGCTGCAAGAATGACCAGAGCGGGATGGATTTTTCGGATATTCATGGCCCAGAAGGCCACGGCAGCGATGCCTAGAGTCTGTATAGCGCCAACGGAGACGATGGAGCTTTTGCCCATCTGCCAGGTCAGCGTGAGCATCATGATGGCAATGACAGGCTGCACGAGCAGGGTCATCCCTTTAACGACCGATGATGACCGGAACTTCTGGAGCAGCTTCAGAAGCAGTATGAGAGCTATTGCTGACGGTACTACGGTTGCTGTTAGAGCGGAAGCCATGCCGACCCAGCCGGATACACCATATCCGACAAAAGCGGCGATTTTGGTGGCGATCGGTCCCGGCAGGGCATTCGCTAAGGCGAGCATGTTGGAGAATTCCAGATCGCTTAGCCAACCTCGGTGGGTAACAATCTCCTCATACATAAGCGGGATGGAAGCGGGGCCGCCTCCGTAACCAAGGACATTGGCAACAAAAAAACTAATGAATAGTTCAATCCATTCCATTATTCAGCCCCCTCCTTTTCCCGTCTTTCCTTCTTCATCTTGGCTACAACTTTAAAATGCACCGCACCATACACAAGGAACAAGACAATGACGATTGCGGGATGAATTTGGATGGTCTCCAGCAGAAGGAACGAAACTGCGAAGAAACCGATGCCTGCGTATATACCGAGTCCCTTTACAGCTTTTTCACCGAATTCATAAGCCATTGTGCCGAGCATAACAGCGATAACGGGAGTGACGCCAGCGATCATGCCGGCTATGATTTTGGAGCTGCTCAAATATTGTACCGCCGACAGCAGGGCGATCATAGCGATACAGGTTGGAAGGATATGGGCTAAAATGGCTACAATGGCTCCCATACTCTTTTTTTGCTGATAACCCAAATAGGCAGCCATCTTGGTTGCGATCGGCCCGGGCAGGGCATTGGCCAGTGCAAGCACCTCTCCGAATTCGTCGTTGCTTAGCCATTTATAACGTGTAACGGCCTCATGACGGATCAGCGGGATGACCGAAGGACCTCCTCCATAACCGAGAATGCCTGTGCGGAACATGGCGATGGTGAGCTGCAAGTATGTATTGCCGGTTTTACTCAAGGTAAGGATCCTTTCTCAGGTTTGGTCTGTGTTTACTGTATGTATAAATATATAGTGGTTATCATGTGTTTTCAACGAAATTGGTCAACGCATTAATTCATATCTCCTTACAAAATGCTTTTTATCCATGTCATATGCTACTAAAGTTAAAATTCCTGCATAAAAAAACAAAATAAAATTTTAAAAAACTATTGAAATTCGAAATAAAATTTCAATATGATAAGGGTGCATCTTGTTATTAGGCTTCGTGAATTCACATAAACCTAAAAGGAGGTGGGGAAATCTTCTCTGTTAGGCTGATCTAAAGAAGATCTGCAGTGAAGCGGCACTCATTATATTATTTAGGGAGTGAATTAATGAATGTTAAGTAAACGAAAATCCAGGCGTAGCAGAACGGTTATATGCTGGACGATGGCGCTCCTCATGACGCTCAGCACAGCCCTATCGGGATGGGGGAGCATGATTCCAGAAGTTTCAGCCGAGGCTGTAACTGAAATAACGACAGATGTCCCAGCAGATCCACCGGCTGACAATGCGACAGGGGCCCCAAGCGAGCCTCCAACCGAGACCCCAACAGATATTCCAGCAGATATTCCGGCGGATTCATCTACGGAGAATCCAATAGATATCCCCACCGATGGTATAACAGATATCCCAACAGATAGCCAAGATGATCCCTTGGCTTTGGAGTCAGGCGATCCGGCAGCATTGAGTCCTTCGTCAGTGATCGTAGAGGAGTTTGAGAATCTTTCGTATATGCAAGTCTCAGCTGTTCGGGCAACAGCCGATCTGAGTCTGGTAAGCAGACCGGAAACGATTTATTACGGTTATAACGCGGCAAAGCTTTCATACGATTTTACGGCTTTCCCAAAAGATACTTCCGCGGCTTACATCAACTTTAAGGACCCGGATGGAAGTGTGGGCAGAACCCTTACCGGAAATCCCAAAAGCATGGGGCTATGGGTGTACGGAGATGGTGGCAATCATTGGCTACGGGGAGTGGTACTGGGGGCGAACGGCGGTAAAGAGACGGTAGATCTCACCGATTCAGGAAAACTAAGCTGGAACGGTTGGAAATACATCACGTTTAACATCCCTACCAAATTATCCTCTCCATTGAAACTTTCACAAATTTATGTGGCAGAAACGAAAGAAACCAATAAAAACAAGGGCGAACTCTACTTTGATCGTCTGACAGCTCTGTACGGCAACTCCGCAGCATATGCCCTGGATATCACAGGACTGACCCCGATGCAGACGGGCGAATCCCAGCGAGCGGTAGTCTATGCGACATATGCGAATATGATAGAACCTGCGTTGGTGACAGATGGAGTAAAACTGAGCAGCAGCGATA
Organism: Paenibacillus uliginis N3/975; assembly: GCF_900177425.1. Lineage (NCBI taxonomy): Bacteria > Bacillati > Bacillota > Bacilli > Caryophanales > Paenibacillaceae > Paenibacillus > Paenibacillus uliginis. Next base: position 4,962,261 of record NZ_LT840184.1, on the reverse strand, counting down.
AAAACATTGCCACAGTGACAGGGGCTACATATGACACCGTTGATGCATTAGCACCAGGCGATGTTACGATTACGGCAGAATATGGCGATGCGCCTCCTGTAACGTTTAACTTAAAGGTAACTGACGAAGAGGTTGTCCCACAGAAATTAGAATTGTCTGGACCGGTACATTTGGAAACCAGCACTTCTGGAAAAATGAAAGCGTATGCAATTTATAGTGGTTATGAATACCCATTGCCGCTTGCTGACGGAGTAATCTACACCAGCAGTCATCCTGATATTGTCAGCGTGAATGATGAAGGGCATCTTACAGCCTTGTCCCAAGGTTCAGCGGTTATTACCGTATCCTACAAGGGGGTATCCGTTGAACATCCGATCACGGTGGAGAAGCCTGTGCCTGTTTTGAAAAGTATTGAACTTCGCGGCTTGACGGCTGTAAACATCGGGGACTCCTTTGATACCGTTGCGATGGCATCTTATACGTGGATGGATGAGCCCGTAGAATTGACGGAAGGTGTACTGTACAGCAGCAGTAAACCGGAAGTCGCATCTGTAGACGAGAACGGGAAGGTGACAGGGTTGAAGGTTGGGGCATCGAGAATAACCGCCACACACAGCGGGAAAACAAGCTCATTATACATCACTGTTAACCAACCATCGGGCATGCCGAAGGCAGAGATGAGAGCGGCGTGGATAGCGACGGTGGAGAACATCGATTGGCCTGTAAAAGGTGCTGATCCCGCAGCTCAAAAGCAGCAGTATATTGATCTGCTCGATCAGCTGGAATCTGCAGGTATGAACGCAATAATTATGCAGATCAAGCCGACAGCTGATGCCTTCTATCCGTCAAAGTACGGCCCATGGTCGGCATGGCTCACAGGCGTGCAGGGTAAGGATCCGGGCTATAATCCGTTGGAATTTTTAATTGAGGAAACCCATAAACGGAACATGGAATTCCATGCGTGGTTCAATCCTTATCGTGTAAGTATGAATGAAAATATAAACGAATTGGTCGAGGAACATCCGGCAAGACTGCACCCGGAATGGGTTGAAGCCTATGGCGGGAAGCTCCTCTTTAACCCAGGTATCCCGGAGGCACAGAAGTTTATCCTGGACGGGGTCATGGAAGTCGTGGAGAACTACGATATTGATGCGGTTCATTTCGATGACTACTTCTATCCGTACCCTTCAGGGGGAGTGGATTTCCCTGATGAAGATACATTTGTTAAATATGGAGGAGCATTCACGAACAAGGGAGATTGGCGCAGAGATAATGTGAACCAGTTCGTGAAGAAAGTAAGCGAGGCGATTAAAGCCGAGAAAAGTTATGTGAAATTTGGTATCAGTCCATTTGGCATTTGGAAGAACAAGAGTGCTAGTGCCCCGGATGGATCCGAGACGAATGGGCTCAGTAGCTATGATTCCATCTATGCAGACTCCAAAAAGTGGATCGATGAGGGATGGATCGATTATATTACTCCCCAAATCTATTGGTACAGAGGATACTCCCCGGCAGCCTACGATAAATTGGTTGAGTGGTGGAGCAGCGTAACCGCAGGCAAGAACGTCCATTTGTACAGCGGTCAGGCCATTTACCGGGTTGGTTCGGTAGACAGCTGGCTTGATCCGGAGGAAATGCCAAACCAGATCAAGTACAACCGAAACTTTGAACAGGTTGATGGAAGTATGTACTTTAGCGCGAAATGGTTTGCGGAGAACCCTCTTGGATTCACAGACCGCCTCCGCGAGGATTTGTACCGTTACCCAGCCTTGGTTCCGACCATGCCATGGTTAGATAACAAAGCCCCGTCAGCACCAGTAGGCCTAACAGCGCATAATGACCAGGAAGGCGTAAAGCTGAATTGGAGATCCAAGGACGATGAAGCTTATTATGCGATTTACCGTTTCTTGGACAAAGAAACCATTGATATTCAGAATCCGGCAAAAATGTTGAAGACATTACGCAAGCAGGAAGGCTCTGTCCAATCATTCGTTGATACAACGGTAATCGAAAATAGTAAGTATACCTATGTTGTTACCGCTGTTGATCGGCTTCACAATGAGAGTAATACGAGTGGACCTGCTACGGTTCATGTCAAAAAAGGCGGTACTCCTACGGATCCTAATCCGCCGGTCACACCACCAGTTACACCACCAGTTACACCGCCCGTAACGTCGCCTGTAACGCCTACTAAACCGGTGACGCCACCTGTAACACCTACAACGCCGACCACACCGCCAGTTGAACCAAGCAATCCGCCGGTGTTTAAGGATGCAGACCAAGTTGCTTCTTGGGCGAAGGAAGCGATTGAGGGATTAACGACAAGAGGCATTTTGAAGGGCTTTGGTGATGATACCATAAAGCCGCTCAAGCCGGTCACACGTGCCGAGTTTTTGGCTATGCTGGTTCGTACTTTTGAGCTGACGGGAGGAAGCGTGCCTGCGTCCATGAAGGATGTTAATCAATCCGACTGGTACTACGACATCATAGCGGCTGCAATGAAGGCTGGTCTTGCCCAGGGAGTAGGCGGCGGGAAGTTTGAACCGAATCGTCCGATTACCCGTGAAGAGATGGCCATCATGAGTGCCAACGCCTTGAACCTGGAGAACAAAAAGACAGCTGACAAGGTAGAGGAGACTCTCTCGAAATTCAAAGACAAGGAGAAAATTGCTCCATACGCGAAGTCTGCCATAGCCCTGCTTACCCAGGAGGGAATTATAAACGGAACGGGTGCTGACCTTTTTACGCCAAAGGGTATCGCGAACCGTGCACAGGCAGCCGTGATTATCTGGAACTTGCTCAATGCCCAATAACGAATAACGGAAGTACGCTATGAAGAAAGAGCGTTAAATCGATTAGAATAAAAACCAAAAGGAGGCTGTCCACAAAGAGGTAACTTTACTGAGTGTTGGCCACGATTGAGTCAAAAGAAGTACACGTGGCGTCTTAAAACAGACAGATGGGGGCGTCCCGGGTCAATGGACCTTTTGAGACACCCCCTCTTTAATTGTCATATTGGAATTGATTCAGAGGCAGATATTTCGGTATAGTTGGATGGTTAGAAATATTTATGGAACCATCAGAGGAGTACGATATGTATAAGAAGCTTGGGCTCATGCTGCTGTATGCAGGAATCGCCTATTTCATCTATGTTTATGGCAAGGATATTCTGGCATGGGTTGGAGAGTCCAATCATGTACCGCTCGTTACTTTTATCGCTGTATGCATGGCCTTATTTCCAGTCATTCCATATCCACTTGTCGGCGGTGTAATTGGTGCGGCATACGGGCCTGTATTTGGCGGGATCATCACATGGATTGGGTCCGCGGTTGCCTCTATTCTGATGTTTCTGTTCGTTCGTTATGGTTATCAAGAATGGGGGAACAGCTTTAAGCCGAGTTTCATTTGCAGCGTACATGCTTGCCTCTTCACTTGGCAAAATACCGGCCATGCTACTGTTCGCCATCGTAGGGAATAGTATGATGAAAGAACCCCGTAATGTAGCTATGACGCTAGGAGTTTACGGTGTGTTTATCTTCTTGACGCTGTTGATTTATCGTATCTGGAAAAGAAAACAGCCACAGCCGTTGGCGCGTGATATCGCGTAATACTTTCTCAATAACAAAAAGGTGAACTGTCCCGATTCAGACATGTTCACCTTTTTTATTTACTAGTAGCGGTTCATGGGGGAGTCAAGGAGAATACCCCTGTTAGCTTATCGGAGTCCCTTCACTTTGATCCTTTTTGACGGCAGATGAGCTTCCTTTCGGCTGTCGGAACCATTCCCATACCGCTTCAACAGCAGATTGCTCCAAGCTGTATGTTTTGCCATCATACTGGCTGGAGATGAGGCTTACCTCGAACGATCGAAGGTTATTCCGGCGCTGTCTGCGGGTACCTGATACCTTCAGGCTGATGACCTGCGGACGGCGGATATATTGTGTGGTACGAGTGATCAATCGAGACCGTATCGTCAGCTGCTTGCCTCGAAGAGCGATGCCTGCGTCCTTGTGTGTTAGAATCGCCCACAGGATTGAGACCGGAAACAACAGGAGTGACCATAATCCCGGTGTCTTGAAATACCAGATGAGTCCTGTGCACACAGCCGTTGTAAGAAGAACTTCCAAACGCAGGTACAACCACAGCGCTCTCCGAGGAGGGATGGTATCCACGGTATCCGCAGTGTACTGCGGAACAATTCGTTCCAGCAGTGCCGCAATATCTTTCATCGGAATCAGTGGATGAAGCATAAGGTTTTTATCTGATTCCGAAGTGAGAACGTGGAGCTTCACTTCGGCATAACCGAAAGGCTGCCGCAGCAATCCTTCCTTCACGGATACAGCTTGTACCCGCTGAGGAGAGAAGAACATCTGCTTGCGTTCCAGCAGGCCGCATGTAACCGCGATCTGTTTTCCTACACGCTCCACCGTAAATCCAGCATACTTGATCGTATATAGCACGGCGGACAAGAGCCAGGCCAGGACGAGGGCGAGGGCAATGAGAGCCACCCAACCACCGGGAAGAAAATGTCCTGCTTCCTGATATAGTTTGGTATACAGATTTTTGGGAAGGACGTCGTCTGCCAAGGAGAATACACCTGCAGCAAAGGCCAAGGCAAGCGATAAATTGAGCGACGTGAGTGCTGCAAGCAACAGACGGCCTGCTGATAGCTGCAGAAGTACGGTGCGTTCCTCTGGAACACCCGAAGACTCCGGAATCATTGCAGAGTTAGAAGACCCAGCTGTATTGACTTCTTCGGCTTTCCCGGCAGTGTTAGTAGGGCTTGCGTCTCTGCTGATCTCATACTCTCTTCGTGTGCTCTCGGGGTTCTCTTCGTTTCCTGTAATCAGGGCAGCCGTGGAATTGCTGTCACTAGCACCGTCATTCGCTGCGGTTCCAATCACATCGTTATTCTGCCATGTGGCTGGATCCGGCAAAACGTTTGCATTCCCTTCCGCGTGACTCTCTTCGGTTCGGTCCTGAGCTGATCCGGCCGCCGTACGCTCTCTAAGCCAACGTTGAAGACGTTCTGCTTCTGCGCCGGAGATAGCAGGAAGCTTGCCGCCATCATCGGTCTTACCCGGTGTATCTATTTTCACCTGTGTCAATCCGAGAATTCGCTGCAGCAGCGGCTGCTCCATGTTCATGGAGTGTATACGTCCGGTGTAAATAGAAAGCTCCTCCCGGAAGAATACGCCGCGCCGAATGACGATTTTGTTATCCTCCAGCACATATACCAAACGTCTCCATTGTAGCCAACCATAAATGATCAGTAGCAGAACAACTGCCGTGATACCGGCTGCAATCCAGTACCCCAGTGTGGACTTAAGTGACCCACCATTTATCATTTTGATGCCAAACAAAATAATAAGAGGGATGAAAGACTTGATACTGCCGGCAAGCGGGAACAGGATGTACAGCTTGTGAAGGCGTTTTTCCACCGGTTCATTCATCGTGTTCCACCACTTTCGCAAGCTCTCCGATCTGTTGTTTCAGTTTTTCCGCTTCGTCCGATTCGAGTGCCATGATGACGTGCGTCTTAGCGGCTGTTACGACCTTCACTTCAGCCAATCCGTATTTTCGCAGCAGCGGGCCTCTCTCCAGCTCGACATGTTGGACGCGTGTCATAGGTACGATGGTGTCTGTGAGCCATATCCAACCGGAGCGGAGCTCAAGTTCTTCCTCGGATACTTTGAAACCGAATGTCCGGTAGGACAGTACTGGAGTGACCCATGTGTACCATACGAGTGTGAATATAAACAGCCCAATCGCGATCCATCCGGGGATGAGCGTCCAATCTTTTAACGACGCAATAATGATGTACGCAATAGATATCGCGATCAATACAGCATTAAACAAAAATCCGGCAATACGTTCAGCCTTGATTGAATCGGGATGGCAGCGATGCATGGAAGCAAGCCGATCATTCATTTGTATTTCCCCCTTATGTAACAAGCATTGATGTCTGTGTTCCTAGCAGTTTCCGACCTCAATTATGTTTCAATCTATTTTACCATGAATTCATAAATACCGACTGAAGGGTACTTTAATATTTGTTTAACACAATCCGTAAGTGTTTAGCTGGAATTAAGATATAATTGAACCATGTAGAGGATGAAAGGCTGGATTAACTTATGAAAATAGACCGCTTGCTGGCGATTACAGTACTGCTGCTCAATCGTGGCCGGGTCAGCGCCAAGGAACTATCTGAACGGTTTGAGGTTTCCAGCAAAACCATTTACCGGGACATGGACACATTAAATCAAGCGGGAATTCCTATTGTTGCTCATCAGGGGATCTCGGGCGGCTTTGAGATTATGGAACAGTTCATGATCGACAGGCACTGGTTATCGATTGAAGAGATGAGCTCGCTCGTTACGGCTGTTAAAGGCATTAACTGTGCTCTGGACGATAAAGAGACGGATGCATTGCTGCAAAAAGTGAAAAGTCTCCTGCAGAAAGCACAGCGGGGATACGCACAAGATAAACGCGAAGACAGACTGATCATGGATATGAACCCATGGGGCCAGCGGAACGGAATAAAAGAGACGATGCAGTTGCTTAAACAGGCTGTTGATGAGAGACGCAGAACTGCTATTGAATATATCTCTTCGGGTGGAAGAAGTCAGAACAGAATCATAGAGCCGGTCTCTTTGATTTTGAAAAGCTCGATCTGGTATGTACACGCCTATTGCACGTTACGGAAGGATTTCAGAGTCTTTCGATTATCCCGTATTCAGCATGCGGCTTTGACGGAGGAAAGGTTTGAGCCTCTTGAGGCTCCGGTAATAGAGCAATTTCAGTGGGATACGTCCTGGTCGGATACCCCCGAGGAATCCTTGGTCCTGACGTTTAGGAGTGAAGCAAGGCAGCGGATAGCCGATGTATTCCATCCGGATGAGGTGACCATGCTGCCAGGTGGAGCCTTTCGGGTCGAGGTTGTTCGGAAGCCGGACGACTGGTTTTACGGCATGATTTTAAGCTTTGGAGACCAGGTGAAGGTGGAAAGTCCGGACTTTGTAGCTGAGGAAGTTGTGCGGCGGGCACAACAAATTATCGGACGTTATTTGAACTAAGACAGATAGATGTCCACTTTTCCAGGTTAGAATGAGATCATATTCTTAGATGGAAAAGAGGATGACAAATGAAAATAGAACGTATAAGTAAGTCTGCAGTACAGTTGATCGGGGTGGCCGCAAGAACGTCTAACCAGGCGGAAGCGGGACCTGAAGGGAAAATTTCAGGTCTTTGGGGAAGCTTTTTTCAAACTGGGATCATGCAGCAGCCTGCAATAAAGCCGGATAAGATTTATGGGTTATATACAGATTACGCCAGTGATGTGAACGGAGAATATACGGTCGTTCTGGGCTGTGAAACCGCTGAAGGAGATGCATCTAGTTCTGGGGATAACTTCACGAAAGTTGATATTCCGGCATCAGACTATTTGGTATTTACAACCAAACAGGGACCTATAGGGTCTGTGGTGATAGAAGCATGGCAGGAAATATGGACGTATTTTCAAAATAGTATCGAAACCAGAACATACACTGGGGACTTCGAGCTGTATGATGCGGTACAATTTGATCCTTCAAATGCGGTCGCGAAGATTTATATCGCTGTGTCCTAGAGTGAAGTAGAGCTATTTTTTATGACATTTCACTAAAAGGGAAAATTTTGAAGGATTATACATTGGTGATGGAGAACTCTACATACACATACTTTATGGAATGGAGTGTATGTAATGGCCAGGAAAATCAGAAGAAATACCCAAATGCCGTCAAAATATGAACTCCCGTCGGCAGAGAACACCAAGCTCAGACATAGGATTGTAGAGAAAGCGGTTGAGCTAGTGTTCATCGGGTTTATTATTTTCTGGCTGGTCACTTTAATAAGAGTCATTTGGAGAACGACGATCGTGATACTCAAGTTGAACGGAGTTATAGACGAATAATCAATCCGTAGGGGGATCCCATAGGTCTAAGACCTTTTGGGACCCTCTTTTTCAATTATTGTTGTTCTTTAGATCTGACAGCGCCTCGGCCAGCTGTGGATATCGGAATCGGAAGCCACGCTCTTCAGCTTTAACAGGGACCATGCGTTGACCTTTTAACAGGATCAGAGACAATTCACCAAGCATGCTTTGGAGCAGGAAGGCTGGAACAGGGAACCAGTGTGGACGGTGATAGACCTTGGCGACGGTTCGTCCAAACTCATTATTAGTAACGGGATGTGGTGATGCGGCGTTAACAGGCCCTTTTATATCCGGATGATGAATGCAGAAATCAATCAGGTTCACGATATCCATGATATGAATCCAGGACATCCATTGATGGCCGCTACCGATTTTACCGCCGAAGCCAAGCTTGTAAGGGAGAATCATTTTTGGAAAAGCGCCACCCTCATTTCCCAGCACGACACTAATGCGCAGTTTAACAAGTCTGTCCACTTGGATATCATCTGCTGCATCTTCCCATTCAGCAACTACACTCGAAGGAAAGTCCATCACGCGTGACGGGCTGTTCTCGTCAAAGGTTTGATCCTCTGATGTTCCATATATGGCCATGGCGGATGCTTGTATAACAACAGGAGGTTTACGGTCCAGTTTACGCATCAGGTTGGCGACGGCCGCTACGGTCTTCTGGCGAGAGGAAAGAATTCGCTCTTTCCCTTTCGTGCTCCAACGCTGGCTGAGCGAAGAGCCTGCCAGGTTGATTACTGCATCCATGTCTTCAAATAGCTGCGGATTCTGCTTCATATCATCCCAAGTCACATACGCGACCTGATCATCTCGTACCTGCTTCTCCGGCTGTGACCGTGTGACGATCATGATCTGATGACCTTCTTTTACCCAGCGCGTACATAACCCTTGACCGATAAACCCCGTACCTCCGCAAATGGCAATTTTCATAAATAACCTCCTTTACGAAATATCCATATATTCTCATCATAGAGCATGAGGGAGAGTCCAATCAAATTTGCACAAAATCTTATAAAGCGCGCTATTTAGACATTTTTTTAATTAATCAGGTTCAAAAGTCATGTAATGGGGCCCATTGTCCCGGCAATCTAGTGAAATATCTGGTAAGAAAGATGCTTTTAATAGAGAGGAGAGGTTCTTTATAGTAAGTAATGTAAACGCTTTAATAGTTGGAGCGGCGGCAATCGTTTTTCAATTAACACAGCTTTAACACAGTGAGGGGGTGGAGTTTACACGGTATCGGTATACTGTCCCAAGGCAACTAGTCGTTGAAGTCACCTGCGTGAGGACAGCATTTTTCACTAGAATGGAGGTCATTATGGAATGGTAGGTATCAAGCAGAAACAGATCATATCTTCTTTACTCAGCGGTGTGATGCTGCTGTCTCTTCTAATGCCCGCGCGGCAAGTCATGGCGGAGGAAGTGTCTCCGACTACCGGAATCATTTTGGATCAGAGGGAAATGGAGATTGGACCAGGAGCGACATACACATGGCAGAACATGCAGCTGGAACGGGGATTGGAGAAAGTTCACTCTGTGGAGTTTAATCCGAAGAATTCCGCTCTTGAGCTTCAACCCGGTAAGACTGGCGGAAAGATTTACGGCATGCAGGAGGTCTCCAAGATGGCCTCGGATGCAGATAGCGTTGGGAATCGGGTTATCGCTGCTGTGAACGGGGATTTTTATGATATGTCGAATGGTTTGCCTTTAGGTCTCTTTATGGGAGAAGGCGAACTGCTCAACAGTCCGCCGGATGATTGGTATGCATTCGGTATGAAAAAGGACGGAACGACGCTGTATGGGCCAAGTCCTAAGCTGACACGAAGTCTGATCATTGCCGGAAAGGACACTAATATTACAGCTATCAATCGGCTGCGGGGGACAGACGCGTTAGTTCTCTATACACCTTCGTTTCACTCTTCGACGATGACGAATGTTTTGGGTGATGAAGTCGTACTGGATATTACTTCGGGAGAGGTTAAGAGCGGCCAAACCTTAAGTTTGAAAGTATCTGATATACATAAGGATAGGGGCAATACACCGATTACAGACGGCAAAGTGATTTTGTCGGCGTCCGGGAAGTACCGTGAGGTATTGACTGGGTTAAAACTTGGCGATGAGGTATCGGTGACCTTGGAACTTGAGCCAGAGTGGCAGGATGTTACGATGGCGATCGGCGGGAGTGCCGTGTTAATCGATGACGGTGTTGTGCAGCACAGCAGCGATACTGCTGTAGCCCCTCGTACCGCTATTGGAACAAAAGAGGATGGCTCAGTCATCATGCTTCTCATCGATGGACGACAGCCGGGATTCAGTGAAGGAGTAACGCTGAATGAGCTCGGCCAGATGATGAAGGACATGGGTGTTGTAAACGCCCTGAATCTTGATGGTGGAGGCTCGGCGACATTTGTTGCCCGTATGCCGGGAGAACCGGTACGCGAAATGCTAAACTCCCCTTCAGATGGTAGTGAGAGAAAGACGGCTAATGGGATATTGCTCGTGAACCAAGCTCCGGAAGGAGCCGCGGATAAGCTGGTGGTGAAGCCGCAGAGTGAGCGGGTGCTGGCAGGTTCCAAGGCCGATTTTAAAGCGGCAGCGGTCGATGCCAATATGCATCCGGCTCGGTTATCCGGTAAGGTGTCATGGAGCGTTGACCCGGCTCTGGGAACCGTGGATGAAGCTGGTATCTTTACAGCCGGATCCACTGCGGGTACAGCTGAAATAAAGGCTGTGTCCGGAAGTTTGAGCGGAACGGGTACTGTGGAAATCGTAGATGAACTGACAGAGCTGAGCTTTGGTGATGTCGTGAAGAGCTTTGCTCCTGGAAAGACGGAAACGCTGAAAGTAACAGCCCTTCGTAACGGCCAGGTTATTCAGGCCGATAACAGCCAGCTGGAGTGGCGTACGGAGGGAGAGATCGGATCGATAGACAAGAACGGCACGTTTACTGCTATCAATGAGTCTGAGAAGACGGGGAAAATCATCGTTAGCTACAAAGGCGTTGAAGCCTCTGTTGATGTGAACATTGGACTTCCACCGGTTGTTTTGGAGGATTTCGAGAGTGGTTTAGCTCCTTATCATGAGAGTGCTGGTGCACAGTATAAATCAGTCAAAGCAAGTATTGAGACTAATGAGGATCTGGTGCGGTTCGGAAACAGCTCTCTCAAGCTGGAATATGATTTTACGGGTACAACCGGAACTTCAGGAGCCTATCTGCAAACGAAGAGCCCGGAACAAAATATTGTCATTCCCGGTTATCCGGAAAAAATAGGCATGTGGGTGTATGGAGACGGTAAGAAACACTGGCTTCGTGCACAATTGCGGGACAGCAAAGGGATTATTTCGCTTGATTTTGTGGATCAATCCGTCGGTGTAGACTTCGAAGGGTGGAAGTACCTGGAGGCAAATGTGCCTAAAGGAAGGCTTATGCCTTTGACGATGGACATGCCGGTACGATACATGGAGACATCGGCTGCCAAAAAGGATGCGGGTGTCATTTATGTAGATCAGATCCGCGCGCTTTATGGGCCAAACGAAGATGATATGGACCCTCCGGTGTTGAAGGATTTATCTCCTGCGGAAGGAACGACTATTCACACGAATCAGCCGAAAATCTCCATTACGGCGGAAGATGCCGGCTATGACCCAGAGAAACACCCAGGCACTACATTGATTGATCCGGAGAAGATTCGGTTCTATCTGGATGGAAAGCTGGTAGAACATACCCTGTACCCACCAAAAGGGCAGATTCACTATACACCTGACATACCTTTGGCCGATGGTGTTCACCAGGTTAAGGTGTCGGTAAGGGATCTTTCAGGCAATCAAAGTATCAAAGTATGGACTTTTGATGTGGATACCGACGCTGCCAAGCTAGTGTACAGCACACCAAAGGACATTTACGCCGGAGGTACCTATACTTTGGACTTATCGGCAGTCAAACCGTCAGATATCCGTAAAGGCGAAATTGAATTGGCTTACGATCCGGCAAAATTGGAAAATCTGAAGCTTATTGTAGGAGACAAATTGGATGAATCCAAGCTCCAGGCTGACATCGACAGTGAAGCGGGTCGCGTGGTTCTCAAGTTGAATGATATCGATTCGGCTGGTTTGACAGAGAAGGACTTGATTGGACAAATTCAATACGATGTCAAAAAAGATGCTGTGGGCACTCATACGTTTGAATTCATATCTGGATCGGTTTCCTTTGTCAGCTCGGGAGACATTAGCTACCCATTCTTTGGACTTCCTCAGGTTGCGGAGATTCATACGCATCTGACGCTGGAATGGAATGAACATGGGCATGTTGAAGGATATGAAACGGTCTTTCAAGTTAAGGATGAGAGTGGCGCGCCTGTAGAAGGAGCGCAGATTACGGCAGACGGTCAGGTTATCGGTACAACGGATGCGAGCGGAATGCTGAAAGACAGCACGCTGACTTCGTCGGTCAAGACTTACCAGCTACAGGCTGTTAAGGGAACCTTCTATAGTCCGGTTGTGGCATTTACGGTATCGAAGCTGTCCGGGAGCGAGACACCTTATAACATCAACGTAAATATGGGGGAAGATCCGACCCGTGCGAGAGGTTTTGCGTGGCATACTCACCCAAGTGTAGATCAGACCGTTGTAGAGATTGTGAAGAAGTCGGAGTTTACAGATTTTGATGGGCCGAATGTGAAGCAAACCAGCGGAGAAAATTACCTCTTTAATACGCTGGATGTTGGAACGATTCGGGTGCATAAAGCTACCGTTAACGATTTGGAGCCTGGAACCACTTATGTTTACCGTGTTGGAGATGGCAAAGGGCATTACGGTCCACAAGGGTCATTCCAGACGGCGGAGACGGCAGGGGATCAACTGAAATTTTTGTATTTTGCCGATTCTCAAGGAAGTAGTGAGGCCGATTTTAAGCTATGGGGAAATACAGTTCAAAAGGCTACTCAAGAGCACCCGAATGCGGAGTTTATCGTTCAAGCCGGAGACATGGTGGAGAAGGGATTCAATGAAAAAGAATGGAATCTCTGGTTCAAAGAAGCTCAAGAGGCTTTCTTGAATACAACTCTTATTGGAGCGATCGGGAATCATGAGGTGATGGGCTCCAGAGGCAACGATGATTTCCTGGCGCATTTCAACCAACCGGGTAACGGTGTGCCGAGCCTCAAGGGTACCAATTTCTCCTTTGACTACAAAGATGCTCATTTCATGGTACTTAACAGTGAGTATCAGTACGAAGAACAGAAGCTGTGGCTGGAGCAAGATCTGGCGAACACGACGAAGAAATGGAAAATCGCGATTTTCCACCGCGGTCCTTATGGCAGTATTTATGATACAGCGGAGGTCAGAAATCTATGGGCGCCTGTTTTGGAAGAAAACAAGGTTGATCTGGTACTGAATGGACATGATCATATTTATTTACGGACACATCTGATGAAAGGCAAACAAGTTTCCGAAGATGGTGAAGGCACAACTTACGTTATCGCAGGTTCCTCGGGACCTAAATTCTATTCGCTGACAGCAAGAGATTGGCAAAAAGTGACCGATGAAGAGAAGACTCAAATGTATGCTTCGGTTGAAATTTCGGGCAATGAGCTGAAAATGGTGACGAAGACCGTGGGCGGACGTATTGTGGATGAGTTCATCTTATCCAAAAATACCGCTCTGCCGGAATCTATCGAAATTGAGCAGCAGGATGTGAAGCTTGCGGTTGGAGAGAGTAAGCCTTTAACCGTTAAGGTTAAACCGGATAATACAGCAGACAAGAGCGTTACATGGTCCGTGTACAGTTCTGAACCGGAACAGGTTGTTACCGTTACTGCTGATGGACTTGTTACGGCAAAAGGGCTTGGCACAGCAGTCGTACGGGCTACCAGTAACGCTGTACCGGAGTTGCATGCCGACACAACTATCACTGTAGACAGAATTCCGGATGGCGTCATGGAATCATTATCTCTGCAAGGAAAGTCACCACTTAAGACAGGTGATCAAGATCAAACCGTGACGGAGGCCGTATATGCTGACGGTACCCGAATCACTCTGCTGGAAGGCATTGTGTATGATAGCAGCGCTCCAGACGTCGCATCGATCGATGATAAAGGGTTGGTACGAGCATTAACGGAAGGAACGACGGTCATTTCTGCAACCTATGGAGAATACAGTGCCAAATATGATCTGACCGTTCAAGCTTCTGGCAATCCGGGAGAAGGCAACGGCGGTGAGCCAGGAGGAAATCCTGGTAGCGGTAGTGGTAGTGGTGATGGTTCAAGCGGACCGGTACAGCCTCCACCATTGCCTGAGCCGAAACCTGATAATGGTACGATTAAAGTGAGTTCTGCTGAACTTGCAGCTATGGTGGCAAAAGGGGAAGTGGTATTCAATACAAAGGCTAATCTTGAAGAGCTGCTGCTGCCAGGTAATGCTGCAGCACTGGTGAAAGATAAATCTGTGACGGTGAACGCAGGTAATCTGACACTTATGATTCCTGCAGATGTGCTCCGTTCCCTAAGCGAACTTGTCCCAGCCGACCAGCTGGACAGCAGTACGATCAAGCTAAGTGCCAAGACAATAACCGGACAGGAGGCTCTCCGCCTGATAGCAGAGGCAGCTAGTAAGTCAGGTGCCGAGATTGTTGCTGCCAGTGACCTGCTGACCTTCGGTTTGAGCATTACGACAAAGGATAACAAGACAAGCGAACTCTCTAGCTTCGTTAAACCGATCACACTTACTCTCCCTGTTACGGGTAATGCTGACCGTAAGCTGACCGGTATTTATTACATTGCAAAAGACGGTAATCTGGAATACATCGGCGGCTCATGGCAGGAAAATAAGCTGAAAGTAGAGATTCATCATTTCAGCACATATGCTGCTCTTCAGTTCAATAAGACCTTTACAGATGTTCCAGCAGGTCATTGGGCTTCCAGCGTCATTCAGCAATTGGCGGCCAAGCAGTTGATTAAAGGAATCAATCAATATCAATTTTTACCTGGAAAACAGGTAACACGTGCGGAATTTGCAGCGATGCTGGTTCGTGCGCTCGGTCTGAAGGAAGAAGGAAACTCCCACTTCACCGATGTTTCTTCTGAGTCCTGGTATGCGGGAGCTGTATCTGCTGCGGCGAAGGCCGGCATCGTTACAGGCATCAACAGCAAAGAATTTGCTCCTGACGCTTCCATCAAGCGCCAAGAAATGGCTGCTATGATTGTAAGAGCGTATCAATCCATGGCTTTCCTACAAGGCTCCCAAGGTGAGAAGACACACTTCACGGATGTGAAGACCTCACCGATCTGGGTTCAGGAAGCGGTCCAATCCGCATATGATCTCGGTCTGGTAAAGGGACTTTCAAGCAATATGTTTAAACCGCTGGGATTGACAACGCGTGCGGAAAGCGCACAGGTTATTTACAATCTGGTAAGAAAGATGCCTGGATATGCGAGGTAAGCTGGGGAAGTAAGGAAAACAGCCTTCATCCATTTTGGATGAAGGCTGTTTGATGTTGTGCTGTTTTAAGAATGAAATTTAAGGCTGTGGCGCAGGAGCAACAGGTGTAGCAGGCTCAGCAGCTTTCAAAGTTATAATTGATGGCGTAGATACTGCTTTTACTTCTCTATTCGTATTTTTATTTACTGACAAGACATATACTTTGTATTTACCGTCTACAATATTAGTTTCGTATGAATCTTGGGTTGGCATCTCTAGATCTACTAAATAATCCGTACCTGTTTCTAAAGGAACATCTTTAATGGCTTTTGCAGCTTTTGTTATGGCCTGGGCTGCTGTTTTGGAGGCAGCCGCTTTTTTTGGATCGAAACTGCTGTCACTTTCAGGAACAAGCATAATCTCATACGAACTGATGTTATTCTTATTGGCAGCCGCTTTAAATTTAACTTGTAGGATTTTGCTGTCCGTTTCTTTGATCAGAGCTGTTACATTAGTGGCTTGTGCGGAATCTGGAGTAGAATCCGTAATTTCAATTTTTGCAAAATTGGAAAGGGCATTCCCATCAGCACCTTGGCCATTGTTAACAGCTAAGACATATACTTTATATGCTTTGTTTTTGACTATGGTCTGCTTGTCGACATCTAAAAAGCCTAATTCAATGTTCACCTTCAGTTCACCTTTGGGATCTACCTTTTTGTAACGATCTGAAGGTACTTGAGTCGCTTCGTCCCACCCGAAAGACTTTGCGTCGTCGAACGGCAAAACCATGACACGGTATTCTCCCACATTTTCCGGTTTAAGCGACTTCTCGAATGTGATATCAAAACCTGTATTATTGCCATCAATCTGCGCTTTCACATTCAAAGGAGCTGAGACCGCGCTTCCTTTTAGCGTGATAGCTTGCGCTTCAGACAATGCATTGTTATTCGGATTACCATCTTTGCTTACTGAGAGAACATACACTTGATAAGGCTGTGAGTTACGGATTTCTTTACCGTCAATATCTGTCGTGTTGGAAGATAAGCTGGTACTGATGTCTGATCCTTTTTTATTCACCGTTGTAAAGAATTTTGCATTATTTGCATCGGGTAGTTTGAAATTTACTCCCGATTTAACTACATATATCTGATACTGACTGATGCTATCTTCATCGGTTAATCTTTTAAAAGATATAAGCATATCTCTACCGTCATTTCTGTCTCCGTCATCACTTACCTTTAAGTCTGTGACCGGGTTGACCGGAGAAATGCTGCTTTTCAGCGTTATAATGTCGGACGAAGGGGACAGAGCATAGCTTCCATTATAACTATCGCCGCCAACGGACATGACATATACCCGATAGGCGAGGCCAGGTTTAATATCGGCTCCATCCACATCTTTGGCATTGGAATCAAGTGTTTTTTGGATGGTGCTGTCTGCTTTGTTGGTAACATCGGTATATTTACCGCTTCCTATCGATTTTGCTGTTGTTGGATCAAGTATCTGGCTTGCTTTAACAACGAATATGCGGTAATAACTAATGTTGTTGTAATCCGGAGTCCTAGGGAAAGATACCTTCAGATCCCGTCCGTCGCCATAGTCACTTACGTCTTCAACAGTCACACGGCTTACAGCATCTATTTTCTTTTTGTTGCTAAGTTCAATGCTATAAGAAGAAGACAGTGCATTATTACTAGAGTAATTTCCATAACCTACTGACATGATAAACACGTCGTATTTAACGCCATTACGGATATAATCCCCGTCTGTATCACGACTTCCAGCTAACAAGGATTGGGTGATTTTGCTGTACCCTGTTTTATCGATTCGCGTGTAATAGTAACTGGATAGGTTGGAAGCTTTATATAGATCAAAGCTGCCCGCTTTAGACGATTTTACTACGAATGCACGGTATTCGCTGATATTGTTTTCATCCGATGGGCGATCAAATGAAATTTGCATATCTCGACCATCACCAGCATCACTAGCATCACCAATGTCCTTCACATTTAAGTTGTAAACGCGGTTTACATTACTATTGCCACTGAGTGTGATGATTGAAGAGGAAGATGACAACGCGTTGTTACCGGAGTAATTACCATTGCCGACCGACAAGATAAATACGCGGTAGCTGACACCGTTCCGGATAGAGTCCCCGTCTGTATCGCGGCTTCCATTTGATAAGGGCTTGATGATATTGCTGTAGCCTGTTTTATAGATATCCGTGTAATAGGAATTGCTGTTGGCATCATACAGATCAAAGTTGCCCGCTTTATTCGATTTTACAACGAATGCACGGTAATGGCTGATGTTATTTTCATCCGATGGGCGGTTAAACGAAACCTCTAGATCCCGGCCGTCATTATTATCGCTAACGTCCCTTACATAAAGATTGGAGACGGAGCCGACATACGAACCGCCGCTGTTGTTATTAGATAAAATAATATCGCTCGAAACGGAAGACAGGTTATTGTTTCCGTAATTGTTGCCCGAACCAACGGACATGACGAACACCCGGTAGTAAACTCCGTTTCTTATTGAGGATCCGTCAACATCTCTGGCTCCGGAGGATAACGTCTGAGTGATGTTATACCCGGTCTTGTTCACTTGTGTGTAATTGGAGCTGGATACCGAATTCGCTTTGTTCAAATTGAAGTTGTGATAGTCAGATGACTTAACCACAAAAATTCGGTAAGACCCGATACCTGACTCATCGGATAGCTTGTTGAAGTTTACACGCAAATCGCGTCCATCGCCATAATTGCTCACATCGGTTACTTGAGTGATGACAGGAGCAGTGGTGGACCCTGTAGCTAGCGTGATCGAAGACGAACCGGAAGACAGCTTGCTGGCTAACGTGTTCTCATTGCTGCTCACGGACATAACGAACAGAGTATAAGGTACTCCGTTCTTAATATACTCGCCGGAAGTATCACGTGTAGATGAGCTCAGAGCATTTGTCAGCGTTGTGCCGCTACCACTTGTTTTATATACGGTTGTGTAATACTGGCTTGGTACGGATTTGGCCGCTGCCAGATCAAACTTGCTGACATCTTTGGTTTTAACAACCATAATTCTGTAATTGGAAATGAGATCTTCTTTCTGAGCACGGGTGAAGCTTACTGAAAGATCCCGCCCGTCACCATAGTCGTTAACATCGTTCCCCTTCACATTGGTGGCTGTTTCAACGGCATTGGTATTTGACAATGTAATGGATGATGATGGCGATGATAACGCGAATTCGCCGTTATATCTTCCAGCAGTCAACACGTAGGCCTTATAGGCTTGGTTTTCACGAATGTAATCTCCGTCGACGTCACGGGCACCTGAGGTAAGGGTAACCGTATTATTGGATCCGGTTGGAAATACTACGGAATAGTTGGATGATGGAACCATTCGCGCTGCTGATTGATTAAAGTTGTATGACTTCTCCGCTTTCACAATCATGACCCGGTATTGATCTGCACGTGATTCAGTATATGACTTGGAGAAGCTAACCTGAAGGTCCCGTCCGTCACCGTTATTTGCAATATCTCTTACAGTTACATTAGAAGCAGGCGAGAGGCCGGTATCAGGAACTGGTACTGGTCTGCCGCCGTTCGAAGTTGTAGTAATGGATACGGTTTTGGTTTTAGAATTCCATCCGACTTTCTCACCTAAGGATTCACTGACGAAGCGTACTGGCACCATCGTTGCACCCTTCAGGTTTTTGGCAGGAACATCGAGTCTAACACTTTTGTTGTTAATTGTTGCTGTTTTAGAGTTAATTTTCAGTACGATCTTTGTGTTGTCTCTTACAGCTGTGACCGTCTGAGTTTTCTGATTCCACTTAACCTTAGCATCCAGCGCTTCAAAGATAGCTCTCATGGGCAGCATGACTCGGCCTTGGATCATAACCGGAGCCTGACTTGTTGTTAATCTCACCCCATCAATTAAGATGTTGAATTTTACTGCCGCTTGCGCCTGTGACTGGAATAGCATAGGAAAAATAAGTAGAGCTGATAGCATAGCAGCCCAAAACTTCCTCACACGCTTGACCTCCTTCAAAATTAAACGATTGTTATTATTTTCCTCACCTATAAGACGCTGTAGGAGGATGGAAAGTTTCAACAATTGAGCAGTGTTAAGAAAATTTTAAGAAAAATGATGAAAGTATTGCAAAAAGACACCAAAATAAGGAGTTTGTTGGATGGTTTATTCATAATTGGGAAAAAATGTTTGAGATGAGTTGTTAAGTGAAATGAGGTTTGCTATTCTGCATGCACGACACCTTCCCAAATGGTTTCAATCAGGATACCATACGTATATATCCAATTGAGCTGAGAACATGAATAATCAAATGGAAGGAAGATTACGGTTGGAAAATCCTTTACGCAGCATTCAGTGGATCGAGAAAAATGATGTTTTGAACCATTTATTGCATCAGGAAGGCATTATTACAACTCATCCTATGGAACAGGGCTTTGAAGCGGAAGTAATAAAATTACATTCTGATCAAGGGAGTTTTGTATTAAAAGTATGGAACAAAAGCTCTAGACCGAATATTTCCTTTCAATATAGTTTGTTGAATGCTTTATTTGATTGTGGTCTTCCCGTTTCGAAGCCGGTGGGCTTTGGAAAATATCAAAACGCTGACTACGTGTTATTGACCACCTTTGATGGTGCACCTATTACCAAGGTAAATAAAATGAAGCTGACGGATATAGCCATGATTTTATCCAAAATACATACAACTCCAGTGGAGGAGCTAGGACCGATCCAGCTTCCAACGTATGATTTTAAGGATTATTTTTATCCGGGGATTCAGAATCACTCTGACTTGGACAAGGCATTCACTCAACTTGCTGGAATGACCTCAATCAAGCAGGAACGAGTCATACACGGTGATTATCATCTGAGAAATATACTGGAACAGAATGAACAATTGACTGTTATCGATTGGACGAACGGACAATACGGAGATCCAAGATATGATTTTGCATGGTCACTTGTGTTGAAGAAGATATACTTGTCAGAGCGGAATGCTTCCGTGTTTAGTTCTGCGTATTTATTACAAAATGATATTCGGTCGGATGAACTCGCCGTATTCGAGGCTATGGCATGTCTAAGATGGATATTACTTCATAGAAATGGTGGTACGCCCATTGAACCTAACACGCTGAAGAAGGTTAGAAGGCTTATCCATGAGAATCCGAACCTGAAAGAATTGGAGTTTTACGATATTCCATGAATACAAGAAAAAATATAATTTCAATAATAACGATGATTGTTATTGGATGTATCGCAATGGCTTATGTAGATGCTGTGATATCTCCCGATTATGCGGTGAAATCGATCATTAAAATTCTCATTTTTCTAACGCTGCCGATCGTTTATAGTCTCATCAGTAAAGAGGTATCTTTTAGGCCATTATTCAAGTTTGAGAAAAAAGAGATGCGGTTCTCCATACTGCTTGGTTTAGGTGTATATGTGTTTATTTTGGGCAGTTACTTCTTGATCGGGCCGTATTTTGATTTCACTCAAGTCACGGAATCATTACAGAGCAATATCGGCGTAAATGCGGGCAACTTTGTGTTCGTCGCTATTTACATTTCCATTGTCAATTCGTTGCTGGAGGAGTTTTTCTTCCGTGGTTTTGCCTTTCTGACGTTGAAGAAGTTGACCGGTCGCAAGTTCGCTTATATATTCAGCGCAGGCGCATTTTCCGTGTATCACAT
This sequence comes from Paenibacillus uliginis N3/975, assembly GCF_900177425.1. Lineage (NCBI taxonomy): Bacteria > Bacillati > Bacillota > Bacilli > Caryophanales > Paenibacillaceae > Paenibacillus > Paenibacillus uliginis. The sequence continues at coordinate 4,941,153 of NZ_LT840184.1, read as the reverse complement.
CGCCATGATGACGAGCTGGTTTACAGTTCCGCTATTCATAGTGTTAATTGTAAGTTTGTTTGTGGCAGGCTTGTTATTCAATTGGTTGAATGAAAGAAACGGGAACATTTACACATCGTGGATGGTTCATATGTGTGCTAACCTTGCGATTAATACCATCGGGTTTACTTTGTTTGGATTAGTATGATGAAGTAGTCCATTCATGGAAAATAGTACCTTTCGGTACATTGGTTTGGTATACTGATCATGTAGTTTTTTTAAAACCTAGCTCATTTAAATGGACGGAGGCTTTGATTGTATGTGCTGCTGCATCGCATTTTTTCGTTTGAGATAGTGTAAGGTACAGAACATTTATGCCCTTTCATTTTTTGTGAAATGAACAAGGGTTATTTGATCTGTACCTTTTTCATTCTCTCATATACGAATGAATGAGGTGCTTTTTGTGTTAAAAAATAAAAAAATCCGCGGAGCAAAGTTTGCGCAATCGCCGAACTTTTCTTCGCAGCATCTGTTAATCCACAAGCCGCTGATCTATGAAATGATCCGCCTTGCACATATAAACTCGAACGATACGGTTATGGATATTGGTGCAGGCACGGGAGCGATTACCCTTCCATTGGCTGAAAAAGCTGGAAAGGTGCTGGCCGTCGAGAACGATCCCGTCTATGCCGAGAAGCTTGCCCAGAAGACGAAAGATATATCGAATATCCGGGTAAGACAAGCCGACTTTTTGCAGATTGATCTTCCAAGAGATCCGTTTTCGGTCATATCGAATATACCGTTTTCCATTACGACAGCCATTCTCGACAAGCTGCTCGGTTATCCAGGCGTGCCTCTAAAGTGCGCTATCCTCATTGTTGAGAAGGGGGCAGCCAGGAGGTTTACGTCGGTACCGATAACTGATCCACGCATATTGAAATGGAGAATGTGGTTTGAATTCCAGATCGTACGGACCGTCTCTCCTGAACATTTTTCACCTCGTCCGAGAGTGGATTCGGCCGTGCTGATCATCCGCAAAAAGAAAAATCCAGCGGTGCTGCCGCAGGACCATGCCAAATTTATGGCACTAGCAGTTCACGGCTTACGTGATCCACGGCTTCCATTCTCTGCAGCATTGGGAGATGTATTCTCACCTGCACAGATCACAAAGCTGGCAAGAGTGCTTAAGCTGGAGAGGAATGTGTCTATTTGTACGCTCAACGAGCAGCAATGGGGGGAAGTATTTCTTTCCATGATGCGGCATGTAGAATCTTATCGACGACCAAGATTACGAAATAACGTTTCACCAAAAAATAAATATAGGCGATAAACATCAGGTTTTGCGGGATGAGTCGGCCTTATGATAAAGGACGTGTATTCAAATGTTTTTAATAAAAGAACGTAATGAAAAATTGGGTGAACAGCTGCTTCGTATGGACAGTGATGCCATGTTTGGAGGAGTTGTAACGGGACATAATCCCGGTAAAGTGTGGGTGGACGATCGTGATCATCCTTCATCAGCTCTCGTCTGGTCGGGAGGTTTGGAGAGTTTTTGTTTTATGGGGTGCCCTTCATCGCGAATATCAAATGCGACCTTGGAAAGGTTGATAGACAATGAGATCATTCCGTTTCTGAAAGAGAAGGATACTCATTATTTTGAGTTTTCGGTGGATAGTGAGGGGTGGCAGTCGATTATCCAAGATACGCTTGGTAACCGAGGGATGAAAGACAGTTATCAATATGTATATAAAACGGATCCAATTGCCGGGCAGTATCAAGGCAACGGAAACCCTGTTTTTCCGGAATCATTTACGGCTGCCAGGTTAGACGCGCAGCAGCTTGATGAATGGGAACGAAATGGAGCGGGAAATGCTGACTTTTTAGTTCAGTATATTGAGCAGTATTGGGGGACAGTGAGCGATTTCTTAGCTGAAGGACACGGTTACGCTGCCATTACTGACCGTAATGTTATCGCAAGTTTGGCCATATCCTCTGCGAAGTTCGGAATGACTCATACTATTGGTGTAGAGACATTGGAGGACTATAGGCGCTTGGGGCTGTCGAGCTCGCTTGTGAAACTACTGTTGAACGATTTCCATGAGCATGGGATTATGGCATGGTGGGACTGTATGGACAGTAACATCGCCTCGCAAAAAACAGCGGAAAAAGCAGGCTTGGTAAGAACGCATCGTTATAAGATATACTGGTTTACGTTTTGAGGTGAATTTGAAAAATAAACGGACTCGGACTGCTCGATTTTACTTTGAGCAGTCCGTTTTTTTTTTCTGAGAAAGCCATATTGTCATTTGAATTCAACTGCAGCTCGTTCGTTCTTGAAAACCGACATCAATGTCGGTTATAATCAAATTCATAAAACGACATTCATGTCTAATTTGTAAAGGGGTTCAGGAAGAGATGTCTCCGAGAGTGAGCGAACAATACAAGCAGCAGAAAAAAACGGACTTGCTGAAGGCGGCAAAACAAGTGTTTACTGCCAAAGGGTATCATCGCGCTACGATGCAGGATGTGATGGATGCAGCTGGAGTGTCCAGAGGGGCGCTGTATGCCTATTTTGACAATATTGAACATGTCTATGTAGAGCTGCTTCGGTTGGAGGATGAAGAAGATGCTCTGTCTTTTCAAATCGAAGATGGCACACAGACGTACTGGAAGCAGCTGACGGGATGGCTCTTAACGCAGCAGAAGGGGATGGAAGCTGGAGAGCCATCGCTTGCATTGGCTAATGCCGAGTACTTTTTGTCGTTACATTATCGAACGGATTCAGGAAACGAGAGTTACATGAACATGCGTTACCAGAGACTAATTGAGGTATTAACCTCATTTTTTCAAAAAGGAGCTTCGCAAGGCGAATTCAACCCAAGTGTGCCCATCGGTCATATTGCTCGCTATCTTATTTCATGTATGGATGGAATCGTACTTAATACTGCTCGCCTGGGTCATGACATAACAAAGGTAGATGAACAGATGGAAATGCTGGTGTTTTCTTTGAAGTCCATGTTGTTCCGGGACGGATATAAGGGAGATTGAACATATTAGGAAGGAGAATAAGCAATGCTATTTGAATCTGCTAGAATTAAATTCCGCAAGATGACAACGAATGATGTGCAGATGTACAACCAATGGAGAAATGACCTTGAGGTCATGACAACGACCAGTCCTTCACTAGATTTGTTTACTGAGGAAGATACACACGAATTTGTCAGCCATGTGATTTTGGGATCTGACACTTCCAAAAGCTATATCATCCTGGACAAGCAAAGCGATCGGCCGATTGGCATCATTTCTCTCATTCAGTTGGATTACAAAAACCGCAATGCGGAGTGTATTATCGATATTGGCGAAAAAGACTACTGGGGCAAGGGCTATGGAACCGAGGCGCTCCGATTGCTGCTGGATTATGCATTTTTGGAGCTGAATTTGCACAGGGTCTCTTTAAGGGTGTTCTCTTTTAATCAGAAAGCGATACACTTATATGAAAAAATAGGGTTCAAGCATGAAGGGGCTTCCCGGCAAGCGATCTTCCGGGACGGTGCATGGGGCGACATTGTCCAGATGGGGATTCTTCAGCATGAGTATCTGACAGCTAGATAATACGCACCGTTAAGCAGGCCATACGGGGAACGTACGAATATTTAAAAGGGACCTATCGACCATAGTGTTGTAAATAAATAGAGAATTTTTATAGTGGTAACTTATCGATATTTGCTGTATAATTCTCAGTAACAAACTTATGATATGAAATTATCATGATTTTCTGCAAAAAAAAATGTATTTACATGAAACTATTCGTGATATAATTTCAGTGTGATCTTTGTATCAGCGAATTGTCCTAAATTTTAGTATCATAAGTTCAAGTTAATCATGCATTACAAAATATAATAAATGAATATGGATCTTCGGGGTAAGGTGAAATTCCTAACCGGCGGTGATGGTGCGTTACTTGTGAACGTGCTTTAGCCCGCGACTCGCTGTTTCGAGATTGAGATGGCGACTGACTTGGTGTAATTCCAAGGCCGACGGTATAGTCCGGATGGGAGAAGATCAAACATGAGTTTGTCGCGGGCTTTTTTAAGCTTTCGGCAGGCTTATTTGGTCAGCCCCCGTATCTTTCGACATAGTCGATTACGGGGGCTTTCTGCTGGTAAGACTCCGTATTCAGGACAGGAGACAGCAAGATGGAAAATGTAAGCTCAAGTGTTAAGGTGCAGCCGACCTCAACGGCGAAAGGGAAAAGCAGCTTTAAAGGTGGATTTTGGCTGGTTGTATTGGGAGCGGCTCTGTGGGGTGTAGATCCCCTGTTCCGGATCATTCTTCTGAAGAATATGACTTCCTCTCAGATCGTACTGCTTGAACATGTTATTATATCTCTTATTGCGATACCGGTTATCTGGAAAAATCGTCACGAGTTCAAGAGTCTCGGTTGGCGGCATGTTGGTGCGCTGCTCTTCATATCATGGGGCGGCTCGGGTATAGCCACCATCCTGTTCACGATGGGACTGACGAGCGGGAACCTGAACGCCGTGCTATTACTGCAGAAGCTACAACCGTTATTTGCCATTATTTTGGCCAGTCTGCTACTTAAGGAAAAGCTTCCACGTCATTTTTCAGTTCTCTTTATCTTGGCACTTGGCGGTACGTATTTACTCACCTTCGGATTCACGCTTCCGATTGGCCATTGGAGCGAGTTTATACAGGTCGGAAGTCTGCTCTCACTAGGTGCTGCTGCACTGTGGGGCGGATCGACAGTGATGGGACGTTTGATGGTCGGTCAGATGAAATATGAGACGGTCACGTCTCTGCGGTTTGTTCTGGCTCTTCCACTGCTCAGCGTCATTACATGGAGTGAAGGAGCAGCATGGAATTTGCCGGCTGCCGGAACAACGGATTTTGCCGCGGTTATGCTTAATCTGATCGGTCAAGCACTGCTGCCGGGATTGCTTAGTCTGCTAGTGTATTACAAAGGACTTACGACAACGAAAGCGTCGGTAGCGACGCTTGGGGAGCTGAGCTTCCCAATGGTAGGGGTGCTGATTAACTGGATCGTGTTCCGCGAGGTTATAACTTACGCTCAAATTACGGGCTTCCTGCTGATCTGGTTCGCACTGTTTATGATCTCCAGACAATCAGATTCCAGCTCTCTGGCGGGAGAGCAGGGATAAGAATATGTGTATGAACAAGCTGTCGAGGCAACTCGGCAGCTTTTTTTCATCCGAGGGCTCGTAACAGTGTCATCTCTGAGAAAAAAAAGCAGGCCGTCCCATGACTTCATCCGTGGGTGACCTGCCTTAAAACTTTTTATGAAAGCGCTTTAAAAATATATTGCTAATGACTAACTACCTTGCTATAATCGCCTTGAAAAGGTTTTCAGAAGAGGATGTTTAATATGATAAAATCAACGATCCGAGATGTAGCCCGAATGGCGCAGGTGTCTATAAGCACCGTTTCCAGAGTTATGAATACACCGGACTCTGTGGCGGAGAGTAAACGAAACAGGGTACTCGAGGCCATTGAGAAGCTGCAGTATCAGCCGAACTCTTTTGCACGCGGCCTGATCTATAAGAAGTCCTTTACACTGGGCCTGCTCATTCCCGATATCGAGAATTTTTACTATACCGGGATTATACGGGGAATGCAGGATGCGTGCATTAAATTTGGTTACAGCTTGATGATATGCAATACGGACCGCGATAAGGACCGGCTTCTCTCGTATATTGACACCTTTCATGAGAAGCAGGTCGATGGGATTGTATTTGCCAGTGATGTCCTGTATCCCGAATATTACGAAAAGCTGGTCCGTACCAAAATACCTGTTGTTCTCCTGTCCACACATTCGGATGAATACGATATCCCTTGTGTGGAAATCGATGACGAGGCAGCGGCTTACGATGCGGTGAAGTTCTTGATCGAGCTTGGCCACCGGGAAATCGGAATGATCGGGTTCAATCATGACAATTCGATTTCAGGGCCTCCCAGATATGAAGGCTTTGCAAGGGCGCTAACGGAAGCGGGCCTAGAGCGTAATGTCGGGAAGATTCGGTTCGCAACACACCGCTTCGAGCACGCCTATGACGCTGCGCACGAATTGTTTACGGATTATCCGGAGCTGACCGCGGTGTTTTGTGTAGCCGATGAATTTGCCATGGGCGTCATTTCCTACTTAAAGGACCGGAATGTGCTTGTTCCAGGGCAGGTGTCTGTCGTAGGCTTTGACAATTTGCGGATGGCGAATATGTTTATTCCTAAGCTCACCACGATTGCCCAACCGATCTATGAGCTGGGATACCGTGCAGCCGAGAAGCTTCACGAGCTTGCGACCACAGGAAACGTTAGCGTTCTAAGGGAGCGGATGGCGCATAAACTCATTGTCAGAGAGTCTTCCAGGGAAAAATAGCCTTGCTTTTCGGCTGTTTTGAAAAGCTTTTCATATTATAAATATAAACGCTTTTATAAAGGGTTCAAGCTTGGTTTGACATAGCCATTCGAAAAGCTCTATTAAGGAGGTGATCCGCAAACTCCTGATCTTAGAATCTCATAAATTGGACTGTAAGGGATGTCAGTTTTCCAACATTTATTTCAAAGGGGATGTAAGGAAATATGAGAAAAGCTGCAAAATCCAAAATGTCACTGGTGATGGTGCTCCTGTTATCCTTTGTAATGATACTGAGCGCCTGCGGAGGATCGGGTGAAGCGGGACCTACAACAGAGCCACCGGCGCCAAGCAATAACAGCAATGAAGGGAACAAGGATACGGGTACGGATGCAGCTGAGGGATCGCCGCTAGAAAAAGCGCTTAAAGGGGAGTACAAAGGCACAAAGGTAACGATGTACGGGCCTTTTGTGGACGTGGACCAGAAGAAGTTCGAGGAAAGCATTAAGGACTTTGAGGAAAAAAGCGGCATTGACATCCAGTATGAGGGCTCGAAAGAGTTTGAAGCTACGATCAACGTCCGCGTAGACGGAGGAAACGCTCCGGATATCGCCGACTTCCCTCAGCCCGGCCTACTGGCTTCAATCGCCAAAACCGGCAAAGTCATCGACCTGACCAGTGTGCTGGACCAGGACAAATTGAAAGGCAACTACAACCAAAGCTGGCTTGATATGTCCATGATGGACGGCAAAGACGGTAAAATTATGACCGGTATCTGGAATCGCAGCAACGTGAAGAGCCTGGTCTGGTATCCGAAGAAGCAATTTGAGGAAGCCGGTTATAAGGTTCCTGAGACTTGGGATGAAATGATGCAGCTTACCGAGCAGATTGCCAAGGACGGCGATCCGGCGTGGGCAATCGGGATCGAGAGCGGAGCCGCTACAGGCTGGCCGGCGACAGACTGGATTGAAAATATTATGCTTCGTACGACCACACCGGAAAATTACGACAAGTGGGTGAAGGGAGAGCTTCCGTTCACTTCACCGGAAGTCAAAAACGCATTTGAAATCATGTCTAAAATTTGGATGAATCCTGATTATGTATACGGCGGCAACAAATCTATCGTTACCACATCATTCGGGGATGCCGTGAAGCCGATGTTTGATAATCCGCCTAAAGCCTGGTTTAACCTGTTGGGCAACTTTATTACAAGTTTCTTCCCGGAAACCGCCAAGGTGGATGAAGACTATGACTGGTTCTATCTGCCGCCGATTGATGAGCAGTATGGCAAGCCGGTGCTCGTAGCAGGTGATATTTACGCCATGTTCAACGACCGTCCGGAAGTCCGTGCGGTAATGGAGTTCTTCACAACCGGTGAATCCATTAAGACATGGATACAGTCCGGTGGCGTCATCGCCCCAATGAACGATGCTTCGCTCGATTGGTATTCCTCTGAATCCGACAAGCGGATGGCGCAGCTTGTACAGGATGCAACGACCTTGCGTTTTGACGGCTCGGATCTGATGCCGGGTAAAGTAGGTGCGGGCACGTTCTGGAAGGGGATGACCGACTACGTGAGCGGAACGGCCACTATGGATGAAGTGCTGGAGCAAATCCAATCCGGCTGGAAGAACTGACGAATTAGAGATAACAGCTGTAAGTTTGGTATGACAAAAAGAGGGGCAGTCGTTTGGCAAGAAGGTCTGCCTCTCTTTTTGCATCCTTCAGGTCTATTTAGGAGGTTATTCAATGAACACACAAGCCAAACGGGGGATCAGCCTCAGAGCAGTGCTGCTCTTTTTGGGCGTGGTCGCCGCCAACATCGTAATCAACGGCCTGATATTTATGTTCTTCCGGGATTCCACGCTTAATCCGCTTCTCACGGCATTTTTCGCTGTATTGTGGGGGATTCTCGGGGTTTACCTTATCTATTACTCCCTGAGCTGGGCGGTTGAGCAGTTTCCGGATATGGTGCGGAGGAGGGTGCTGCCGTATATTTTTGTAGGACCTGCAGTTATTGTTCTTGGATGGCTGCTGGTGCTTCCGGCGCTGCGCACCTTTTATTTAAGCTTTTTTAATGCATCTTCTGATAAGTTCGTCGGTCTCGGCAACTACATTGCAATCTTCAGCGACCGGCTGCTCGCGACGGCTTTGCGTAACAACCTGCTGTGGGTATTCGTCGGAACCTTGTTCTGCGTGGCTTTTGGGCTGCTGATTGCCATTCTTGCAGACCGGAGCAGTTATGAGCGGATTGCAAAATCGATTATTTTCATGCCGATGGCCATCTCTTTTGTGGCCGCTGGCGTTATTTGGAAGTTTGTGTACTACTATCAGCCGGGAGATGAGCAGATCGGTCTCCTGAACGCCATCGTCACCGCTTTCGGCGGTGAACCGCAGGCATGGGTTAGTCTGCTGCAACCGTGGAACAACTTTTTCCTGATTATGATCCTGATCTGGATGCAGACGGGATTTGCGATGGTGATCTTTTCGGCCGCAATCAAAGGGGTGCCCGAGGATATTCTGGAGGCGGCCAGGGTGGACGGTGCCGGGGAAATCCGGATTTTCTTCAAGATCATCATTCCATTCATCTCGACAACCATTCTTACCGTCACGACCACGATTATCGTGTTTACGCTGAAAATTTTCGACGTGGTCATGGTCATGACAGGGGGCCAATATGGCACCGAGGTGGTAGCGACGCAGTTTTACCGACAGTTCTTTATGTACCGGAATTTCGGTTACGGCTCAACCCTGGCCATCGTGCTACTGATTGCCGTTCTTCCTGTGATTTACTTCAACCTACGTCAATTCCGCAAGCAGGGGGGATTTTAAATGGCGGGCAAAAAGAAAAGAAAGGGCAATTGGATCGTCAATTTGGTCCTCGGCGTCATCTGCATCATGTGGCTGCTTCCGACTCTGGGACTGCTGGTCTCGTCGTTCCGTCCGGCGGCGGATATTATGCAATCCGGCTGGTGGAACGTGTTTCCGCATCAGGAATGGAAAACAGCGGATACGATCAAGCTCTCCAAGGATATCGATCTCCGGGAACCGATTGAAGTGAATGGGAAGACCTTCAGCGATGATCAGTTGAAATCGGGTGTCATGGCGGAAGACAGCCGCCTGATCTGGCAAAACCGGCGCGCTCGTGAAATCAGCGTGCAGGAGCAGGGCTGGGTGGGCAGCTCTGAGCTGACGCTGGACAACTATAAAAATGTGATCAGCGGCAAAGAGTATACGATTAAGAACGCCGACGGCAGCGAAACGAAGGACAAAGGCACGGGCTTGTCCCAGGCGTTCTGGAATACGCTGACGATTGCAATCCCGGCAACGGTTATTCCGGTGCTTATCGCATCCTTTGCGGCTTACGCCTTTGCCTGGCTGCGGTTTCCGGGACGCAAAACGCTGTTTGTCCTGATCATCGCGATGCTGGTCATTCCGCTTCAAGTCGCGCTCATTCCGGTGCTTAAGGATTACACCGCGCTCGGGCTGAACGGCACGTACCTGGGAATATGGCTGGCGCATACCGCTTTTGGTCTGCCGCTCGTTACCTATTTCATGTACAACTTTATCAGCCAGCTGCCGAAGGATCTATTCGAATCGGCTTTTATGGACGGTGCGAACCATTTTACGATCTTTAGTAAACTGATTCTTCCGCTGTCTGTTCCGGCCCTTGCTTCCATTGGGATTTTTCAATTTCTGTGGGTATGGAACGACTATCTGGTGTCGCTCATTTTCATCGGCAACCAGCCGAGCGTGCAGGTGATGTCCATGAAAATCGCCGATCTGGTCGGTTCCCGCGGCAACGACTGGCATCTGCTTACCTCAGCCGCTTTTATATCGATGCTCATGCCGCTCTCCATCTTCTTCCTGCTGCAGAAGTATTTCGTGCGCGGCTTGATGGGTGGTTCGGTGAAGGGCTAGGCGGGTAATGGTGTAATGCGGGCAGTTAGTATTACATTTTACGATAACGTGAGCTCGGTAACGGATATATCGGCATGCGCGGCACCGGTTGCGAAAGAGGTGTCCTGCTGAACCATTTCATACAGCAATAACAAGAATATAGATCGTGATCCTTGGCGTTTATGCCCTTTATCATGGTCTATTTGTGTTGTGCAGCCATAAGCTTGTATGGATTGGACGTATTCGCGGAACGTCCCGTGTCTTGGTGGACCGTTCATTCCGAATTCTGTTTTTCGTCTATAATCTGTACGTTCAATTCAGCTTCTCCTTGTTTGATATGAACAATCCAAATATCCTTTTCAGCAATATAATTTACTGTTTTTATAACAGGAACCTCTGCGCTACTCAATCCTTGTGACGTCAAAGCTTTACGAATGACCTCTGGCTCGGTCAAGTTTGCGTGTTCCGGTTGACTGCTTGGCACAACAGAAACTTGTTTAGCTTTCGATTTTCCCGGGTAGGATTCCAGCACCATATCGTACCACACCTGCACCTTTTGGCCGATTGAAATGTCTTTTGGAGCATTCGAAAACCAGATCGCATTATAGAATTCTTTCACACCGCCTGTTGAGCTGTAATCCTTTGGCACACTGCTCACGACAAGGATCTGGTCGTCCGCTTTCCCTACGACATATCCTTCAATCCCCGGTTCAATAGCAGTCGTATCCGGATTATAACCGATTAACGATAAGCTGAATAATAGCATGATTACAGTGATTATTAATTTATTCAATTGTTATGCCTCCCCGCTCTATGAAACCGATTTATAATATAAATCAAGCATTTCTACTGATATTGACGTCCTCTTTTTACAGAAAGTTGCTGTTCTGAAAAATAGTTCATACACCCCTTCACTCATGATGGAAAATCATTTTCTGAATTTCCGGATATTTAGAAAAATATTTTCCTGAAAGCATTTACATAATCCAAGTGGTCTGTTACTCTAAGGTCAAGAAATCATCATACATCATTACCAGAAGGAGCGAATATGGAAATGGAGAGTATGCAAAAGTATGACGTTGTCGTAATGGGCGGAGGCATTTCCGGGGCGATGGCTGCGGTTGCGGCATCCAGCTCAGGGGCAAAAACATTGATTGTTGAATCCCACGGGTTTTTGGGAGGGACGCTTACCGCGAACGGCGTCGGTCCGATGATGACCTTTCATGCGGGTGAGAAGTTGGCGATACAGGGATATACCAATCAGTTGATTGAGCGCTTGAAGAAGCTGGGCAAATCACCGGGACATATTTTTGATACCGTCGGGTTTACGTATTCGGTAACTCCATTTGATGCGGAGGCCATGAAACATGAACTTGAGCTGATGGTGACCGAGAGCGGCGGAGAGATTTTGTATCACACGATGTTGGCAGGAGTGAAGACAGAGAATGGCCGGATCGTTAGCATAACAGTGTGCAACAAGTCGGGGCTGAGCGAAATTCAAGGATCCGTATTTATCGACGGTACGGGAGATGGAGACTTGTCTGTTGGAGCAGGTGCGGAGTTTACAAAGGGAAGAGAGTCCGACGGGGCGATGCAGCCGATGACTTTGAAGATGAAAATGTACAATGTGGACATTCCGAAGGTTAAAGAATACATCCATAGTCATCCCGATGATTTCCCACTGTACAACGGAGATACATCAATCATAGAGAAAGCGCCGCGACTGTCGGTTGGCGGGTTTGACAGCCTGTTCAAGGAAGCCAAGGCGAAGGGTGAAATCTCCATCCCGCGGGAAAATATCCTCTTCTTCGAGACGAACAATCCAGGTGAAGTCATCATGAACACGACCCGTATACTGGGTCATGACGCAACGGATGCGATGAGCCTGAGCCAGGCGGAGATGGTAGGTCGTAAACAATGCCGTGAGCTTGAACTGTTTGTTCGGAAGTACATTCCAGGCTTTGAGAACGCCGTGGTGGAATCGACCGGTCCAAGCATCGGTGTGCGCGGTTCCCGGCAGATTAAGGGAGTGTACACACTGACGGTTGAAGATTTGATGGAGCAGCGGTTGTTCGAGGATACCATTGCACATTCAGGTTACCCTGTTGATATTCACAGTCCGGACGGGGAAGGAACGAAGCATCAGAAGTTGGAGTGGGGCGGTATGTACAGCATTCCTTACTCCTGCATGATAACAGAGTCCGTAAGGAACCTGATCGTAATCGGACGTTGTATCTCGGCAACATTTGAAGCACAGTCTGCGATGAGAACGACACCGACAACAGGTGCCATCGGTCATGCCGGGGGTGTAGCGGCAGCGATTGCTGCCAAGAGCGGAGTTGACGTACAGGATGTCAATATCAAAGAAGTACAGCAGAGTCTTAAAGAGCAGGGTGCTTTTCTGGAAATTTAGTGATAACTCGTTATAAGCAGTAACCATATCGAGAGGGGAAATTAAAGTGACAACTTTAATGTGGTTTCAAGCCATCGGCATTTTACTCGTCTTCCTGATCTTTGTAGGATTGATGATGACTCGGAAACTTCCGACAATTCTGGCTTTGCCTTTAATGGCTGTATTGTTTGCGGTCATTGCGGGCGTTCCTTGGATGTCTGATGATCCGGAAACGGCTACAATAGCAAAAACGATTTTGTCAGCCGGATCTATGAGATTGTCTGGTGCGATTGCAGGCCTCGTGTTTGGTGCCTGGTTCGGACAGATTTTGAACAAAGTCGGTATTACAAAATCGATTATACGTAAAGCAGCTGAACTTGCCGGCGACAAACCGGTTCTGATCGCGGTCTTGTTCTTTGCGACCGCATCGATTATTTTCTCCGCAGCAGGCGGACTTGGTATGGTCATCTTGGTCGGTACGATCGTCATTCCGATCATGCTTACCGCAGGTATATCCCAGTTTGTCGCTTCGATCGTCGTTCTTTCGGCTGTCGGGGTGGGGGCTCTGTTTAACGTCTCCAACTGGGCTGTGTATGTGGACGTTCTCGGCCTTTCCGTTGCTGAGATTGCTGACTACACACTTGTAGCGGCTCTGCCACTTATATTTATTTCACTAGCCATGATTATTTTCTACATTAAAAGAGACGGCAAAGGCCGTAAGGCATGGGCTATGCCAAACGCTACTGGCGGAGAAGGAAAGAAAGTTCCAACCATTGCACTGATCAGCCCGATTGTACCGGTTGTTCTCGTATTTGCCTTTAAGCTCGATATCGTACCGGCGGTTGTTATCGGTGCTCTGGTAACCATTTTACTAACATGGCCTAAGCGTCCAGTTCACGTACTATCCAGTGCGCTGGTGGAAGGGATTCAGGACATTGCTGGAGCGATGGCGCTGATGATCGGTATCGGTATTCTCTTGAACTCTGTTATGGCGCCGCAGGTGTCGTCGCTCATCTCGCCTCTGATTGAAGCGGTTCTGCCGACGAACCCGATCATGTACGTTCTCTTCTTTACTCTCTTGTCACCACTCGCTATTTATCGTGGACCGCTGAACGTATGGGGCCTCGGAAGTGGTATTGCTGCCTTGTTCGTAACGGCTGGGATGACTCCGATTGCTGCGATGCTGGCGCTGCGTGTAGTGAGTAACGTGCAAGCGGTTTCTGACCCAACGAACTCGCACAACGTGTGGGTTGCAGACTTTACGAAGAGTGACATTAACGAAATTTTGAAAAAGACACTGCCTTGGATGATGGTTGCCGTACTCATTTCGATGCTGATCGGATCATTCATGGTCTTTTAAATCCGGCACATGAACTCGGGCGGGGCGTTGCATAGCATGTGCGAACCCCGCCTGTTACTTCAGGAGGGAGAACAATGGAGAGAAAAAAAGTAAGGGTAGGCATTGATGTCGGGGGCACGTTTACGGACGCGGCTGTTATTGATAATGAAACGTATGAAGTTATAGAGAAAATGAAAATTCCGACCACTCACCACGATGAAGACGGCGTGGCGAAGGGGATCGTGCAAATTTTGAATAAAATTTTGGCTAGCCGGGGAATCCTGCCAGATGATGTAACGTTTATCGCTCACGGAACAACGCAAGCAACGAATGCGCTGCTAGAGGGGGACGTGGCATCTGTCGGTATTATCGGAATGGGTTCCGGTCTCGATGGTCTCAGTGCACGCTCGGAGTCCAACCCGGGTGATATTGAGCTCGCCCCAGGAAAGTATTTGAAGACGTATCATACGTATGTGGATTCCAAGGAATTAAAGGATGAGCAGATTGAAACGGCAATCGATGATCTTGTGAAGCAGGGGGCGGAAGTCATTGTGGCTTCCGAGGCCTACAGCGTAGATGACCCTGCGAACGAGCTGCGTGTCGTGGAAATTGCCAACCGTAAAGGGATTTATGCAACTGGCGGACATGAGATTTCCCAGCTTTATGGGCTTAAGACACGGACAAGAACAGCGGTCGTCAACGCTTCGCTCATACCGAAGATGATGGAGACGGCCAACATGACGGAGAAGTCCGTCAAGAACGCCAACATTAAATCACAGCTTATGATCATGCGTTGTGACGGCGGGGTTATGAGCATTGATGAGGTGCGCAAGCGGCCGATTCTGACGATGTTGTCCGGGTTGGCGGCCGGGGTGGCCGGTGCGCTCATGTATGAGAAAATCTCGGACGGCATTTTCTTCGAGGTCGGCGGTACCAGTGTCGACATTTCCGTGATCAAGAACGGTAAAGTTATGATCAAGAACGCTCAGGTAGGTGGACACCGGACTTACCTTCAATCGCTTGATGTGCGTACGCTTGGTATTGCGGGGGGCAGCATGATCAAAGTGGCGGGCGGCAAGATCACCGATGTAGGCCCGCGAAGCGCGCACATTGCCGGCAAGGAATATGAGGCTTTCGCTAAGACGGAGGATATTGTAAATCCCAAGGTGAAGTTTGTTAGCCCTCGGCAAGGTGACCCAGCAGAATACATTATCCTTGAGAGCGAGAACGGTAAAGATTACTCTTATACATTGTCCGGGGCAGCCAACATTCTTGGCTATATTCCGGAAGGCGATTATGCACAAGGGAATAAGGAAGCGGCGGTAAAGGCTTGGGAAGCGCTCGCTGCCCATGTCGGACTGAGTGTGGAAGAAGCCGCCAGACAGGTCATGAACATCGCAATCGATAAAACGATGAAGACGGTTAATGAAATGATTGAGGATTATGAACTGGACCGTTCTTTTGTTACGCTGGTAGGCGGCGGAGGTAGTGGCGCGGTTCTTGTTCCTGCGATGGCGGAGCGAGAAAACATGAAGAGCAAGATTGCCAACAATGCTCCGTACGTGTCCACGATCGGCGTGGCTCTGGCGATGGTAAAGGAACAGATGGAACGGACGGTTGTGAATCCGACGGAAGAGGATATTAAGCGGATCAGGGCCGAAATTATGGAGCGCATCGTTAAATCAGGTGCGAGCGAGGCTACGGTTGAGGTTACGATCGAGATTGACAGCCAGAAAAATATTTTGCGCGCTGTCGCTACAGGTTCGACCGAGCTCCGATCGAAAGATTTAGGCAGTGAGGCAATGTCTGATAGTGAGATGGCCGTCATCGCAGCCCAATCGGTGGATCAGTCGCTCGAATCGACGAAGCTTGCGGCGAAAAGCGGCCGCTGGAGTCTTTTTGCAAGTGAGAATATGAAGAAATCGTTCTTTGGTTTGATTAAGAAGAAGTCCAATGCGGTAAGCGTTCTGGACCGAGAAGGCGTTGTGCGTTTCAAGAAGGCCAACGTGCAGTACACGAAGCTTACCAAGTCCCAGTCTCAGGGCAAGCTTAGTGAGTTTTTGGACGATAACACGATATATTCGGATGCGAATGCAACGATTCCAAAGGTGTTTGTATTTTATAAGGAAAAAATGTTGGATTTGACAGGGATGCAGACGAAAGAGCAGCTCATGTCGATTCTGGAGATCGAGACGGAAATGCTGCGCGGGGAAGATGAAATGATCGTAATTGCTTATCAGTAGGAAAGGGGCGGGAAGGGATGACGGTTCGGGAAGGAATACTATCTGACGAGATTATGGCATGTGCGGAGCTGGAACAGGATCCTCTTTTTCATAAAATACCGAAGGACAAGATCCCGTACTATGTGTCAACGTCGCTTGCCAGAGGCAGAGAGGCAGCAGCGCCGTATATCGGAAGGGATATCCGGGAGCTGTGTCAGGCTGAAGGGCTGCGCTATGAAATCACGAACCGTTCAGGAACCTTCCACAACGTATCGTTCCGCGCACAGATCGATTTTGCCAAGAAGACGCCGGAAATTATCGTGTACTCTGCATCCTTGGCGGGGATGAGGCAGGCCTATCAAGAGGTGGTGGGAACGGATGCCGAGGGTACGGAGCTGGATAGACTGATTGATATCCATCTGGCACACGAGTTCTATCACTACCTGGAATATAAAACGGGGAAATTCACGAATGAAGAGCTTGAACCCATTGAGGTATTCAGGTTGGGGCAATTCTTTGTAAAGCGCTCAAGTGTAGTAAAGACCAGCGAGATTGCGGCACACGCCTTTTGCAAGGAAGTGATGGGGCTTCCCTGTCTGCCGAATGTGCTTGATTATGTCTACCTGATCCAGAGCAATACGCTCTCCGAAGAACAATTCGGACAGCAGGTTATCTCTTGGAAATCCTGGATGTAGCTTTATTAATACCTTACTCGGTGTGATATAATGGATTGTGCTAGTTCCATAGGTAGATCAGGAGGAGGTATCATGTCTTCACAGGTTCCGGCTGTCATAGCAAAAATAGTATCGCAAACGCAAAAATTAACATACGGGGAAAATCAGATTGCTAATTTTGTTATCCACAATCCCGAATTTATTACACGCAACACCATTACCGCCATCGCTAATGAGATCGGTGTATCAGAGACAAGCATCAACCGCTTTTGTAAAAAGGTTGGGTTCAAGGGGTTTAACGATTTCAAAATTGCTTTTGCCCAGGATGCGTTCTACCGGGATATGCAGGCGAAGAAAAAAGAGAGACGGGAGATCAACGCAATTGATGCCCTGGCTCTGGACTATAATGAACTGATCGTAAACACCTCGGCGCTCATTACGGAAGAACAGCTGAACCGGGTGGTTGAGCTGCTGAAAGGTGCACGGAGGATTTTTTTGGTCGGCCTGTTCGATTCCTTTCTGGCGGCGATCGCTTTAAAGAACCGGTTGGCGATTATCGGTATTATGTCCGAAGCGATCAGTGATAGCCGTGCGATGAAGATTGCCGCTTCCCAGTGCAGTTCGGAAGATGTGATGATTGCGTTCTCACGTTCAGGATCAACGAAGGAGATTATCGACGCGGTATCTATCGCGCAGGTCAATCAGGCCAAGACGATTGCAATTACCTGTTACGATTCATCGCCGATTACGGAGAATGCCGTCGTCGACATTATCGTGCCGGATAAGATCTCAGTCAGCAACAGTGCGCTGATGTCCAACCATATCACGTTCCTGTTCGTTGTGGATCTGATCATGAATATATTCATTTCCTCGGACAAGAAATATTTGAAGAAAAAGCTGGATAGCGAGGCCATTCTGGCGAGCGACCAATCGATTACGAATTATTTCTTATAACTGAGAAGGGGGTGTCCCAAAAGGTCTATTGACCTGGGACCCCCCTTTGTCTGTTGTAAGACGCTGCGTGTACGATAGTGATTAGTACGAGACTATGCCCTAGGCGGAACGTATTCCGGACTCACATTCCGCTAATTGTTACAATAGACGAGTTTTGCCATCGTTACGGACTGAGAATCCGTTATTTCTTCAAAACATACCCAATTCCGCTTGAATGGCGCAAATAGCGGCCTTTCAGTCCGCCGCCTACTTTTATAGACGAATTTGCTCTAAATAACTGAAAGTGAGTCCGTTTCGCATGTGGTCGACCGCCATTAATATCATCTTGTTGAGGAGTAGTCATGGTATTTCGATTTTTTTCTGGCTATAAATTTGTGCGTATACAGTTAAAGCGCCTCTCCCAGCATGGAATACTTTAAGAGAAGCGCTTTTATTAATCAAATATGTTTGAATCTATGATTCTTCCATGTTACCCAACTTAAGAAATATAGTTTTGTAACCACCAATAATCCTCTGGCTCTGTCAGCATCTCAATCCCTAATCCACAGATCACGATCGCAATGCCAAACGCCACATGAACAACTTTGTCGCTCAGCCTGGTCTTTTCAAAGAGATAAATTAACAGAATAACGAGCAGAGGGTAAGCCAACTGCTTCAACCAAGACTCCGGTGCGAGTATGTGGATCAGCTTTGAAACCGGAATGGAGAGGCCGAGGGTGAGTATAAACAACGGAATTCTTAGCTTTATCCTCATCCGGTCATTTTTAGGTTTCATCCGTAATCATCCTCACTTATATGCAAATAGATTAGAAAAGGTCATTGTGGAGATGAGTCTACTAATAGTAACGCGTTTTTTTACAAAATGTTGCTTTTCAGGAATTATTATATTCGGTGAACATTCAAAATTTCTATTAATAAATGAAATTAAGAGATAGAAGAACTTCAACGGAGAAGCGGAATTATTCTGGAGAAACGCAAGTGGTCGCCCGAAAGCTTTCCTCAGGAAAGCTCGCATCGGAAGCATAAACTTTCCCCGCATTTCAACGTTAAATAAATTCATAAAAAAGAAATCTGGGGGCAACAGCGATCGTAAGAATAATCCGTATTCCGTAGTGATGCTCAGGCTAAAAAATTTTAATTCAACTTCTCGAAAATCAGAACATTGTGTGACCATGCCGGTTTCAAAGGCTTCTGCATTTTTATTGGTTGATTATTTTTGTTACACTTGGTTACAAGTTGAAGTTATGAGAATGCCAGAGAAGCTATTAACCATAGAGGGGAGTGGGTAGAGTGGCATTTGTTTCTATTAAAAATGAATATAAACGCTATCAGATGGGGGAGACCACCATTGTAGCAAATGACGGGATTGATTTTGAGATTGAAAAAGGTGAGTTCGCAATTATTGTAGGTCCCAGCGGCGCGGGCAAATCTACAGTACTGAATATATTGGGAGGCATGGATACAGCAGATGAAGGGCAGGTTCTTGTGGACGGTACAGACATAGCCCGATTTAACAGCAAAGAGCTTACTGGATACCGCCGAACGGATGTTGGATTTGTGTTTCAGTTTTACAATTTGGTGCCGAACCTTACGACAAAAGAAAATGTTGAACTCGCTTCTCAGATTTCCCCACGTGCTTTAGATGCGGAGCAGGTACTAAGAGATGTCGGGCTGGGGGAGCGGCTGAACAATTTTCCGGCACAACTCTCCGGTGGAGAACAGCAGCGAGTGGCGATCGCAAGAGCACTTGCCAAGCAGCCGAAGCTGCTCTTGTGCGATGAGCCGACTGGAGCACTGGACTATAACACAGGTAAGCAGGTACTGAAGCTGCTACAGGATACATGCCGTAATACCGGAACGACAGTTATCGTTATTACCCATAACTCGGCAATCGCGCCTATGGCTGACCGGGTCATTGAGATCAACAATGCAAAGGTCCGGAAAATCGTGCAGAACCCGAATCCGGTCTCAGTCGATCTCATCGAGTGGTAAGGAGCTAATGAGTTGAAAAAAAGAGCATTATGGAGCGATATTTTCCGGGAAATATGGCGGACCAAGGCGCGGTTTCTGTCCATTTTTGCCATTATCATACTTGGTGTCGGTTTTTTCGCAGGAATTAAAGCTACTGGCCCCGACATGTTGAATACTGCAGAACATTATTATAAAGAGCTTCGATTGATGGATTTGAAGGTGCAATCTACATATGGCCTGAGGGAAAAGGATATTGCTACCCTTGAAAAGGTCCCTGATGTTTCGAAGGTGCAGCCTGGTTACAGCGCGGATGTTTTTTTAGATGACAGCGGACTTATTGCAAAAGTATTCTCCTACCAGCAAGACAATCATCTTAATCGGTATAAAGTAATGTCAGGCAGATTGCCACAGTCATCCGGTGAAATTGCCCTTGATGATAACGGTAAGTTGGGAAGCCTTTATAAGCTGGGGGATACGATTACCTTTACGAATCCGGACCCTGAGGCGGATCTGAAGGAGATGTTCGGTAAGGTGAGTTATAGGGTAGTCGGAACCGTCAGAAGTCCCATGTTCATAGGGAGTATGGGGCGTGGGAGCAGCAGCATTGGGAAGGGTACGGCTGATGTATTCGCAGTTGTCCCTGAAGAAGATTTCAATCTGTCTGTGTATACCGAGGCTTATATAGACTTTAAGGATACGGCAGCTCTTGCACCCTATACCCCTGAATATGATGATCGTATCGAGAAGCATAAAGAGCAAATTGAGCAGGCGCTTAAGGGACAGCCTGAGGAGCGTTTGAAGGGAATTCGGGATGAGGGGCAGGAGAAGCTGGATGAAGCCCAGCTGAAAATCGATGATGCCAAGCAGCAGCTCGCTGATGCTCAGCAGGAGCTTGCTGATGCCAAAGCTGAACTGGATGATGGACGCCGAAGCTATCAGGAAGGCGTAGATAAGCTGCAATCGGAGCTGGCGAGCGGACAAGCGAAGCTGGATTCGGCGGCTAGAGAAATCGAAAAAGGCAAGGCAGATTTGGAGCGTAACCGAAAGCGTATCGCCGACGGCCAAACTCAGATCAAGTCAGGCCAAGCCAAGTTAGATGCCCAAAAGAAAACATCCGAGCCTCAGCTGGCACAAGGGCAAGAGCTGGTTAAATCACTGAAGCAGATTGCGAAGCTCCCGCCCGATTCGATAGCTGCGGAACAGAAGCAGCAGCTTATTGCCGCTTCGGGAGCGGCGGATACGAGGCTAGGGCAGGCTGTCACCGGATATTTGAACGGTGCGGTGGATGCCACAACATTAAACGGTGCGACCGCCTCTTTTGAGCAGGGACTGAATCAGGGGGCTCAGAAGCTTCGATCCGCCCAGCAGGAGCTGGACACCCGGAAGAAACAGCTGGAAGAAGGACAGGCTCAACTTCGTGCCGGTGAACGTGAACTGACGGAAGGGGAGGCCGAACTTAGACAGGGCCAATCGAAGCTTGCAGTGGCAAGGAAGCAGGGAGAAGAGAAGCTGGCTTCAGCTAAGGCGGAGCTGGATCAAGGGCAAGCCGATTATGATAAAGGACTTGCTACTTATGAGGAAGAGAAGCAGAAGGCCGACCGAAAAATCGCTGACGGGCAAAATGATTTGGCCGAGGGACAAAAGGAGCTGGATGAACTCGAGCTTCCTAAGACATATGTGCTTGACCGCAGCATCAATCCGGGATACACCGAGTATAGTGATAACGCGGACCGTCTGGCGTCTATCGCAACCGCATTTCCTGTATTCTTTTTCCTGATTGCAGCATTGGTCAGTCTGACAACGATGACACGTATGGTGGAGGAGCAGCGGCTGCAGATTGGAACACTGAAAGCGCTCGGATATAACAACAGAGATATTATGAAAAAATTTCTGGTGTACGCCACACTGGCTAGTGTTACGGCAACCGCCGCTGGATTGGCTATAGGGTATACTCTCTTTCCGAATATTATCTTTAACGCTTACGGCGCTTTATACAACTTGCCGAGTATACGGACAAGCTTCTATACGAGCTACAGTGTTATATCGGTTGTCGTTGCACTGCTATGCACAACGTTGACCGGGCTTATTGCGGCAAGAGTCGAGCTTCGGAGCAATGCCTCCGTACTCATGCGGCCGAGAGCGCCGAAGAGTGGGCAGCGTATACTGCTGGAACGGATAGGTTTTATATGGAATCGCCTTGGATTTACAGGAAAAGTTACAGCACGCAACCTGTTCCGTTATAAACAGCGTATGTTTATGACCGTATGCGGTGTGGCAGGCTGTACCGCACTTATCCTGACAGGTTTTGGCTTGAAGGATTCGATTGGGGATATTGCGCCGCTGCAGTTCGGCAAAATTATGAAATATAATACGATGGTCGCGTTTCAGGATGACAGCAGCGAGCAGTTGAAGCAGGAGTATAACAAGCTGATTGATAATACGCCGGAACTAACAGGTGTGTTAAATGTAATGCAAGACGCGATGACAGTTTCGGCTAAGGGTGTCAACAATCAGGATGTAACACTGTTTGTTCCAGAATCACCGGATAAGCTTTACGATTTTGTGACGCTGAAGAAGAGGGAATCGGATAAAAGTGTGCCGCTGACTGATCTAGGGGCTGTAGTTACAGAAAAGCTGGCCAGACTTTACGATGTGAAAATCGGAGATATGCTGACCATCCAAAACAACAACAATGATCCATTTGAGGTTAAGATAGCAGGTATAACGGAGAACTATGCTATGCACTATCTGTATATGACGCCTGCATACTATGAATCGCTCTTTGGTAAAGATCCGGAAGTAAACACACAGCTGTTGACATACAAGGATACCAGTTCGGAGTGGGAGGATGCTTTTGGCGAAAAGCTGACCGCAAATAAACGGGTTGGCATGGTGAGTTTTACGAGCGGAGTAAGCAGCGCTTTTGAAGACACTATGGATAGTATGAATGTTGTTGTAGTCGTGCTTATCATATCTGCAGCAGCTTTGGCTTTTGTTGTACTGTACAACCTGACCAACATTAATGTGTCGGAGCGGATTCGAGAGCTGTCCACCATTAAAGTGCTGGGCTTTTATGATAAGGAAGTTACCATGTACATCTACCGGGAGAATATGATTCTGACCGTGCTCGGCATAATCGCAGGCAATTTCCTCGGGATATGGCTTCACGGGTTCGTGCTGCAAACAGCTGAGGTGGATGCTATGATGTTCAGTAAGACCATCGAGTGGATGAGTTACGGCTATGCTGCCGCGTTGACTCTGTTGTTCTCGGGTATCGTAATGCTGTCCATGCATTACAAGCTGAAACACATCGATATGATTGAAGCGTTGAAATCGGTGGAGTAGAAAATGGGGCTTCCCAGGTCAATGGACCTTTAGGGAGAGCCCCTTTCTCTATTATTTAATCAACTGCCGGAACGCCCGATTCAGAATATGGGTCATCTGCATCATTTCTTTTTTAGTGTTATAAATGCCGGTTAACAGCATTTCTCGCTCGATTTGATGCTTGAATTCCAGAAACAGTTCTTGCGCTTTGATCAAAATGTCTATCGTTGCGACCTGATCGCGGTTGTCGTCTGATTTCAGGTAATGAATCAGGTTTACCACCTTGACGATGTTTAGAGCAACAGCCTCTTGAGGAATCTGGCTCAGTATTTTACCAACGGCATCCAAGGCGACCACACCGAGCAGACTGCTACCGCCGACAAGCACAGTCATACCGCCCACCATCCCGACGCCTGCAGCAATCGATCCGCCGCCGAGCATTGTGAGACCTGTTGTCGTGGCCGCAGCACCGGAAAGGCCAAGTAATCCTCCAACAGCGGGCGCGATGACGGGCAGGGCGAGTACAGCCGCAATCGATCCGACACCCACGAGGTCAGTGATGCCCCATTTGAGCATTTTTCCGCCTTCATCTTTAATATCTTTAAAAAACTTTTCCGTATCTTTATAAATTTTTTTGCCCCATGGGCCGAATCCGCACAGGTGGGAGATTTTATCGATATGAGCTTCAAAGTTGGTTTCCTCACCGGCATCTTTGAAGTGATCCATATCGTAATAGATCGGTGTATGTATGACTTCCTGCATGATGAGAAACAGCTGTATCCGGCCTTCGGCCGTTGCGTTCAGCTGCTCAATTGCAGCATCCCTAAGAATTTCCGGTAGCGGGATCAGGTTTTTGGCTTCCCAGTACGCCTTCCATTCTTCTTTTTTACGGATTCGTTCAAGCATCTTGGAGGCTGCATGGTTCTTATGTGCCTTGTTCAGTGAGTGAAGGATACCGTTCTTTTGCGCGATATTCTGCTGTTTTTCTTCAATAACTCTGAGTCCATGATATTCATACGCGAGATCTTCATCCATCCGAAATTGGACCAACTTCTGGATCAAGATGTATCCATCTTCATTTAATGTGAATATCTGCGGTAGTTTCATTGCATCATCTTCTTTCCGAGTTGCTATCTATTATATCGAAGAAATAGAGGCGAAAATTTAGCTCCCTGCCCGGTGCTGCAGCAATTTCCCAATAAAAAACCATCTCTCTCCGCAAGGCAGAGTAAGAAGCTTGTTATCGAAGCTAACGCTTTGATAACATAAAATTGGAGATAACATAAATTTAAAATTTCCTTTTATAACCGATTAAGACGGAAAAATACGTTATAATATACATATTAGCAGTGGATCGAACTAGTAATGCTACTAAAGAGGCCTTCGCTTCAGACGTGCAGCATCAGGGCCAACAGTCGGAGGAATGTGAATGGGTATAGTCTTTTCCTTTTTAAAGAAGTACCGGGTTGCCGCAATAGCGGCTCTCGCGATGATGCTTATGGAACTTTCGCTGGAATTGGTCCAGCCGCTCATCATCTCCAAGATAATTGATGACGGCATACAGCAAGAGAATTTGTCGGTTGTATGGATGTGGGGAGGCATACTGACGTTTAGTGCGCTGATCGCGTTCGGGGCCGGAATTGCGAGCTCTTTCTTCGCCGCACATACGAGCCAGGGGCTCGGATACGATATGCGGGACAGGCTGTATGATAAGGTGCAGTCGTTTTCATATTCGGTGTTTAACCGTTTTTCGACCTCGTCGCTGATAACACGGTTGACTGGTGATGTTACGCAAATCCAGGATACAGTGTTTATGGGGCTGCGGTTTATGACCCGGGTGCCGCTTGTGGTGACTGGAAGCATTATTATGGCGCTTGTAGTCAACGTCCGTTTGGGATTGTGGCTTGTGCTGACGGTACCCGCGTTGTTTATTTTTATCGCCTGGGTTATGAAAAAAGCGGCCGTCTCTTTTCGCAATGTACAACAGCGTCTTGATGCGGTGAACGGCGTTATTCAGGAAAATTTGACGGGAATCCGGCTCATTCGCGTTTTTGTCCGGATGGGACACGAGATCAAGCGCTTTGCTAATTCCTCGGAGCGTCTAATGAAAGGGACGGTATCCACGCTGCGGATGACAGAGCGGACGATGCCTTTTATACTGATCGTCATGAATGCGGCGATTATGGCGGTATTGTGGTTTGGTCGAAAAGATATCATCTCCGGCAGTGCTTCAATTGGCGAAGTGGTAGCCGTACTGAACTATACTTTGCGTTGTATAGGTGCCATGTCGGCTTTATCCGGTCTAGTCATGGTGCTGTCACGAGCCCGTGCGTCGGCGCAGCGTGTACAGGAGGTCTTGGATACGGAGAATGATGCCTATGAGAACCAGATGTCTGGACCAGAGGCGGGAAAGGTAGGAGCAAAGCCTGTTCAAGGCTCGGTAAAATTCGATAACGTCAGCTTCAGCTACCCGGGCAGTGATATCGCGGTGCTTACGGACATATCGTTCCAAGCTCGCCCCGGTGAGCGAATCGCAATTATGGGCGCGACTGGCTCTGGAAAATCTTCGGTCGTTCAGTTGATTCCGCGATTATACGAGGAAGATTCCGGAGCTGTCTACATAGACGGAGGGAAGGCCAGTGAGCTGGATCCTGACCGGCTCCGGAGAAGTATCGGCTACGTTCCGCAGGAAGTGCTGCTGTTCTCGGGAACGGTAAGGGACAACATCGCTTGGGGCAGAGAAGAAGCGAGCATGGATGAAATTGTAGACGCTGCCAAAAGAGCACAAATTCATGAGACGATTGAACGTCTTTCGAAAGGGTATGAAACGATGCTTGGCCAGCGGGGCGTGAATTTGTCCGGAGGCCAAAAGCAGCGCTTGTCGATTGCGCGGGCACTCGTGCGCAAGCCTGCCATTTTGATTCTCGATGACAGTACAAGCGCTTTGGATGTGCGGACGGAAGGAGCCCTTTTGGACGCATTAAAAGATCTTTCATGCACGACGTTCCTCATAACACAGAAGATCAGTTCTACCACATCAGCGGACCTGATTTTGCTGCTGGATGACGGACGTTTAATTGCACAAGGAAATCATGAAGCGCTGATGACAGACTCCTCGCTGTATCGCCGTATTTATGAGTCTCAATACGGGGAGGAGGCACAACATGTTCAAAACATTCACTGAACCGTTCCGTCATCCGAGGCCGAAGTTTGAGCTGGGGGAAGGCAAAGGCATATTCAGTCGGAAGACAAGTGCCAAAGCAAAGAATTGGTCGGCCACACTGGGACGCATATGGTCATATCTGGCACGCCGGAAGGGCAAGCTTTCCCTTGTCCTGTTCATGGTGCTGCTCAGCTCGGGACTGGCGCTTTTGGGGCCATATTTGATTGGCGTTGCCGTGGATGAATTTTTGGAGGACGCCAGCAAAACCGGGGGATCCGCAGGGCCTTCATGGATATATTTTTTGATCGGACTCGCGGTTGTATATGTGCTTCAGGCGCTTAC
Source organism: Paenibacillus uliginis N3/975 (assembly GCF_900177425.1). Taxonomy (NCBI): domain Bacteria; kingdom Bacillati; phylum Bacillota; class Bacilli; order Caryophanales; family Paenibacillaceae; genus Paenibacillus; species Paenibacillus uliginis. The sequence goes on along the minus strand of NZ_LT840184.1, from coordinate 4,914,505 downwards.
CACCTGGCTTCACAACATATGGATGATTGGGATCGCACAAGAAACGGTGTATCGGATGCGAATGGATCTGTTTTCACATCTGCACCGGCTCCCGATCCCGTTCTATGGAAAAAGACAACAGGGCGAAATTATGAGCCGCCTGACCAATGATATTGAAAATGTAAGCTCCACGCTGAACAGCTCGGCGATTCAGATCTTCTCCAGTGTGCTGACACTGGTCGGCACGCTGTCGGTCATGCTGTGGCTTAGTCCGCTGCTGACACTGCTCACATTTCTGGTGGTGCCGCTTATGGCGCTCGGTATGCGCTGGATTACGCGCCGCACAGGTCCGCTCTTCAAGGAACGGCAACGCAACTTAGGGGAGCTGAACGGTTACATCGAAGAGACACTCTCCGGGCAGCGCATTATTAAAGCGTTCTCCCAAGAGGATCGGGTTATCCGCGAGTTCGGGGAACGTAATGCCAAGATCCGGATGTCTGGCTTTTGGGCACAGACGATTTCGGGCTTCATTCCAAAGCTAATGAATGGTCTGAACAACCTTAGCTTTGCGATTGTAGCCGGTATTGGCGGTATTATGGCCATTAAGGGCTATATCACGATTGGAGTCATCATTATTTTTGAAAGCTATGCAAGGCAGTTCACAAGACCGCTGAATGATCTGGCGAACCAGTGGAATACGCTGCTGTCTGCTATCGCAGGGGCAGAGCGGGTGTTCGAAGTGCTTGATGAAGAGGTGGAGGCCAAAGATGAAGGTGCTGCTGTTAAGCTCGAAAGTGTGAAGGGGGCTGTCTCCTTCAAAGACGTCTCTTTTTCGTATGAAAAAGACGGTGATACGCTGGAAGGCATTACATTTGAGGCGAAGCCCGGAGAGATGATTGCCTTGGTTGGACCGACAGGGGCAGGCAAAACGACATTAATTCAGCTGCTGTCACGGTTCTATGATCCGGATGGCGGGATCATTACGCTGGACGGACGTGATTTGTCGTCAATTCAGCGGGAGAGTCTGCGATCGCATATGGCATTCGTATTGCAAGATTCATTTCTGTTTGAAGGAACGATCCGGGACAATATCCGATTCGGACGGCTTAATGCAAGCGATGAGGAAGTCGAAGAGGCGGCAAAGCTTGCCAATGCACATTCTTTTATCATGCGTCTGAATGATGGGTACGATAAGGTGCTCAAGCAGGGAGGAAATGGGATCAGTCAAGGACAGAAGCAGCTGCTCGCTATTGCCCGGGCAATTCTTGCCAATCCTTCTATGCTTGTGCTGGATGAAGCGACCAGCAGTATTGATACCGTGACAGAGATCAAGATTCAAGAAGGATTGCAGCGTCTTATGAAGGGACGAACGAGCTTTGTTATCGCGCACCGGCTGAACACAATCCGCCAAGCGGACCGAATATTGGTGCTTAAAGAAGGACGGCTGCTGGAACAGGGATCACACGATGAGCTGCTGAAGCAGGGTGGGTTCTACAGCGATTTGTACCACAGTCAGCTGAAGCGAGCTGCCATGTAAAAGTTAGCTTGAGAGTTTTATATTTAAATTACAAAGCCACCGTTGATAAAGGCGCTAAAAGGCCGTTTCAACGGTGCTTTAAGTTTATCTGGAACGGAGGTGGATGAATTTGCGGCAAATGAAGTCGTTAAATGAAATTAATCAGGTGATCGAGAACGAACCGCTCGTCCTACTCATCATTAAAACCGGTCAATGCGGTGTGTGCGAATCTGTGGAGGCTAAGGTTTCCCTTATGCTGGAGTCTCGGCCTGACATGACTGGCGTCTACGTATATATGGAGGACGCTCCTGATGTGGCCTCAGCGTATTTGGCACTTTCCGCACCGATGGTACTGCTGTTTTACGAGGGGAAGGAAGTAGACCGTATCGCTCGCTTTGTCCGCTTTGACGAGCTGGATCATGTGTTGTCACAGTACGAGGAATTGCTTAAATAGTAGGGGTAATAATATAACGCCGGATGGACAGGTTTGGTTCCTGTCACCGGCGTTTTTTGTTACGTACGTTTTTATAAATGATATCGGTTGCAAAAAATAAGTTGCCTCTTGTGGAATGATTTGGTATGCTATTGTCCTTCTCTCATTTTCGCCTTGTCTGAAGTGGGCGGGTCCGCCGTCCAAACAACTTATCGGAGGTGTCACATGCTTTATTTCACGCTGGCTTCCAAAGCCTATGCCCGGAATTTGCAATACCGGGGCGCGCACATGATCCACAACATTGCGAGCGCTATGTTTGGTTTCATGTACGCCTGTATCTGGATCGGTCTCGGAGCAGACTATACGCTTGGAGAGTATGGAACGCAGGGAATGGTGAGTTACATCGCTTTCACCCAATCTGCGCTGTGGATCTCCAGTTTCGTCACGAATGGTCTCGGCATCCCTCAATCCGTCAGGACTGGTCACATCTCACTAGACCTGATGCGTCCTGTACACTTGTTCAGTCATTTGATGGCCAGAGAGTGGGGGCAGATTGCCTATCAGTTCGTGTACAAGTCCATTCCGATCTATGTGGTGTATTACTTCGCTTTTTCACTTTCTCTCCCGGAACAAGCCATTTCCCTTTTTTACGCAGCCATTGCTTTGGCTGGAGCCGCCTATCTGTCCATTTGCATTAATTATCTGATCGGCGCGTCCGCTTTGTGGACAACGGAATCTTCATGGCTATATTGGGGTAATCATGCCATGATCAACCTGCTCGCGGGCTTTTTCATTCCGATTGAATGGCTGCCGGATTGGCTGGAACGTATCGCCTGGCTGTCGCCGTATCCTTACCTGCTGTATGTCCCAACACGATTCTATCTCGGTTTAGGTAGCGTTTCCGCCTTATGGGGAACGTTGTTTTGGTGTCTGCTGCTGACGCTTGCCTGCTTGCTGATAACCGGGTTTTTACGTCGAAAGGTGGAGGTGCAGGGGGGATGACGATAAAATCAATGGTTTCCTTATACGGTATGCTGATCCGTACGAGTATTAAGAGTCGTATGCAGTACAAGTTCAACTTTATTCTCGCCTCATTTCTGGCCGCACTCATTCAAATTTCCGAATTTCTGATGGTAGCCATCGTGCTGCATAAATTCGGTGCTATTCAAGGCTGGTCCATGTATGAAGTTGGCTATTTGTTTGCGGTGATGACTCTGTCCAAGACGCTGTACCGGACCTTTGCAGATGAAGTGCATCATCTCGAAAAATATCTCGTTACCGGCGAGCTCGACCAACTCCTGACTCGGCCGATGCCGGTGTTACTAGCACTGATGCCGCAAAATTTCCGCATTATGCTCGGTGAAGTTCTTCAAGGTGGTTTTTTGCTGGCGTGGTCCCTTGGCGGCATGATTGGCCGCGGACAGACGGGCTGGACCGCGGTCCCGCAAACCTTGTTTATTATTTGCACGGGTGCGGTGATCCTGTTCTCGATCGGGCTTGCGACCGCAACATGCGGCTTTTGGACGACTCGGATCAGCGAACTGCAGACCATTACGGAGGATGCCGCAGGCACGGCCGTCCGCTATCCACTGAGTCTGTACCCGAAATGGATGTCAACCATTCTGCTCGTCATAGTCCCGGTCGGGTTCGTTAACTATGTTCCATCCCTTTACATATTACGCGGTGAGCTCGGACCCTGGGTGTTTATCGCCACGGCTGCAGCCGCGGGGATTTGTCTGGCCTTAAGTTTAAGATTTTGGAAATTCGGCATTACCAAATACCAAAGTGCGGGAAGCTAAAGGAGGAGCGAACGATGATTGAAGTTCAGGACATACGCAAGGAGTTTAAAACACCTGTTGTCAAGGAGGGACGCTTCTCCGGTCTAAGGACCCTCTTCACAAGGGAGTACAAGACGAAGGAGGCCGTGCGCGGCATCAGCTTTCAAGTGGAGCAAGGGGAATTCCTTGGATATATCGGGCCTAACGGGGCCGGGAAATCCACAACGATCAAAATGTTATCAGGTATTCTGCACCCGACATCGGGCGAAGTGTTAATAAGCGGAATGAATCCGCACAAGGAACGCCGCCACGTTGTGAAAAACCTTGGGGTCGTGTTCGGACAGCGGAGCCAGCTATGGTGGGACCTGCCGGTTAAAGATTCCTACGATATTCTGGCAAAAATGTACGAAGTGAGCGAAACGGATAAGAAGCGAAGACTCCATCAGTTTTCCGAGCTTCTGGAGCTGCACACGTTCTGGGAAACGCCCGTGCGCAAGCTGTCGCTTGGGCAGCGCATGCGCGCGGACCTCGCCGCAGCCATGCTGCATGACCCGGATCTCTTGTTCCTGGATGAGCCGACGATCGGCCTGGATGTGAACGCCAAACGGAGTATCCGCGAGTTTCTGACACTGCTGAACAAAGATTTTGGCAAGACCGTTCTGCTCACAACACATGACATGGATGATATCGAACAGCTGTGCAGTCGTGTCATGGTTATTAACAACGGAGAGCTGACATATGACGGGACGATTCAATCGCTCCGGGATACGATCGGGCTGCCAACTCTGATCACCGTTACTTACCGCGGCGCGTTTCAAGTGCCGGATCAGTACGGGATGGAAAGTCAGGCCCAATGGAGTTCGAGTCCATCCGGGACGGTAACTGCTGAGCGGGCACAAACCTCGATCCGCATCGTAAACGTTACGGGAAGCACAGTTACAGTGGAAGCCAACCGCCGAGAGATCAATACGCTAGAAGTGATGAAGGAGCTCGGCAGTTGGGGGGAACTGGACGACATTGATATGAAAGATCCGGATTTTGAGGATGTTATTCATAAGGTGTACTGAAGCCTGCGGTTTCAGGCGATCCGGCGCAAATATCGTCTGAACAATATTCTCAACCAGACAAGGTGCACAACTAAACCTGTGAATCCTGCAATAATCAGCTTTGGTTCATTCCATGGCATGCTGCTAGGCTGCGTAAACAGTTGGGCGACCCAAAAGGTCGGTACTACGGCCGAGCCCCAGCGCCAGGGCTCAGGCAAGAAGTAAGATAGTACGGGTACAAAAACCAGCAGCCCTCCTATTTTGGATAACGCAAGCCCCTCCACTTTGTTGGACGCAAAGGAAACGAGCAGCAGTGCCATGATTGGGCCCTCTATCAATAGCATAGGTAGAGCAAATCCATATTGAATTGGGTTCCAAGACGAGTAATCAACCATTAGAAAAGCCAGAACAATATAAATACCGGACAGCAGCGTCGGCAGCGTTAATCGGTGGAGAAAATATCCTTGCTGCGTGATGGGAGTAATAGCATAATAAGCAATCAACTGCTCATCTCTTTCGTCAAGCATCATTAGTCCGGCCATCACACCGACGACAAGCGGAATGAGAAGAATGGAGGCTCCGTATAAGATGCCATAATGCGCCGATAATTGGAAATCGGCTGAGAGCAAAAGAGAAGTGATGATGGGCACCCCATATTTAAGCGCCAGCACCAGTAATAAAGGAGCGACAGTGATGAACACAAGCATCGGATCGCGTCCGACCTGTTTTATATCACGTCGCAGCATTTGTACGGCCCGGTTCATACCGTGAGCCCTCCTTTTTTAAAGCCCCATAATAACAATTGCAATGACCGATGAGCCCATATGAAAGCGATGCCGATCCAACTGAGCATTATGATGACCGCAAATACGATATCAATTGTCTGGACCGGTTCAAAAACCGATTGGAGCAGCAGGAGCGAGGCACCAGCCGGGAAAAACAAGAAAACCTTGCTTGAAAAAATATGCAGCGTGTCCAGAACGGGTAACACCAGAATGGTGGAGACAAGGATCGACGAGAAGAAAAATCCGTTCATGGTATGACAGCGTACTGCAACTCCAAGTCCAACCAAAGTAAAAAAAACGGACGTTAGCATAACAGCGATGATCAGTATAATCATGTTTCGGTGAAGACCAAACGTACCAATATGGATGGCAAGGCTGCTCATCAGTGACAGACAAGTTAGTGAAAGCGTTTTTGACCAAATGTATGCTCCAAGCGGATAGGGCGTAACAAACAGATTGTCGTGGATATGCTGTCCTTTTTCGAGCAGGATAAGACCGCCAATAAAAAAGTAACCGAGCATGCTTGGATCTGAAAACGTCAGGAGTATACTCCACATTGCCTGCTGATTCTCGGGGATCATGTTTAATAGAATGAGATAGGCGAGGCTGATCAGCAGATAAGCGGTATAAAAATGATGGCGCAGTTGAAGTTTGATATCCTGCCTCCATGAACAGACGAACTGGCGAGCACCATATTGGCGAAGCTGAAGAGTGGTAAGAGGGGAAGTAGTCTGATGCTTCATGTTAGAGTTCTCCCTGTTACTTGGATAAACAGTTGATCAAGCGTTGCTTCCTGCGTGTGGATCGTCTCGATGGAGCCGCTCCGCAGAAGTAAATGAAATGCTTCGTTATCCGCGATACCGTCCAGCTGATAATCGGCACGCTTGAGCAATGATCCTTCCCTGTACTCCACGGATACTGCTTTATTTCCTTCTCTCACTTTAAGCTCCCGCGGCGCGTCGATCAGCTTGATCTCACCGTCTACGATAAAAGCGACTCTGTCGCAGATTTCCTCGGCGGCGTGCATGTTATGCGTTGTTAGAATGATGGTTTTTCCAAGAGCTTTTTGCTGTAAAATGATTTCTTTTACGGTGCTTGCGTTCACAGGGTCGAGCCCCGAGGTGGGTTCGTCGAGGAACAATATATCCGGCCGATGCATCAGCGCCCGGCATAAGTTCAGGCGCATTTTCATGCCTTTTGAAAAATCGGACACTTTCGTCCGCCCATATTCCTCCAGCGATAACTGAGCTAGTAGATGCTCGGGTTCATCTGTGGGAACGTTATATAAGGAGCGAAACAGGTTCAGATTCTCCAGTGCCGTAAACTGGCTGTAGAAGTTGGGGAATTCAAAGGCAACGCCGATCGAGTTGTAGTACTCCCGTCCATGGTTCCTCAGCTGCTTGCCCAAAATGCAGACACTGCCTTCGTACTGCTTCAGCATGCCGATCAGTATTTTCTGGGTCGTGCTTTTTCCGGCTCCTGACGGCCCGAGAAAACCGAATATTTCTCCTTGAGGGATATGAAAATTCAAGCCCTTCAGCGTGTAGTGCTTATGACCGGGATAGCGGAAGCGAAGCTCCTTCACATCAATCATGGCTCTATCTCCTTCGTTTCTATAATTAGGCCGTCCGTAATCAAATCAATGAACAGATTCATGGTATCGCGGTAGTGTTTATCCCCGATAAGATGCTTTTGCAGAGACAGTAGAATAAACGAGCGAATCATACTGACGATCACCTCGGGATTTTGCGGTTTAATCCATCCCTGTTGCTGTCCTTTCTTGATCACTGGCAGCAGGTCGTCTGCATCCTTGGTGAAGTTGTTTTCCAGTTTGTCAGCCGGGAGCTTCCGGAATAAAGACTCCGCGAACTCTTCATCGTACAGCTGCCTTAAAAAGGGGTTACTTTCCAGCACGGCAAGTGACTCTCGCAGAAATTGCTTGAAACGTTCACGGCTGAGGGGACCACCGTTAAAATAAGTTTCGGCCATCTGTCCGCGAATCGTCTCTTCTTCCTGCTCCAGCAATTCAAAGTACAGTTCCTCCTTGGAGGAATAAAACAAATAGAACGTTCCTTGAGCAATGCCGGCTGCTTTTGTCAGATCGGCAATGCTCGTTTTTTTTAATCCGAATACGGTAAATAAATGCTTTCCTTTTTGCTGCAGATCCAGCCGGATCTTTACTTTTTCTTGTTCGTTGAACCGGGGCATACCTCGTCTCACACTCCATCTATTATGAATTTGTGAATAAATTTATTTTATATTCATAATTAAAATCCAAATCTTTACTTTTGTCAATATTAGCCAGACCCATTTCGCCATATAGAGACTTCAAGCAATTGAGTCTGATGGAATTGTCTGGATTAATCTCTGGACAATTCCCCCTCATATAGTCAAAATATATAGATACGTCATGATCAAATTCACGTATTTTTTACTACTCTGCTCGGGTAATGAATAAAGTAATATATTGTTAGCGCAGTTCCCTATACATATAAAGCTAAAGGGTGAGAGATATGATTTTTATTGACAGGATCTGGCTCAGAATTGGTAACTATTATCGTAGGCGTCAAGATACGGAGAAGGCGCTCAAATACATCAGGAAAGGTCAAAAGGCTATTCAATCTTTAAATGACCAGATCATATACGCCGAACTGCTGCATTATACCGGGCATTCTGATGAAGCAGTGGAATACCTGGGACAGGTAATTGAATGGAAAGGTGCGGGAAGAGCCTACGAGCGGCGGGCGCATATTTTGCGTGAGATGAACCGGGAAGAGGAAGCGATCACCGATCTGAATGAAGCTATCCTTTTAGATGGCGACAATTATTTAACTTGGTATACGAGAGGCATAGCGTATAAGGATTTAGGGAAATACGACGAAGCGATTCGAGATTTAAAGGAATCGATTAAGCGGGAGGATCGGAGTACGGTCATTTCCACCTATTATGAGTTAGGTATGACGTATTTCGAGAGCGGCAACCCGGCGGAAGCTGTTTCCTGCTTCAAGGAAAGCATCAGTCTTCCGGATCGGGTTATCCCGATGTATTACTTCATGTTGGCCAGATGTCTGGATTTGATTGATTCGGTAGAGGAAGCTTTAACTGTATTGCGGCAAGGAATTGAGCTGGCTGACCGCTATGAAGCCGAGGCGGATCAAGGCTACGGGCTGTTTGATGCAAGTACGAATTACAGCTATGGTGCTTTCATGACATTTCAGCGCCAGACGAAGGAGAGCTTTTCCTTTCGGAGGCTGCTTGCCGATTTGTACCTGCAGCTTGGTCAATATGAGAAAGGGGTCGCTGCAGCGTCGGAAGGGCTGCAGAAATACGCCGGTGCGGTGGAGCTTTATTTGAAACGGGCGGAAATCTATGCAGCCTGGGGCAAAAACCATCAGGCTAAAGAAGATTTGGAGCTGGCGCTTCATCAAGATCCGAACGACTTCCGCGCCTATTTCGAGCTCGCCAGACTGTACAGAGAAGAAGAATCGGAGGAGAAAGCGGCAGAAGTGATAACGAAGCTGTATCGCTTACATCCGGAATCTCCGCTGGTGTGTTACTGGATGGCCGATTGCTTCTATCGTATGGGGCAGCATGACAAGGCAATTCAACTGAACGACAAATTGCTCGAGATGGAAAATGATGACCCTGCAAACTATACGCAGCGTGCTGATATCTGTATCGAAATGGGTAATCTGCCTTCAGCGGAGCAGGCGCTGAATGAAGCGTTGAAGCTCAGCGACCTACCAGAAATTCATAATAAACAAAGTTATGTTATGTATCTGCAGGGTAAGAATGAAGAAGCATTGCTTGAGCTCCAGAAAGCCGTTTCACTGGACCCCGATTTCGCAGAACATCCGACCTATTTAACCGCAAGCGGCCATATCTATAAAGAGATGGGATTGTGGGAGCTGGCGATTGATGCTTATACGAAAGTTATTCATATGAATCCCGGCAATCCGAGATTATATGAATTTCGTGCGGTCTGCTTTTTGGAGACGGAACAATTGGACAGAGGACTATCTGACTGTACCCAAGGGATTGAGCTGGACCCAAGTTATGCGGGGCTTTACAGCCTTCGTAGCGGTATTTATCTATCGATGATGGATTATACAAGAGCCAGAATAGATATTATGAACTTTCTAGAGCTTCAGCCTGGACATCCGGGTGCGTATTATCGCTTGGGTCAAATCCATTACAAGGATAACGACGAGGAGGCTGCATTGGAAGCTTTTGACGAGGTGCTGAACATTATGCCGGAACATGCGGAGAGTTATTTGTACAAGGCTCATATTTATTTCCAGCAGTTAGAGCCGGAAGAAACCGTCCAGAACATTGTAAACTGGAGCCTGCACCTGAGCAAAGAAAGTTCGCCGTCTGAGAAGATCAAAGCGATTGAAGCCTTGGAAGGATTTGATGAGACAATTCTGGAGCGGGCAGTTGAGAAGCTAACTGAAATGTACGGTCATCAGCTGTACTTGTCTTGACGTTATAAAATCCCAAACATTGCTTTACTCTTTAAAAAGACCACTTAGTTCAAATTTGTGATATGATTATTATTGCTTTCACGAGAAACGGTTTCGTCCTTGGAAGGACGTGAACCGTTTCTTCTTGTGCTTATACATACAGTGCTTGTAGAAGTAGTTAGGGAGGTACATTATGATATCCTTACAGCAGGTGAGTAAAAGTTTCGGACCTCCGAACAATCGTTTTTTGGCCGTGGACTCCGTCACCCTAAGCATTGAAGAGGGTAATATTCACGGCATTATAGGAGCGAGCGGTGCTGGTAAATCGACACTTCTTCGCTTAATGAATGTTCTGGAAAGACCCGATTCCGGACGTGTGATTGTGGATAAACGCGATTTAACTGGGCTCGGGAATAGACAGCTCCGAGAGGCAAGAAGATCCATCGGGATGATCTTTCAGCATTTTAATCTAATCAGCAACCGGACCGTAGGCGGAAATATAGTCTTACCGTTAGAGCTTGCAGGTGTACCGAAAAAGGAACGGCTCAATCGGATGGAGGAGTACCTGCATTTTGTCGGACTTTGGGATAAAGTGGATCAGTATCCTGCCCAACTTAGCGGTGGACAGAAACAAAGAGTGGCGATTGCCCGGGCTTTGGCGAACCGCCCTAGAGTACTGCTCTGTGATGAGCCTACGTCGGCTTTGGATTCAGTGACCACTTCCGGTATCCTCGATGTGCTGAGACACGTTAATGAACGTTTCGGAGTTACAGTCGTGATGGTTACGCATGAGATGAATGTGGTAAACCGGATTTGCAGCCATGTTTCGGTCATGGATAACGGACAGTTGACGGAAACAAATCCGGTGGAGGTTCATACTAATGATTGATTTTTTGAACGAAATAGTGCAATATGTGAATGACTATTTTGCTTATGTGGCGCAGTATCAGTCAGAAATATGGAAAGCGATCGGGGAAACGTTCGTCATGGTTGGCATATCCATCGCTGCGGCTATAATACTGGGTCTTCCGGTAGGAACACTATTATATTTGTGCCGAAAGGGACAGCTATATGAGAATGCATTGATGTTCTCCGTTCTGAACGGGGCAGTAAACATCATCCGCTCGTTTCCGTTCTTGCTGCTTGTGGTCATTATGATTCCGGTTACCCGTATGCTGGTCGGAACGTCCATCGGCACATTGGCGGCGGCGGTACCGTTATCCGTGGTGGCTGTAGCCTATTATTCCAGGCTTGTGGAGCAGTCACTACTCGACGTTCCGAAGGAAGTGACCGTGACAGCCTCATCTATGGGAGCATCAACCCTGCAGTTGATCTTTAAATTTCTGTACGTGGAAGCCCGTTCGGGACTTGTGCTTGGACTGACGACATCTACGATCAGCTTTATATCTTATTCGACGGTTATGGGAATCGTTGGCGGGGGCGGTGTTGGCGATTTTGCCATCCGTTACGGATATCAGAGATTTGAGACGGAAATTATGGTGTTTACGATCATCATCATGGTTATACTCGTTCAGTCGATCCAATTTACTGGCAACCTGTTGTCAAGACTGCTGGACAAAAGATAAATATAATCCGGCAGTTCATCAAGCTTATTACTTCAAAGATAGGGGTATGGTTTATTATGAAATTCATGTCAAAATTTTCTCGCAGCATGCTGGTTGGTCTTCTGGCTGCAGTTATGCTCGTAGTTGCAGGTTGCGGACAGAAAGAAACAGCAGAACCTGCGGGCGAAACCGGAAAGGAAGCTGCAGGTAAAGAAGTAACGTTGAAAGTTGCTAGCCTGATTCCGCCGATGACCGAGGTGCTGGATCTTGTGAAGCCGAAGCTGAAAGAAGACGGCATTAATCTGGAGATTATGATTCTGTCGGATAATGTTCAGCCGAACAATGCGCTAGCAAACAAAGAAGTGGATGCTAACTTCTTCCAACACGTACCTTATATGGAGGAGTACAACGTGAATAACGGCAGCGAGCTTGTAGCTATTGAGCCGATTTATCATGCGATTTACGGTGCTTACTCCAAGCGTTATAAGTCCATTGAGGAGCTTCCGGATGGAGCGACTATAGCCGTTGCGAATGACCCGTCTAACCTAGGACGTTCACTTGTCTTGCTTGAGAAGCATGGATTGATCAAGCTGAAGGAGGGCGTGGGCATCAAGGCTACTACTTCTGATATCGTGGAGAATTCCAAAAAATTCAAATTCCAGGAAGTCGACCTGCTGATGCTTGCCCGTACGCTGGATGATGTGGATATGGCAATCATGACTCCGGCTTATGCCAAGCCGCTTGGCTTGACACCAAAGAAGGACGCGTTGATTACGGAAGGAACAGACTCTGAATTTGCCATTACTCTGGTTGCACGTAAGGACAATGCAGATTCCGAAGCAATCCGTAAGCTTGCCGAGGCAATGACAGGTCCTGATGTGAAGAAATTCTTCGAAGAGAATTATGGTGATATAGCTATTCCTGCATTTGAATAAAAATGTGAGTTGATAAAGATTGGATTGTCCTAAAAGTAGATCAGGGACGTTTTAATCCTTTAAGATAAAAATGGCAGTCCAAGATGTGTGTTCTTGGACTGCCATTTTTTTATGCAGCTGACTTATTTCTCGATTTGCTTGCAATAGTCAGAGACACTTGTTTTGATTTAAAGTTGAATACGCATGAAGTAGCGGAGAGGACGAAGCGATTCCAGAAAAGCGTTAGCGTTCAGCTAAAAGCTTTCCAAAGGAAAACTGCTTAGAAAGCATACGCTGCCGTCCACGAATTTTTCTCGCTAAAAATAGGCTCATCATCAAATTTAGTGCTTAACGATTATTAAATTGAATGGGCTGCTATGATCAAACATGACGTAATAAGTAATCTTGTATGTTATACAATTATACAACATTCACTGACCGAATCCTGTCGGATTATTTGGAGTGGTCACATTTCATAGGTAAGAAGGTTCAATCAGGTACTGATATGTCTTAAACGTCGTTAATGTATAGTGCAGCGTCAAGCAAGAGGCAGCGAAATCGTAAACACGGTTCCTGAATACAGCTCGCTTTTAACGGAAATCGTACCGTTCATGGAACGTATAGCTTGATAGGAAAAGGTTAGCCCGAGTCCGGTGCCGGTGCTTTTGGTAGAATAATAGATCGAGCCAAGCCGGCTCATCTGTTCTTCATCCATCCCCACACCGTTATCTTGGATTTCGAGTTGAACCCGCCGGAGATGCTGCAAGAATTGAATGCTGACTCTGGCCTTAGGCATATCGGCGCTGGCTTCAATTGCATTCTTAATAAAGTTAACAAGCAGCTGCTTCATCTCTGTCGGGTTACCGGTGATATGCACGGGAGCAGCCGGGTACGACGCTTCCAAAGAAACATTGTTCATGTTGGCGTATGGTGTCATCACCTCAACGACCGTTTTTAGCTGCACGACAAGATCGATATGCTGATGGAAAGTAGCCAGAGGTTTACTGATGGACAGGTAATCTGAAAGAATTTGTTCTGTACGGTGGATTTCTTCAATACTGATATCGATGAAACGTTCTGTTTTTTCCCAGCCTAACGTGTTCGCGCGAATTAATTTCAGAAAACCGAGGACGGTCGTCAGAGGGTTGCGTACTTCATGGGCAAGCGAAGCAGCCACTTGATTAATTGTCTCGACCTTCTCGTTCTGGATAAATTTAAGATATAACTCCTTGTCCGTGACAGATTTATTGAACAAAGTGATGAGCAGCCAAATGCCAAGACAATTATGAACCGGCATAGCTAGAATGTTAAACGTTACATTGGAAAGTATATAATCCGGTTTGGTGATGTAAAGCACGACTATAGGAATGATGGAAAAGCTGATTCCGGCGATGAACGTAATCCAATACTTTTTTCTGATTTTGTAATAAAAAGAACTTAGTAGAATAGATAGAGGAAAGGTGATAGCCAAAATAATTAAAGCGTCCAAAGTGCCTGAACCACCAATGTATAATCGGAATATTATAAATTCTACGAGTAAAATAAAGCCGGTCGTAACCCCTCCAAACAAGATGCCAAAAAATATGATGACATACCTGACATCAAAGACAAGTCCATCCTGTACACTGAGGGGAAAGGTCATGGACAGTATGAGGCAGAATGAACAAGTAAATATGATGAACCGTCTGGAGTAGTTTACCTCAAGGTTGCGGTAGTAGATGTTATATAATACAAATGGTGTAAGTGAGAACAGCAGCTGGAGGAGTATTTCTTTGATTTCTGACAAAATGTATCACCCTCTGGGTCTGAAAGTATGTCGATACTTTCGCCATTTTTATTGAACTAAATCTTTCGACATCGGATGAAAAAATCCTTGGTTTTTTTGTGGAAACCGCAAAAAAATTTAAATAATCTGTGAGATAAGCTCCAACCTTCTATATATGGTGGATGCCTGTTCCCGTTCCACGCTTCTCGATATGCTGCTAAAACTCCGGGTTGAGAACAACATCCAGCACCGATACACACAGCAGCTGATTTCAGATGTGCCAAAAATTCATTCGGAATGGAATTTAAATTCATAATTAGAATAATATTTCGTGAAGAATAACGACATTTTTCGCCATATTTTGTTACAATGGGATAATAATCCTGTTTTTTGACCTGTCCAACTGGGTTCCATCAGGGTTTTAATTTTGGAACGAAGGAAGGCTCATCGTGGGAAAGCGCAAAGGATTCAAGCTCCGTATTATACTCGGCTTACTTGTTATCAGTTCCATCGTGTTAACCGCTGTTGTTGGAGGATATTTAGCGGTAACCGCCAATGTGAAGTCTTTGTCGTACAATTATTTGGAGAGCAACTATCAATATGCCAAGAAGCTGGCTTCGAATACAACCGATATTTTAGACATTATGCAAAATAACATGAACAGCGTTGCCCGCTTGGCAGGAGAATCAACCTTTAGTCAGCGGGACTTGGATATCTGGTTCAAGGCGAATGAGCAGTATTTTAACTCGGTCTTTATTGCTGATTCAAGGCGCCAGATTAAGGCCGTTACTCCCGATCAGGAATATAGTCTTGTCGGGAGCCGGCTCACATCCAAAGCTTCCGCTCAAGCCGTCGAGACGAGAGCCTCGATCATTTCGGAACCTTACGTGGCAGCGACAGGACGTTTGATCCTGCTGATCTCCTCCCCGATATATGACGCTCAGGGAAATTATAAAGGCTTTGCAGGAGGAACGATCTATCTGCAGGAGGACAATGTACTCAGCAGGTTGCTGAGTGAGCATTTTTACGGAAACGGCTCCTATGTCTACGTGACGGATAATCACGCTCATCTTATCTTTCACCCGGATTGCCGGCGGATTAATCGGACCATCATTGGAAATGATGTCGTTCAGCAAGCAATCAGCGGAAAAAGCGGCTCTGCCGAAATAACGAATACCCAAGGAACATCGTTCTTTGTAGGTTATGCTTATGAGCCGAGAGGCGGCTGGGGAATTGTGTCACAGACCCCCGTTTCGGTTCTGGATGAACCGCTAAAGAAGCTTGTATGGAGTATTTTGCTTCATGCTCTGCCGATTTGTATCGTCATTTTGTTCGTTGCCTGGCGCGTTTCCCGTTATATCTCAACCCCCCTCTACGAGTTGGCCAAATTCTCGGAAGATGCGGTCGTGTCCAAAAAATCCGTTCCACCAGCGATGTCGAAAATCTCTTCCCTCATCTATGAAGTGAGACAGCTGCACCATAGCATAGGCAATCATTTGAACCACCTCAATGATGAAATACACATTGATGGTCTTACAGGACTGGCTAACCGCAAAACATTTGATTTAACGCTGGAAGAATGGCTCGATGAACGTCAGCCGTTTGCACTTATTTTGATAGATATCGATTTTTTTAAACGGGTAAATGATATGTATGGACATGTGGTTGGGGACGAGGTGTTGAAATATCTCGCTTCGGAGATGCGTTTGTTCGCAGGGCTTGAGGATTTATGTTTCCGCTATGGTGGAGAAGAGTTTGGTATTGTGATGAAGCACGCGAGTCTTCAAAAGGCAGTTGAGCTTGCTGATACTCTCCGTCAAGAGATGGCTAAGGGACCGGGGCCAAACGGAGTAGAGGTTACCATATCGATCGGGATTGCGATATACAACGAAACGGAGTTATTGACCTCTAAGGAGATTGTGGAGAGGGTGGATGTAGCCCTTTACAGGTCCAAACTGGAAGGTAGAAACCGGATTACCGTATTTACACCGGAGGAGATATAAAGTCTGGATATAGATATTATATGAGAAACCTTTCTATTAATTTTCGGTAGGGCTCTATGCCCTGCACGTGGTGAGGTTTCTTTCATTTTTGCGCTAGTGAAATATATTGACTTTTGGTTAGAGATATATTCGCAAATGTGCAATGTGTGCCGATAATAAACATTGATACCTCTTATGGGGAATGAGGAGAAAATGTTCCTTACAACTAAAGAAAGTTAAAGGAGACTCGGCAGCTTGGGCCTGAACTATATCATGCTTTCACTACTCGAACAGTTTTTCAATGTCGTCATTGTTTATATGCTGTGTCAGTGCTGTAGCAAGAGTATTGGGTACTGCCGACACATGGGAAGTGCTGAACGAAAGTGCAACTTTCTCGTAAAAAGGCGTCATTTTAGATACAAGAGCAAAGTGAAACCGCAACAACCCAGTGACTGCCATGAAGAACAGGAGGACATATCTTTTTTTGAACGGGAGTTCAAAGAAAGCTTGGAACGTTATGGGCGGTTGATTGATCTCTCTCCGCAGCCGATGATTGTACAGAACAACGAGAGGATCATTTTTATCAACCCGGCAGGGGTAAAATGGTTTGGGGCAAGCTCGCAGGCAGAGCTCATCGGCAGGCCGATTTACGACATTTTACCGCCGCATGAAATTCATAAAGCCCGCAAACGAATGGACCACATTGTGACTCATAAGTATGGACAAGCGATTGAATATGACATTGTCACACTCAAGGGGCAGCTGATTGAGGCGGAAGTAACAGGAATCTATGACGAACATACCGGATATACGATTCACATTTTTTACGATATTTCGGAACGCAAAAAGATGGAAAGAGCATTTAAGGAAAGTATGGAGCGTTACCGGAGACTAGTGGAACTTTCACCGATTGCGATTGCGGTATCGAAAGACGAACAGTTGATATACCTTAATCCCAGTGGGATACGGATTGTCGGGGCGTCCGGACTGCAGGATATTGTCGGGACAAGCCCTTGGAGCTGGGTAGTGGAGGAAGACCGGGATTGGGTTAAGGTTGCCCGGAAAGAGCTGCTGGAGAATGGATATGTGTCTCCCAAGGAAGTTAAGATTAAACGGATTAATGGTGAAATTATTGATATTGTGGCAAGCGCTATTTATGATAACCAATCGGGTACGGTCGAAATCGTCATGGAAGATATAACGGAGCGCAAGCAGGTGGCACAGGCTCTGATGGATAGTGAGCAATTGAACCGGCAGTTAATTGAAATATCGCCCGTGGCAATGCTGCTGCACAAAAACTTTAAATATACGTATGTTAATCCGAAAGCCCTGTCGTTATTGGGCGCATCGGAGCCGGATGACTTAATGGGCCGTCCGATTCTCGATATGATACATACGGATTCGAAAGCGCTGGTGATGGATTATATAAACACAGTATATCAGGAACAGGGGGCTATCCAGTTAGGAGAACACCGCATTATGCGGTTCGATGGAAGTGTAATTGATGTAGAGGCCGTTTCGGCTTCCGTTCCATTTAAAGGAGCGGGTACGGCTGTAACGATTGTTAGAGATATTACAGAACAAAAGAGAGTCGAAGAAGACAGGAAATACGCTGAAGATATGATACGCGAAAGCGAAGACCGGTATTTTCGACTACAGATGAGTCTGGATCAGTTCTCTTCTGACTTGTTCGGCATGGTGAAGGTGGAGGATTTGAATAGCCGGTTTGTCAGGGAAGTCTGCCAGGTGATTTCGACTGATAGGGTCAGCTTCATTGAAGTGGACCGCAACTCTAACGTTACCGTAACTCATGGGAACCATCAGATTCCACAGTACATTTTGGAGACGATACTGGAACAGTGCGCAGAGAACTTGCCTCTTTGTGAAATGATCGATACACTCGACGGTCATTTCGTGAAGATCGGTGAAATACACGGCAAGAGCTGTATCTTGTGTGTAGGGGAAAATTCCCCGTTCTTACTCATCCAGGCAACAAAAGTATGGCTAGAAACGATTTCTCGTTATGTTAGCGTACTGTATGATAATTTCCGAGCTATCGAGGATTTGACCCGGGAGCTCGAACAATTCGCCTCGCAGCAGACCACCCCCGTGTGGCTGCTGCGGTTTATGTTTCAGTTGTCTGAAAACGAAAGGAAACATTTGGCACAGGATTTACACGACGCGGCCCTTCAGGAGCAGATTATCTGGTACCGCAGGCTCGATCAGCTCATATCGGAGAGGAATATACCGAAAGATTCGCTCCAGGAGCTGGAGTGCATTAAGCAAGGATTATTGGATGTCATTTATCAGATACGCATTACATGTAATGAATTACGCCCGCCGCTGCTTAAAGAGGTAGGGCTTGAAAGATCGCTCGAGGCGTTATTTGAATTTACGCAGCTTCGATCTGATTATGCGATACGGTTCGATTGTATGGATGTAAGCCATGATCTGAACGATGACCTGATAATCGGGCTGTACCGTATTGTTCAAGAGATGCTAGCTAACGCATCGAAACATTCAAACGCAACACAAGTCATTATTAAGCTCTACAGTGATGATTTAGACATGATTCATCTGAATTATGAAGATAACGGGATCGGTATGAATGTGATGGAGAAGATATCTATTTTCGGAAGTATGGGTGTATATGGTATTAAGGAACGCGTCCGAAGTATGGATGGGGAGATTGAATTTGTTTCGTCGCCACATAATGGCTTATCCATTCTTATATCTGTACCAATCAGCTGAACAGAACAGGAACAATGTGAATGGGGGAAAATCAAGATGTATCAGATTTTATTGGTTGATGACCATCCTTCTGTCATGGAAGGAACCAAAATGCTGCTTGAACAAGAGGGCGATTTAATCGTTACATTGGCAAACACGGGAGATCAGGCATTAGAGCTAGCTAAAGAGCACCCTTTTGATGTTATGCTTATTGACCTGCATATGCCGGGTATCAATGGTATTGACCTTGCCAAAAAGATACTTACAGCGGTACCTGAAGCTATCATTTTGACTTATACCGGCTATGATTTTATGAATCACTTTAACCTTATGATTGAAGCAGGAATTGCAGGGCTTGTACATAAAACATCGAACAAGGAGCAGCTTGTTACAGCGGTCCGTTGCGCCCTTCGAGGTGAGGTCGTACTCCCGCTTTCTCTTGTTAGGCAGATGCGAAGAACTACAGATCATGGTTTTAAAGATATTAAAGATACCGGGACCAGCTCAATCACGGGCAAGGAGTATAAAATATTGAAACAAATCGCTGGTGGCAAGAGCAACAAGGAAATAGCAGAACAAGTCATTATGAGCCAGCGGTCATTAGAATATTGTCTGACCAACCTGTTTCAAAAGCTGAATGTAAAGTCGCGCATCGAAGCGGTAATGAAGGCTAAAAATCTCGGACTTTTGTCGGATTCGGATTTCATCAAGCAATCTTGAAAAAAACAATAAAATACAGATAGGGAAGGCCCGTTATTCAGTGGAATCGGGTCTTTTTTTGCGTAATTCGACAAAATTACGCAAAATCCGCAATATTTTTGCGTGGTAGCGCAAGTTATTTTCGGTTACGTTCCATGGTCCCGGGTGTATGATTATTTGCATACACACATAGGCCTATTTTCACAAGAAAAGGATGGTTGTAGTGCAAATGAACGAGAGTGATTTGCTATTGCTGAATAGTACCATCGAATCGATGAGACAGGTATTCATGCAATCCATGGATGCTTCTCAGCCCATTCCGATCGAACAAGGATTGATACAGAGCGGCATTAGTGTGCTGATTGGGATCATGGGGGACTTACAAGGACGTCTCGTTTTTCATGGGGACCTTGAGACCTTCAGCTGTTTGGGTGAATCGATGTTCGGCATGCCGTTGGAAGGGGAGATGCTCCACAGCTTTATCGGGGAAATGGCAAATATGATTGCCGGAAAAACATCCACCATTTTGTCTGATAAAGGAAAGCATGTGGACATTACACCACCAACGATCATGTTAGGACAGTTGGAAATATACGGATTCGTGGCAGGGATACATGTATCCGTTCATCTGGAAGAGATCGGAAAGATACATATCGCACTGTTGTTTCATACCAAAGGAGGATCAACATGAAAACGAAGGTATTAATTGTGGATGATGCCGCATTTATGCGGCTGGTGCTTAAAAATATGCTGGACAAGAACGGCTTTGAGGTTGTAGGTGAAGCTGCCAACGGACAGGAGGCGATAGATAAATATAAGTCTCTTTCTCCCGATCTCGTTACGATGGACATCACGATGCCCGTTATGGAGGGGATCGAGGCGGTTAAGCATATCAAACAGCTGGATGCTGAGGCCAAAATTATCATGTGTTCTGCCATGGGGCAGCAAATTATGGTCGTTCAGTCCCTGCAGGCTGGAGCTAAAGATTTTATCGTAAAACCTTTTCAGGAAGAAAGAGTATTGGAGTCGATCCGGAGAGTTGTAGGGGCCTGATCCAAGGTTCCATATAAAAAATACTATGATAAGCAAGGGGATGCACGATGAAACGTATAAAATCTATCTTTTCTATGAGGCTACGGACTCGAATGTTAGTCGTAATTCTAGGTTCTATCGTAATTTTATTAGCTGGTATGCTGACCGCAATAGCCTTGATTACCAATAGTACATCCATGAAATCAGCAATATCCCTGACAGAGACAGCCGGAGAGAAGATCGCTGGAGATGTTCAGAATAATCTGGATAGAACCATGGGCACAGCACGTACTTTAGCTCACAGCTTTGAGGTTATGAAGAAGCAAGGGAACACGGACCGCGAAACTGTTAATACCATTATTAAAAATGTTCTGGAAAAAAATGAATCGTACCTGGCGGCCTGGACGATCTGGGAGCCGAATGCGTTCGATGGCAAAGATCAGCAGTACAAGAATACAACGGGTACCGATCAGAGCGGGAGACTGATACCTTACTGGAAGAGAACGGATGCAGGTTTAAAGCTCAGTCCACTTGAAGCATATGAAGAGGACGGCGTAGGTGATTATTATCTTAAAGTCAAGAACAGCGGTGAGGAGGCAATTATTGAGCCATATAAGGAGAAACTTGACGATAAAGATGTCATTATGACCTCACTTGTTGTGCCAATTAAAGAAAATAACGAAGTTATTGGCGCAGTAGGGATAGACATCGATCTTGAACAGCTGCAGAAAATGATGGATCCATTCAAGCTGTATGATACCGGATATGCACATATATACTCCAATACGGGAATAATCGTGACACTACCTGACCAAAGCCAGATCGGCAAAAATTTGAAAGACGCTTTTCCCAGCGAGCGGGTTTCGGATATTCTCGCAGCGATCAGCGAAGGTAATACATTAACTTACAATGACAATGGTACATATTTGATGTATACACCGATACAAATCGGAAATACCGATACGCCTTGGTCTGTAACCATCGTCATTCCCATGAAGGAAATTATGGCTGACTCACAAGCGCTTATGTACTACATCATTGCGGCTGGCGTCATTACATTAGTTCTGTTAGGACTTGTGATCATGTTGCTGACGAATACCATCGTAAGGCCTTTAAACCGTGCGGTTGTTGTCGGGGAAAGCATGGCTCGGGGAGACTTTACGCAGGAGCTTCCAGAGGAATACCGGCATCGTAAAGATGAAATCGGAACATTCGCCAGAGTGTTTCATGATATCACTGAAAGCATGACCAACATGATTGGTCAGGTGAACATGAATGCTTCGCAGGTTGCAGCCGCTTCACAGCAAATTTCCGCTAGTGCTGAAGAGTTGGCTGTGGGCAGCAGCCAGCAGGCTGATTCCGTTCAGACGATTAATGAGCTGTTTAAGGAATTGTCGTTCGCGATCAATGCAGTGGCCAGCAGCGCGACATCCGCTGCCGAACTCGTGAACGAAACTGCAGGCATTGCATCCCAGGGGGGAACCGTTGTTCAGCAATCGATTGAAGGCATGAATCGTGTGAACCGGCAGGTATTGAAGCTGGAGGATGATTCGACACGTATAGGGGAAATCATTGAAGTCATTGATGATATCGCTGAACAAACCAACCTGCTTGCACTCAATGCAGCGATCGAAGCTGCACGTGCAGGGGAACAGGGCCGCGGTTTCGCTGTTGTAGCAGACGAAGTCCGCAAGCTCGCCGAACGAAGTGGGGAAGCGACCAAACAGATCGCCACCATCATTAAAGGAATGCAAAACAACACGGTTGAAAGTGTAAAGGCCGTGGAAGCAGGAGTTATCTCAACGGAGAAAACAGGTGAATCTTTTGATCACATCATCTCGATGGTCAACGATTCATCCAATACCGTTATGGAAATAGCAGCGGCAAGTGAAGAGCAGGCGGCTCAGGCTGCCGAAGTGGTTACGGCAATCGAGAGTATTTCCGCCTCAGCGGAAGAAACCGCCGCAAGCAGTGAAGAAACGGCATCGACTGCGCAGTCGCTGGCTCAGTTGGCGGAAGAACTGAACAATATGGTAGCAGCTTTTAAAATCAAGTAGTGTGAGGAGTTATATCATGCAGGTAACCGGGAAAGAGCAGTATGTTGAGTTTGGCATTGAAAATGAACAGTATGCTATCCGGATACAGGATATACACGAGATTATTAAAATGCAGGAGATTACACCCATTCCGAATATGAGGGAATTCGTTAAAGGTGTCATCAATCTGAGGGGAACCATTGTTCCGGTTATCAGTCTCCGCTGTTTATTCGATATGGCAGAGACGGAAGTCACCAAATCCAGCAGAATTGTTGTGGTTCATCATCAGGAAGAAGCGATCGGTATTATCGTGGACTATGTTAATAAGGTAACCACATTCTCCGATATCCAGCTTCCGCCGGAGCGGGTTGGAGGAGTAAACGGCGGATTTTTCACGGGTATTGGCGTAGCGGACAACGGACTGGTTGGCATTTTGCAATTGGACGAAGTTCTGCTGCATGAATAGGGGAGGGGATGGCATGCTGTCCGAGTATAAAGAAGTTTTTATGGAGGAACTGGATGAACAGCTTCAACTAATGGATGATGAGATTTTAAAGCTGGAGCAGGAAAGCGATAAGGGCGATGCAGTGCAAAGTCTGTTTCGTGCAGCCCATACATTAAAGGGATCATCGGCAGCTATGGGATTTGATACGATGAAACAGCTAACCCACGAGATGGAACATTTGCTCGACCAGGTTAGAAGTCATCAATTGACGGTTTCAGCCCCTTTAATCGACCTGCTGTTTCAATCGCTGGATAACCTGAAACTTCTGAAGCTGGAGATCATGGAAGGTGAAGAGAACCTGACTGACATATCCGGATGTGTGTATGACCTTCAACATTTTGGACATGTCACCGAGGATATGATGCCTGGTCCTGAGTTGGTGTCAGAACCTCTTATCAAACCGCAGATCAGTATGGATAACAGGCTAAAGGTATCGGAATGTCTGGAGCAGCAGCTTCAAGTGAACTGGATTTTTTTAAGGATTTCCGCGTCCTGTTTCATCAAAGGGGCAAGAGCCTATGTCATTCAGATGAGCCTTGCGGAATGTGGAGAGATTCTATATACTTCACCGGATCTTGGAGAACTGGATGAACAGGGGGAAGAGGAACTGGAGCTGGCATTTCTTCATGCGGGCGACTGTGACGTGGAGAAGCTGTACTCCTTAGCTTCAGGGCTTATGGATGTGGAGAACGTTGTAGTTGAGCCTGTCCAGCCGGAGGAAATCGCCATTTTACCGGTTTCCTCCCCAACCCTTCCTAAGGAGCTGGAACAGACAGAGTCCTCCTCCGCTGTAAAATCCAAGCCGCAGACCATTCGAGTAAGCGTGGAGCGACTGGAGCATTTAATGAACTTGGTGGGCGAGCTTGTTATCGACCAGACCCGGATTCATCAGGTGGAGCAAATACAGAGAAGACGGTTTGCGGATGATTCTGTAACGGACCTTGCCCATATTTCCGACCATCTGTCGCGTGTTATCGGTGATCTGCAGGATAGTGTCATGAAGGCAAGAATGCTGCCAATCGAGCAGCTGTTTAATCGGTTCCCGCGCATGATCAGGGATTTGAGCCGGGATTTGGGAAAAGATATCGATCTGTTGATTGAGGGGAAAGACACCGAGCTTGATCGTACGTTAATCGAGGAGATTAGTGATCCACTCATCCATCTAATCCGTAATGCGGTGGATCATGGGATTGAAACACCAGACGCTCGGACCGCTAAAGGCAAGTCCCCCACAGGGAAGCTGATTATTCGCGCGGCACATGAGGATAATCAGGTTGTTATTTATGTGAAGGATGACGGAGCTGGAATTGATCCGGCCAGAATGAAGTCGTCGGCCATAAGCAAAGGTTTGCTGACAGCTGAAGAAGCAGAAGCTTTAAGCAAGAGGGATGCTGTGGAGCTCATATTCCGGCCGGGATTTTCAACAGCAAGCGTCGTAAGTGATGTGTCGGGACGCGGCGTGGGTATGGATATCGTGAAAAGCCATATCGAGAAAATGAACGGGCTTATCGACATTGAAACCGAGCTTGGATCGGGTACTCAGTTCAAGATTAAGCTTCCGCTCACACTTGCGATTATTGATGGGCTTCTTGTAAAGATTACCGGTCAAACCTTTATTATTCCCATGAGTAACATTGCTGAAATTGTGAGAGTTAAGGCAGAGGAGTTGGTGACCCTCCGTGGACAGTCGGTTCTACTGCTGCGTAATCAAGTAATTCCGGTATCCTGGATGCATGAACATTTTAAAATTGCAAGCCAGGAGCATCATAAAAGCCAGCTTTCCCTTGTCATTGTTGGATCGGCGGAAAAGCGTCTCGCTCTGGTCGTTGATGAACTTATTGGAAATCAGGAGATTGTCATCAAATCACTGGGATCCTATGTCGGCAAGGTGAACGGCATTGCTGGCGGTACGATTCTCGGGGACGGCAGCGTAGCCCTCATCATGGAAATATCAGCATTGATCAATCATATTAGCGAAAAAAAGCAATAAGTGGATGGGGTAGAGAATGTTTAAGATAAAGGAAGATTGCCTTTTATGGGATCAATAAAAGTATTGGTTGTGGATGATTCGCTGTTTATGCGTAATCTGATTGTGCGTCTGATGGAAGAAGACGACTCCATTGAAGTGATTGGAACCGCCCGAAATGGAGTTGAAGGTGTGCGGATGGTCAAAGAGTTGCGTCCTGATATTGTGACCATGGATGTTGAAATGCCGGAAATGAACGGGATGGAAGCATTGGCCCACATCATGGATGAACTCCCAACCAGGGTCATTATGCTCAGTGCTCTGACGAAGGAAGGCGCGGAAATTACAGTCGCGGCTCTTCAGAGCGGGGCGGTAGATTTTATACCCAAGCCTTCCATATCGGGCACTGCGGATCTTGAAGAAGCCAAGAAAGAAATTATTAGCAAGATTAAGGCTGCAGCCCGGACTCCACTTTCTACGCTCATTGCTGCAAGACGGAGTCTGAATCACATAGTACAGCGGCCTTCAAGTCCAAAAACGGTGGAAGGACCGAAGGAGTTCAATCAGATTGTGGCGATTGGCACTTCTACAGGAGGACCAAAAGCGCTGCAAACCGTGCTGACTGGACTTCCTGCACAGTTCCCCTTCCCTGTTTTGATTGTGCAGCATATGCCTCCGAAATTCACAACATCGTTGGCAAGGCGGTTGGATCAGATATGCCGGATCTCCGTGGTGGAAGCTGAGGACAATCAATTACTTCAGGGAGGAATAGCTTATATCGCTCCGGGGGGATACCATATGACCGTAGTGATGAGGCAGGGTGAATACCGTATTGCTCTGCAACAGAAGCCACAAGTCAATGGGCACCGGCCATCGGTGGATGTGTTGTTCCATTCTGTGTCGGATTTGGCAGCTCTGAAACGTCACTTTGTGCTTATGACGGGCATGGGCAGCGATGGGGCCAAAGGAATGGCCTACGCGAAACGCCACGGAGCTGCATCTACGATAGCAGAGGCCGAGGAAACATGTGTTGTATTCGGCATGCCTAGGACAGCCATCAAGCTGAACTGTGTGGATCATGTGCTGCCGGTTACTGTCATTGCCGCAAAAATAAGACAGCTTACATGTCCATCCGTAGGGGAACTCATATAAATCCTAACCAAATGAATTATTGTTTTGGGAGGATTCTCCTGGTTGGGCAACAGCCGGATGCTTGCAGGAAGCACCGGCTGTTTTTGTTGATCTTTCAAGGCAAAAAAGGGCGGAAAATGAGTTTAAAAAAAAACAGTTGAACATTTTTTTGTTCGGTGTTATTCTGGCAATGAGCCGTTGAAACCGCTTTCTTTAACAGTCTTTCAAGAAACCGGTTTCTCATGATTTTTACCAACTTTGAAGTGATATACTACCCCTATGAAACACAGATGCGATAACACTTTAATGGGTCACAGTACCGCATGGGCTCTATTTCTGAGTTAAAGCTATTACAAGATGTATTCATGAACAGCCGTGTTACTGCCAAACCGGGAGAACTTTTTTGCGGATTTGTGAAACCGGTTTCTCATGGGATTTCTTGCATAAGCGGAAAAGGGGGAATCTATGAAACCTACCATTCTCGATGTGGCGAGACATGCTAATGTATCGAAGGCTTCGGTATCCAGAGTTATCAATAACAATCCTAAAGTGGATAAAAATATCCGTGAACGGGTGGAGCAGGCAATTGAGGAACTGGGATACCGACCAAGTGCTATAGCAAGAAATTTGGCCAATAACACATCGAATATGATCGGGCTGATCCTGCCTGATATTACAAACCCTTTTTTTCCGCTGGTTGCCAGAGGGATCGAGGATGCAGCCCATGAGCTGGGATATACTCTGTTTATTTGCAACACGGACAATGACCCCAAGATAGAACAGGAATATATTCACAAGATGGCACAGCAGCAGGTCGGAGGAATCATTCTTATATCATCGATTATTGATGAAGGTAAAATGAATGACCTGTTGTCTCTACAAATCCCTTTTGTTCTTTGTGACCGTACGATCACTCAGACGCCGTTCGATGTGGTAACGATAGACCATTACCGTGCAGCATACGAAGCGGTGGAACATCTGATCTCGCAAGGACACAAGAGCATATGCCACATTTCAGGCCCACTTCAGGTTCAGACAGCGGTGACGCGTAAGGAAGGCTATATGGATGCCATGCTTGCTGCGGGGCTTTCCCCACGGATTGGTGTCGGTAACTTCTCCTACGAGTCTGGTGTAGAGCAGATGAACCTTCTGCTCAATGGTGATTCGTATCAGCCGACGGCACTTTTTGCAGCTAATGACCTTATCGCTTTTGGTGCAATGAATGCAATTAAAGCAAGAGGGCTGAGTATTCCGGGTGATATTGCAGTGATCGGATGTGACGATATTATTTTCGGTCAGATGTATAATCCCGCACTCAGTTCGATTTCGGTTCCTACGTATCAGATTGGTGCAACGGCCGTCAGCCTGCTGAATGATCGAATGAAGGGGGAAAGGATGGATGCCAGGCAAGTCATTCTCAAACATCAATTGATATATAGAGAAACCTGCATAGGAGGAACACGACAAGATGAGCTCTGACATTGTGGTAGTTGGCAGTTTGAACATGGATATGGTCGTTACGATTGACCGCCGCCCTGAGCGAGGAGAGACGCTTCTGGGTGATGATTTCTTTATGAGTCCTGGAGGGAAGGGGGCGAACCAGGCTTATGCGGCCGGACGTCTTGGCGCTTCAGTATCCATGGTAGGCATGCTTGGTGATGACCTGTTCGCGGACAAACTTCTGGATAATTTGAGTGGTGCTGGCGTTACAACGGAACATATTGCAAAAGTCGAGGATATGTCAAGCGGGATCGCTCTGATCACCATTGACGCTGACGGAGATAACAGTATTATTGTAGCTCCGGGAGCAAATCAACAAATGACACCGGAACGCGCTCAGCTCATGGAAGAGGTCATCTCGGAAGCCAAGCTGATCCTGGTGCAGCTGGAAATTCCGCTGGATTCAGTCCATGAGGTCGTTGAAATTGCACACAAACACGGTGTACCTGTACTGCTCGATCCAGCGCCGGCCCAGTCGCTTCCGGAAGGATTGCTTAGAATGGTGGACTACATCGTCCCTAACGAAAGTGAGAACTCACAGTTGACCGGAATACAGGTCAAGGATGAAGAAACCGCAATAGAGGCTGGGAAGAAACTGCTGGAGATGGGTGTCAAAACAGCTGTTTCCAAGCTTGGAGCGCAGGGTGTTGTTATTACCGAGGCCAGCGGCTCCACCTTCGTTCCAGGTTACCGGGTAAACGCGGTGGACACGACTGCAGCCGGAGATGCTTTTGCAGGAGCCTTTGCAACAGCCCTAGTAGCCGGCAAAACGCTTCTAGAAGCAGCAGCGTTCGCCAATGCGGTTGGAGCGCTGACGGTTACCAGGCATGGAGCGCAGGTCTCTATGCCTGATCTGAAAGAGACGGAACTTTTTGTCGAGGGACTATCCCAAGATAAAGTTTCCAAATAAATAAAAACAATTTTTAAGGGGGATTTACGGTATGAAAAAGTTTGGAAGAATGGTGCTTACATTAAGCCTGGTTGCAATCATGATGGTTGTGGCTGCATGCGGCAATGACAGTGCAAAGCCTAGCGATTCGAACAGCGGTGGAGGTAAGGATTCCGGCGGGGATAAAATGAAAGTGGGTTACTATGTAAACGCTACCTTGGGGGATAAATCCTTTTTTGACTCTGTAAAACGAGGTCTTGATGAAGCTGAGAAGGCGCTTGGTTATGAAACCAAAACGATTGAAGGCGGAACGAACCAAGCAGACTGGGCTGCAGGTGTTGAGTCCATGGTTTCCGGTAAGGAATATGACGTAATTATTGTAGGTACGAGCCAAATGACGGAAATTGTCGCGGATCTCGCTGATCGTTATCCGGATCAAAAGTTCATTTTCTTTGATGATAAAGTGCCTAACAAGCCTAACGTGTACTCAATGACTTATTCCCAAAGTGAAGGTTCTTTCCTGGCAGGGGCATTCGCAGGTCTGGTAACGACAAGCACTGAGCTTGAAGGCGCCAATCCGGAAAAAACGGTTGGATTCGTAGGCGGCATGGACATTCCGATCGTAAATGACTTCAAACACGGCTATGAGCAGGGTGCGAAATATGTTGATCCAGAAATTAATGTTGTGGCATCATTCATTGGTGATTTTGCCGATGCACCTAAAGCGAAAGAACTTACGCTTGCACAATTTGCTCAAAAGGCAGATATTTCTTATCAGGTAGCAGCTGCAGCTGGTCTGGGTGTTCTCGAAGCAGGTAAAGAGCAAGGTAAATACACGATTGGTGTAGACAGCAACCAGAACCCGCTGTATCCAGGAAGTGTATTGACTTCGATGTTGAAAAACCTCGATAATACAACACTGCGTGCATTGGAAATGTTTAAAGACGGCAAGCTTCCTTTCGGGACTGTTGAAGTGCTGGGTGCTAAAGAAGGCGGCGTAGGGCTGGCTAAAGATGACCTGTATGAGAAGCATGTTCCGCAATCGATCCGCGACAAAATGGCTGAAATCGAAGCAAAACTGGCTTCCGGTGAAATCAAGGTTGAATCCAGCTTGAAATAGTTGAATCCCATCGTGCAGAGAGGGAGGAGTACTTCCCTCTTTGCACATTTAAGAATTTCTTATCCCAATTGGCGGGGGTGTCATGGCATGGCAGTATTGCTGGAGATGAAAGATATTCATAAGATTTATCCCAATGGGACAGTAGCCAATAGGGGAGTAAACCTCGAGGTACATGAAGGCGAAATTCATGCACTGGTTGGCGAAAATGGAGCGGGCAAATCCACACTGATGAAGATTTTATTCGGTCTGGAGAATCCGACCAGCGGAAGCATCGTTTACAAAGGACAGGAAGTTCACTTTCAGGGGCCGCGTGATGCAATCCAGCAGGGGCTCGGCATGGTGCACCAGCACTTTATGCTTGCTCCCTCGCTTACGGTTTCAGAGAACATCGTTCTGGGCGATGAGCCGCGTAAAGGAATGTTTAATATGTTCCGTGACCGGAAGACGGAGCTGAACAATATCAAGGAGCTTATTACGAGATTTGGTCTCAAGACCGATCCGGAAGCGGCGGTGGACTCGATCTCTGTTGGACAGAAGCAGCGCGTTGAAATACTTAAGGTGCTGTATCGGGGAGCGAAGCTTATTATTTTGGATGAACCGACAGCCGTTCTGACTCCTCAGGAGACGGACGAGTTGTTTGATTCCATCAAATCTCTTGTGGCACAAGGCTACACTATTATTTTTATTACGCACAAGCTGCGTGAAGTTATGGAAATATCCGACCGGATTACGGTGCTAAAAGCAGGACAAACCATTCAGACATTATTGACCAAAGATACGAGCAAAGAAGAAATTTCAAGGCTAATGGTCGGGCGTGACGTGCTGCTTCGAGTGGATAAGCAGGAACCACAGCTTCGAGAAACGGTGCTGGAATTGAAAGCGCTATCCGCAAATGACGATAAAGGTTTTCCGATGCTGAAGGACGTATCCTTTGCTATTCGCGGGGGTGAAGTGTTTGGCATTGCTGGGGTTGAAGGCAATGGTCAGACTGAGCTGGTGGAAGTGATCACCGGAATGAAGCGGGCAACAGGCGGCGAGGTGCTCTATCTAAATAAGAATATGCTCGGCAACTCTATTGGCGAAATTCGCAATATGAAAATCGGCCACATTCCGGAAGACCGCCAAACCACAGGAGCTTGTCTGACTTCGACTATAGAAGAAAATATCATTTTGGACGTCTATAGACAGAAGGAGTTCAAGAAAGGCCCTTTCATGGACCGTAAGAAACTGAAATTGTTCGCACAGGATCTCATGAAGAAGTTTGACGTGCGTGCGGCGAATGAAGAAGTGCTGGCTGGCTCTCTGTCGGGTGGTAATTTGCAAAAAGTCGTTATTGCGCGGGAAATTGCAAAAAATCCAAAGCTGTTAATCGCTTCCCAGCCTACCCGGGGCGTTGATATCGGCGCCATTGAGTTCATTCACCGCGAGATCATCAAAAAACGCGATGAAGGCTCAGCTGTATTGCTCGTGTCTGCAGAGCTCTCCGAAATCATCAGCCTCAGCGACCGGATCGGCGTGGTGTACAACGGTGAGCTCGTAGCAGTGCTGGACAACAGTAAGGATCTGACGGAACAGGAAATCGGTTATTACATGCTAGGTATTAAGAAAGAAGAGAAAGGGGCGGCCGTCTGATGAATCAGAAGCGCTTTCTTTACCTGGATCTTGTAGGCATCATCGGCGCAGCTCTACTAGCGTTAATATGTGGATTCATTATTATATTGTTTGTCAGTGACGATCCGCTGAATGCCATCAGCGCGTTTATAACGGGACCTTTCTCCAATGCCTTTAACATAAGTACACTGGTTAACAAAGCGATACCGCTCATATTTACGGGTCTGGCTCTTGCAGTCGTATTTCAGACGAATGTGTTCAGCATGGGAGCGGAAGGACAGCTCTACGTTGGCGGATTTCTTGGATCTTTGTCAGCGCTGTATATTCCTGGCCTTCCCGCATTCATTCATATTCCAGTCATTCTGATTTGTGCAATGGTTGGCGGAGCGCTGTTTGGAGCAATGGCTGGTTTCCTGAAGGCAAAATGGAATGCGCACGAAGTAGTTACAACGCTTATGCTGAACTATGTGGCCATTATTCTGACCTCCTATTTTGTTAATAACGTATTTAAAGACCCGGATAGTGGCGGTTTTGCCCGTATGCCTTACTTCGAGAAGGATTTGCTCCTAGGGAAAATGTCTAACTCGTTTCCGGTTCATTACGGAATTATTGTAGCTCTCATTGCCGTTGTCGTTGTGTATCTACTCATGTATAAGACGAAGATCGGATATGAGCTGCGTCTGGTCGGGAAGAATGACAAGTTCGCCCGATATGGCGGGATTAAAACGAAACATATCATTATTATCAGTGTCATGATCAGTGGAGCCTTGGCGGGACTTGGCGGTATCGTCGAGCTGCTCGGTGTTCATGGTGCGTACAAAGACAGCTTTTCGGCTAAGCTCGGTTTTGACGGTATCATTATCGCGTTGCTTGCCCGAAACCATCCGATCGGTGTGCTGATCTCGGCCTTGTTCTATGCTTATCTGCAGGTTGGCGGTCAAGTTATGCAGGCGCAGAGTGATGTGTCCCGCGAACTGTCCGTTATCATTCAGGTGCTGCTGGTACTGTTCGTATCCGCGCAAGTTGTATTCAATTACTTGAAACAAAGAGCCATCATGAAACAGAAGAATCAAACCGGCGAAAAGAAGGTGAATACTCATGTGGTCTAGTATATGGATGCAGTTTGCCGACTTGACGATCATCTATGTGCTGCTGCGCGCGATGACTCCTATTCTGCTTGCTTCTCTGGGAGGTCTTATCTCAGACATCACAGGCGTTACGAACATCGGTCTTGAAGGATTAATGCTCGTCTCAGCCTTTACTTCCATCGCGGTCGGTTCAGCAACAGGGAGCTGGGCGATCGGGGTTGTGTCCGGTGTACTGGCTTGTGTACTCATTTCATATGCGATGGGTTTCTTCCATCTCAAAATGAAGGTAGATATCATTATAACCGGATTCGCCATTAACATTTTCGGCTCGGGTGTCACCGTGTTCCTCATGAGTAAACTGTTCAACGTGACAGGGAGCTACAACCCGACAGAACTGAGCAAAATTCCAAATGTAAATATTCCGTTTATCGAGAATATTCCGGTGCTTGGGAAACTGCTTAGCGGTCACAACCTCATGTCATGGATCGCATTGTTGTCTGTCGTATTTTGTTTCTACTTACTGTACCGGACTCCTTACGGTGTGCATCTGCGGGCCATCGGCGAGGCTCCTGAATCTGCTAAATCGCTTGGCATTCCGGTGCGCAGGTTGCAATACTCCGCATTTGCATGGAGCGGCGTGTTTGTAGGATTGGCCGGTGCGTTTATGTCGATGGGGATGACGAGTATGTTCGTTAAGGATATGACAGCAGGAACCGGCTTTTTGGCCTTGGCTGTCGTGCTTCTCGGTAACCGTAATCCAATCGGAATTCTGATCGGTGCATTCATCTTCGGATTTTCCAAAGCGATTGAAACGATGCTACAGACGATTCCGAACAGCCCGATTCCAAGCCAGTTTGTTCAAGTACTGCCTTATGTCGTAACAATCATTGCGCTTGTCATTTTCGCTATCCGTAAACAGCGCAAAGGTGAGAGCATGACCATTGGTAACACGTAGAAAAAATAAGTGATAAGGGGAAATGACACCGATGAGTAACGAAAACAAACGTAAAATTATTATTGATTGCGATCCGGGACATGACGATGCGATCGCCATTTTGCTGGCAGCTGGAAATCCAGCCATTGACTTGGTAGCGATCACGACCGTAGCCGGCAACGCCGAAATCGAGAAGACAACACAGAACGCTCTGAAGGTGTGCGAGATTGCAGGTGTCCGTGATGTGCCTATCGCAAAAGGTGCAGGGCAACCAATGGTTCGGAAGCGTGAAACGGCAGCTGACATTCACGGGGATTCCGGTATGGACGGTCCGGTGCTGCCGGAACCTACACTGAACATTGTAGAAGAACATGCGGTGGATCTAATCATTAGAAAGCTGCTTGAATCTGACGGAGACATTACACTCGTGCCGGTTGGACCGCTGACGAATATTGCGATGGCTATGCGTCGTGAGCCTGCTATCCTGCCTAAAATACAGGAGATTGTCATTATGGGTGGCGGTACGTTTGGCAACTGGACACCGGCTGCGGAGTTCAACATCTATGTAGATGCGGAAGCAGCCGCGGTGGTGTTTGAGAGCGGGGTTCCGATTACAATGATGGGCCTTGACGTGACACACCAGGCACTGGCCACGGTTGAAGTAAGTGATAAAATCGCTTCGATCGAGAATCCGGTCGCGAAATTTGTGAGTGAACTTCTTGTCTTCTTTCGTCAAACCTATAAGGATGTTTTTGATTTCGAGCATCCTCCTGTGCATGATGTATGCAGTGTTGCATACTGCATTGATCCAACTGTGTTTAACTGCAAGAAGCTTCGGGTGGATATAGAGACACGCGGTGATTTCACGTACGGGATGACGGTGGTCGATACCCTGGGTGTCACCCATAAAGAACCGAATGTCAATTTTGCTCTCGGCCTGGATCACGGGAAATTCTGGAACATGCTGTATCAAACACTTGGCAACTATTCCAAATAGAATCACATCGACTTCTTACGCTTGGGGGATGGAAAATGAAGCCTGTTATTATTGACGTGGACACAGGAATTGATGATGCTCTAGCGATTGCCTATGCGGCCAAATCGCAGGAACTGAAGCTCATAGGCTTAACGACTTGTTTCGGGAACATTCCGGTGGAGGATGCAACACGTAATTCTCTGCTTCTTGCGGAAATGCTGGGCTGTGATGTTCCGGTTATTCCGGGTGCGGAAAAACCGCTTACCCGAGCATCGCTTGAAGGATACGCCACAAGGGTTCACGGTAACAACGGCCTAGGCAACGCGGTGGCGCCTTTCACACCGAGCGGTCAGGCGCTGAATGCACATGCGGCAGATTTCATGATCGAAGTGGTACGAAACCAGCCGAACAAAATTACACTTATCATGGTAGGACCTTTAACAAATTTGGCGCTCGCTATCCAAAAGGACCCCGAAATCGTAAATCTGGTCGACCGGGTCGTGGTCATGGGGGGAGCGGTACGCTGCCGAGGCAATGTGACACCTTCGGCCGAAGCGAATATCCATGCGGACCCGGAAGCCGCGGAATATGTTTTTAATTCAGGAATTCCGCTTACATTAGTCGGTCTCGATGTAACCATGAAGACACTCCTGCCACGTGAACACCTGAAGGAGTGGGAAAAGCTCGGAACGGATTTTTCTAAACTGTTTGCAGAAATGACCCATTATTATATGAATGCATACGAAGGATTTTATCCTGGTATTGGTGGATGCGCGCTGCATGATCCGCTTGCGGTAGGTGTAGTCATCAACCCTGAATTTGTGAAGACACTCCTGATGCGGGTCGATGTCATCACGTCTGGTGATGCGGTAGGACAGACGGTTGAAGTTCCGGATCGTGATTCTAACATTGAAGTGTGCGTGGAAGTGGATGAGAAGGCCTTTCTGGAGCATTTTCTTAGTAGAGTGATGTAAGCAAAGAGGGAAGAAAAGAACGATCATTCGCCGCTACTAATCAGAAAATTAACGTGTAACGACACAGCATGGGCTGTCCTCAGGTCTTAAAATGACCTTTTCAGGACAGCCTTTATTTATGAGATTAGAAAGTATAACATCGGAGTGAGTTGTACTCTTATCTCGTAAGAATCTGAGCCTGTTGAAAATATGATCGTCAAGAACATTGAAAAACAGCATTTATATCTTTTCACTACCTACTTGAAATGGGTATAACGCCTGATACATATTAGATTCATGATCATATTCACGGACCCTCAAGAATGGTTATTTATAAAAGAGAAGGTTGGTTTTGGTAGCCTAATTCCTGAAGAGACGTTGCTTGATAATAATATACTTTTTAATAGAATAAAAGGATTAATGGTATAAAAATGTATTGATTTACCATTTTTGTGTAGTATAATCTAATTGATTGAATTATTTTTAGGAGGGTGACATTAATAAAACGATTATTTTATATTGTTGGTTATTGTATTTTCAGTTTCTGGCTGCAGTGATAGTTGGAGAAAATGATATTCATATGTTAGTTGATAAAAACATTGAAAATTTGGAGGACATTAAATGAAAAAGATTGATATCGGAAATATCAGCGGTGCTATTATTTCTATTAATCGTTCAAAATGTAAGCGCTTACCAACTTTAATGGGAACAAAAGAAGAAGTGAATTTTTGTTCATCGAGGATTTAGTTCCACAGGACCATCTGCTATTTTAGACCGAAAAGCAAAATAAAAAAAGCATTACAGCCGACGGATAGCGATTATATGGTTCGAGATGGTAACCGAAGCATTCTTTTATTTGTATCACCGTACGGTTGATTTAAAGAATAATTTAATTACAGATGTACATGTTACCCCTGGGAATGTTCATGACTCCGTTCTCTATTTGTCCTTATAGATCGCCAGTGAGAACAGTTTGGATTTAGGGTAGAAGCCGTTGCACTGGATTCTGGATATAAACTTCGCCCCTGAAAAGGTCTGCAGAGTCGAGGGATTTATGTGGTCATTGCTCACTAAAGATTCAACCCACTCAGAACGGCTTAAATGGGAAGTTTCCCGTTTTGTCGATAGATATTGGTGACAAAAGTTTTTTATCTAATTCTTGGAAGTGTTACAACTGTTTCTGCCTGGGGGGTTTCTGAGGTAAACCTTCTGGTAGTATAATGGTAGGACATTACCTTAAAATGGGTAATATGCTGTTTAAGAATGTCAAATTATTACGTTATGGGGTGCTGAAGGCGATGATCATTGGGGTTCCAAAGGAAATTAAAAATAATGAACACCGTGTTGGTATGACGCCAGGTACGGTGATAAGCTACAAAAATGCAGGGCACGAAGTTTGGGTAGAGGCGGGCGCAGGTACCGGTATCGGATTTACGGATGATGATTACATTAGCTCCGGTGCCCGGATCGTTTCCGATGCAAAAGAGGCCTGGGCTGCGGACATGGTGGTTAAGGTAAAGGAGCCGCTGCCGGAGGAGTATGTGTACTTCAGGGAAGGACAGATTCTGTATACTTATCTGCATCTGGCTCCCGAAGCGGAATTGACCAAGGCTCTGATAGATTCAAAAGTAACTGCTATCGCTTATGAAACAATACAGCTGGATGACGGCAGTCTGCCGCTGCTTACACCGATGAGTGAGGTGGCAGGGAGAATGTGCATCCAGATCGGTGCGCATTTTCTAGAAAAGGCCCATGGTGGAAAAGGAGTTCTTCTGAGCGGTGTACCGGGTGTGGCACCAGGAAAGGTCGCGGTTATCGGAGGCGGCATTGTTGGAACCAACGCCGCGAGAATTGCGCTTGGGATGGGTGCGGAAGTAAGCATATTGGACATTAACCCGAACCGCTTGCGTCAGCTGGATGACCAGTTTCAAGGGCGCATTAAGACGATCATGTCGGACTCATTCCATATCGCGGAAACTGTAAAGG
Source organism: Paenibacillus uliginis N3/975 (assembly GCF_900177425.1). Classification (NCBI taxonomy): domain Bacteria; kingdom Bacillati; phylum Bacillota; class Bacilli; order Caryophanales; family Paenibacillaceae; genus Paenibacillus; species Paenibacillus uliginis. The sequence continues at coordinate 4,877,123 of NZ_LT840184.1, read as the reverse complement.
AAGCGGATCTCGTGGTTGGAGCCGTGCTCATTCCCGGAGCGCGGGCACCACAGCTCGTGACGGAGGAAATGGTGAAGCAGATGAGTCCCGGCTCCGTTATCGTGGATGTGGCTATTGACCAGGGAGGATCAATTGAAACGATCGACCGGATCACGACACATGACAATCCGACTTATGAAAAGTTTGGTGTTATTCACTATGCCGTTGCGAATATGCCCGGTGCAGTAGCACGTACATCCACGATAGCTCTGACCAACGCAACAACTCCCTTCGGCCTAAGAATTGCAAACCAGGGGGTTCGTCAGGCATCGGCAACAAGCAGAGCTTTAGCCAAAGGAATCAATGTGATTGGTGGGAAGGTAACCTATCAGGCGGTGGCCGAAGCTCACGGATACGTTCATACGAATATTGATGATTATTGGGCGGGCCTGGGGGTAGTAAATTAGGTTTTATCCGGTGGCTCGAAATGGTAATCATGGTTTTATTCATCACATAAATAACCGTCCCGGCAGGGGACGGTTATTTGTCGTTCGGAAGTTTTAAAACCCATCATAAAACCCCTGTTCACTGGTATCCTCATCCGCAACAGCCTGTATCTCCTCCGAACCAATACTAATGTAATGATAGCCCTCTTCCATATGCTTTTTCAGTGCACGCTCTTTCACAAATTTCGGACTGGCCTCACCCGAATCTTCATCATATACAAGCAGAATCCCGTCTGTTTTGCGAAACAGCAGCTCATCTCTGGCTTTGAATTGCCAGCTTCCCTGATAAGACTCTTTGCTGACCGCAGCATAATAGTCTATTCCCTTGAGAATTTGCATGTAATATTCTTTCTTCTCGTCACTCCATTTTTCTTCTGGATGCGCATAGGCTGTAATAATGGAGCATCTCAGATGCGGGTACTGTTGCTTTAACGATATGACGGCTTCACAGGCCCACAGATCAACCCCGTATTGGCCTGGCGTGATAACCCACTCTAGCCCTTCCTCGATCAAAGGAATCAGTCTCGACTCAATCGCTTTTTTTATATATGGAATTCCTTTGTGTTTGTTATTGTAAATACCGAGCTCATGAGCCCGGTAACCTGTAAGCAGGAGATTTTTCACTTTGGCAGCACATCCCTCGATATCTTTCATTGTTCATTAAGTGTATCGCTATGGGACAGGGCAAGCAAGAAGGCGTATTTCTAAAGTAGAAGATTCATCGTTACACTTTTTTCTAATTTGGGTAATGACAGTGGAATATATATTTAGGAGGAAATTTCTTTTGAAAAAATGGACAGTGGCATTACTCAGTGTAATTTTGGTGATGGGAGTCACCGCATGCAGTAAAGAAAAAGAAGCTGACAAAGGTGCTACCACACCGCCAATAGAACAGCCGGCAACCGGCCAAACGAAAGAGCCCCCGGCAGAAGTCCCTAAGGAAGAGGCACTTCCTACGGTCGATGAATTGATTCAGAAATCAGCAGAGGCCAGCCAGAATATGAAGAGCTTTTCCATGGATACTGACATTAAACAGAACATTGTTGAGAACAAGCTGGAGCAGAATGTCGATATGGCGATGAAAGTGGATACAACCATGAATCCGATGGAGATGTATCAAGAGATTCAAATGAACATTCCTGGAAAAGGAAAGCAGTACATCAAGCAGTACATTACACAGAACGGTGTTTACTCTTCGGTGGATGGTGAGTGGTTCCAGCTGTCTGAAGAAAACGTCAAAAATATTATGGCGAGCATGAAGATGATAACGGAAGGTCCGGAGAAACAGCTGGAACAGTTTAAATCTATCGCTAAGGATACAAAGGTGAGTGTGGAAGGTGAGCAATATATCCTGACGGCTAACGTTTCCGGTGACAGCCTAAAGGAACTGGCTAAATACTACATGAACCAAGCGGGCGGAACGAATGCTCAAACTGCTGAGATGATGGAGCAGATGGACATCAAGAGTATCAAAATTGTTTACGGGGTGAAAAAAGACACTTATCTGCCAACGAAGTCAGACATGCATATGATTATGAGCATGAGTCAGGCCGAACAGAGTGTTTCCGTTGATATGAAAATGAAAAGCACGTTTTCCAAACATAATGAAATTGAGAAGATTGAAATTCCGAAAGAAGCGTTGGATAGTGCAAAAAGTCCGGTCAATGTGAAATAAGGAAAGATCATATTGAATGATACAATAGTAGGAATAATTCATACGTGTAGTGTCTTACAACAAACAAGAGGGGTATCCTTAGGGTCAAATGACCTTAGGGACACCCCTCTAGCATCCGATATTATTCTTTGACACTCCCCATCACAATTCCTTTAATGAAGAACCGTTGCAAGAACGGATAGACGATCAGAATCGGGAATGCTGCGACGAAAATCTGCGCCGCCTTACTTGTACGATCTGATAACTTAATCATCAATTCGACATTCTCCGCCTTAATAAAGCGAAAATCCATTTTGATAATGACACTCTGCAAGAACGTCTGTAGCGGATAATTCTCCGGATGATTCATATACAACATCCCGTCAAACCAGCTGTTCCAGTGTCCTACAATCGTGAAGAGACCTGTTGTTGCAAGAGCGGGTAAAGATAACGGCACATAGATTTTCCATAACGTTTTGAAGTGACCGGCTCCATCGATTCGTGAGGATTCCTCCAGTTCCTTCGGTAAGTTTCGATAGAAATTAAGCAATAGAATAACGTTAAATACCGGAACCGCTCCTGGCAAGACCAAGGCCCAAATGGTATCCAGCATTCCTAACGACTTCACCGTTATATACATTGGTATGAGGCCGCCGCTGAAGAGAATCGTAAATACAAAAAACCAAGCATACCAGGTACGTAATCTAAACTGCGAAGTACTTTTCGATAAAGGATACGCCGTAACAATCGTCAACAGCATGCTTACAGTCGTACCGAGCACAACGCGCTGAGTGGACACCCAGAAAGCGCGCAAGTATTCCGGCTTTCCGAATACGTTGTCATAAGCGGCTGTCGTGAAATCAACCGGCCATAATAGGACTTTACCGGCTGATGCCGCAGCTCCGGAGCTGAATGAGATCGCTAATATATGAACAATTGGCATAAGACACAACAAGGATATAAAAGTTAGAAAGATGAAATTGAATACTAGAAACACCTTTCTAGACCATGAGCTATGGTTAGGCACGATACGTCTCCCTTCTGAATTACCTGGTTATAAGTGCGTGTTCAAAAAGGTCGGTTTTCAGCACCGAGAAGGTTGAATGAAGCTAGGGACTGAGGAGCGGAGCGTACGTCGGGGTACGTGAGCACCAGAAGGCCCGGCTGAATTCAAGATTTGATGTCGAACCCGCTTCCTGATTCACTTCGTGATCAAAAGCGGACTTTTTGAACAACCTCTATAGCACTAGAAAATGCGGTAATTCGCTACACGATAAGCTAGCACATAGGAACATGAGATGAGAATAAAGCTTACGATTGATTTCAGCAGACCTACAGCCGTTGCAAATCCGAACTGTGCCTGCTGGATCCCCATACGGTAGACGAAGGTATCGATAATATCCGCGCTTTCATAGACCGGAGGACTGTACAAGTTGAATATTTGATCAAATCCAGCATTGAGTACATTCCCAATATTCAGGGTCAGCATCAGAATGATAATCGGCAGCATGCCTGGAAGCGTAATATGCAAAGTCTGCTTGATGCGTCCTGCGCCATCGATATCCGCTGCTTCATAGAGCGACGGGTTAATATTCGTGAGTGCCGCCAGATAGACAATCGTACCGAAGCCGAATTCCTTCCATACGTCCGAGATAACCATCACATATGGGAACCAGCTGTTGCTGCCCAAGAAAAAGATCGGCTCAATCCCGAGCAATCCTAGGAATTGATTTAAAATCCCGGAGGATGGTGACAAAATATCAATCAAAATACCGCTTAACAAAACCCAAGATAGAAAGTGAGGCAAATATACAAGCGTCTGAAAGGTTCTCTTAACCCATTCCTTACGCAGTTCATTCAATAGAATTGCAATCGTAATCGGAACGATCAGCCCTGCAGTGATTTTCATGACCGCTATGAATATCGTATTAAAAAAGATGCGGCCAATATCCGGATATTCCATCAACAATCGGAAGTTCTTCAAACCGATAAAAGGTGAACCGAACAACCCTTTATTCGGTATATATTTCTGAAACGCCATCATGATTCCCGCCATAGGGATGTAGCTGAAGATAAGAACCAGAATAATACCTGGCAGCAGCATTATATGAAGCGGCCATTCCTTTTTAAACATTCGCGTTAATCCACTCATGCCCTTCACCTCGCTGTGTTTCTCTGTATAGAAAGAGGGACTGACTTCGATCAATCCCTCCATCGGTCTTTCTAAACATTATTTACTCGCTGCGTACCATTCGTTAACTTCTTTCGTAATTTCGTCGCCGCCAAGTTTTTTCCACTCGTCAACGAATTTGTCGAACTCATCAACAGACACTTGGTTCATGATGATTTTGAAGTACACTTCGTCACGCTTCTTCGTCAAGATTTCTTGACGCTCTGCCATTGTTGTCGTAGGAGCCCCGTAGAATTTGTTTTGCAGATATTCTTTATTTTGTTGGATGTTAGGAACAAGCGAAAAAGCGCCTTTCGGTCCCGAAATCAGATATTCCCACCACATATTGATATCGCTGCCGTCAACATATTTCATTGCACGCTCATAACGCGTTTTTTGGTCTTTTGTTTCCAGAATGCTAGGATCTTTCGTTTCGACCGCTTTTGGCAAGATATCGCCGTTGTTATCGATTTGTTTGCCTACGCGAAGCGGATTAAGCAACCAGTAGTTGCTGCCTTTTTCTTTCAGATCTTTACCGTATTCGTAAACTTTTTGTTCTTCAGTCGGATGAGTCTGTGTCACGATGTATTGGTTCAGCAATTTGATAACGCCTTCAGGATGCGCAGCATTTTTGTTAATCACATAATACTCGTCAACACCTAAGCCGATTTGGTTGAGCGTTGGGTTGCTGTCCACGGAAGGAATCGGGTATACCCCCCATTCTTGAACAACTTTACCGTCTACAACTGCGCCTTTAGCCAGCTGTGCCGGTGTCCAGGAAGCGCCGAATACAAGACCTATATTGTTGTTGTAAAGAAGCTCTGCTTCTTTATCGGCATCTTTAACCGAGAACTCAGGATCAATCAGACCTTTTTTGAACATATCTTGAAGCGCTTTAAGTGCATCTTTCACTTGCGGTTGAATGTCACTGTTCATAAGTCCGCCGTTCCCATCTTCTATCCAGTGGTTTTCATAAGCATGGTAACCGTTAAGGAATGCGCGTAATCCGGTTACCCCTGTGTCCACACTGAATGGGTTTTTACTTACCGCAATACCGTAAGCTTTACCTGAGCCGCCTGGGTCTTTCGTTTTGAAAGTTTCAGCGATCGTCATCAGGTCAGCCATTGTCTTCGGTTCTGGCAGGTTCAACTTTTTAAGCCAGTCTGTTCGTACGAACAAGTATTGATATTGGTAAGGATTATACGAGCTCGGAATCCCCATTAATTTGCCGTCGAACGTGGCCGTTTTCATCTGCATGCCACCGTCCATCGTCAAAAATTTCTTCGTTTCATCCGTCGCGTATTGATCATACACATCCGTGATGTCCATGATCATGTCCGCTTCTGTTAGTTCTTTCAATTGTGTTGCATTCACACGCGCGAAGTCCGGCAGGTCGTTGGATGCAATCGTCATTTTTAATTTTTCTTTGAACTGATTGTCATCTGCCGCTACCCATTTGTTCGTAATCTTTACGCCGATATCTTTCTCATAAGCGTCATACACGGCATTCTTATCGAAAGTTTCGCCCTCGTCGAATTTCAGATATGGGTCGCTTGGTGAAACCGTCGAAACTTCAACGACCTCATTCGTTTCTTCTTTCTGTCCCTGCTTTTGCGTCGCCTCAGGCTGTTTCTCTGCCTCTTTCGTGCCTTCACTGTTATTGCTGGAGTTACCACATGCAGTCAGTGCCAAGCACAGAATCAGGGTAACGATCAACAAGATTTTATTGCTTTTCATACAAACCCTCCCCAATGTTCTCAATGTGTCGCTGCAGTTGATTTCTCTTTGTGATCCTTCCTGTTTTAAGTATAGAAAAGAGCCCATCTCCATTCTATATACTAGTCTTTACTTTCGTATACAACTCTTGATATTGAAATTGCCATAAGCATCGATACTTCCAAATTCACGACGTTGCTTTCATCTCCATCAGCGGGTCTTTCGATATCAATACCGCCACATTTCAGGTTCTGATCGCATATCCTTTCCTGCAGCGATTTTTCATTAAAGGAATTGTGATGGGGAGTGTCAAAGGATAATCATTCAGGATTCTTTACCAATACATTGCGGGAGAGTATACGATGAGGATTATGATGAGACTGAAAGACTCCTCCATTTCCAAAAAAATTATGGCTGCCTTTATGGCGGCGCTGCTTCCACTGATGGCTATCACTTGGCTCATTAACGATAAGGGCGCTGACAGCATCAAAACGGAACGCTCACAGGCGATTCTCAATACGGCCAGATATTACTTAGACTCCCTGAATAAAGAAGCGGACCAGATTATTCGATATCTACCCAATTACGTAACAGATAGTGATTTAATGGAGATCGCTGCGATGGGTGATGAGATGTCTTACTATGAAAGGGCTCAGAAGATTATCGATATTCAGAAACGCCTTAACCTGATGAAAGATTCGAGCCCTGTTATAAAAGAAGCGAAAGCCTATGTGCCGTTACTGGACAGAACACTGCTCAGTGGCAATTATGAAACATCTATCGACCGCCAGGAATATGAAGCGATTCAGCCAAGCAACCGAGGCTATAATGAGCCTTTTATCTATTGGAAGGATCGGATTTTCCTCAGTATGCAATATCCAGCCAATTCGCTGCAGGAACCGATATTTGTCATCGGTGTGGAGCTTTCTCCCCACAAAATCAAAGAGTCGATGTCTCAAGTCAGTAACTCGTTTGGCGGGAGCAATATGCTGATTAATATCGATCGAGGTTGGCATATTCAGAGTCAGGAAGACCCGGATCTGGTAAAGACCGTCACAAATTTTATTATGGAAAAAAAAGAAGCAGGGGAAAAGGAAGGTTATGATACCATTCGCAGCGGGGATGAACGTTATCTGGCTGTCTATAACTACTCGGAGCTGTGGAATTCATATTCAGTAAGCTGCATTCCGGAAGAAAGCTTACTCGGACCGATCCAGAAATATCGGGTATGGTTTTGGTGGGCGTGCGTGCTTGCCATTTTTGTTGTTATCTTCTTCTCCTATTTTCTGATCCGGTTGATTTATCGCCCACTCCTGAAACTCGTTAGTTCGTTTCGGCGAGTGCAGCAGAACCGGTTCGAACCGATAACGATTGACCGGGGACAAGATGAGTTCGGGTACTTGTATCTGGCTTTTAACAATACGATCCGATATTTGAAGACGTTGATCGAGGAAAATTATGAGCAGCAAATCCGCAATCAGCGCTCGGAACTTAAACGGCTGCAATCGCAGATCAATCCTCATTTTTTGTATAACTGTTTTTTTGTACTGTGCCGATTAATTAAATCGGAGAATAAGGATAAAGCGTATCAATTCTGCCTCTACATCGGTGAATACTTTCATTTTATAACCCGTAATGATGAAGACGAGATTCCGCTTTCGCTGGAGGTTAAACATTCCCGTACTTATGTAGATATGCAAACAGTATGTTATGGGGATCGTATCCATGTTACGTTTATAGGTGAAGCACCGGAAATTATGGTTCCAAGGCTTGTTCTTCAACCGATTATTGAGAACGCCTACAAGCATGTATTTGGAAATATGCTGACGAACGGAGAACTTCTGATATACTGTGAACAGAATGATGAGGAAGTTGTATTCTATGTGGAGGACAACGGCCAGGGTATTACGGATGAAGTCATTGATAACCTGAACATGAGGTTAAAGCGGTCTGCGGATGATCGTATGGAGGAGACAACAGGTCTTGTCAACGTGCATCGCAGAATTCAGCTTCGTTATGGCGCTCATTACGGGATCACGATTGAACGATCGGCACTAGGAGGACTAAAAGTAGGGATTCATATGAATAGCACCTAGAGGAGGGATTGGAATGTACCGACTGCTCATTGTAGATGATCTCCCCATTATTGTGGACGGTCTGTTTGAGCTGTTTGAGCAGACAGAACATCTGAAAATGGATATATTGAAAGCGTATTCAGGTGAGGGCGCACTTGAAGTGCTGGAGAAGCATCAGATTGATATTGTCATTTCCGATATAAAAATGCCGGGACTTGAAGGTATTGGTCTTCTGCAGAACATTAAAGCCCGCTGGCCGAAGTGCAAGGTTATATTTCTTACTGGCTATAACGATTTTCATTATGTACAGAGCGCGATCAAATATGGTGGGTTCGAATATATATTGAAGATTGAAAGCGACGAGAAAATTATAGCCTCCGTAGAAAGAGCTATAGAGGAGCTGAACGAAGAGAGCGAGCAAAGGGAGATGATTGAAAAGGCTAATGAACGCATGCGGCGGGCTATGCCTTCACTTCAAAGGGAGTATATCGGGGCCATACTTCAGGGCAAGCAGGTAACAGAAGCCCAATTAATTCGGCATTTCCAGGACATCAGCATACCGATGCAGGCTCATTTACCCGTCATGCTGCTTCTTGGTAGAGTGGATACATGGAAGGATATGTTGACGCAACCGGATAAAGCCTTGTTCATTTACGCGGTGCAAAATATTGCCGAAGAACTATTGGCTGACGATGTTCGCGTGTACTCCTATGTGTATGATCAGGGCAAAATCGTCTGGTTCATCCAGCCTGGGACAGACAGTCTGATACACACCGAGCCAAACTCTCACGACTGGAGAAAAACCTATGTAGAAGTAAGCGGCAGACTGGAGAGAATTCAGCTAGCTTGCAGGAGGCTGCTTCATTTGTCTGTATCTTTCGTTCTCAGCAGCGAACCGGTAGCCTGGAACGACGTTTCGGACCGTTATCATATGCTGAAATATAATTTCATCCATGGTTTAGGTTTAACAAGCGAGGTGATACTGACAGATTCTGATATCCAGAATAGTGAGACGGCATGTAACCATCAGAGAGAGTATTTCTATTTAAACCGGGTGCAACTTCTTGGAAAATGTCTTGAAAACAATCACCGCGGCGAATTTTTTAACATATACCACGATTTAACGAAATTGTGGAACGACGAGAATTTTCCTAATGAAAGGAAAAAGGAACTGTACCACTCCCTATCCGCCGTATTTTTGGCTTATATTAATAAAAGCGCTGAACTGAAGGAATATTTGAATAACGAACACGATTTGTCGCCATTGTTTCAATATGGAGAACCGGATTCTTGGGTTATCCTGAAGGAATACTTTTGCGAAATAGCAGTTTCCCTGTTTGATTGGATCGCTGAGCAAGGGGAGCTTCTGCCAACCGAACTCGTACAGAAGGCGCATCGTTATATTGAAACGTATATTTCCACAGACATATCACTTAACGCGATTGCGGATCATGTCGGCCTGAATCCGTCATATTTTTCAAGATTGTATAAACAAATGACGGGAACCGGGATATCCGATTATATTAATGACTACAGAAATCTGAAAGCGAAGGAGTTACTGCTGGGCAGCAGCATGAAGGTGAATGAGATTGCGCTGTCGCTTGGTTACAATTCCGCGCTTGCGTTTATCCGGTTTTTTAAAAAGCAGAACGATACGACACCCCAGGAATACCGAAGCAGAGGCAGGTCGGAAAAATCGAAAGCCCCAAAGTCAATAAATGTATACGAAAGTAAGTAATAATCTCTTTAAGCTCCTTGTCCGCCCAAGTACAATCAGGTCATAGGGTGGACATTAGGAGGGGTAACATTGAAGACTATAACAGCTGTTTTATTAGGAGCCGGCAGTAGAGGACGTTATATTTACGGCCCTTATGCCGAAAAATATCCCAATGAACTTAAAATCGTAGCTGTTGCAGAGCCTGATGAGGGGCGCAGAAACCATTTTGCAGCAATTCATGGAATTTCGGAAGAATATGCTTACGATTCGTGGGAGCAGGCTTTCGATCAAGGGCGAATCGCCGATGTCATGATCATCAGTACACTAGATCGTTTGCATTACATCCCGGCATTAAAAGCGTTAAAGCTTGGATACCATGTTCTGCTCGAAAAGCCAATGTCTCCAGACAGAGAAGAGTGCATCTCACTTGTCAAAGCAGCGGAGGAGCATGGCAGACTGTTGATTGTAAGTCATGTACTGCGGTATTCATTATTTTGGGATCGGATCAAAAAATGTATTGAAGCAGGTGAACTCGGCAAAATCGCAACCATTCAGCTGTCAGAAAACGTCGGATATCGACATATGACACACAGCTATGTGCGCGGCAACTGGCGGGATGCGAAGGAGACAAGTCCAATGATTTTGGCGAAATCATGTCATGATCTTGATATCATCTCCTGGCTCATGGGAGAGAAGTGCACGATGGTAAGCTCCTTTGGATCACTGCTTCACTTTAAGGAGCAGAACGCGCCGGAGGGCTCAGCAGATCGTTGTATCGACGGATGCGAGGTGGAGAAAACCTGTCCTTTCTCTGCACTAAAATTGTACATTCAGCCACCGGAACATCCATGGGCTCGCTATATGACACAGGATCTATCACACGAAGGAATACTAAGAGCGCTTAGAGAAGGCCCGTTTGGACGATGTGTGTACTGTTGCGATAATAACGTGGTTGACCATCAGGTTGTCAACATGGAATTTGCAAGCGGAGCGAATGCGGCTTTTGTCATGTCAGGCTTTACAGATAAAGAAGGGCGAAAGGTGCAGATCATGGGCACACACGGGGAAATTCGAGGTGACATGGAAACAGGCTCCTTCACTTTATACCGTTATTCAACAGGAGAAGAGATCGACTTTCAATGTAATACCGGAGGGGACGGTCATGGGGGCGGTGATGTCAGGATGATCAGTTCTTTTCTAAAAGACGTTCGTGAATTTGGCAGTGGCAGTCAAGCAGACGGACTGACCTCTGCCGGTGCTTCTCTGCAAAGCCATTTGATGGCTTTCGCCGCGGAACAGTCCCGATTGGAACAAGGAAGACCGATAGCGATACCTGATGTGTTGAACATGAAATCTGAGATGAATGTATAGATTTCGAAGATCTGATGTCGGGAGAAGCCCGGAAAAGTATGAAATAAGATAATGTTGTAAAAACGCTGATGCCCTAAGAGCGGCATCAGCGTTTTTTGGTGTCAAATTGTAGGACCGTAAAGCCGTTCGCGCTAGGGTATAGATTGTTACTTAACTTCTACGATTACACTTCCATACAGCTGCCCATCGATGCTTGCCATCAATCTCCATAAACCGGAAGAGGGGAGGCTCATTGAAGAAGGCAGTGCAGCGTCAGCCCCATTGAGCTTACCGGGAGACAGCTTACTTTCAAAAACATCTATAATCTCGAATGAGTTCTGCTTCACGGCTGTAATTTTCAGCTCGCCGTTCAGCTCTTCATCCCGTCCCCAGAAGTGCCACATATATTTATTGGACTGACCTGCTTGGAATCCAGGATGGATGAAACCGAGCCGATTCTCCACGCCGGTCATTTCAAAATTACCTGAAGTAAACACAGGACTTGGCTCCCAGCTGCTGTCCGGTACATCAAAGACAACATCCCCGAATTTTTCCTCTCCAATATACACGTCGAATTTCCAAAGGCCGCTGAGCGGGAGAGAAAAGGTTGAAGATACACGGGTGAAATTATCATAGGCCATTTCTGGGGTGATCTTTGTAGGAGGCAACTCTTCGATCTGCATGCCGGTTTCCTTATGAGTGGCCGTAATCCGGATGTTCTGTCCCTCAAGTGTCTCGACGGGGACGTACAAGTTCCACCAACTTCCTGATGGAGACCCCGCTGGATAGTCGCCACCCGGAAATACGTGAAGCTTGGTAACTCCTTCCGCCGTATTATATTGAGAGTGGGGTGTCCAGTCCACTGTAGGAGCCGCAGGCTTTACCATAGGGGTGGAGTTGTTGTTCTTAATTAGGGAAGGGCTGATGATCCAGATCATTCCCAGTATGGCGATGGTGCATGCGCCTGCTGCTACGACGCGAAATAATCTTTTGTATTTCTTGCCGGATGGTTTACGGTTGTTCGTTGAACGTTCAAGCACGGTAGTCATCATCTCCTTCGTAAAGGGAGGCTTTTTAAACGGAGAGGACTTTAATTCTTGAACCCAATGGGGTTCCATTTCCTTCTGATTGTTGTTCATTCGGCTTCCTCTCCTTTCAGCAGAGCTTCCATACGGGCACGGGCACGATGAAGCCTTGATTTGACTGTACCTTCCGAAATGTCGAGAAGAGCAGCGATTTCACGGCGCGGCAGCTGGTAATGGAATTCGAGGATCAACACTTCTCTGAATTTAACGGGCAAGCTCAATACATGCTGCCATATCCGGGATACTTCCATGTTCCCGATAGCTTCCATTTCAGCGGAGCGTTCGTTGCGCTTTGGGGTGACCCATTCGACAAGCGTTACCTTTTTGATGAAAGAGGACTTGAGGTAGTTCATGGACAGATTGCGCGTAATGGCGAACAGCCATGTCTTCACGGAACTGCGCCCTTCAAATTGTCTCAAATGCTGTAGCGCCTTCAGAAAGACATCTTGACTGATATCGTCCGCAGCATCGCGGCGTCTAGTCAAAAAATAAGCGTAATTCCACACATCCTGTCCGTATGCCTCCATCATCTCCATCAACACAGAGCTGGGATTATCTGCGGCCACCAGGTTATTCAAATACTCCAAACCCAATCTCCTCACCTCTCTATTCAATTAGACAACAGAGTCGCAGTTTGGTTCCCGGAACGATCGAGGAAATAATATGATTTCAGAACGTGCGGGCTAAGGCACGCAGGATGGAAAGTTTTATACTGTAACGTATAATGAAGATAAAATTATAAGAAGGGAGAAAGATTAATATGGGGTTATATTTTAAAGATAACTTTTTTAATTCAGGTGAAACGAGCGTGATGAATGAAGCGGGAGAGATCGTTGGAACGGTAGATTTGAAAAGCTCTTTCGGTTCCTCTCTGGATGTGTATGATGAGACCGGAATGAAGGTTTACAGCGGTTCGTTCCGTTTTTTCTCGAATAAATGGGAAGTGTGTGACCGTAATGAATATGAACTCGGTGTGCTGCGAATGCGGATGAGCTTTTTCTCCAAGAAATATGAGTATGATGCCGGTGAAAGGGGGATTTATGAAATTACGTCCCCGGCGTTCTCCAAGGAATACGAAATCCAGGGTGAGGGCGGACGCTGCGTTGCCACGTTTCATCGTGTCAGTGGATGGCTGCAATCCGGAGCTTACCACCTGAAGAACGATAGTCAACACCTGGATGATTGGGAATTGATTGCCGTCGTTATGGGAGTACATGCGATTCAAAAAAGAGTTAACAGCAGTGGATCTTCTGCTTCCACGTAGAACGTAAGGAGGGTTAAAGGATGAAGGACATGAATGCTGTCATTACTGAGCAGCTGCGGAAAATAGAGCATGAGGAAGAGATCATCATCCTTTATGCCTGTGAGTCTGGAAGCCGATCATGGGGATTTTCTTCCCCCGATAGTAGTGATTACGATGTACGGTTTCTATATGTAAGACCCGTTGATTGGTATTTATCCATCTTTGAGAAGAGAGATGTGATCGAGCGGCCGATTAGTGACAGACTGGATATTAACGGGTGGGACCTGAAAAAGGCTTTGAATTTATTCCGTAAATCAAACCCGCCCCTGCTGGAATGGCTTGAGTCACCTATACAATACCTGGAACACACATCCGCCGCAGAGCAGATCCGAGGGCTGTCTCCGCTGACTTTTTCGCCAAAATCTTGTCTGTACCATTATCTTAACATGGCCAAGGGAAACTATCGCGATTATCTGCAAGGGGAGCAGGTGAAGATTAAAAAATATTTCTACGTGCTTCGCCCAATCCTTGCCTGTCTCTGGATTGAGAAATACGACAGTATGCCGCCAATTCAATTCGAGAGTCTGGTGGAGAGCTTAGTACCGCGTGATAGTGAGCTTTGCAGTGAAATCTATCAGCTGATTCAGCGAAAAAAGTCGGGTGAAGAACTTACTCTTGAGCCGCGTCTTCCGTTAATCAATGATTATTTGGAGAAGCAAATCAAGTATTATGATGCTGCTGCACAGCGTATGCAGAACAGCAGCCTTGACCGTGTCTCCGATGAAGAACTGGACCATTTGTTCCGCAGTATTCTGAAGGAAGCCTGGCATAAGGAGGTAGAGTGAGTGAACGAGGTTATGGATCATCTGGATTACGGACTATCGGTTCTCTTCATTGGCTTCAATCCAAGCCTGCGCTCTGGTGAAGTGGGTCACCATTATGCGAATCCACGTAACAATTTTTGGCGTATTTTGCACCGGTCGGGTCTTACCCCTCGTCTGTATGACGCCTCTGATGATGGGGAGCTGTTGAAGCTGGGATACGGCTTTACGAATATTGTAGCCAGGCCAACCCGGGGAGCTGAGGATATTACACGGGATGAATATGAGCAGGGACGTGAAATACTGCGGGCCAAGCTTGAGCAATACCGCCCGAGAATTGCGTGTTTTGTTGGTAAGGGGGTCTATACGGAATTCAGCCGAAGATCACAGGCGCATTGGGGCTTTCAGGCTGAACCAGTTGTGAAAGAGGTGCGTGAATTTGTCGCTCCTTCATCCAGTGGCCTGGTCCGGATGCCCATGGATGATATTGTAGGGATATATCGGCAGCTTAGCGATTTTATAGAGAATGAAGGATGATCAGAGAACGGAGAAACTAATGGTGAGGAAAAGCCCTGAAACATCGGCTGCGCTGGGAACAACAAAGAGGAACGCAAGAGTTCATGATGAACTTCGGCGTTCCTCTTTGTATTATTGCTTTAGCGCAGCTTGGCAGGATCTATTCTTGGAACAAGTCCTTCGTCTGCCGCACGGCTTAACAGTGCGGATACAGCGGCATATCCATCTTCCCCGAGGTTCGCGGTAAATGGATTTACATACAATCCAATATGCGCCTCTGCCACTGCCGTCTCCATCTCCTGTGCATGATCCAGAACATAGTCACGGGAAGCTTCGGGATGGGCCCAGGCGTATTCCACCGAGGCACGTGTCCATGCCGCAATCTGATCAAGATCAAGCGAACGACGTGCAATGATGGCGCCGAGCGGAATGGGAAGACCGGTGTCAGATTCCCACCAGCTTCCGAGATCCGTCATCAGATTAAGGTCATAAGAAGGATAGGTGAAGCGGGCTTCATGAATGACAAGCCCTGCATCGACTTCCCCATCGCGGACGGCAGGCATGATCTGGTCAAACGGCATGACGATAATATCACCGATTCCGCCGGGAACGTTCTGCGCCGCCCACAGCCTGAACAGCAAGTAAGCGGTGGAGCGTTCACTCGGTACGGCAACTTTGCGTCCGGACAGGAATGCCGGATCAGCTGCTTTAGAGGCTAAGCCTGTGGCGCTTGAGGCTCCGCCTGTCAGAAGGAGCGGGCCGCAGCCGCGTCCAAGCGCACCCCCGCAAGGGATCAGGGCATATTCATCGAGCACCCATGGCAGAGCAGCATACGATATTTTCAGGACGTCATGGTCATTGGAACCTGTCTCCGCGGCCCAATGGTTCGTGATATGGATGTCTGCATAAGACACTTCGAGCTCAGGTGCGCCGGGAATCAGGTTATGTACCCAGGCGTGAAATACAAAAGTGTCATTTGGACACGGTGAAAACGCAATTTTCATGTCAGCACCTCCGGTAGTTGTGAGATTGCAGCTTCAAGCGTCTGCAGCGCTTGAGGGATCTTCCAGGCATCCCGGTCACGCGGACCTACAGCGTTCGAGATTGCGCGGATCTCTAGCACAGGCAATCCGAAATCCTGTGCGGCTTGTGCTACTCCGAATCCCTCCATAGCCTCGGCAGCTGCTCCAGGAACACGGGCAGTTAGTGCTTCAGCCGTTGCTTTTGTACCGGTTGTGGTCGATACGCTGAGAATCGGACCGC
Source organism: Paenibacillus uliginis N3/975 (assembly GCF_900177425.1). Taxonomy (NCBI): domain Bacteria; kingdom Bacillati; phylum Bacillota; class Bacilli; order Caryophanales; family Paenibacillaceae; genus Paenibacillus; species Paenibacillus uliginis. Next base: position 4,861,028 of record NZ_LT840184.1, on the reverse strand, counting down.
ATGCTGCTATCAGACCGGCTGCTTGCAGCGCTTCGGTCAGCAGAACCGCGAGCTTGGACGGCGTCTGAATATAAGCTGATCCGAAACCGAGCTTGTCCACGCTGAGAAATCCATCAGGTGTCTCGGAGCCGAGATCTGCGGCGATGATATCACTTGCGACCACCAGAGATCCGACAGGGGCCTGCCTTGGAAATCCGCCGCCAATACCGGCGCTAATAACAAATTTATAATGGCCTGATGCCAGAGTTTTAGCTGTACGGGATGCTGCAGCCGCAAGGCCGACTCCCGCTGCAATGACCTCATAACGTCCGTCACCAGCCAGACCGCGGAGCACGGCCTCTCTTTCTGCGGCAACGGCTGTGACGATAAGAATTTTTTGTGCAGATTCATTCATAAGCTTCTCTCCCTCATAAAGCTGTTTGCATATTCCGTATGAACTTAACGTTAAATGGTTCTGGTTTCATTGTAAAGCATGGGGATAAGAGCATACCTTTTAAAGTTGCTGAAAAACTGGATATGAAATACTGTTCAAGGCTTGTATAATACATATAATGGTAATAGAGGGAGCGACTTGTTTGAAGGAAAGGATTACCAAATGCTTAAAAAAGCTGGTGTGATGATTTTGTCTGTTCTGGTGCTTGGAATGGTAACGGTTTATTTTGATAATAGCCCAACCGCTAAACGGGTAATGGAGTCTGTAGAAGAGAACTTCCCCGAAGAAAAAATGAAAAAACAAGAAAGGGCGGCAAGACCCTGGCTAACGAAGGACGAGCGTATCAACTTTCTTGGAAAACCTGCGTTAATCAGCATGAATGGGAGCGTATTGCTGAGTCATGGAGCAATTGAAAGCGCTAGCAAGCGAATACTGAAGCAGCTTACCGACGTTAATCAGTTTGAAATATTCGGTTCCAGTACGAACAGTTATCAGTTTTTGGCGGTTTATGATGTAACAGAGACACTTCCTGCAACGGTCAATCAACATATGGGAAATAATGTCAAAAATAACATCATGGGACCTGATTTTGAAAATATACAATTGGATTTAAAAGGGTACTCTCTAATCTTATCCTACTTTAGGAGTACAGACGGTAGCTTTCAAAAAATTATGGAGGCCCGCTGGGTACCGACGGAATTAAGAGAGTCTGAGCTGCAGTATGAGCGGTACGAGAAGCAGATGGATCTTCGGATCAAGCCAGATGCTTCGGATGACAACGAATATTTGAACCATGCCGTTCGGTCTGATATGGAGCAGCAGTTCAGGGAACAAAGACTTGAAAGAAGGTATAAAGCCAGGGATCAGTACTTGCTTCAAGATTCTAATGGCAAAACTGCGGTCATTCCTTTTAAGGAATAGGTTAATTGACGGACGCACGCTATATTTTTGCTGACTGCATTCTTTCATTCTAGCAAGCATATGGTGCATGGAGTATAATGAGTACACATCCAGATAGAGACGGAGGTTCGATAGCTTTGAGAAAAAAGGGTGCAAATGGACAAGAGAGTAGAGCAAGATTGCTTACGGTTGCCGCCAATGAGTTTGCGCGGTCTGGTTATCATAAGACAAAAATCAGCACCATTGTTTCCCGGGCAGGACTGACCCAGCCGTCGTTCTACCTGTATTTCGATAGTAAAGAAGCTGTATTTAACGAACTGATGTTGAAGTTCCGCTCCCAGTTGAAGGAACTTATTGCAGACGGCCGCTTGGAAGCCGGGATCAGCCGTGAAGATGTTCCGGGCCGGATTACTGCAGTCCTGAGCAGTCTGTTTGAATTTCTGGAGAGAGATCCGGACTTGACCCAGATCGGTTTTTTTATCGGACAGGAAGCCAGTGAGGTCAAGAAAGAACTTACAGCTATGATCGAACAGAACTTGAAGGCTGAGCAAAAGGACGGGTATTTTCAGCAAGAGGCCAATATGACCATCATAGCAGAGTGTCTTGTAGGAACGCTTGAGCGGTTGACTCTGCAGCAGCTGTTGACTGGCAAATGTACGCCTGAAGACTTGGCTCATCAGGTTGTGAATTTATATATGTTCGGAATTACGGCTTAAAGGGCCAAGAGATAGAATTCATCAGAGGAGGGGAGGGAGAGGTTCCCTTCCTTTTTTCGTCCTAAGCTTAAAGAAATGGATTATCCTTACAGTTCATGACAAAAGGGCAGCCCAGTTTACAGATTCTAGCCGAAAAAGCCCTAGCCTTTAGGCTGGGATGAATCGGCTTAGGGCAAGGGTTGTCATTAGACAGCTTCATTGTCCTACACTGCTAGTTAGGGTATAGTGAACGTATGCTCGCTCTTTGAAAATAGTATACATATGGGGTTGTGGCGACTAACTCTTTCGCCACGTAAAATGTATGAAGTCGTCAAGAACAAGACGCTAAAACATTTGAGCAAACAACCTGTCTCATCTGGTAACAGGGTGAGAGCCTAAGATGCTATATGCACTGTCTTAGGAGGGGCGATGACACGCCCTAAACTTGAGAGTTGTCCAAAACAGAAATGGATTGAGGGCGTTAACTACTCAAGAATCCTATCTACGCCAGCAGACTTGCCCCTTTAGGGGGGGGAGTGTCAATATTGGTCTGCCTTTTTTACGCCATGATCACTTCAAAGCCTCCAAATATTCATGTGAATCTACCGGAGGGCGTTTTCCGCGCTTCAAGTCGCGTATGGTAAGGCCGAAATCTATCTGGAGATGAGGGTAATCCGGGAAGTTGGTCCAATCGCCGCCCCACTGGAAACCAAGGTCTTTGGCAATTGCTACGACCTCCATCCAGTCTGATCTACCATTTCCGTTGCCGTCATACTCCATATCCCAGATGACACTGCCGTCCTTCAATTGGAGGGCAAAATCGATAGCAAGGCCGTAATTATGCATGGACTCACCGGCTTGCGCGTTGGTAACGATGTCACCTTCCGTGCTTCGTCCTTGCTTGTATAAACGGTTCTGCTCTTCGTCACTTCGGTAACCATCTGTAATAATAATTTTTATTCCAATCTCCCTTACCTTTGCGACAAGTTTATTCTTCTGATCGAGCACAACAGGATGAATTCCGGTAACCGGAGGAGCGTCTTCTTTATCCAGATCCGGCAAAATATCAGGAATGGACGTTGACAGCTGCATATATATAATGGCTAGCAATATCGTGATGATAATGATAGTTGTCGATTTTTTGCGTCTCACTTTTGCCATATCGTTTTCTGCCTACCTACTTTCAAGCATTTAATATCTAATAACGATTATATCGGTTATTTAGTCTTCATTCCAATAGATCCATTTTCCAAGTCTAAAGAATCTATCGACATAAAGCCTCTTTCTAATAGAGAGGGGAATATATCCAGACCGTTTTTCTATGACGGCATAAGATAGATTATCAAGAAAAGGAGGTTGATAAATGAGGCCAAGTGTAAGGTATTCGACAGGGCCAGTAGAAAATGCGATCAATGTTGCGACGCTGCCGGGTGAGTCCAGAACGTTTTTTGTAAAGGCGGTGAATAACGGTCAGTCCAGCGCCAGAGTTGAAATCAAATTGTTCCGTTTGAATGGATCAAAGGTACTGGTTGACACCAGAACATTTACACTCGCTGCGGGATCCTCCGCGTTCCGTGTATTGAACGTTTCTCAGCTTCTCCATTTCGAAGTCCAGATTAGAACAGACAGCACACATGTACTTGTATCCGGATGGGGTAAAAATGCCTCCGGACGTATCGTTGCCGCTCACCGTTACACGCCAGAAGAACTGGCTAAAAAAGTATATTAAAATGCACGTAACCTCCACCGTATGTGCACCCATTGTTGATCCCTTTAAATAAATACCCATGTCCTCTATTAGTGGGCATGGGTATTTTGCGGTACATGATAACCGGTGAAACGGAGCAATGAACTTGATGTATAAGGATAGAGCGATTTCTACATGCTAAAAGCAAATAACAGGTACATAGTTAGTTAAAGGGGAGATTTTTTATGACGAGTGTTCAATCGATAGCAAGCAAATTGAGCCAGGTATCCATGGTACTGACAGAAATGCAGCAGAGCGGAAATTGTGATCAGCTGGCCGTTGTTTTAAACGATTTAGGTCAGATGGATGCGGAGCTAAAGACCGTCCAATCCCAAATCACACCTGAAACTTCGGAGACCTTGAGACAAGATTTAGTCAATTGTCGTATGGCGCTTTATGGAATGCAGAACATCGTCTCGGAAATTCGTTCTGATACTGCACAGCGGTACCGTCAAGTTCTGGGAGATCAGAAGACTTCGTTTGAACAAATGAATGATCCAGATCAGCAAAGTGCTTACCCTGAGGCATATCAGCACAGACAGGTGTTTAAACAGATGGATGCGGTAAGCGGACATCTCCATCAGCTGAACGGTGCGATTATGGATGCCAGTTATCAGGCGGGACGTGAGCAAAACGGCGGTGGGACGGTGTACGGAGATATCGAGCAGAATGACTTGACCTCAGGTACGAACACGACCGGTTGGTCTTGACTCAGCTTTAAATATATTACTCTTATTATAAGTAAATGTTTGTCTGCCAGCCGATTATAGCCGTTAGTAGTACACAACCACAATAAAGAGGGATCCTTAACGGAGTCCCTCTTTATTGTGGTTATAATATGCGTTTTATTAAGCTTCTTTACGCCATTGTGTAATCGCAGCGTTCAGACGCGACATGGCTTCTTCCGCTGTAGCACGGGTACAGGCCATATTCATACGCATGAAGCCCTCGGCGCTTTTGCCAAAAGTAACACCTCTGTTCATGCCAATCTTGGCCTTCTGAACGAGGAAGCGGTTCAGATCTTCATCACTCATCCCGAGCCCTCGGAAATCAATCCAGAGTAGGTAAGTGGCTTGGGGTAGCTTTACCTTCACCTCAGGCATGTGTTCTTGAATAAAGTCTCTAATGTACTCCATATTCCCCCGGACATAGGATAGCAGAGCGTCCAGCCATTCTCCACCTTCACGGTAAGCAGTTTCCGTAGCAGCGGCACCCATTGGAGTAATCGACCCGAGCGCGTAGCGCTGCAGCGCTTTGTCGAATCTACGGCGGAGTGTATCATTCGGAATGATGATGTTGGCCGTGTTCAATCCGGCAATATTAAACGTTTTGCTCGCAGCTGTACAGATGAAGGAGCGCATTGCTGCGTCTTCTGAAAGAGAGGCGAATGGCGTGTGTGATCCTGCCTGGTAGATCAGGTCGGCATGGATTTCATCTGATACGACAAGTACGTCATGTTGTTCACACAAAGACGCTATACGGGACAATTCCTCTTTGGTCCATACCCGGCCTACCGGATTATGGGGACTGCACAATATGATCATTTTCACCCGTCCGCCGGATAAACTCCGCTCGAGGTCCTCGAAATCCATCACGTAATCGCCTTGTTCAGTCAGAATTAGTGGATTCTGTACGAGCTCACGTCCATGATCTTTCACGACGCTGTAGAAAGGAGGGTATACAGGTGTCTGGATGATAACCTGATCACCAGGCTCTGTGAATGCTTCCACGATCAGACTCAGTGCTGGTACTACACCGGGGCAGTACTGAATCCATTCCGGTTTAATGCTCCAGTTATGGCGTTTGTCCATCCAGCTGGTGATCGCTTCACGGTAGGTTTCGGTTTGAAGTGTATAGCCGAATACACCATGCTCGACACGGGCATGCATAGCACGGACAACGGCTGGCGGTGCAGCGAAATCCATATCTGCGACCCACATCGGAAGGGCGTCATCCACTCCGAATACGGCTGGTATGTTATCCCACTTCAGGGAAGCAGTACGGGTGCGGTTAATAGTTAAGTCAAAATTCATGTGATCTCCTCCAACGAGTATGATTAAGCTACAAGCTTAGCCAAGGAAATTAAGCCTGTGATGGTTATAACATTCAGTATGGTCGACAAGAGCACGGTTTGTGCAGCAAAATCGGGTTCATTCTGATATTCTTCCGCAAGGATGGATGTATTTACACCAACCGGCATGCCTGAGGCGATAATAAGGGCTTGGGCGGGAATTCCCTCAAGACCGAGAGTGAACACAATGAGAATTCCAATGGCCGGAGCGGCAAGCAGCCGGAGTGCTACGCTGAGATATACATCGAATCTACGCAGCCGGAGCGGATACTTGATAATTTGAGCACCTAGCGTGAGCAGCGCGATAGCTACCAAGGATTGGTCTGCATACATCAGTGGCTGGGAGACGAAGACAGGCAGCGGTACGTCCAAGGCATGCAGCAGCAGCCCCAGAATCAGCGCGTAGGATACCGGCATTTTTAGAAATCCGATGATTGCGTGTCGGTATAATCCTTCGGTTTTTGCTCCCTGTATGGAAATGACACCATAGGTGAATGTAAGCAGACTTTGAAGGGACATAATCAAGGCTTGAACAGAGCCAGCCAACGGATCGCCTTTAAACACAAGGTCATTGATCGGAAGTCCGTAGTTTCCCGAATTGTCCAAGATAAGGCTATTCGTAAACGCAGCCCTCATTCCGCGGCTAAATTTGCGGCGTTTGGCGGTAATACGTCCAATGATATAAAGAGCGGTTACATATATTACATAGAACAGTGTGACGGTTCCCAGCAATTTGGGCGACATTTCAGATTCATACATGCTCATGAATACAGCAGCTGGTGTGATGTAATAGAAGTTGATCTTGGCCAACGTATATAGGTCGAGCTGAAATGCCCGTTGCATCAGAATTCCGATTCCGATCAGGACAAAGATGGGTAGGACTACTTCCAGAATAATGTCAGTAATCATGGATGTTGTTCATCTTCTTTCTTACTATAAACACTATGTGGGTAAGCACCCAGCACCCAGTCATTATATCATGTCGCTGTTGTTTTCACACGGGTGAAAACGATAAATAAAAGCCGTCTCATGCCCTTGCGGATAGACGGCTTAAATAATTTAGTATTTATGTTATTGGGGGTTGGTTGTCCAGATGCCTGCTGTTTTAACAAATACTCGAGGGGGAAGCTTAAGTGCGGCAAGTGCCAGTTCCGCAACATCTTCCGGTTGCATCATCCGGTCTTCTTCGCCAATTTTCAGACCTGCGTTAACGGCTAAATCCGTATTAACGGTGCTTGGTGTAAGTGCGGTGATGCGAATGTTGTGCTTCCGCACCTCTTGCAGTACAGCTTCGGTCAGTCCCATGACGGCGAATTTAGAAGCATTATATGCTGAGCCCGTTGCAAAGCCGCGTTCTCCGGCGGTGGAGGAGATGTTGATCACATCGCCTTTACTACGCTCGATCATGCCCGGAAGCACGGTACGCAGCATGTGATATGTACCCATGAGATTGACGTCTACGATACGTTTCCACTGCTCCGGCTCCATTTCGAGCAGATTTCCGAACTGGGCGATGCCTGCATTGTTAATGAGAATATCGATTGCGCCCAGCTTCTGGTTAATGGCAGCAAAGGCAGCTTCCGCTTCGCTTTGAACAGAAATATCGGCAATCGCCGTAATCGCTTTTACCCCGTATTGTTCTGTGATGAATTGTCCCAGCGACTCAAGATCAGCGGCTGTCCGGGCAACGAGGCCGACGTGCACGCCTTCCTTTGCGAGGGAGATTGCTATGGCTCGCCCGATGCCTTTGCCTGCACCGGTTATGATAGCTGTTTTATTTTTTAAGCTCATGCTATTCACTCCTTAGCAATAATAATATGGTTTTCATCTACCAGTATACCCCGTGCAGTGCCCCGTTACCAAATCAGGTGCCATGTCGGATATCTGTTCTGTTATAATCATAACGACGAAAATCCGGTCGGTACATACGACATTATGAACGAGGAGTGTAACAAGAATGCTGCGATCACTGGATGCTACAACAGCCTATAGAGCGGGAGATTTTTCAGTTGTAGAAAAATATGCCTGGCTAAAATTGATAGTTTCGGCGGAAGAACGAATTGTAAACCTGGAGCGGATTACTTCGATCGGTGAACTGACACAAGCCAATCCGGTGCTTGATTATGTAGAGAAAACACTGTGTATTTTGGATGGACTTCCGGTGTCTTTTTGGATCAGAGAGCTGCTGGAGGAGGTGCTTGTATGGTCGGAAACGGCTAAGGGAGGCACTCTCCGAGATCGGATCAGGTGGCAGGAATCGGGTGTGAATCTGTTTGTTCATAATATCGGCTCGGGAGAGCTGTACGCCAGACATATTCAAGAACGTTATGGTGAAATGAGCTTGCGACACAATATCATTCATACCCTTATTATGACGCACGGTCTTGTGGGCCAGTATATCCGGGGGGAGGTTGTCTTTCAAGAAAATCAATCCTTAACGAATCTGGTAAAGTCACGCTTTCTCACTTCAGAGGAGCTTGTCCGGCTGCTGCTTCCGCTGAACCGCTGTATCATGGGTGGTGTGTCCGAGGAGCTGTGGAACCGCGTGCAGGACGAGACGGAGGAGATCATAAAGGCCATCGCCGAGGGACGGGATCCGGAGGAACGGACATACATTAAACGATTGGAACGGCTGCGGGCAGGATGTATCCGGAAGGGGGAATCCTTTCACTCGGACTTATCCCGGATTGAATCGGAATGTGATCTATCATCTGCCTTGGCCCCGCTTGCTGATCTGACCCTGTGGTTCGTCGAGGCAGCACTGCAGGATTTCTCAGTTGACGAATTCCTTAAAGTTCTCATACTCGGTCTGCACGGAAAGATCGAACTCTTCGGATTGACGCCTAACGAGGGAGCAGAATCATCAACGGGTGCGGGAAGGTCATACGGAAATCCTGTCCGGCATTTGAGCTTTGAACCGCTCATGAACGATATGTACTACGATTACAAGGGCATAAAAAAGTTAAACGTATATAAAAAGCGGATGATAGAGCAGTATTTGAGTCAAATGGACTGGACGTCTTGTCTTCAGGGCGCTGCCGGATCGAGTCCGCATCTGCGTCACCGTCTGGAGCAGAAAGCAGGTCTAGAAGACACTGTCTTCCTCACATTTGAATTTTCTCCGGCGGCCGAGAAGCTGATTCAGTTCTGTATTGAAGCGGAAAAATCACCTCTGTATGAAAAAGCAGTGCTGATGCTATTTGACCTATTTGGCCTGCGCCGGGATGCATATGATCGTTTTCACAACGAGGAAACCTATTTACAGGATATGAACAGCTCCGGCGATTATAAAAAGGTTATCCTGGACTATATTGCAGGTTCCCGTGTGGTAGATATCGGTCCAGGTGGAGGTGTCATGCTGGATCTGATCGAGGAGCAGATGCCGGAGGTACGTGCAGTAGGCATCGATATATCGTCCAATGTGATTGAGGCGCTGGAGAAACGAAAACGATTGGAAGGGCGAAGCTGGGAAGTCGTTAAGGGAGATGCATTGAATCTAAGGGACTATCTGGAACCAGGCGGTGTGGATACGGTCATATTTTCATCCATTCTGCATGAGTTGTACTCATATATAGAATTGGGAGGCTCCAGATTCAACCCATCGACTGTGGCAGCCGCACTTAAAAGCGCTTATGAGGTTTTGTCTCCTGGCGGGCGGATCATTATCCGGGATGGCATCATGACAGAGCCGGAGGAGCAGGTTCGTCGTATCCGGTTTCTTGAAGAGGATGGAATGCTGTGGCTATCAAGATATGCGGATGACTTTAAAGGACGAAAGATTGCTTATCAGAAGCTGTCTAATAATGAGGTCAGTATGCCAGTAAATGATGCCATGGAGTTTTTATACACGTACACATGGGGCGAGGAAGCTTATGTACATGAGGTACAGGAACAGTTCGGGTACTTCACCCCTTCGCAATACGAATCTGTGATCCGTGAAACCTTGGGAAGTGAGGCTAAGATTGTGGTGAGCCTGCATTTTCTGCAGGAGGGTTACACCGAAGCACTGACTGGTCGGATACAATTGATGGATGAGACGGGGAATCCGGCTTCACTTCCTGATAGCACATGTCTGATTGTTATTGAAAAAGCCTGAGGGATTCTTTAAGTTGGGACTATGAATCGATACGGTTAGATGAGCTTAACAAAAGAGGACAAGACTGCATCAGGGTGCATTCTTGTCCTCTTGAACTGTTATTTCTTCTCAGGCTCGGGATAATCTTTACCCAGTGTGTCAACCGTAACCTTTTTCATTGTTGGAAGTGGGTCAGCAGGGCGATCGTTTTCACCTGTTGGAAGTCCGGCAATTTCATCAACGACCTCCATACCCTCCGTTACTTTACCAAAAGCAGCATATTGGTCGTTTAGATCAGGGTAGTCAGCATGCATGATAAAGAACTGGGAGCCGGCGGAATCCGGATCCTGAGCTCTGGCCATAGAGAGAACTCCGCGAGTATGCTCTAGATCGTTCTGGAAGCCGTTAGCGTTGAATTCTCCGGCAATGCTGTAATCGGGACCTCCCATACCGGTTCCATCCGGATCGCCGCCTTGAATCATGAAGCCGGGAATAACACGGTGGAAGCCTGTCCCATTATAAAAGCCTTGCTTCACCAGAGAGATAAAGTTGTTAACCGTATTAGGAGCAACTTCCGGGTAAAGCTCAAGTGTGATCTTTTTACCGCTGTCCATTTCAATGGTGACGACAGGGTGGCTTGCATTAGGATCGGGAACTACTTTTTTCTCGGTGGCTGGTTCCTCAGCCGGTGCAGGAGAGCCTGCATTGCTCGTGTTGTTGTTCGTTTCCTTCTTTTCGTCCACGCCGCAGCCGGTTACGATCACCAGTAGGGTCATCAGGGACAGAAGGACAGTTAATAATTTGTTTCTTTGTTTCATCGTAACGTTTCCCCCTAAGTATGGATGATGGTAGTATTTTATCATATGTCCTGCCCCATGGACAAAACGACCGAACCGTGTCCAGTTACAAAAAAAAGAAAATCCCCGAACTTGTACAAGTCCCGAGGATCATGATCGTGCCTGATGAGCGTATTAGAGGCTGACTTTTACAGCGCCCGATAGATTCCCTCCACTTTATTTAGCGGAAACAGAATTCGGGAAGGGTTCTTGCCTTTTCCCTGTAGTTCGATAAAATCGGAACCAATGCGTACCAGACGGATTCGGTTGAACGCACTGCCGCTTGGGAACGTGGTTCGAACGCCCACCAACGCGCTCCGACGGGGTGGTTTAATATCAAAGACGCGGATAGAATTTAAACTGGCCGGAACAAACAGCTCGCCTTGTACTCGAATAAAATTCGCTTTGTATACAAATTCCAGACGACCTGGCTCAAGTCCTGTATTCGGCGCGTTAATTTCGACAAGATGTCCCTTCAATGTAGCAAGTCGCTGCTGAAGTGTGATGTTGCGGTCTCCGTGTAATGACAGGATTCCCTTCATTCATACCATCCCTCCATGGTCATATGCATTATAATATGACGATAGGGTAGAGATGGGTGACTAGCATAAAGCTGTCCGGTGAGGTTTGTCATTCTGGTGACTGATTTTTGCGGGATTCCATACATATAAATTAGTATAGATTTTGAATTGATGACTATACTGGTTATTAACGAAATTTGTAACCAGGGGGAACATCCGTTGGAAAAGCAGGGGAACCTATGGATCGGATTGATGTGGGGAGCCGCAATCGGTGTTGTATTATGGGCGGCTATACTCGGATTGCTCGATATATTGTTCTGAAATAGAAATACAAATTAACATGTTTTTCTTGCGAGATAAAGATGCTGTTTACTTCGATGTTGTACGTTCTTATCTCTTGAGAAAAAGCAAAGAACCGCACGTCCCTCGTTAGGGAAGCGGTTCTTTGCTTTTTCTACCCTACGATTAAAAATACTTAGGCAGCTCGCGTCCGGTCTCATCGTCCACACCACCAACACCGTTTAACAGATCGATACCATGTTGGTCAGGATCTTGAAGGGCAGCAGGATCAACAGGGGTGTCAGCTTGGATCTCATCCGCATCCGGTACATCTTCGAGCGGAGCCTCTTCTTCGACTGGCGATTCCGATTCGCGTAAATCATCTGGAGGCGGATTACGACGTAGGTAGGTTTCACTGGCATCTGTTCCGAGTGAAAAGGCCGCATCTGCCGGAACATGATCCAGAGGGAGCTTGCCTGTCGTTTCAGCCGCGAGACCGTTTTTTTCCTCATACTCTCTGCTTATCCGTCTGTCCGTATTATTGACGGTAGACTCTTCACCGAGTGTTCGGTTATTACGTTCAGCCCCGGTTGCCCGCCATGCTTCTAACGCGCTTGTATCCAGTTTTAAGCCATCTCCGCTTTGCGCGTTAGCAGGGCCAGCTTCGTTCTGGCTGAATCCGCTATGATCAGCGTTCTCACGCATCTTACACATCCCCTTTCAAAATTTAGTCCCACATTCTTATTCTTGGATTTTACCCGCTGTACGGGGAATGAATCCCACGATTGTACGGATAACCCATTACTATCGTTCTATGATGTCCCTCTTGAAGCCGCTTTATGAGCAAAAAGCCCTCTTTTCAGGTGTTGCCTGAAGAGAGGGCTTTTCGTTCAATTGTATAAAAGAATAGTTCATTTTAATAATTATCCGTTATTTATCAGATGCTACCTGCTTACCCGATAACGTAATCGAGCGATTGACGAGCACTTCCATCGCATCAATGGAGCATTCCTTGTAGAAATTACTTAATTCAATGCAGGACAACTCCGTGCATGCGAGAATGACACATTGGCAGCGCTCCTCATACACCAGCTGATGGATAAGGGATTCCAGCTTGCTTGGATCTACGTTTTTGCTGCCTTTTACATCGTTATAAATAATGTCCATGACCTCACTTTGAAGTGAAGGAGCTGGTTCGTATAGCTTCATGTCGTATCTTTCACAGCTGGCACGGTAGATTCCGCTGCTGACCGTACCATTTGTCGCCAGAATACCAATCTTGCTGCCGTCGCCATAACGCCCGTGAATTTCCTTTACCGTCTCGTCAACCATATTAATGATGTTGACAGAGGTCATCTGCTGCATGTCGTCATAGAAATAATGGGATGTATTACACGGAATAGCGATGTTTGCGACACCAGCCAGTTCCAGCAGTTTGAAATCATTCGCCACGGCGTCCAAGAATAGCTCGCGGCGTCCCTCTAGGATGACTTTGGTTCGATCGGGCAGGGTGGCGTGATTCAGAATAAGCATATCAATATGATCCTGATCGCACTCAGCCGCTGTATTCTCAATAACCTTTTCAAAAAATACCGAGGTGGCTTGTGGGCCCATACCGCCGATGACGCCTAACTTTTTAGTATCCATTATTCAACAACTGCCTCTTTATAAATTCGTTCACAATTTCAGCTTCGTTAAAAGGAATCTCCGTTTTTCCGATGATCTGTGAAGTTTCGTGACCTTTTCCCGTGATCAGAATGATATCGTCCTTCTGTCTGATCGTGAGAGCATACTCGATAGCTTCCTTGCGGTCCACAATGGCTTTGTAAGAGCTTCCTGCGGCTTCCATAGAAGCCACAATCTCAGAAATAATCGCATCTGGATCCTGATCCTTAGGATTGTCTGAGGTGACGATAGATAGATCGGCGTGTTTAGCCGCTACTTTACCCATGGAGCTGCGCTTGTCGCTGCCAAGCTCACCTGCTGCAGCGTAAACGCCGAATACCAGAATAATACGGCCTTTTGCGTAAGGGCGAAGCGTTAACAGCGCTTTTTCCAGGCTGTCCTCTGTATGAGCAAAGTCAACTATGACCAGATTGTTCTTATCCTTGTAAACAACTTCCATACGGCCTTTAATGCCTTCAACCGCTTGTATACCGTTCTTGATTACTTCCAGGTCGATGCCGCTACAGTATGCGCAAGCGATAGCAGCAAGGCTGTTCAACACATAGATATCGCCCGGGAGGTTAACCTTGATCTCAATACTTCCAGCCGGGGTGTGCACATTATAAATGGTAGAATCTATGAAATAACGGATATCGGAGGCGTACACATCAGCCTTACTGTCAATACCGTATGTAACAAGCTTCGATTTATAATGCTTAACTTTATCAATCAATCTTCTCCCGTATGGGTCATCTGCATTGATGATGTTGTAATCGGATGTCTGATCGAACAGCAGGGATTTGGCCTCAAAATATTCTTCCATGCTGTTATGCAGTTCCAGATGGTCCGGTGTTAGATTCGTGAAGATTCCTGTGTGGAAACGGCTGTACGCCACTCGTTTGAGACTCAATGCATGGGAAGAGACCTCCATGACACAATGACTGATATCTGAACTTACCATATCGGCAAAAATCTGCTGTAAATACAATGATTCCGGCGTCGTGTTCTTGTTCTTCTTCAGCTGATCGCCGATCATTGTTCCGATCGTACCAATAATACCTACATGTTTGCCTGCCTGCTCCAGAATGGATTTCATGAAATAACTGATCGAGGTTTTACCGTTGGTACCTGTAATGCCGATCATGTTCAGTTGATCCGTAGGTCTCCCGTAGAAGTTAGACGATAGGAGCGCAAGCGCGTCGCGAGTGTCCCGAACTTTTAGTACCGTAATGGATTCGTCAACCTGTACATCTTTTTCCACGATGATGGCTGTAGCGCCCAGACTGATAGCTTTGGGAATAAAACTGTGGCCGTCTACCGTGAAGCCGGATACGGCGACAAAAACGCAATTTTGTATCACTTCCCGGGAATCGAAGGCGACTGCATCCACATCAATATTCAGATCGCCCTTCACGAGATCAAAGTCGAGGCCTTGCACTATGGAAGCTAATCGCAATGGGAACAGCTCCTTTCCATATCTTATCTTCTAAATAACTTATTAAATACTTTCCCACCGATGATAGACGCATAAGCAAAGGCCGGCTTTGGATCCTTCCAGTCCCAAATGGCGTATGCTTTCGGTTTGAACAGCGATTTGAACACCTGACCCACGGTCAATTGCTTTGTTTTGATATAGTCACGTACAGCAAGCATATCTTCATATCCATACCAGAACACACGGTTTGTATTCTCTGTCAGCGCACTAGGAGGCTGAGGTGAGCCTGTTAGCTCCATATAGGTGATATAAGGAATGTTCATTCCGACCTTATAAAGCAGGTTGTTCAGGTTCGTGATCCGGCAGTTAACCTCGATTAAGTAAAATTTACCCGTTTCGGCATCCTTTTTAAATTCAATTTCGGCAAAACCCTTCCAGCCCATCTTCTCCAGGAACGGTGCACCGATGTCGTATAGCTCTTGAACATACTTTTGTCCGGTATAGACTGAAGCGCCGAAGTTGATAGGATATTGACGGAACTTTTGGCATGTAACCCAATTCGTAACCTTAGAGTCCTGATTCAGATAGGCATCGAACGTATGCATGTGATCGTCGAAGCCGGGGATGATACGTTGTACGATGACTTCCAGCCCGGCATCCGCTGCCTTATTGAGCGCTTCAACAAGTTCTTGCTTGTTGTGCACTTTAAACAGTTTGCGGCGAAACTTAGCTACAAAGGAAGGTGAATCCGTTGGCTTGACGATACAAGGAAACTTGATTGTCGATTCAATCTTCTCGAAGAAGTTGTCCTCGTTTACACGAACCGTCTCCGGTACGTTTACTCCGTGTTCCTCAGCAAGCCGGTGAAGAACCTCTTTATTCATCATTTTGGTATAGAGACCTTGTTCAGAGTTCGGAATAAGATAGTATTCTCTCAACTCATCCAAATGCTCGTCAATGATTTCAACATAGGAATCATGACATGGTATAAGAACTGGAGGAGAGCTTTGTTTACGGGCATAATCAATTAAAAATCGGATGAAAGATTGTGTTTCTTCCTTATAATGTGGAGCGATCAATCTTTCCGAAGTATACTTTGACTCCGCACCGTAAGCATGTTTATTTGAATAGTCGACAGCGACCGTATGAATGCCATGAATGCCCAAGCAGCGAATCGTGCTCAGACCAATATAATAGTTACAACCTAAAATTACCACTTTGTTGTTCATGAATGCACATCCCGATACAGTATTTTAAGAGCATATCAAATAATAATAATACTTCTTCATTACATAGATTACAAATAGATTTGATTCATTGGGAGATTTTGTTTTGGATAGAGGTTCCTAGTTTTTCGGTCAAAAATAAATAACAGTATTCCGAATTCATGATATATTGATAGGAGTTACAATGAATTAAATGCGAAACGGTAGTTTGCTTTAATTACGAACAGGGGTAGAGGTGCTAACCGAATGAAGGCTGTGCCTAAATATTTCGTCGTATGGATCAAAATTGTACTGCTGGTGGTACTTCTTCTATTGTCGACTCCACTGAACGTCGAAGGACGTGAAGCACATACGTTTGTCCCTGATTGGCAAGTAAGATGGGATGTAAAAGGACCGGCAGCGGTGGTATCCCCAGCTCAAGTGAAAAATTCTCCGGATTGGGTCAATATTAAACACCAAGAAAGACTTTCCAGACCTGAAGATGCTTTTTCCGCCTGGTTTCGAGTGGCCCTTCCTGAAAATGAATGGAATTATCCAGCTCTTCTGCTCGATGAAGTGGAGGGTCGGGACGTCCGGGTTTTCGTGGAGGAGGAACCTATTTTTGAATCCCACCGCAAATATATGTATACCAACCATCGTTTGCTGCTTCCGGTTCAGCGAGGGGATATGGGAAAGACACTTTACATATGGCTTGAAACACCGATGGATTCGAACGGTATTAAAGGTAGCATGAGCATCGGAGAATATGAGGATCTGCGAGGAAACTTCATCCGGAGGGATCTGGGTGACTTTGTCATGGGCAGCACTTTTCTCTTTATTGCCATAGTCATGTTTTTTAGCTGCTTCTTTTTGCCGAGACAGCCAAGGACAACATGGTTGTCTCTTAGTCTGGTCATTTGCTCTTACGGAATTCTTCTTATTACGTATTCACCGTTTCTGTATACTTTCTATGAAGAATACGGAAGGGTATGGGTCACATTGTTTGATATGTCTCTGTTTATCCTAGTTCCTTCGTTAACATTTTATTTTGAGAAAATATACGGACCAGGTCCATTTGGCTTAATTCGTCATATGAAAAAATTCCAATTGATCTACTCTGCATTTTGTTTTGCATTCCTTATCGTCAATCAGCTGAACAGTAACCAATTCTATAATGCTTATTATCTGGTTTCGGCTCGCATACTGGGGCTTATTATGATCCTGCAGATATTGCTTCTGGTAGGAACTACGATCACTTATGCGGCTAAACGAAACAAGGACGCATATATTTTTTCTGTAGGGTTCAGTTTACTGGCCGTTACAGCTTTGGGGGATCTGTTGACTTTTTACGTGAATAACGGCAACTACCATTTCTTTCTTTGGAAGTGGGGCGTGCTAGGATTTATAGTATCCCTAATCGTCATGCTGGGTCAGAAATTTATTCGTAGTCATGAAAAAGTAGTTAAATATTCGAAGAAACTGGAGTTGTTTAATAACGAGCTGCAGCGCTCTGAGAAAATGGAGATCATCAGTGAGCTTGCAGCTTCCGTTGCTCATGAGGTCCGCAATCCCCTACAGGTGACGAGAGGGTTTATGCAGCTACTTGGAGAGAGGTCGAGCCCGGATCAGCAGGAATATTTAAATCTGGCTCTTAATGAGCTGGATCGCGCTTCAGGGATTATTACCGATTTTCTTACCTTTGCCAAGCCTGAGTTGGAGCAGGTAGCGAAAATAAATTTGTCTGATGAGCTGCGGCATGTTACTGGGATTTTAATACCTCTGGCCAACATTGGCGGCGGCACGATCCATCTGGAAGTACCCAAAACGATACACATTCTGGGCAACTCATCAAAGCTCAAACAAGCGATGATTAATCTCGTCAAAAATAGCATTGAAGCTCTGGATGGAGAAGGAACGGTCAAGATATGGGCTTATATAGACAAGGGAGAGGCTGTTATTCATGTTCGGGATAACGGAATCGGGATGGATATGCAAGAGCTTTCCCGGCTCGGAGAACCCTATTTCTCTAACAAAACCAAGGGAACTGGGCTCGGATTAATGGTTACTTTTCGAATTATTGAAGCAATGAAAGGAAGCATCTATTTTACAAGTCATAAGGGTATTGGTACGGAGGTTGTTATCAGTATACCTGTGGCACCGTCTGAAGAAGAGATGCATTCACTACAGATAAATGATGGAGATACGGAATAAAAAAGACACCATGAGGTGTCTTTTTTTATGTTATTGCGTACATATCAGGAATATTTTTTCAAATTTCGGAAATTTTGCAGGTAATTTTGATACGTTTATCGAATCTATTTCAGAAATAATTCAGAAACACATATTCACAGTTAATCATGTAAGGTCGCCTAAAATCTATGGTTGAGGTGTACGATGAAGTTTACGTTGAAATTTAGGGTGCTTTTACTGTTTATTTTTACAGCAGCTCTATTATATTGCGTTTCTGGCACTGCACATGGAAAATCGACAGATGCCTTGAACATTACGGACTGGTCTATACTATGGAGCGATTCCGCAGGAGATTCATCAGAGTCGGTGCCTTTGAATGTTCCGGCTGATGAGTGGCAGCCTGCTGCTTCCAAAATTTTAAAACCACCTTCGGCAAAAGCGGTATGGATCAAGATGGAACTTCCTGCTGTGGATACCTCAACCCCGAGCATTTTGCTTGATAAAATTTACGGTAAGGAGATCTCAATTTTTGCTGATGAGGTGAAATTGTATGAATCCAGCCGTACTTATAACTATAAGAGGAACCAGATTTTTCTGCCCTTGTATGAAGAATTGACAGCTGGAAATTTGTATATACGGGTCGTAATGTCAAAAGATTATGTAAACATGCAGGATAAAGCATATGTAGGGGATTTTCATACGCTGCTTACCCGCTTTGTTAAAAACAATCTGGTGGATATTGTTCTTGGCTGTACCTTTATATTTATCGCATGTGTAATGCTAGTCTGGTCGATATTTTTAAATAGACGCTACATGGTAAGTGTGTTCTCCTTATCTCTAGTCATATTGTCTGTTGGGATACTTGTATTTACTTATTCCCCCTTCCTTTATACGTTATTTGAGAATTACGGCAGGCTGTTTACACAGCTTTATGACATATCTTTACTGATTCTGCTGCCTTCCTTCAGTCTGTTTTTCGAAAAAATGTTCGGTCCAGGACAAAATGGACTGCTTCGAAAGCTGCGTAAGTTCCAAATGGGGTATTCAGCCTTTTGTCTTCTGTTCCTGTTGTTAAACTACCTGTCGTCCGACCGTTTCAACGAAATGTATTACTTTTTTTCCGTTAAGGTGCTTGGATTTATGATGATCATCCAATTTATGCTTCTATTCGTAAGCTCGATGGTATATGCGGTTAAAGGGAACAAGGACGCTGTCATTTTTAACATCGGCTTTGCTATATTTGCTGGCATCAGCCTGGGCGAGTTGATCCGTTTTTTTGTAAGCGGAGGTGATTATCATCTTTTTCTGTGGAAATGGGGCGTAGCTGGATTTATAGGGGCTTTAATCATTATTTTGGGACGAGTCTTTGCACAAAATCATGAACAGATTATAAAGTACTCCAAAGAGCTAAAAATGTTTAACAATGAGCTGCAGCGCTCAGAAAAGATGGATATCATTAGCGAATTGGCTGCATCGGTAGCACATGAAGTGCGTAATCCACTTCAAGTGACTAGGGGATTTCTGCAACTATTAAGCGGAAAGTCCAAAGCTGCAGAGCGTGAGTATCTGGATATGGCAATGATAGAGTTGGACAGGGCATCAGGCATTATTACGGATTTTCTTACCTTTGCCAAACCTGAATACGGTAGAGTTGCGGTATTACAGGTGTCGGACGAGTTCAAGCATATTGAAGGGATACTGGCTCCGCTGGCTCATTTGCAGGGAGGCAAAATTACGGTAGATATCCCGGATGATATTTGTATCCAGGGGAATTCATCCAAGTTCAAGCAGGCACTTATTAACATTATCAAGAACAGCATTGAAGCATTAGATGGAGAGGGTCAAATACATATTCGGGCATATGTCGTGCAGGAACAAGTGTTTATACATGTAGAGGATGATGGGGAGGGGATGGACGCAGATGTTCTTACCAGACTAGGTGAGCCATATTTCTCTAATAAAACCAAAGGCACCGGCCTGGGGTTGATGGTCACATTCCGGATTATTGAGGCCATGGAAGGAAACATTCATTACAGCAGCAAAAAAGGAGTGGGGACGGAAGCCGTTATTACGCTTCCCGCAGCTGGCAGTTAATGCCTGGTGCTGCGGTGGCGGACGGCTCGTCCCCACTTCTTTGTGTACAGAATTATAATGTGAACATGTATTCTTTAGGATACATTATGTAGTCATTACCAGATGGCTTTTTCCTTGGCCTCGGATTTGATCACTCCGGAAGGGTTCGGCGGGATGACGAGATACAGCTCGTTCGACTGCTCTTCAACGGTTTTAATCTGGATGTGGTCGGGAATCCATACGCCAAGTACCTCTTTAATGGCGGATTTTGGATCACTAAGCAATTTTGCCTTAAAGCTTGGATCCTCCCATGCTTTTTGAATCAACTGTGTTTGAAAGATGGCTTCTGTCGTCATTAGAATCACCCTTTCAAATAAAATGGTTTTTATTTACTTCTTAAGAATACCATGGAATAATTATAAAATCTATTAAATTTTGTTTAATGAAGACAAATAATAGTTTAAACCACCATGCTCAAGCATTTTACGGCCGTTTTCGATGTTTCCCGCTTCTGAGATAAGTTCGTCTACAAGCATTTCATGAAAAGATATGACGTGAGGGGCATCCAAGTTTATGCTAAGGAGTTTTAGATGAGTAGCGGATGCGATACTTACATAATGGTTGAGTGATTCGTGAAGGTATACAGCACGATGTACTTCTTCGATGGATAGCGTATGGCTGCGTGGGAGGTTGTATTCCGACTTGATGAGAGACAGCAGACAGTTGTAGCTTCCGTCAGATAAGTCCTGTTCCCAATCAGCCCAATCGTCCATCATTTGTAGGGTGAGAAGGACGTGGTTCATGAGATCGGTTGCCGCAGGGACGAGGTCGTGGCGGTCTGCAAGCAGCAGTGCAGCTGTGCTTCCAAGCTTAACAGGTGCGGCTTTTTTGGCAATCTGGATGGGGTCATGTTGAAAGTAATCATGCTGACTCTCGTAAATAACCCCTTCGGACCATTCTTGAATATAGGTTCTATAGTAGGTCCAGAACGGTGTCTCGGCAGGGAAGAACTGTAGGTATATACTTATGAATTCTGCGTGAAGAAGGTTGGCCAGCGCCAATTGATTTTTCCACATACCCGGGGTGTAATGGTCTGGCAGGGTATCCATAATATCATCTTGAATGAAGAAGTAGAGCATTCCGAAGATGTTGGCGGTCGAAAGACTGTGATACACGCTTGAAGGAAGGATGGTCAGGTCTTTCATCCAGAAGGGGAGAAGATAACAAATGTAGTTTTTGGCACTGCCCTGCTGAAATACATCAAATTTTTGCATATACTGGAGTCCGATTTGGTTCAGAGGGGGAGGGAAATTAGCGATTCTGGCGCCGCATTCCGCAAAAACGTCGGCTAAATCTTTCTCATACGGTTTAAACCAATCCATAGCATCACCAGCCTATTAAAATTTTTAACGTCTACCCGATGTGAATATGCCAGCTTGCTATCTTATATTATCACAAATCCCTATTCAGTTAAATATTTACAAATACTATGGATAAAAAAAGACCTGCCAATATGGCAAGGTCTATGTGTCATTCCACTACGATTTTGCGTTCCGCGGCGAGTGTTCTAAGATCTACTAAAATACGTTCTTTCTCTGATGGAGGAAGCTGGAACTGCAAGCCATATTCAAACCGGGTGGAATCTTGAGCCCGCTGCCATTGAATGGTCGCCGGACACAGAATCGGTGTTTCAGTAAGAGGAAGATGAAGTTTCACCACCACTTGGTTAGTATCAGCATGAAGATTTAAGCCGGAAACAATTTTGCATCCGCCTTTACTCAGATTAATGAGTACTGCTTCGGCGGGCTTACTGCTCACAGGAGTTCCATTAAATTCTGTCAATTCGAGCAGACAAGGATGGGGCTCAGTAAATAAGTAACGAAATGGTTCTTTTCGAAGATTCAATGATCTTCCTCCTAAAGTGTTCTCATCAATGACTGTCTCGATTATATCGGAATCGGTATGGTAAATCTATCCTACTGAAGCATGATCTCTATGTCCCCAATATCGGAACGCTCAGATAGCATGAATATCGTTCATGAGGGAATTCGCAAACGCAATAAAGCCCCCGACGACTATGTCGGGGGCTTTATTGTAGGTGAGTCTGCTTAAATATATTGCAATCCTTCCGTGTACGGCAGCGGGATCGGGCGAAGCGTAAAGCCATGAACTACTGTATCGCCGGCTTCTGCTATTGTCGTTCGGTGAGGAGATTCTGGATCAAATAGAAGTGAAAGAAGTCCCTCATCATCTAATATGACGGTCTCCCCGTCTTGCTTATATAAATAAGGTCCGTGATCGCCTTCAGCCTGCAGAATGCCTGCTGCTTCCTCAGGAAGCATAGGGGCAATTTGACGCAGAAGCTCCCGGCCATTAACGAGATATAGTGTTCCGGAATTGCGCGTATTTTGGACTTCAGAGCCTGCTGCTTCCAACAAGACTGACAGCTCTCGGTCTTGCCATGGGAGTGCCACGATTAGCTCTTGCAGGCCGTAGCGGTCAAAAGCCTCAGATAACAAATATGCCGCAGCCTCGTCATGTCCGGCCCATTCGATTAGCGTTGCTGGTCTGGAAGGCGTCATCGTAGTTCCTGGTACACCGATTATGGCGAAGGCAACAAGAGTACCGTTCTGCTCGGCTACGAGAACTTTCTGCTCTAGCCGGATCACATTCGAAAAGGCGCTTGCCCCAAGAAGCTTATCCAGCTCATTTGCAGAGCTAACATAAGCGGCTGTACGTTTCTCGATCAATCCATGGACTTTGAAAATATCATCCGGTGTCATCTCGCGAACCTGATATGGACCCTGCAGCTTGCCTTTTAGTTGAAGGGTATCCTGAGGTGTCAGGCGATATTGCATGGCACGACCGAAGTGTCGGCAAGCTGCACGAGTATAAAGAGACCGGGCTCCAGAAATGAAAATAAGGGATGCTCCTGAACGCTCGGCATGGGCCTTGCATTGATTCAGCAGTTCTCCAGCTAACCCTTTTCCGCGGCTGTCAGGGTCCGTACAGACAGAACCAATGGAAAAGGTCTTCAGCATAGCAGCCTCAGTACGGATCGTAAACGGGACAAGGCCCATAAATGCAGTTACCTTACCTTCAGCATCAAAAGCTCCATAGGAATGACTGATGCCAGGTTCAAAAATCATAGGAAAGGATTGTCCCATGGATGGCTGTTCCGGTTGCTTTAGGAAGATACGGTCTGACAATTCCACGGCTTGGTTTAAGGCTTGGGATTCCATTAATTTAATGTTCACGGTAGCTTGATGCCTCCCTTGTCTTTCTTTTTATAAATACAGATATCTCCAGTATAATATCCGGCGCGGCCAACGCCAACAAACGTTTTTAAAGAATTGATCGACTTGTCCTGTCTTTTTTAGGGTAATATATAGCAAGTCTTCAAGTCGGAGGGATGAACTTGTTAAGCTTTGTTGATACTGTCATATTGGTGTCTGCGCTGCTCTTGTTAACGGGTGTGCTGACGACCAAGTTCTCAGCCCGGTTTGGAATGCCGGCACTGGTTCTGTTTATTGCTTTGGGCATGATCTTGAGCCGTTACGTTTATTACGATAATGCGGAGATCACGCAACTGGTCGGGATTTTTGCTTTGATTGTCATCCTATTTCAAGGGGGAATGCAGACCGAGTTCAAGGAAATCAGGCCGGTTCTGGGGCCTGCTTTATCACTGGCTACGGTGGGCGTTCTGCTGACAACGACAGTTATCGGGCTCTGCGCTACCTACATACTGGATATATCTCTCGAAAAGGGTTTACTGATCGGTGCCATTGTTGGATCGACTGATGCGGCAGCGGTTTTTTCTGTCCTTGGTGGACTGAATATTAAGGAGAGAATAACGTCAACACTTGAGGCGGAGTCCGGGAGCAACGATCCTATGGCTGTTTTTCTGACGGTTTCCTTAATCGAATGGATTAAGGCCCCGGATATCAGCATTGGCGGCATGATCCTATCGTTCTTCATGGAGATGGGTCTCGGCCTCGTTGTCGGAATTCTGGTCGGATTTCTGGCAGTATATATTATCAATCGGATTAATTTTGATTCTTCCGGACTTTATCCCGTCATGGCGCTTGGTTTTGCAATATTGACGTATGGCGCTGCCGAACTGATTCATAGCAGTGGACTCCTGGCCGTTTATGTTATGGCTTTGGTGCTTGGAAATACAGAACTGACATACCGGCGGACGATTCTTGCCTTTAATCAGGGATTTGCCTGGATGATGCAGATTGCGATGTTTGTGCTGTTGGGTCTGCTCGTATTCCCAAATCAACTGACGAGCATTGCTTGGCAGGGCTTGCTGCTGTCTTTGTTGCTTATGTTTGTAGCCCGTCCTATCGGTGTGTTACTTAGCTTGTTGTTCACGAAGTTTGCATTTCGTGAAAAGATGATGATCGCCTGGGCTGGGCTCCGGGGAGCGGTGCCGATTGTACTGGCGACTTATCCGCTTATCGCTGGGATCGAGGGAGGACAGATGTTTTTTAATGTCGTGTTTTTTGTCGTTCTGACCTCAGCGATCATTCAAGGGACTACGATTTCGCCATTGGCAGTCAAGCTGAAGCTGATTGAAAAGGATAAACCGCAGGCACCGTCCTTGTTGGAGCTATTTGCATTGGGGAAGGCCAATTCCGAAATTAACCATGTTGAAGTTCAGAACAATATGCCGGTGATCGGACAGGAGATTCAGAACCTGAATCTTCCCGATGATATTTTGTTTACGGCGATCATCCGTAAGGACCGAATCATTACGCCGAAAGGCAACACGATCCTTGAACAAGGAGATACCGTATATGTGATGAGCCCTAAAACAAAGAGGAGACAAATGAAGTCGATTTTCGGGTTAACCGGGTCCGGCTTGGAAAAATCATAGTTTGGCTGTGTATGATGTATTTCACAGCGCGTTCCTGTGTGCCAACATAACATTTGGGTATAAATAGGGCTCAAAATCTTCATCCTAACTTCATCTGAATAATGCCAAACTCTTTTGCTAATGCAGATATAGTATGATATACTCAATACAAGGAATTAGAATAAGTCTAAATATAATACATTGGAAAAGGGGTATGTTGAAATGAGTAACCTGACTAAAGATGTACAAACAACAAACGATCTGAATGCTGTATTGAATACACAGCTTGCAAACTGGAGTCTGCTAGGAGTAAAGCTTCACAACTATCACTGGTTTGTTAAAGGTCCTCAATTCTTCACCTTGCATGCAAAATTTGAGGAACTATATAATACCGCTGCCGGTTATGTAGATGAGATTGCAGAGCGGATGCTCGCCATTGGCGGTAAACCTGCAGCAACGATGGCTGAATATTTGAAGCTTGCCACCATTGAAGAAGCTTCTGGAGAGACTAGTGCGGAGCAGATGGTTGAACGTTTGGTCGCTGACTTCCAAGTGATTGTAGAGGGACTGAAAGCTGGTATTGAATCTGCGGGTGAACAGGGTGATGATCCAACGGCTGATCTGATGACAGGTATGATGACCGAGGTGGAGAAGCAGAACTGGATGCTCAGCGCGTTTCTGGGAAAATAATAGTGTTTTTCATGAAGGATCATGAAGCCGTCCATTTGGACGGCTTTTTTTGTGCTTTTTAGATAAAAGTATAGACTTCGGAGTAAACTACATCCTTATCTCGCAAGAAAAACTACCACTTAGTGCGGTCTGCCTTCTTGAGGTACGTCGATAAACGTTTTTCTTATAAAAAATAGTCGCGTCATTCTTGGAACTTGTGCGTATAACCTTCATAGACAAATAAGGGGGAGAGAGAATGAACGATATGGAATCAAGGCAGTATCTGGAATCAGAGCTGGAGACGATAAAAAAATGGGAAAAGGAACAGAAGGACGTTTTCTTTTGGGAAAAAATCGGACGGATTCCGTTTATGCTTCTGGACCGGCTAACCCCGAAAATAGTCCGCGATAAAGTGGGTGAAGCGCTGAATGAAGTTGGCGGTTTCATTCAATCCGGAGGTAAGTATCTCGTAAGGAAGAAGTCGGTTTTGATCATACTGACTGAGACAGCCGCACATGGGCGCGAAGGAATGGAAAGCTCCCTTGAAGCAGAACGCAGCGCCGGCAGTAAGGCAGAGGATGATACCACGAGTGGCAGCGATACTTCAGCAGAACGAGTGCTGTCCTTGGGGGAGGCTTCCAAGCTCCCTATTGGTGTAATGGATACGGTTGCTGATGGTATTACTGCCAAGAGGGTTAAGTTCGCTGCTGCTCAAGGAGCCGCAACAGGAATTGGGGGCATATTTACGATGGCTGCTGATATACCACTCGTATTGGGACAGTCTCTGAGGGTGCTGCAGGAAATGGCGTTGTGTTACGGATATGACCCTGACGACCCGCGGGAGCGCGTCTTTATTGTCAAGTGCCTGCAGTTCTCATCGGCTGACATTGTCGGTAAGAAAGCAGTGTTGGAGGAACTAGCGGCATTTGATGATGAGAGCAATTCGGATCAGGTATTTTCGCAGATTCAGGGCTGGCGTGAAGTAGTGCAGTCTTACACGGACAGCTTCGGTATGAAAAAACTGTTTCAGCTTATACCGATTGCCGGTATTGTATTTGGCTCCATCAGTAACAAAGGTACGATCGGAGATGTAGCCGAGGCAGGGAAAATGCTGTATAAAAAGCGCAGAGTCACCGGGCGGCTGAAAAATATAGAATCCCCCCTTTAGAAGAATAAAACCGGAGCTGCATACTTAGCATGCTCCGGTTTTTGGTACTAACGGTTATCTACTTTTTCAGGATACATATCGTGGTTCATCAGACGATGTGCAGCCACTTCCTCGTACTTCGTACCTGGGCGGCCATAGTTGCAGTATGGATCAATGGAGATTCCACCGCGTGGAGTGAACTTGCCCCAGACTTCAATATATCGAGGATCCATCAACTTAATTAGATCGTTCATGATAATATTAACGCAATCCTCGTGGAAATCGCCGTGGTTTCTGAAGCTGAATAGATACAGTTTCAGTGCCTTGCTCTCAACCATTTTGATATCCGGAATGTAGCTGATATAGATTGTGGCGTAGTCCGGTTGGCCTGTAATCGGGCATAGGCTCGTAAACTCAGGGCAGTTGAATTTTACGAAATAGTCACGGTATGGATGTTTATTATCAAAGCTTTCAAGTATGCTTGGGTCGTATTCAAATTGATATTTGGTACCTTGATTACCGAGCAGAGTAATGTCTTCCATTTCATCGCGCTGTCTTCCAGCCATATTTTCAAACTCCTTTATTCGCATGTTTTAGTTGTTCAGAATGGATTTATACGCCCCGTTTGTTGCTCCACACCAAGGTATGAAGCTGAGGCAGTACCCGAACGTCATTCAGACGGTCGGATTGCATCACCGCATCAACGAGACGTTCATAGCGCTGAAGCAATCCCGAGATGTGTGAAGACGCTTCGGATGTTGTACTTACGTCCGGGTTTCCCGTTTGCACATAGAAAGGAACATTCGGGTAGCGTTCGTGAACGGTCTCGGCGTAAGCAAGATCGAGATCATCAAAGATGACGACTTTAAGACTGAAGGAGCGTCCAGGGGCACGTGCTGACAGCCGGGAGATCATATCGTCAAGCTTGGTCCAATCGGTATTCATCCCTGAGCTTGGCGGCTTCGGCGAAATGGTCACTTCGTCAATGTCAATGAGCCAATCCTGCCAACGTGAGCCTTGAGTCTCCACAGCTACGGTTATTCCATGGCTGTGCAGGACGTTTACTAATCCATCGAGCTGGGACAGTAGTGCCGGATTTCCTCCGGAAAGTGTAACATGATCAAAACGGTCGCCTCCCAAGCGGAATAACTCCTGCCAGATTTCTTCAGGATTCATGCGGGAAATCGAATCGGTTCCACTGCCGTCCCAAGTAAACGCCGAATCACACCAGGAACAGCGGTAGTCACAGCCAGCGGTGCGAACGAACATCGTCTTGCGGCCAATGACCATTCCTTCTCCTTGAACGGTTGGTCCGAAGATTTCCATGACGGGAATCGGCCGGTCAATAACGCTCGCAGCTGCCGAACTTCCAGAAGAAAGCTTAGCCGGAGAAAGTGTTTCGCTGTTACTCATGTTCCATCCACTCCCGTCTAACTTCAGCATAACTGGTCGGTGTTTCGTAGAGCCGTACGAATTCGGTTCGTGTCTCCTGCTGTGTAAAGGTTTCTTGTTGTGTTAGAGCCAGTTCCATTTGTTCATATAACCAAACCACCATGTTTTCGGCCGTTGTATTCATCGGGGGCAGTGTTTCATTCAAATAACGGTGATCCAGAAAGGGCTCAATTGCGGATTTCCAGATCTCCTTGATTTGTCCGAAATCAACGGTAATTCCGACCTCGTCCGGTTTTCCACTGATTCCGAATACAACTTTATACGTATGTCCGTGCAGATTTTTGCATTTACCCTCATATGCGTGCAGATGATGGGCCGCGTCAAAAGTGAATTCCTTGGAGACGAGCACACGCTTACGGTGGTAGCGAAGGCTTCCGGTATCGATATCTTCACCCAGTTTTTGCAGTTGCTCTACAATGCGAAAAGCTCCAGGTTGACGGGTCATTACTGAACCCCTCCTTTAATCTGTAACGTCCGGCGGCTCAAATATTTGTCCAGTCCGGCCTTTCTGAGCTGGCAGGCAGGGCATTCGCCACAGCCGTCACCTTTAATCCCGTTGTAGCAGGTTAACGTGTTCTGACGCACATAATCCAGTGCATTCATCTGATCGGCCAGCTCCCATGTATCGGCTTTATCGAGCCACATGAGAGGTGTATGGATAACAAATGGATAATCCATTGCTAAGTTAAGTGTTACATTCAGTGATTTAATGAAATTGTCCCGGCAGTCGGGATATCCGCTAAAGTCGGTTTCACATACGCCGGTAACCAAATGTCTGGCACCGACCTGCTTGGCGAGCACAGCCGCGAAACTGAGAAACAGAAGATTGCGTCCGTCAACAAATGTGTTCGGTACACCATCATCACCTTCTTTAATTTCCATATCACTGCGCGTTAACGCATTTGGCGCAAGCTGATTCAAGAGGCTCATATCAAGCACAGTTTGCTTGACGCCTTGTTCTTCGGCAATTTGTGCCGCACATTGTATTTCATATTTGTGTCGCTGTCCATAGTCAAAGGTCACGGTTTCAACCTCGGCAAACTGTTCTTTTGCCCAAAACAGGCAAGTAGTGCTATCCTGGCCACCGCTGAATACGACAACCGCTTTTTCATTTTTAAGCATACAAAAAACCTCTCATTCTTCAAATGATAGCAGGCAGCAGAGGGCTGGCCTGAAGAAGAAAGAGAAGTTCTTGAACTGAGT
Source organism: Paenibacillus uliginis N3/975 (assembly GCF_900177425.1). NCBI lineage: Bacteria > Bacillati > Bacillota > Bacilli > Caryophanales > Paenibacillaceae > Paenibacillus > Paenibacillus uliginis. Next base: position 4,831,571 of record NZ_LT840184.1, on the reverse strand, counting down.
CCGTAAAAAAACAAGCCTTATCATACAAGAAGAAACGACTTCGTTGTCCTTTTCAAAAGGGCGACGGCGTTTCTGCGAGAAATATAAGACAGTATAGTTTTTTATAGAGGGAGTTCACGAACCTCTCCCACGCGGCAGGCGCATGGATTGTCTTCTATTGTCAGCGCAGTTAACAACCGTAGTTGTAACCACATGAGTCTCATTATAACACGATGTTTCTATTTGATAAATACACCACCGAACGGGATTACTTCCCTTAAAAACCGTTTTATGATGCCCTCATCATTCATCTCCCGCTCTAACTGTTGGTTCTGCCGCCCTGCCTGAAACAAGACAGAGCCTTCGCCCGTCAGCTTCCAATGATAATTCATATGTTGACTCGCCAAATGATTGCCGTATACGGTCAATTCCAGCTTGGCATTCTCCGGATAGGCGATGATGCTGCCGGCGTCCACATACAATGGTTCGGTCGGATGCAGTTTGGCTTCACAGACCGGGCCTTGGGTAAGAATGCCGATGCTTCCGATTCCACTGAATTTCATTTTGACGGCGTCACGCGTGATGAACATATTTTTGATTTTCAAAATTCGGGTTTGCATGTTAATGCCTTTCGTATAAAAAAACACATGGCGGAAGTCATACAGCATGTCCTGATTGTCCGTCAGTTGAATCTCCCGCATGTTAAAGCCGCGGGGGAGAGCTGCAGTAAACTGGCTCGGCCCGCTGATGTCCGCCCGAATCAGTTTCTGCTTGCGGTACATTCCCTTAACATTCATAAGCTTATCGCTACGCCCATGAGACGGGCCGCGGTAAGCGACGATCTGGTCTGGATGCAGAATATGGGCAACATCACCCTCTTGAAGCGAAAAAGTGACCGCTTGGCCTGCGCCATTACCGGAGGCGTCTTCCATCCGGATGATCATATGTAGTTCCCCCTTTATAAACAACAGTGACAACAAGCAATATCAGAACCGGTTGGTACGCCGCATTACGAAGCGGAGAACCCGTATCAGTATAAAATAACCGGCAAGGAGGGCAGCGGTCGTAATCGCAATCGTCTTCAAGCGGTCGGAGTTTCGAGCTCTTGCTGCCTCAGCTTCTTGAAGCTGCTCTACCATTTCAGTAAGCTGGCGGTTTTGTTCGGCTAAATCGGCATTTTGCTTCTGATAGATTTCGGTGTCGATCCGGGCGCGGTCCAGGTCCTTAAGCGCGTTTTGGTAACGATCTTTTAATTCGCTTATCTCATCAGGCAATTCCGAAAATTGCTGGAAATTGTCATATACATCATTGAAGTATCCCGCATGTGCGGTGTGCCCATTATCGAAGAGTTCACTACCAGTTGCCCAAAGCAGCGGGAGAAGAGTTATTATTTTTAAAATTCTAAGCTTGTCCATCGGGATCACCGCCTAAATATAATAGAATCATCATGGAAATATTATACGAAACAGCTGCCTTCAAGTTCCTATAATACCATTTACCCGATATTATTTTGTCATATGGAGTAAAAAAATGTCGACATTTAATAATTGGTTGGACGGGGAAACGAATAAGAATGAAAGCCTGGAGGCATTACTCCGGGTTTTTTTGTGTACATTCGTGGATTAAAGAATGAAAAAGATGCCAGTCAAGAATAAAAGTGCTATTTTTGTCGAAATTATGATGGGAACATATGTTCCGTGACAGGAAGCTGTCCATCCGAATTGGTACATTAATAGAAGAATAAGAAAGAGGTGGGTGCGTTGCAGTCGAGCTTGTATACGGATTTTACATGGAGTAGAAACCATGTAGCCGCAAGCGGCGCCAATCACGTCTATTTGCTGGTGGAGTGGCGAGGAACCGCGGCACGGCCGAGAAAACAAAGAACATTTTTCAATCGTGTTGTCGAACAAGTCCAACTTCATCTTCAGTTGGGGGCTGGCGTTCGGATTAATGCTTTATATGGATATAAAGCTGAGATGTTAAACGATCGAAATATTACATTGAACCTGGGCTGTTTATTGGAAGGAATGGCCAAACAAATCGTGTTGGAATTTGAATTTGCTCCGCGTTCATCAGGGATTCATACTGTCGTTACAGCTCTATGGACTTATATGGATGAAATGCACAGACATGTCATATTGCCTTCACGCACAATTTCGCTGCAGTTCAGCAATCACACAGCCATTTTTCATAAGACGATTGATCTTCGTGTAGAGAAATACACAAAGTTGCTTCAAAATCCTTCTATCGTTGAAAACGCTCTTAAAGCATATGAACGAGGCTATTTGGTGGAAGGGGAAGAAATAATTCGCCGTCGGGCAGATGAAATGCTTTTATATGCCCTTCGTTTAGGTGACGTTGATTATTTAAGGGAAGCAGAAATTTTATATAACTTGGGTTATGCGTTTGTGGACTCCTATGCAGCTTCTGGTGTGGGGGTTTGATGTTTAATGCAAGTTGTTTACCAATCGAAGGGACTTTAGGCTTATTATCAAGTTGTTAAAAGCATAATCGGAATAGTTCTAATTAAATAGTCGGTAAAGAAGGAATATAGATATAGGGGTCGAATGTACTAGTATAAAGTCTTGTTATATAAGTCTAATTTACTAGATATGATAGGGAGAATGCAGATGACAGACCGACTGATCCGACTGATGAGAATTATTACGCTCGTTCAGGCAAGACCGGGTATATTAGCCAGGGAGCTTGCGGAACGGTGCGGAACTAGCGAGAGAACCATATACCGGGATATGGACGCACTGAGCGCGATGCACATTCCTATTACCCATAAAGGCCGTGGCCGTGGGTATACGTTTATCGGTCATTTTGCAATGTACCCATTGGGATTGACGGAGGAAGAAGTTCAGGCACTGTACAAACTTTTGCCTGTGTTGGATGAAATGAAACCGATTCTGCCCGAATGTTTCGAGGGTGCTTATGAGAAAGTGTTGGCTGCCGTTTATAAACAAAGTGCCGAAAAGGCGGAGTTTCAGAGTGGAGACCGTGAAGACTACACGGAATCCTGACATATAACAAGCAGAAAACAGCGGTTCCCATGAGGGAATCGCTGTTTTTACTAAGAAAGTATAAGTTCGGAACGATACTTCAACCTTAGATTTCTCCGCGAAACGTAAGTTTGCCTGTCAAAGACGGCAAAGCCGTTTATGCTTGCTAAATTTTAATACGCTGGCCAGATCCCCGAATCTAGCAGGTAACGTGCAAATCCCATCGGTTTGCGGTAGGTCTCTTTCCACACCTCTTCCATTCCGGCCTCCCGGAATCCATAACGTTGGTCTCGCCCGTTGGCTTCAATAAAGTATAGCAGTCCTTCCGAAGTGACAGCGACATCCATGCCGAAGTCAGCCGCATAGGGCATGTGCTTGGAGAGGGAACGGGCGGTTTGGATCGCAAAATGTGCCGTACGTTCAATTAGTAGGTCCGGCGGCATACCCGGCAAAGAACGACAGAAAATTTCACGCACAGGATAAGCTGATCCTCCCTGAGCGATATTCGAGACGAAGGTGCGAGGCGGTGACGTCTTGGCGAACATTCCACTTACTTCCCAGACTCCGCGTAGTCCCCGTTGTACTGTGACACGAATATCATAAGGCCTGCCCGCATACTCAGCCAGTGGAATTCGCTGCTGGGCTAGAAAAGGGAGAGCACGTATTCTTTTCCGCAGTAGTAGCGGCAGATTTCCTCTGGATAAACGCACCGTTCTCCAACCCTTAGCCGAAGGGGAAGAGCGGGAGTACGTAAAATGGTCATGAAATTTGTCCCTACGCAGCCGCATGATACCGAGTCCAACGCTCCCGCGGCACGGTTTCAGGATAAGATCTCCGTGCTGCTCAAGCATAGAACGAATCGACGCAGCATTAGCACGAACCGTTTGCGGAAGAGCAGGGCGGATCACTGGATCTTCTTCCAGCATAAGATGAACGGTGTCCTTACCATACCGGGTACTGGAATTGTAGATGAAAATTCCCCACGAGAGGAGCCGGTCGATCAATTGGTGAGCCTGTTTATCACGATAAATGGCTCGGTTGTGTATTACACGCGGGATTGGGAGCTCGGTTAGCGAATAGCCGGACGTTGTCCGGATGTAACCAGCAGCTGTGCAGGTTTCCAAAGATAGGTCCTGTATTCTGAAGAAACAAGGAATCAGTCCGTACATCTCGGCCGCTTCTTGATAATTCTCCATAGATTCTGTACCGGTCTTCCCGTTCGGAATACCGCGATACGTGCTGTCATTGAGCAGGATGCCGACATATTGCGGCTGCATGGTCATCCTCCTTGTCACAACTTTTTTGACAATAGCTTATTCTCTGTCATTCTATGCGGCTTGTAACCTGTCCCGGATGGACGGGTGTCGGGAGGTTACCGCCTATTCTGTTCGAACACTTCCTATTTGTCACCAATAGACCCTCCTCCGGTATATGCTGAAGTATGATGTGAGAAGGATGTGGAGTTATGAGCTTGCGGAAGGTTGCGGTAGTGACACCGGGGTCTTTTGTTATTCCGTCGGGAAGGAGCAGCTCCGTTGAACGGGTCGTGGAACAGACGGTACCCTTGGTTCAAGAGGCAATGGAGATTAGGATATATGGAGTTTTGGGGAAAGGCCTCCCGCCAAAAGGAACAATTAATGGGGTTCCATGTTATCGATTGCCATCCGGGGCATCTTATTATCGATCCTTGCTGCGCAGACTTTACCAGTGGAAACCGGAAGTCGCTGAAATTCACAACAGACCGTTCTTGGCACAGCGGCTCAAAATGCAACTTCCAGGTGTTAAGGTTGTGCTAACTTTGCATTCGAATACGTTTATCAGCCCTCCATATATGAACAGACAAAGCTTTGGTAAAATAGCCAGCATGATGGACGGAATCGTAGTTAACAGTCGTTTTCTGTTGGAGGATATTGTCTCATATCATCCTTGGCTAGAAGATAAAATAACGATTAATCATCTCGGGGTTAACCTGGAGCAATTTCCCCCTCCGTTCAGTCCGGTTGCAAAGGCACTCAGAGAGGCAAAACTTGCTCACTATGGATGGAAAGGGCGGCGTATTATTCTGTTTGCCGGCCGTCTAATTCCAGATAAGGGGGTTCATCATCTGATTGAAGCTCTACCACAGATCATTAACAAGCACCCTGAGGTACTATTACTGATCATTGGCAGTGCCTCTTATGGATCGGATAGAGAAACATCTTATATCCGGAAGTTGAAAAATGCTGCGAAATCATATCAGTCTTGGGTAACATTCCTCCCGTTTGTACCCTATCCCGGTATTGCAGACTGGTATGCGCTCGCAGATATTGTGGTTGTACCTTCTTCACCCAGAGAAGCTTTTGGATTGGTTAATGTGGAAGCGATGGCAGCAGGGGCCCCTGTTATTGCTTCAAGTGCGGGAGGTATTCCCGAAATTGTGGAAAATGGAGTGAACGGATTTTTGATTCCGTCGGATTATCTAACCACCGGATTGACTGAAAGGATAAATGGACTGCTCGAAGATGAGTTTCTCCGGACAAAAATCGGGATGGCAGGGCGGGAGTCAGTACGCCAGCGTTTCAGATGGGACCATACGGCAGAGCGATGGGTTCGGTTGATGCAAAATATATAAGGTTGTGACAGCGGCAGGAACTACGGAATAGGATGATGTAACGAATGATAACAGAGGAGAGAGCCGCCTGTGAACAAAGTCAGAAGGATCGCACGAAGGAGAGGGAGAAGACCTTTTCAGCGGTACGGTGACCATCATAAGACATTGGCAGTGAGGGGGACGTCAGACAGTTGGGCAGATTCAAATGGTGATGCGCCTGAACACGCGTTGGCGGATGACAGTATAAGTGCCTCTCATCTTCGGCATCGCAGTGTAAGAAGCGAGGCTCTTGAGGACTATACTGTGCACAGTATTCACCTGTCACCGGAATCGGTTATATCTTCCAAACTGGCTCTTGATTCGGTCCATCCTGTTCATCTTACCTTTAATCCAGTACAAGCGATTTCTGGACTGAATGTACTTGAGCAATTCGGAAATACACCCTTTTCCTTTTCTGAGAAACAGGATGTTATCCATGTTACAGTACCGCTTCCGTCATCCTATCGAGATGAGCATTATGTGATTATTGCATCGTGTAATCACCCGGCATTTCATGCTTGCATTCAAACCCGGCGGCAGCAGGAGGCAGTAATCGGAATTACACGGAATAAGGGCTCTTTGATTTCGGAAGGATGGCTGTCCTGGATTGCCATTGGCAGTACGGCTCTTTAAGTAAAAAAGGGTGGAGGAAGCAGATTTCCCCCATCCTTTCGTGTTACGCAGGGCCCTGTCCAAATCAAGCTCATACATAAGACTGATATTATGAATAGACCGTACAGATGCCGTCACAGAGAGGAATTGGGGACATACAATAGGAATAGATTTTTGGGAGGCTGATCATATGAAAGACAGTTTACGATGAGAAGACGGAGCATGAAATTGCGAAGTTCTTTATCTGCTGTTCTTCCTGAAATGGAGACGGAAAAGATGCCTAAATCAGGGTTTCAGGCTGGTTATGCCTTAGGATTTCAGATCGGAAAAGAAGACAGCCGTCGTCCTTTTAATGGGACTAGTATCATTATACCGGCCCACCTTCCTGGAGAAGATGTAATGGGTACAATCCAAAAAATCGAAGCCTTAACTCCACATCCGTATGAACTGATTGTTGCAAATGCCGGATCTTCAGAGATAACCATGCAATATTTACAGAAGCGAACCGGGGCTGTAAGACATATTGCGGCTAGGAACGGTGAAGGTATTGCCGGTGTTCTAAACAAGGCAGTATTCGCTGCACATGGCCAGATATTGGCCGTTTTGATAGGTGTCTCGCCTAACACCGATAATTGGATGATTGATCTAATGCTCGAACTCGAGAGAGAGTCATCGGTGAAAACAATATATGTTCGTTCCGGGAACGAGGATGTCCTTTCTCGAATGAATGTTAGCTGTTTTCTGTTCCGAAGGGAGCTATTATCCGATATTGGTTGGTGGGATGAAGGTCTTGCAACTTTGAAAGAAAGTGTAAGTGAATGGCTAGGGCGTATCCCCAATCAGAATAGAATCATGGTGGAGGCTTCCGGTAGATTCATCTGATCCGAAGTGTTGAAGTGTTGATAGTTTCGTATGTATAGATGTTTGCACCGGTCAGCTTGTTCACGCATATGCTGAAAAAAAGAAATTGAAGGAGAGTTCCAAGTTGGAGAATAAAATTAATGATATGGTGGAGCATCTTTCGCATTCCCAGCAGCAGATGGCGCGAATCTTTGAAGCCCAGCGGCATGCAGCAGTTCGCATGGCCCAGATTATACATTCGTTACCCAATCATCAACTTCAGCCCCCTAATATACACTCGTTACCTAATCGTCAACTTCAATCCTCTGATGAAACGAAATCAAGTGAAGGTCAGGTGGAGCAAGTAAACGGTAGTATTGCAGCTTATTTGAACGCGATGGCCGATATGCAGCAAATGGTGGCAGACACTTTGGAAGTCGCGATGAAAGAGTTAAGGGCAAATGAACAGGCAGAAGAATAGAAGAATCAATGTTGGTTGGTATAGGGGGAACGTACATGAGCAAAGAGGAATCTTTCTTACGGATTTTGGATGCATCTGTTGTGATTCAGCGTAACACCTATCTTATTTTGCAAGGGAAGGCTGTTGAAGCGGAGAAAGTTCGCCAATGGGTTTCGACTCAATATTCTGATGGTGGCGAATTGAAGGATTCGTTATCTATTCATGAGCAGATTGTAGAGCAGATCGAGGGATTGACACGAATCGGATCAGGATTGTGCCGTAATCTGCGTATTGCTATGGGAACCTCGGAGGATGATAATGCTGACAGTATGGGGTTTGATGCGTTTGATTTCGGAGATCAGGATTGATGAAAGCACGATTATACCGGGAGCGTGAGGCTAAAGTCGCTATGATCTCATCCATCGCAAGAAGTCAGGATGCATTGGCTGGCATATTGGAAAATATTGCGGAGATAACAGCCCACTCCGATGTTACTGCACGTAAACTCGCCGAGAATATCCGGCTGCTTAACGCCTATCAGTCTGTAATGGCCGAGATGCTGACAGGCATACGGCTAAACCGTTCCAAGTTAGGCAAACCAGCATCACCCTGGTTAAAACCCGAATGTTCGGCATACCGAAACGATGATATGTTGGAAGAGAGAAACCTGGGGGTACTGGAGGATTTGGTATGAAGGCATCAAAGGGGCAAAGCAACAGGTTAAGACTTCATTCCGGAAGTAAAAAATCGTCGCCTCGGGCAAGGCGTGGCCTTACGTTCGCAGGAACAAAGCGACGTTACGGTATGAAATTTGGGCAGCGCAAGCGACACGGTGCCAAAGGGCGTTACAGAATCAGACAGGAAACCCGGCGAAGGCGGTCTATCTCCCCCGAACGTCCTCCGATTGTTAATCAAGGATATAATGAGGCATACAATGATGATTTTAAAGTTGGATTTGCCCAAGGCTACGAAGATGGGCATTTTGCAGCATCAACTTCATCATTGCCGTACAGGCAGTCAAATGTGAAGTAGCTTTTTTCACATAGGGCTGCCTTTTCTTTTTTAGGTAAGACGAATAACGAATATTTGCTCTATAACTAGGCGAATGAATGATCCGCGTATCTTTTGTCGACATAGAATGTTTAAAAGCGAAAATGGAGTGAGGGCTAGTGAATCGGACCAGCAAAATAGACAAGCGATTGATTCGAAGAACATGGCGTAAGATGAAATTTTCTGAATCATTCCAGTTTCTTTCGGCGAAGGAAGTAACACTAAATCATCGAAAAATAAAATGCTTAAAAGACTCATACAAGAGCAGTATCTGGAAATTGGTTATTGATGCTGATAACAAGAGCTTTTCTGTCATACTTAAAATTTCTAAACAACTGAAAGAAGCTCGTCCGGAAAGTACAGTTGAAAAAAATATATACCGTAAAGCTGGAAAAATCCTGCAGCCGTTCATGCCAAAAGTATATATGACCAAAAAAAATGTAAGCGGTCGCGACTTGTGGGTGTTCATGGAACATATTGAACCTCTTAAAGGGAGGGTACAGTATAACCCTGATCACTTTGACAAGATCATTCCGACATTGGCAAAGCTTCATGCGGCTACGATGGATAAACGATTTATTCAGCAGGAACGTTTATTCGCAGGTTGGCTGCCTCGATTTGATTCCAGGGAAGCACATGAGGAAAGAGTACGTCTAAATGAATCAACGCTTTATTATCTCGGCGAAGCGATGAAGAAGAAAGATCTCAATACTAAAATCAAGCCATATTACTCCCTATTGCGGGCTCTGCTGAAGAAAGGACCTGGATATTTTCCAGAGGTGAGAAAAGCAGGTTGCTGCATTATCCACGGGGATTTGCACACCGCCAATATCGTCTGTCGCAATGTAAATGTAAACAAATGGGACATTAAATTTATCGATTGGGAAGGTGCGAAATATGCCCCTTGCTGGTATGATCTCGTCAATTTGGTTGGCGTTTTTTTGGCTTATCGGAAAGAGTGGAAAGATCAAGAAGAGGTGATCACTCATCGATGTGTTCATTTGTATGCGAATGAGATGAGAAAGAATGGTGTTGTATTTAATATAGATCCCATGAAATTATATGAGATGGCCTATTTGAAAAAAATACTTGAGAAAAGCTTGTACCTTCAGTTGAACTGGGCGGTAACCGGCAAAAAAGAGGCGAAGCTGCTGCCAAGTTATTTAGAAAAAATAAAAGTGCTCGGAAAAAAATTAGAACTGTATTAACCTGCTCTTGCGGTCGCTAATTTCTTGAATAAACACATATGTCTTAACTCATTTAAACCCGCGAAAATGCGGTCTTTTTTTTACCTATTTGCAAATAAATAGTTCAAGTATACCCTTCAAGATTTAGAAGATTGGCATAGTATAAATCAGACTTTAATAGAAAAAAGGAGGAATACTTCGTGAAAATACTGCTCACAACCATATATGCCTATCCCCCCAGAGGAGGACTTGGGAAGTATATGCATGAATTAAAGTTGGGGCTTGAACAGCAAGGCCACACAGTACACATCCTGGCCAGAGATCATGGTGAGTATTGTATCACTAAAGGCGACCGCCAATATCCGTTAAAAAGAAAAAGGGCGGGCACAAGAAAAATCTCAGTATTACCATCCAACTGGATTGGAAATCAGGCATTGAAATATTTAGGCAATATACGGGATGAGGCTACGAAGTTTTTTGATGCTGTCAAAATGGTAGATGTATCGCAATATCAAATCATCCATGCTCAAGAAATTGTCTCTGCCAGTATTTTGAACCATTATAAGCCCCGCGCTACCCCTTTAATTCTGACGGTGCATGGCTGTGTTACGGCCGAATACTATTACTATGGTTATATAAGACCGAACTCTACCGGCTGGGATCTCGTATCGACTTTTGAAACAAAAGTCATTCAGCAATGTGATGCAACGATCGTTCCTTCGAAATGGCTCCTGGATGTGTACAAAAAGTGTGCAATCCCTACGGATAACATGAAGGTCATTACGAATGGAATCGATGTCGCAGCTTTTCAACGTCAGATGAGTAAGAAGACTGGACTAAAAAGCCCTTCTGACAAATCTATCATTATCTGTACTGGACGACTGGAGAAAGTGAAGGGGCAGCATGTATTGCTAGATGCACTGGCAAAGTTGAAAAAGAAACGCAGCGATTGGGTTTGCTGGATTGTAGGAAGGGGAGAGAATGAAGGAGCGTTGAAGAAAAAAGCCAAACGATTGGGTTTAGGCGATTCTGTCAAATTTTTAGGAATGCGCAGTGATATTCCTGCTCTTTTGAAACAAGCCGATATCTTTGTAATCCCAAGCCTCCAGGATAACTATCCTTACTCATTAGTAGAGGCGTTCGTTGCAGGTAAAGCAATTATTGGTTCCCAGGCCGGCGGGATTACCGAAATGGTGGAACACTCCAAAAACGGATTTCTGGTTCCTCCAGATGATAGTCGTGCGCTCTATAGACAAATGAGAAAATTGTTAGAAAAGCCGAATATGCAAAAACGTTTGAGCGAGGAAGCTAAAGCATGGGGTATGACACAATTTTCGCTTGAGAAAATGACGAATGAGGTGCTTGATATTTATAATCATGCTCCGGTATCTAAAGCAGCCGTTAGGAGTGAAGCGTAAAATGTTAGATAAAGGTCTGTCCGTTATTAAGTTGGATAAGAACAATATCCAGCGCTATCTATCTGATTTGCTCGAGTTGGAGCATCTTGTTTATTTGAAGCGAGGGCACTTATATTCGACCGAAGAATGGGGAGAGATCCACTTTCTTTCAGAGCTGCCGGGAAAGTATGATACAAGTTTTGGTGTGGTGAAGGAGGATATGGATAAACTTATCGCCTTTTCAATCTCTTCCGAACCCTTGCCGGGTGTTATCCATGTCCACCGGGTTGCTGTTCATCCCAAGCATCCCGGTGAAAATATAGGCAGAAAGCTTATGTTACAGCTTTTTCAGGAATGGAACAATATGCCCCAATATAATACACTCACAGGCATCATCCGTACAGACCATAAATTATCGTTGCCTTTTGTAAAGAAGCTCGGTGCCCAGGTCGCTGATAAATCCTATATGACACATCATTTTAAGCAATTGGGAAGAACAGATATGCAAATATTCGATGATCATTTCAAGGACTCGTATGGCATAAGCTATGCGTTGATTCATTTCGATAAATAAGTTTGCCAGTTAGGGAAACCTTTTGACCGGAATTACCATGACGGAGGAGACGAAGAGATGCTAAAGATAATATGCATTTATCAGCCGAATGTTTTCCCCCCTCTTCATTACTTCAATCGCATTATGAATAGCGATGTTTGGGTTATTCTTGATGATGTTCAGCTAAATAGGAAGGTGGGTCAAACTCGGGTTCCTCTGAAAGTGAACGGCCGTGAGCATATTTTTGTTGTACCGGTTCTTGGTGGTAACCGTGTAAAAATTAATGACGCATCCATTGCGTACCATCAAGACTGGATATCTAAATTTCAATCAACACTCAGCCATGCTTATGGCAAAAGCCCTTACTTTAAGACGATTTGGTCTGCTGCCGTCGAATATATAGAGCATCATCAACAGATGAATTCCAGCTTTAGGCTATTTTGCGAACAGTTTACGATTCACATGCTGCGTCAGTTAGGTTGGCAAGGCGAAGTGGTCAGCTCAATCAGCTTGGCAGAGAACATGAAAGCGTCTGAGCGAATTGCAGAAATGGTTTATCAACTGAAAGGCACCCATTATGTTGGTGGCGGTAAAGGATTCGAACAATATGTGGACTTGGGACATTTCCGTAGTCGAAACCTGAGCATTATCGTCCAAAACTGGAAGTGTCCTGAATATCCGCAAAGCAACGGGACGTTTGTCCCGAACCTGTCCATCTTGGATCTTATGGCTAATGTGAGCTTGGATGAATGTAGAGAACTGCTTCTTTCAGGAGGATTGAACGGATGGAAAGAGTACAGATAAGCTGCAACTAATTACGAGCCCAGTGCTCGTGTTTTTTTTATAGAGATCAGAACGTGTAGACGTTTTTTTTATGTCACGATGGCGGTTCTCAACATAGGATATAGAAGGAATATGGAGTGGAGGACTATGAATATGGCGAATGTACATGATTCAGGTGGATACGAGCAGGGCAAAAGTGATGGGTTTAATAAGGGTAAACAAGACGGATATATAAAAGGGCTTGAGGATGCTAAAGTATTGTTGGATAACCCGCCTCTTAACGATATAAGTCTGAAATGGAGAGAGCTTCATTGCGCCGAACAGTTTACGTCCCATTTTGGCTCATCTGTCGTATTAAATGACCGGAAAATGGAATGTTTGAAAGAAACATTTAAAAGTGCGATCTGGAAGCTGGAGGTATCAGCAGCGAACAAACAAGCGTATCCTATTATTTTAAAAATTTTTAAACCACCTATCATTGATGAAAAGCTTACTGAACTAAACATGTATCGTAAGGTCAGCTCGATATTACCGGATTTAATGCCTACGATATATTTGATTTTAGAGGGAATGAACGGTGATGATGTGTGGGTATTTATGGAATATGTCCCTCAAGTAAAAGGTCAAGTTATTTTTACGCCAGATCATTTTGATCTGATTATCCCTTCCTTAGCCAAGCTTCATGCTCTAACCTACAATGATAATTTTTACAACAAGTGGAATGTATATGAGGATTGGCTTCCTCGATATGAATCGGACGCTTTATCTGCAGAACGTATGAAGCACCAAGAGAAGACTTTGGAATATTTGGATAAAGCAATGGACCATCCTGAATTTAAGGAGAGACTAAGTTCAAGTTATAACGATTTGAAGCGCATTTTGAAAAAAGGGCCGATTTATTTCCCTGAGCTTATCCAAGCAGGTAAAAGTGTTACCCACAATGATCTGCAGACCCCAAATATGGGTTGCCACAATGTGGCTGAACAGAACTGGAATATTAAGTTTATCGATTGGGAAGGCGCACGTTTTACACCTTGCTGGTTCGACATGTTCAATTTGATCGGTGTATTTTTTGCGTACCGGAAAGATTGGAGAGCCGACGAAGAATTGGTGATCGAGCGATGTGCATCTCTATATGCCGCAGAAATGCTCAAGTACGGCATCGCCTTCGATGTTAATCCAATTCATTTGTATAAAATGGCTTATTTACAACGTGTGCTGGAACGAAGTTTGTATAATCAGCTTCAATGGGGAATCGATGGCGTGAAGACTGCCTATTTGCTGGATGTTTACTTAGAGAAAATCAAAGTCTGGGGTAAGGAATTGGGTCTGTATTAAGGTTTACCTAATAACACAAAAGGAGGTATGTGCATGAATCATGTTTTAACTTATCTTGATTTGGCAGATTCTTTATTGTGTTCCATTCCCACTCGAGCTCAGATTGCCGGAAGCCCAAAGCTTGCCTCCCGTCAAACCTTCCAAATCAGAGTGGACAGAACGATGCCCTTTGAGTTTATTGCGAACTTAATGCCTCCTTTTTGCAGGTTATGGGAAGCTGATGTCGACTTCGATTACTCTGATTACGATGCTGCTCTGACAGGATTTGGTGGAGATCTGAAAGCTGATGTCTTTATCATTTGGATGGATTGGCGAATCTATTTAAAATCGATGACAGCACAGAAATCCGTTCATTGGTTACAGGAGAGGATTGAAAAATTACGCGATGTAACGAATAAACCGATATGGGTAAATAACTGGCCTGAGTCTCTCGGAGTAAAAGATACCTTATTTAGTTTTTCTGCAAGCGATAAAGGATGGTTCCGCAATTTAAATGCGCATATATCAGAATTGATTGAACAGAATACAGGCTGCGTGTTGATTGATCTGGCTGCGCTGGTCCAAGAAGGTTCTGACTCCTTCTACGATTACCGAAATGAAGAAATAAGCAACTATCCGTTTTCTAACGAGGCAACGATTATCATATCCCGTCACTTGGGTGTTCATCTGCTTCCAGCTACATTTTCACCCCGGCTTAAAGCGATTGCCCTGGATCTTGATGATACACTTTACAACGGGGTTCTAGGAGAAGAGGGAGCTGAGAGGGTATCACTAACTGAAGGTCATCATCTTTTGCAGAGGCTGCTGCTTCGGCTTAAACAGTCGGGTATATTGCTAACGTTGTGCAGCCGTAATGAGGAACAAGACGTAAAAGCGTTGTTTGGGAAGCGGGATGATTTTCCTTTAAAATGGGATGATTTTGCGGCTGTTTGTGCCAACTGGCGGACGAAAACAGAAAATCTGGATCAGTTGGCACAAATATTGAATATCGATCCCTCCGCTTTTTTGTTTGTGGATGACAATCCAGCTGAATTGATCAAGATGGCAGCCACACGGCCTGAAGTTCATCTGCTCCGGGCAAAACGAAACGGTCAAGCGACAATGAATGGGTTGTGTCATTATCCGGGACTGTATCAACTTCATCCCGATGATGCGGCTTTATCAAGAACAACCGATATTCAAGCGAATCAAAGGCGGGAGAGAATTAGGCAGGAGGCATCTGATTATAACGCATACTTGGATAGCTTGGAGATGCGTATAACGGTTTATGAGAATGATCCTTCCCATGTTAAGCGGTTGTATGAATTAAGCCGTAAAACGAATCAGTTTAACTTGGCATTAAGGCGGATGACCGAAAGCGAAGTTAATGAAGTCATGGATATCAACCATTATTTAAGTGTTACGATTTCTCTCTCTGATGTTTTGTCCGACAGTGGTATAATCGGTGCTTTTGTATGTCGGATAGAAGGAGAGCAAGGACAATTGATCGAAACGCTCTTTAGCTGCAGAGCGCTTGGCCGGGAGATAGAAACGGTGACATTCGCTTGGGTTTTGGAACAATTAATAACTCGTGGAGTTCAGCATTTGAACATCGATACCATCCAAGGACCGCGGAATGCTCCTGCGCTCGACTGGTTGAAGCGCTTTGTAGGGGACTCTCCTGAACCACAATCCCTTAAAGATCTGTTGATGCGTGTGAAAGCTGCATGCAGGGATCATCCTGCCAAGGTGGAGGTGAACTAATGAATAATGAGTTACGTGAACAAATCGGATCCATTCTGTCCGAGGTGCTGAACACGACGCTGTCATTGGATGAAAATCCGAAACGTGAGGAAATACCGAACTGGGATTCATTGAAGCATATGGAACTCATTCTCCGTCTTGAAGAGCAATTTAATGTTCGTTTCTCGATCAGGGAGGTTGCAGGAATAACGAGTTTGGATGATTTAGTTGAGATTATAGAGGTGAAATCGTGAAGCATAACATCATAGTAGAACGCTTCGGGGTTCGATTAAGGCCGATAACGATGGACGATGCCGAGTTTATTTTCAAACTTAGAAGATCTCCTGAATTGTCCAGGTATATCGGGGAAATCGATTCCCGTTTCTCCATCCATGAATCATGGCTGGAGGAGTACTTTCATCGAGTCGGCGATTATTACTTCTGTATCGAGCTATTATCAGGAAAAGCTGTCGGCACAATCGCGATCTATGATATCGCAGATCAAAGCGGTAATTGGGGCAGGTGGATTATCTCCCCGTTGGTTCCAGCCGCGCCAGCCAGCGTGTGGCTTATTTTTCATGTCGCATTTGATATTTTAGGTTTGTCCAGTATTTATTCCAACACGGTAATTGACAATGCAAGCGTCGTGTCTTTTCATGACAATTGTAGTTTGCCCCGTACAGGGATCGAACGCGGCGGTTTAACCATAAAAGGCGTTTCTTATGATATGGTCATCCATACGGCAACAAAGGAGAACTGGCCTTTAATTCAAGAACGATTGGAGAAACCAGCTATTTTGGCAGAACGTCTGCTTATGGAGGAGACTGATGGATAATTTGCCCGTGGTCTAATTTTTCACTGTTCAATTCTCTTGCACGTTTCGGGGCAGCGAAACCATTCGCTGTCTTTTTTTGTTACGGATGCATGTTATCTGCATAATCTTTGTAAAGTCCAAGAATATGATCTGAAAGTTTCATATAAATAAATAAAGGATGAGTGAGGACAGGCTTTCCGCAAATATCTAGATGATAAAAGGGGTGAGAAGATGCTTGAATCAGGAAAAGAGAGGATTCTCGTATTTGTGCCTCATGCTGACGATGAGGTACTAGGATGCGGTGGATTGATAGAAAAAGCTTGCAGATACAATAACACAGTTAAGGTCGTTCTGGCTTCTGTCGGAAATTCATTTTTTTGGCACAGGGAGCAACCTGTGAGTGTAAACACACGTAAGAAGGAGTTTTATAAGGCGTTAAAATATCTTGGCTGTACCAACTGGGATATTATGTTTGACGACAAGGAAAGTATATTGGATACCCTCCCGAAAAAAGAAATCATAACGAAAATTGATCGGTATTTATTGGAGTTTAAACCGACGATGGTATTTATTCCTTATCCTAGTTTCAATCAAGATCATCAGGTTTTATATGAAGCTTGTATGGCAGGGCTGCGTCCTGTTCCAGACAGAAACTATAAAGTCATCGCTATGTATGAGTATCCTCTTATTGTGTGGCAGCATCCTAAGTTGACAGACGTTGGAGAATTGTATCTGGATATCAGCGAAACGGTAGACAAAAAAGTGGGGGCGTTGCGAAAACATAAATCGCAGCTGCGCGAGCCAAGGCATTTAATCTCACCGGAATCGGTCAAGGAGTGGGCGGCTAAACGTGGAATGGAAGTTGGCTTTGCGTATGCGGAAAAATATTATCTTCTAAGAGCTACATTCATATAAAAGATGGGCGTCTACATTTACGGATATCCAACCCCTTGATAATAATAACCCATTCCTTCCATAACCTTCGCATTCAGTAGATTCCTGCCATCAAATAGATTCGGTTGATTCATGATCTGTTTTATATGCACCCAATCGATAGATAGATATGTTTTCCATTCTGTACACAGAAATACGGCATCCGCACCTTCCAAAGCCTGTTCCGGAGAACTGAAGGACGTAACTGATTCATGAATAAGCTCCTGAGGAAGTTTTGCAATCGGATCATGGACGCTAATAAGTGCCCTCTCGCTAAGCAGTTTCTGAATTATCCGAATTGCTGGGGCTTCTCGAATGTCGTCGGTATCCGGTTTAAAAGCAAGACCCAGTATCGAAATTTTTTTTCCATTAAAGGCTCCAATGCGTGTGCGGGCCTTTTCCAGTAAATGAAGATATTGAGTCTGATTAACAGACACTGCTTGTTTCAACAAGGTTAACGGGGTATCCTGATCATTTGCTAATCGAAGCAAAGCAGATACGTCTTTGGGGAAACAGGAACCCCCATACCCGATGCCGGCTCGAAGAAAGCTGGAACCGATTCTAGGATCAAGACCGATGCCGTGAGCCACCTCCTTGACATTAACGCCGAGCTTGTCGCACAGTCTGGATAATTCATTAATGTAAGAAATTTTAGTGACCAAAAAGGCATTAGCGGCATATTTGATCAGCTCGGCCGTTTTAGGTGCTGTGACGACAACGGGACACTGCATCGTTTGATACAGCTCTTTTAGGAGCTCGGCAGCACGATCACTATCGGTCCCGATGATGATCCGATCTGGATATAGAGCATCCGATAATGCTTTACCTTCACGTAAAAACTCAGGATTAGAAGCGACATCAAACGGAGAAACATGTGATTGCGCAGAGCGGATCCATTGTTCCACCATCTCTTGTGTACCAACGGGAACGGTACTCTTAATCACGATTAGTTTATAGCTGTTCATATAGCGCCCGATGTCCATGGCTACCTGTTTCACATATTGTAAATCTGCATTGCCATCTGACCGGGATGGGGTACCTACGCAAATGAAAATGACGTCATTGTGTTTGATGGCTTGGTCTGTTATGGAAGTAAAATTAATTTTATCGGACTGCAAGTGTTTCTCCAATAGATCTTCAAGCCCTTCCTCATAAAAAGGAATACGGCCTTGCAGAAGGAGGTTTAACTTGATCTGATCCGAATCAAGTCCTGTTACGTTCCACCCCATTTCTGCCAGCACCAGAGCAGTTGTTGTACCTACATATCCTGTACCTACCACCAAAATATCCACTTATCAGTCACACTCCCTCTGAAAAGTAAGACCGTAACATGCTCCAACAAGCTTGTTACCATCACTTTATGAAGAAAATCAAGGAATGACATGGGTTATATGACTGATGAAATCGCCGTTTCTCTTCCAAAGCAGATTTCATATTCTAACAAGTAAAGTGGATTCACTATCATTGGGTCTTTAGCGTAGATAATTGAACCAAGTGATGATGTGAGAAGAAGGGAAGGATTGCGTTGATTTCTATCATTTGTTGTACGATGAGACCTTCTTTTATGAAAAACATATTCAGCAATTATGTGCGTCAAAATTTTGAGAATAAAGAGATGATTATCGTACTGAACCATGATGATATGGATATAAACATCTGGAGGGAAAAAGCGAAGAAACATAAAAATGTATCTGTATACCAACTCTCTGAAAAGTGTAAGCTTGGCAAATGCTTAAATTATGGAATCGGGAAAGCCAAATATGATCTGGTTGCAAAATTTGACGATGATGATTATTACGCACCCGACTACTTAAATGAGGCGATCAATACGCTTAATAAATCAAAGGCTTCCATCGTTGGCAAACATACATCATTCTTGTATTTTGAGGGTGAAAATGCACTGATGTTGTTTCGGAAGGGGGGCGAGAAAAAGTACCGCAGGCATGTCAAAGGAGGGACTTTGCTGTTTAAGAAATCGGTATGGGACAAAATCAAATTCAACGAACAGCTTGTCAGTGCCAGTGATGCTGATTTCCTTAGAAGATGCAAGGCTAAAGGATTTCGCATCTTCTCTTCCTCCAAATACAATTATGTATGTGTTCGCAGAAAAAATGTAAAGTCTCATACGCAACAATTAAGCACAGTCAATTATATGGCCAAATGCAAATTAATATCGTACACCGATAACTATGTCCTGCTTATAACCAAAAGTGTTTAATGTCCGGTGATTTACAAGAAAAATTCTATCATCAAGAAAGGACGGGTAACAAGGATGAGCGAAATCTTGCAAAAGATAAGGAATCGGACAGCGACAGCAGTGGTGATCGGACTCGGTTATGTAGGACTTTCTGTGGCAGTTGAAGCTGCACGAGCCAGTTATCTGGTGTACGGAATCGATATAGATCAGGATAAAGTGGATCAGCTTCAGAGCGGGAAATCGTATGTTTCGGACATAAAAGATGAAGACATTCAAACGCTGATTCATCAACGTCTGCATGCCGTGAATGAGTTCTCTTCTATCGCGGAAGCCGATGTTGTGATCATTTGCTTACCTACTCCGCTTAATAAAACCAGAGAGCCGGACGTTTCAATGATTTCATCCGCCGTTGCTTCGATCATCCAGTATGTGACGAAAGATACACTTATCATTTTAGAAAGTACAACCTACCCGGGAACGACGGAAGAATTAATCCAAAAGGTTATCGAAGATGAAATGGGATGGAAAGCAGGGAAAGATTTTTTCGTGTGCTATTCTCCAGAGAGGATAGATCCGGGAAACCGCAAATTCAATGTGAAAAACACCCCTAAAATCATTGGTGGAATCTCACCTGTGTGTGCAGAACTTGGCGCTCAGTTTTACGGCTCCTTCCTTCAAGAAGTTATTCCAGTAAGCTCTACGGCTGCTGCCGAGATGGTTAAATTACTGGAAAATACGTTTCGCAGCGTCAACATTGCTCTCGTAAATGAATTGACGTTGATGTGTGACCGCATGGGGATTAATATTTGGGAGATCATCGACGCAGCCTCAAGCAAGCCGTTTGGCTATATTCCTTTTTTTCCGGGACCGGGTATAGGCGGACATTGTATACCGATCGATCCTATATATCTGTCATGGAGAGCTAAAATGTTTGGATTTCACAACAAGTTCATTGAATTGGCTGATGACATCAACAGCAATATGCCCAGATACGTGGTCTCTCAAATAACAGATATACTCAATGAATATGAAAAACCTCTTAAAAATTCTAATATTTTGTGTATCGGCATGGCATATAAAAAAGATGTTAATGATCTTCGTGAATCGCCTGCTCTGGAAGTGTTCAAGCTTCTCCAGCAAAAAGAGGCGAATGTAACCTACTATGATCCGCACATTCCGCATTTTAAGAACGACGGACAAATGGTATATTCTGTTGAGCTGACATCGGAAGCTATTGCAGAGGCTGACTTGGTTGTCATCATAACGGATCATAGTTCAATCGATTATCCACTTATTGTAGAGAACGCTGCTTTACTCTATGACACAAGAAATGTGACCAAACCCTTAGAAGGGAATATCATGTTGCTTGGCGGTCACAAGAGATACGGAAACACCTTCCTCCGGGATGAAATATTTCAGACTGATATGGAGGGGAGGGACAGCTTTGATTGATGTTGTCATATGTGTGCATAACGGTTTAGATGTAGTAAAGGTATGCCTGGATTCTGTTCAGAGTAAAACCTCCCAAGAAATCAATCTAATCATCATCGACGATGGTAGTGACAATGCGACGAGACGATATTTAGAGAAGTTTGCAAAGAAATATCCGTGTACAATCATAAGAAATGAGAAAGCACGTGGTTATACCGCTTCAGCAAATCAAGGGTTGAAGAAGTCAACTTCCCGTTACTGCGTACTTCTAAATAGCGACACGATTGTTACCCCACGTTGGCTGGAGAAGATGACGGAAACCATGGAGTCGGATAAAAGAATCGGTATCGTTGGCCCGCTATCTAATGCGGCCAGCTGGCAATCTGTACCGGGCATGAACAGCAGTGAAAATGGATTAGAACCCCATATGACGGTCGATCAGATGGCTGAGCTGGTCTACTACGCTTCTGAGAAGATATTTCCTAGAACGATGTTTCTAAACGGCTTTTGCCTTATGATTAAGAGAGAGGTCATCGAAAGAATCGGTTATTTCGATGAGATCAACTTTCCGATCGGGTACGGTGAAGAAGATGATTATTGTATTCGTGCCCGCGGCGCTAACTTTAAATTGAAAGTTGCTAATCATTGTTATATTTATCATCAAAAATCGGCAAGCTTTGGCTCGGAAAGAAGGCAGCAATTGGCCCAGAGTGGCAAAGCTGCCCTTTTTCGCAAGCACGGCATGAAAGAAGTAAAGCAATCGATTCAAAAAATGGTTGATCATCAACACCTCCAAGAGACAAGAGATAAAATAAAATGGTTGTTAGAGTGCAGGCAGCATATTCATAAAGGAAAACAGCGGAAAAACGTGATTTATACAGCCATAACCGGAAATTATGACAGGCTGCAGGATCCTGTACAGATGAGTGAAAAGTGCGATTATTATTGTTTTACAGATAATCCTTTATTAAAATCATCCTCCTGGAAAATCATATTGCTGGGTAAAATATTTGTTGATCCGGCAAGGCAAGCTAGATGGGTGAAAATTATGCCTCATCTATTTTTTCAAGATTATGAACATAGCGTCTGGGTAGACGGGAATATTAGAGTGATCGGAGATATAGATGCTTTTATCGAAAAATATAGTTCTGGGTTACCGTCAGCGTTCTATAAACATTCTATCCGGAATTGTATTTACAAAGAAGCGGATGCGTGCATTACTTTGGGTAAGGACCGGAAAGATGTTATTTTAAAACAGATTTCATTATATAAGCAGGCGGGGTATCCCAAAAACAATGGATTGATTGAGTCCGGAGTTATTTTAAGGCGTCATAATGATCTGGTCGTGATCCGAACGATGACAGCTTGGTGGAGGCAAATTATAAGCTACAGTAAAAGAGATCAAATCAGTTTTAATTACATTGCATGGAAAACCAAGGTTCCATTTACTCTAATCGATGACTATATCCGTGATAACGAGTTTTTCAAATGGAGCAAACACCAACAAAAGTCGAAAGTGGACAGAATGAAGCTATTGAGACCATAATATTATGTAATTGGGGCGGTTGGTATACAACTCGCCCCTTTTGTTTGTTTTCACTTCGATTTCTTAGCCACTCCACAATTTGCTTATCATTTCATCTTTATGAAGCTCTTTTAATACTAGCTCTTGAATAGATGAACGTTTCAATGGAAGTCTCTTCTGTCTAATTACTCCCCCGATATAGGAATGGAGGCTGTGAGGGAAAATAGAGTCCATGTAGTAGAGTTCCTCAAAAGATCTTCCGACCAAGAATCGTGAAAAGTATGCTCCATAATGAGAAGATAACATGATTTTTGGTAATAAAAAACGAATATCCTTCACGGGAGAATCCACTTTCGAATGTTCTAAATCAATGAGCCATATGTCGCCTGATTTCGTTTTTATTGCATTCCTATGGGTTAAATCGCCATGCACCAGCCACTTACTTTCATTCACTTTTGTGATGTGATTAGCCAGATCAGCGGTTCTCTCTGAAGAAACGTTCAGACATTTTTCTGCCAATTGTATACACGGTTGAATGTGCTGTATAGCGTAATCTTTTTCCCACTTTTTCAGTTGGTTTATTTTCATTTCATAATCTTCAATCCACTCTTTTGCGCTGGTCATTGGGCTTGCTGTTTTCTTTTGATAAGCTTGCCATGAATGGGGCAATCTGGCCCGTTGATGGAAATCCCCAATGGCTTTTGTTCGTTCGGATATGGTTGCTGGTTCACCATGGATATACCTAGACAAAAAATAAATACGATTATTCAGCTTCACACATAATTTCCGTCGGTTCGTTGGAATAACCTCGGGAACATTCAACCCTTGAAGGGACAGTTCGTATTGCAGATAAATGGAAGGAATGAGGGAACTGTTTTTTTTGAAATCACTTTTCAAGATATAGGTTCTATTCTTATCGCTTACTTTCCATACGACTTTATCCGGTTCGTTCTGGATCCATTCCACATTCGGATGATCGATGTCATAATGTTGGTTTAGTATGGATAAGGCATGATTTAGTGAAAGCATAATATCACCCTTTTCACAAGAAAATGTTCATACATACTTGCTGATCGTTACGCCCGTCTACAGGTCATGAAGGAGTTTCTTCCAATTGGCAGCACAAAGCTTGAGTGTATGGTGCTTCTTTACGACTTTTAAAGCTCTTTTTGAAATTGATTTACGCATTTGTGGGTTATTTATCATTTCTTGAATTCCGAGGTACCACCCTTGTTTAGTTTGAGGGACGAAATATCCGGTTTGTTTATGGAACACACATTCCCGATACACGGGCGATAAGGAATATATACCTGGAATATGGCAGGAGGCATAGTCGCGAAATTTCACGTTGCTCTTACAGTGGTAGTATAACTTATCCTCCATCGGTGCCAAGCCGATATCCCAGTTGGCTTGAAACAGCTGTTTCATAAACTGGCCATAATCCTCGTTATGTTCCATATGTGTTACATTAGGGTGGTCTTTCAATTCTGCGGGGCAATAACCGTAAAATTCCAGTCGAATAATATCTCCATACTCCATCATAATTTGTTTCATTGCGGCTATGACAGGTTGGAAAGAACTTTCTTTTTTGGCTCCTTCGTACCCGATCACGAGCTGCCCTTCATGTTTCTTTCTTTTGTTCCATGGCTTGAAAAATGAGAAATCAACACACCCAGGGAAATATATCACATGTGGGTTAAATTGCTGTCGTATCAACTCATACATTATGGGAGATTCAACTTTGACAACATGTGCTGTCTCTAAAAAGGTAGTGCAAGTTTTTTGATAGGAAGGTTGACTGTATAGCTGGCCTATTCGGGTTGTTGTCGGAATCGCAAGGAAGTGATCATCAATGACATAAATGATCTTCTTTCCTAAAAGATGTGCCCATTCCAAGCAACGGAGTGTATCGGGTTCAATGCTTCTCAGAAATATGATGATGTCGTAGGAAGAAATGGAAGATTTTGTTGCTTGTTTATGCGATTGGATATCAAAGGTGAAGTATCCCAGTTCTTCCAGATAACGAAGAGGTTGAAGAAGAATGATCTGGTATGAGGTGGATCGTTCTGGACCGATAATAAGTATTTTACCCACCATAATGACCTCCAATCTTGGGTTTAAAATACCGGGATAACAAACCGCATACGATCATGTACGGTAAACAACACCTGCAAAAAAAGTGCCTGCTCCCGACGTGTGATGGAGAGCAAGCAGATTGCTTGGCTAAAGGACAAGGAGTTTTAGAACAAATTGTTATCCAGACCTGTAATGGACATTTGAGTAGGCTGGTTCCCTGTAAACCGGTTTCCGAATGCGGTATTTTCATTGCCTGAAATGGTTAGTCCATAGTTTTGGTTGAATTCCATCTCGTTAAATTCTAGACTGTTAAAGTTGGAGGATATATTTATACCCGTTTCGGTATTATTATCTACATCGTTTCCTCCCAAATATCCGTTCACGCCGGCGATGCGTATACCATTTCCTGTGGTTTCTTCTACCAAATTACGGAGCAAAACTGTATTGTTTGAGGGAACAATAACTCCAGTAAACGTATTGAGCGTAACAGTATTACCATAAATGAAATGGTTTGTTCCGGTACTTAATATGCCGTAACTGTTATTTTCTGAAACAACATTACCAATAACCGCGCTGTTTGCACCAACCAAATGAATGCCCGGTCCTGTATTATTATAAACTACATTTTGTACGACCCAGCTGCTATCGCTCCCTACATAAATACCTGAAGCGCCGCCGGCATTTTGTACATTGTTTCTCCAAACTACGTTTCCGGAACCAATATCAAGAACAATGCCAATACCAAGCGTGTTGTTGATGGTATTTCCAATAATACGGTGATTTGAACCCGGAACAACATCAATACCGTTCGCGGTGTAGTTTTGAATGACAAATCCGTTAATTTCGACGCCTGAAGCAGCTGAGACTAAGAAAGCACTGGTGACACCATTAAATCCTTCGCGTACCGCTTTACCTTCATTTTTGGCTATAACTTTTACATTCGAAACGGATATCGTGACTGCTGGCTCCGGATACGTTCCATCATGAACTAATACAATATCGCCGGCAACAGCTTGAGATACCGCACTTGCAATCGGTGTACCTGTTGGTGAAGGGAAGACTAAAATCATCATTATATCTGCCTCCTTAAACAGAATGGAGTAAGATGAGCAAGATTTTCTTAACTATTAATAGTTAATGCATTGGAAAAGTGTTATGTACAGGCAGATGGATGAGATGAAACACACATTTTGTATTTATTGATAGATAAGATAAGTTAACGTGAACGTGAATCGGTCTGAAGCGATCATGGACGGTAAACATCCGCAGCAAAAAAAGCCTGCTCCCGACACGTGAATGGAGAGAACAAGCAAAATGCCGGGCTTCTAACAAAAAGTTGTTAGAACAAATTGTTATCCTGACCTGTGATCGATATTTGAGTAGGCTTGTTCCCTTTGAAGCGGTTTCCGAATGCGGTATTTTCATTGCCTGAAATGCTCAATCCATAGTTTTGGTTGAATTCCATCTCGTTGAATTCCAGACTGTTAAAGTTTGAGCTTATGGCTATACCAGTTTGAGTGTTATCATCCGAATCGTTTCCTCCCAAATATCCGTTCGCACCGGCGACGCTGATGCCATTTCCTGTGTTTTTTTCTACTAAGTTGCGGAGCAGAACAGCACCGGCTGAGGTAACACTCACTCCACCCATTGAGTTAAGCGTAGCCGTGTTACCATAAATGAAATTGTTGTTTGTTCCGATACTTGATATGCCGGGACTGCCATTCTCAGAAATAACATTACCAACAATCGCGTTGTTTGAACCACCAAGCGATATTCCTGAGCCTGTATTTTTGGAGGCTACATTTTGCACGATCCAGTTGCTGGAGCTCGCTATAAAAATACCTGAAACGCCACTGGAATTTTGTACTCTGTTCCTCCAGACCACATGTCCGGTACCAACATTGAGGTTGATGCCAGCACCAAGCGTGTTGATGACGGTGTTCCCGATTATGCGGTGATTTGTACCCGTAACAACAATAATACCAGCAGCGGCAGCGATGTAGTTTTGAATGACAAATCCGTTAATTTCGACCCCTGAGTTAGCAGAGATGATGAAAGCAGCAGCTGCCCCATTGGATCCTTCGCGTACCGCCCCACCTTCATGTTTAGCTACGACTTTGACATTCGAAATGGATATCGTGACAGCTGGCTCAGAATACGTTCCATCGTGCACTAATACAACATCGCCGGCAGCGGCTTGAGCTACCGCATCCGCAATTGGCGTGCCTGTTGGTGAAGGAAAGACTGAAATAATGGTCATTAATTCTACCTCCTTATATAGAATAGATTGAGATATTCATAATCTATTAACAGTTAATGCAATGGATAAGAGTTATGTACAGGCAGATAAATGAGATGAAACACACATCTTCCAGATAACGAAGAGGTTGGAGAAGAATGGTCCTTCTGAACCCTTGATGCATGCTAAACACCTGCTGCAAAAAAAGTGCCTGCTCCCGACACGATGGAAGAGAGCAAGCAGAGGGAGTGGCTTAAGACAAGAAGCTTTAGAACAAATTGTTATCCAGACCTGTGATGGAGATTTGAGTAGGCTGGTTGCCTGTGAACCGGTTTCCAAATGCGGTATTTTCATTGCCTGAAATGCTCAATCCATAGTTTTGGTTGAATTCCATCTCGTTGAATTCCAGACTGTTAAAGTTTGAGGTTACGGAAATACCGGTTTGAGTGTTCTCATCGGCATCGTTTCCTCCCAAAAATCCGTTCGCATCGGTGATGCTTATACCATTTCCTGTGTTTTTTTCTACCAAGTTGCGGAGCAGAACATTACTCGTTGCGGCAACTACTCCACTAGTTGTATTGAGCATAATTTTGTTGCCATAAATGAAGCTGTTTACTGCGCTACTTAATATGCCGTAACTGTCATTTTCGGAAGCAACATTACCGACAGCCGCGTTGTTTGCACCGTTCAATAAAATGCCTGGCCCTGTGTTATTGTAGGCAACATTTTGAGCGATCCAGCTGCTAGCGCTACCTACATAAATACCTGCAAACCCTCCAATATTTTGTACATTGTTTCGCCAGACCACGTGTCCGGTACCAATATTAAGGTTGATGCCAATACCAAGCGTGTTGTTGATGGTGTTACCAATGATGCGGTGATTCGAACCGATAGTAACTTCAATGCCGTCCGCGGTGTAGTTTTGAATGACGAATCCATTAATTTCGGCGCCTGTTGCGGCTGTGACGATGAAAGCATTAGCCACACCATTGAATCCTTCACGAACTGCTTTACCTTCATTTATAGCTATTACTTTAACATTGGAAATCGATATCGTAACCGCTGGCTCAGGGTACGTTCCATCGTGCACTAATACAACATCGCCGGCTGCGGCTTGAGCTACCGCACTCGCAATTGGTGTGCCTGTTGGTGAAGGGAAGACTGAAATCGTGGCCATAACTTCTACCTCCTTAAACAGAATGGATTAAGATTTTCCCGCTGCAAAAAAAAATGCCTGCTCCCAACACATGGATGGTGAGCAAGCAAATGGATTAAGTCTAAAAGCTTTAGAACAAATTGTTATCCTGACCTGTGATGGAGATTTGAGTAGGCTGATTGCCTGTGAACCGGTTTCCGAATGCTGTGTTTTCATTGCCTGAAATGACCAGTCCATAGTTGTTGTTGAATTCCATCTCGTTGAATTCCAGACTGTTAAAGTTTGAGCTTATAGATATACCGGTTTGAGTGTTCTCATCCGAGTCGTTTCCTCCCAAATATCCGTTCGCACCAGCAACAGTGATACCATTTCCTGTGTTTTTTTCTACCAAGTTGCGGAGCAGAACCGTGTCGGCTCCAGTAACATTCACTCCACCCGTTGTGTTGAGCTCAACGGTGTTGCCATAAATGAAATTGTTTGCTGCGGTACTTGAAATACCGTAGCTGTCATTTTCAGAAACGACATTACCGACAGCTCCGTTGTTGGCACCAGCCAACAAAATACCCGGTCCTGTTGTTTCGTAGGCTACATTTTGTGCGATCCAGCTGCTAGCGCTAGCTACATTTATACCTGCAGAGCCGCCAGCATTGTCTACCTTGTTTCTCCAAGCCAAGTGTCCGGTACCAGTAGCAAGGTTAATGCCAATCCCTAGCGTATTGTTGATGGTGTTTCCAACAATGCGGTGATTCGAACCGGTAGTGACATCAATAGCGTTTGCTGTGTAGTTTTGAATAACGAATCCGTTAACTTCGACGCCTGAAGCAGCGGTGACGATAAAAGCACTAGCGATACCATTTAATCCTTCGCGTACCGCTTTACCTTCATTTTTAGCTACCACTTTAACATTGGAAACGGATATCGTGACCGATGTTTCCGTATACGTTCCGTCATACACGACTACGACATCGCCGGCTACGGCTTGAGCAACCCCACTTGCAATCGGTGTGCCCGTTGGTGAAGGGAAGACTGAAATTGTGGCCATTAATCTACCTCCTAAAATAGAATTGATTAAGATTTTCTTAATCTATTAACAGTTAATGCAGAGGGAAAGAGTTTTGTACAGGCAGATGGATGAGACGAAACGCACAATTTGAAATTTATGGTAGAAAAGATAGGTTGGATCATATGATCTTACTGCCAAAGTAAAACCTCCATCACCTTTGTAACTGTGGTTTTGGAGGTTTAATTGACTCAGCAGGAAATCTATTACCGGCGAATCTGTCCGCGAATTTCCCCGTCCGGATTTTGGATGGTATGCACATTAGCATAAGCATTACCTCGTTCGAGTTCACGGACCAGATCACGAATCGTTCTGCCTTGCAGAGGACCGATCAAATCTTGGTTTGTCAGGACGCCCCGAATAACTCCACGTCTTACGGATATGCCGAATTTGGATGGACCGAACAAGAAGGCGACAATCGGACCATTTTGTCCGACTCTTCCAAGATGAATATGAGCCTGGGTTACACGGTTAATATTATTGACCACAAGTCTGAATCGCAGTTGGGTACCCGTTCTGTTAACCTGAAAAACCGCATTTCCAAAGGCTATCGTTCTTACAGCTGGTACCTCGTTACGGCCTAATAATGTTGCTCTGAATGTTCTGATAAGTCTTCACTCCCCTTCTAGTGATGCTGTATTTTATTCGAGAAAAATAGAATGGTATGTTTATTGGTCTACGGGTAAATCACCAATTTCGTTTTATTTCGCCTTAAGGTACGAATGCCGTTACAGTAAAATAACCTATACATAAAATGAGGGGAGAAGTTTACTTTAAAACAAACTTGGCAGGTGAGAAACATGTCGAAACGAATTCCTGCGCGCCCCGCAAAGAGATCAAAGACAAGGAAATATCCGTTCATGATCAGAAACGCAGAGAGCCCTAAGGTGTCAGTCATCATTCCTGCCATGAACGAAAGGAAGACCATTGCAGCGGTGATCCATCAAGCTTATCAGGTGCATCCCGAGACAGAGGTCATCGTTGTTGCGAACGGTTCCACAGATGGTACGGCTGAAATTGCACAGAGGATCGGTGCGAAAGTCATCCGTTTACCGCATGCACTTGGGCAGGACGTAGGGCGAAGTATCGGTGCCGGAGAGGCCAAGGGTGACATTTTGCTGTTTACCGATGCTGACATCGTTATTAAGACAAGGGATTTCATACCCTTGACAAAAGCGGTGGAAAATGGCGTGGATGTGGCCTTAAATAAGTATTTGGGACCGACCGGCAAGACGCACGTCCACAGTGTTGTACTTGCCAAACATGCGTTAAATATATTGGTCTCGAATCCTGGGTTGAAAGGCGCCTCCTTAACCACGATCCCGCATGCAATGAGCCGTCGTGCGAGGGATCTGATTGGTACCGATAATTTAGCTGTTCCTCCGAAGGCTCAAGCCATAGCTATATATAAAGGCTTGAACGTAAGAGGTGTCCATGAGATCGATGTAGGGAAAACCAATCCTAGAAGAGGAAGAACCAAAGGAAATGATCCGCTTGAGGGACTTATCGTTGGCGATCATTTGGAGGCGATAGATTGGTTTATCTCAAAGTCTGGTGTGCGGGGCAATCGGTCAGATCTGACACGTAACAGAGAGAGCGTGTGGTGATCTTATGGCAAACAGAAAACGGAGACGAATAGCGAAGGGCTTCTCAAACTCCTTTAGAAGAAAATTCAAACCACCTAGAAAATCAATCAGAAAGAAAAAGCGGAATTACGATCATGAAACCGAATTTAGTCAAACCTCAAGAAAGCAATTAAATACAGAAAGGGTCTCGAACTATTGGAAGGAAAGAGCTTATACAGCGGGTTACCAGGCGGCAACCGCAGAAGAGAGCTCACGCTCGGTTGAGAAGGAGATGAGTCCTTATCAACAAGTAAATAAAAGCTGGAATCACTGGTATCATTCTGTAAAACCACTGCCGTGGCCAGTTTACTACGCAACCGCTGCCAAATTTGCGGAAGGATATTGTAAACATTCAAAAGTG
This sequence comes from Paenibacillus uliginis N3/975, assembly GCF_900177425.1. NCBI lineage: Bacteria > Bacillati > Bacillota > Bacilli > Caryophanales > Paenibacillaceae > Paenibacillus > Paenibacillus uliginis. The sequence goes on along the minus strand of NZ_LT840184.1, from coordinate 4,800,599 downwards.
TATTTTGGTAATCGTGTATTACTTCCAACAGATAAAACGGTAGCTGCGATCGTCATGGTCATGAATGAAAAAGATACGATTCTTCAAGTGATTGAACAGCTGCATCGAATGACGCTGCATGAAATTATTTTTGTTGTGAACGGATCGACGGATGAGAGCTTTGAAATGATCCGAAATCAATCGAATGCAATAATCGTTCATTACCAACAAGCTTTAGGTCACGATGTTGGCAGAGCGATAGGGGCAAAGTTGGCCGATTCTGATATTTTACTATTTCTGGACGGTGATTTTCCGGTGCTGGCGGAGCATCTCGTACCTTTCATTGATGCCGTAGAAAGAGGAATGGATATTGCATTGAACAATATCTCTCCTTACATTGGATTATTCTCCGGTCGAGATTACGTGACCACAGTCAAGGAATTTATAAACCGGTCGATGTCCAGGGAGGATCTCGAAGCGAATTCGCTTACTGCGGTCCCACATGCAATGAGGAAGGAAGCAGCACGTATAATCGGGTATGGTAACTTGGCGGTCCCTCCGAAAGCACAGGTTATTGCTATGGAAAAGGGATTGTCCATAAACGCACCCGCCAGTGTGGATGTGATTACAAGAAATCGGCTTAGAACGCGAAATGTTGGTCCCTATAATTCCGTTTCTGACATGATCATTGGAGACCATATCGAAGCTTTAAAAACGGTAATCGATTTGAAAGGCCCAAGGTTATCGTTCCCGGACCAGATCAGACACCGCCAAATAACCAAGGTATGAAGGTGGATGGCATGAGAAAAACAAGTATTATTATCCCAACTTATAATGGAAGGGAATATCTTAAGGATTGTGTTTATTCCATTAAACGATATACAGAAAAACCGTATGAAATCATAGTTGTCGATAATGGTTCAACCGATGGAACTGTCGATGTATGCCGGCAGGAGGGAATTGCGTTCATTTCACTCGCAAATAATGTTGGCTTTCCTGCAGCGTGCAATAAAGGATTGAAAATCGCTACCGGTGATACACTCCTTCTTCTAAATAATGACGTTATCGTTTCACGGAATTGGCTGGAAAATATGCTGGATTGTCTACACAGTAGTGCAGACATCGGCATTGTCGGGCCGCTGACGAATTATGCAAGCGGCAAGCAACAGATCGATATGCCGTATACCAATGTAGAGGAGATGGCACAACAGCTGAATGCACCGGATTCCCGAAAGTGGCTTAAGGTGGATCGCATAGTCGGTTTATGCTTTTTGTTTAAACGGGAGTTAATGGATCAAATCGGATTGCTGGATGAACAGTTTTCCCCCGGTCATTTTGAAGACGATGATTACTGTTATCGGGCGAGGCAAGCAGGATATACGTTCAGAATCGCGGGTGACGTATTTATATTTCATCATGGAAGTGCCAGCTTCGGCAAAAAGGATGTGAGCAAGGTGGAAAGCCTTATTGAGCGTAATCGCCAAAAATTTATGGATAAATGGGGAATCGACCCGACGATCTATGTATAGGTCGATTTCTTTGCAGAGAGGAAGGGTTATATGAAGGGCGTCATACTGGCAGGAGGTACCGGCACCCGTCTTTACCCGCTGACAAAAATAATAAATAAACATTTGCTGCCTGTCGGAAAAATTCCAATGATTTGTCACGGGGTAGAGAAATTGCGAAATGCGGGTATCGAAGAAATTCTATTGGTGATTGGCAAGCATTCTGCAGGTTTATACACTGAACTGTTGGGCGGTGGAAAGGAGTGGGGAGTTCGAATCACCTATAAAATTCAGGAAGAGGCCGGCGGGATTGCCCAAGCGTTGTCACTCGCCGAACCTATCATGAAGCCGGATGAAAAATTCGTTGTACTTCTCGGGGATAATTTGTTCGAGAATCCTCTAACAACGTACGTTCAATCCTTTCGCGAACAGGCAGAGGGAGCTCGTGTACTTTTGAAAAAAGTACATGACCCTAAGAGATACGGAGTTCCTATTCTGGAAGAAGATAAAATTTTAATGATTGAAGAAAAGCCTGAAAAGCCAAAATCAGATTTTTGTGTAACCGGCATTTATATGTATGATACCGCTGTTTTTGATAAGATTCGGACCATTAAACCTTCCGGTCGCGGCGAACTGGAGATCACCGATGTTAACAACGTGTACGCATCTGAGGGACAACTTGCCTATGACGTTTTAGACGGATGGTGGACGGATGCAGGAACCTTCCAGTCTTTGCATCAAGCTAGCGACCGGCTCATGAAATGAAAGTAATGTTAGAAAGAATGAATCCGGAGGCTTGACTGCATGCAAACAACAGAAGTGAATTTGTTACAGCAGGGAGCGTGGTTATCGGAGCAATCCGCGAAACAAAAAGGATACGAAGACGGTTTTGAGCAGGGACGCAGAGAGGGATACCGGATCGGATTTTCCAAAGCCGCCCTACGCACACTACCGCAGAACAAAGTACCCGTTAGGGATCTCCATATTCTATATGTGACCGCGGGTATCGGCGTTCCGTATCCAGCGCTGGACCAGGCGGTAATTGACGCTTTTAACGATTTAGTCCGTAAGCTTACGGTTGCTAATCCTTCGGAAGACGTGGTTGCTCTGGCTAAAAAAGCGCAACCCGATCTTGTGCTCGTTCTGAACGGAGTAGTTCTGGAGGCTGATACCGTCAAGAGGCTCAGACAAAACGGATTTAGAACGGCCGTCTGGTTTACCGACGATCCGTACTACACGGATTGGACGGTATCGATTGCGCCCCGATACGATTATATTTTTACGCTTGAATCAAGCTGCCTGTCCTTTTACCGAAAGTTAGGATGTCAGCAGGTTTATCACCTTCCATTCGCGGTTAATCCGAATGTTTTTCACCCCAAACACGTACCCACTTCTTATCAATCCGACATCTGTTTTATTGGGACAGCATTTTGGAACCGGGTAGAGGCAATCGATCGACTCGCCCCGTTTTTAAAAAATAAAAAGGTGGTTATCTCCGGATGGTGGTGGGATCGGCTGCAAAACTACTCCCTCCTGTCTGAAAAAATCAAGCTTGGCGATTGGATGACTCCTGAAGATACGGCTAGTTATTACAATGGAGCGAAAATAGTAATTAACCTTCACCGCGCAGCAGATGACGATACGATTAATGCCAATGGCTACAAAATACCAGCTCATTCCGTCAATCCACGAACATTTGAAATAGCCGGCTGCGCCACACTTCAATTGTCCGATGTACGTCAGGATCTAGGTCAGTTATATTCCACGGGAACTGAAATCGGAACCTATGGTTCTTATGATGAGCTGGTAGAAAAGATTGAATATTATTTGCAGCATGAAGAAGAACGACAACAAATGGCCTTTAACAGCTTGATGAGAACGAGAAGAGATCATACCTACCATAAAAGATTGACCTCCATGTTAGACATCATTTTTCCTTAGTCGATAGGTGAAAATGGATGGGTATACCCGTTTCCTATTTCATTAAAAAGAATATATTGAGCGTAAGATGGGGTGATCACCATACGACAGCGCTTAGGAAAAATAAGGAAAAGGCAAGTGAAGAAACGTATTCTTAAGCGAGAATTCAGCAAGCGACGGAGAACATCCTCCGGCAAAGTTTTCGTACCATCCGATTGTGATTGTGAACAGAAGTTGTTGGAGCAAGCGTCCGCTTCGTTTAACCAAGGCTTCGATTCCGGTTATGACGAGGCATGGATGAGGGCGATGCAAACCGTGCCGATAGTGCAACCGGTGCCCGACAAAGTCGTATATGAAAGCTCCGACGATGAGTACAAAAAAGGATTATATGACGGAGGAGAGGGTATTGTGGACTCTATCCTCCCAGAACTCGAGATTCTCCCCGGAATTTCAGTTCGACAGATTATCGAAGTTGGCATGAAGCACATGAGTTCGCACAATTATAGACTTCTCAGTGCCTCGGAAATTGCGGGGAAGATTAGGGGTGCTCTGAAAAAGCGCTCATCCTTGTCTGTTATTCGCCTGGGAGATGGAGAATTGCTGACGCTGGCACAGGAAGTTGTGATGAGTGAGGAAGAGGTGCGGAAAGAAGGACATTTTTTAAGTTATTCCGGTGTTAATTTGCCGGATCTTACGGCCCGGGATATGCTGGCTGCGGCTATTAGAAAAGCGGATATTGTAGGAATTCCAAAACTGCGACTATCCAACTTTCAACCTCTTGCGTTTTCCGTATTGAAAGCTCATGGCATTGATTACCGAAACCTGAAATTGACTTTATCGACAATTAACTATGCATTGCATCTGGAAGGTTTTATTCGGGGGATACTCTCGGGCTATCGTGTGCTAATCGTGGGAAACTCAGCTCCTGGGCTTTCGAAGGTACTTGAAGAAAACGGTGTCCGTGTGACTGGTGTCGTTACCCCTGTGGATGGAATACGGGATATCCAGAGAGTCATGCATGAAATATCCGCTGCCCGTGAATTCGATATTGCACTCGTCGGAGCCGGCATTCCGGCTGTAATTATCGTTCAGCGTATTGCTTCTGAGTTAGGCAAAGTTGCACTTGACTTCGGACATCTGGCTGATTCATTAGCTCAAGGAGAGTCAGTCTTATGAACAGGGTGCATGACAATCAAGGGTACAAAGACGGCTATCTTAAAGGATTTGATACTGGTTACGCGGATGGGTACAGGCGTGGAAAAACAGAGGGAGCCATCCGCAGCACAACTTACTTTGAAGGTACGAGCATCATCATTCCAACTTATAATCAGCTTCATTATTTGAAGGAGTGTATCGAAAGTATTCTCCGATATACAAATGAGCCATATGAATTGATTATTATCGACAATGCATCTGTTGACGGAACCGCAGAGTATCTTAAGTCGGCTCAAGGGGTCCGATTCCGGATCAATGAAGAAAATTTGGGGTTTGCGGGGGCAGTAAACCAGGGGCTTATGATGGCAAAGGGAACAACTTTGATGATCTTGAACAATGATTCTGTCGTTACCACGAACTGGCTGTCCAACTTACTTGCCTGTCTGCACAGTAATTCACAGTTCGGAATTGTTGGACCTGTGACGAATTACATCAGTGGGGATCAATTAATCGATGTCAGTTACACGAATACAGAGGAGATGCAGCAATTTTCTCAATTATACAATAAATCTGATGCTCGGCGCTGGTCCGTAACAAACCGATTAACAGGTTTTTGCATGCTGCTCCGGCGGAAAGATTTTATCCGATTAGGTTATTTTGATGAAGGTTTTGAAATCGGGAATTGTGAAGATGACGACTATGGACTGCGTGTCCGGCTTTTGGGAATGCAGCTTATTATTGCAAATGATACCTTTATCCATCATTACGGCAGTGTGAGTATGAAATCATTAAATTCCAGATTTGATCAAGTATATGCTAACAATCTGAACTTTTACTCCAATAAATGGAGTGATCCTCATGGCATGCTGCTTCTTGATTGGCAACGTAACATGGATAACTCAAACCTTCAAACCATTGATTCATACCCAACCTGTGTGATCGTGCAAGGAGCTGGTTCGAGAACGTATTGGATAGAGAAAGGGAGCCGTTATCCGATTGATGGAGCAAGCGGAATTCAGGCCGTTCGGGTATCCCAGGTTGATCTCCGGAATTGGCATCTTGGTGAAACCATCTCTATGGAGGAAGTGAATCGTCGCAAGAAGGCAGTGTATGATTCAGTCCATGACGACTGGGATATAGAAGGTAGGCTTGTGAAAGTGCGAGATGGCAGTGTATTTCAGCGTAAAGGGAATAAGCTGCATCGGTTTCTGAATCGACACACATTAGTTATTTGGTACCTGGACTCCTATCAACCGTTGTCAGTGAATCCTCATGAACTTCGGGATTACGAGGAGGGGGCACCAGTTATCCCGCCTCCGGTGATTAAGGCAGATAACATTTAAATGAGCAGAGGGTGAAATCCATGAGAAGAGTTAAAAAAAGCCGTAACGTGAAGTTTAGATCGAAAAGAAGAGTGTTAAAAGGAAGGAGATTGACCGGAAGAAGGAGGGCGGTAACGGGAAGAAGACTGAATATAGTCACACCTGAGCATCAAGCGGTTGACTACAATCAATCCTATGACAAGGGGTTTGATGAAGCTTACAATGAAGGATTTAACGTTGGCTACACGGAGGGTATGGACGCCGGCCATCAAGAAGCTTATAAAGGAGAATGATAAGATGGCTCTGAGAAAAAAACAGAGGACTAGAACACGCCGCCATATACAACAGAAACAGCCCGCTGTTACCCTAAATGCTTATCAAAAAGGACGTATCGACGGTTTTCAAAGAGGAAGAGAGGAAGGTTTTCTGCATGGACGCACAGCAGCCCAAGTCGTTTCTAATCACGCAGTGACAGTTATCGAGTCTGACCTGCCCAAAACAGATGTTCTTGTGATCGCGGCCGGATTGATTCCTTCCCTTGAGATTGGGGTTCTCCAACCTTTCAGTGCTTTGAAAAAACGTGAGAATTTACAATATGACATGAAGTTAGAGCATGAAGTGAGTAAAGAAATGATAGCCGCTGCTGACACAATCGTGTTTGTCCGCAATGTTGAACCTTCGGCCTATACGTTGCTGGAGTTGGCCCATCAACTCAGGAAGCGAACTGTATATGTAATCGATGATAATTTTCTGGAAATTCAACCGACAACCCCCGTTGGACAATACTATTGCGATCCGGCCCGGAAAGAGACGTTTATCAAGTTCTTAAGAAACGCGAAGACCATTAAAGTAGATTCTCCGGATCTCGGCACCTATATTCAGGAAAGATTCAATAGAAATGTTATATATTTTCCGGGCAGTGTCGATTTTGACTGGCTCGATCAACAGCGTAGGGTGGACCGGGAGCGGGAACAAATTGTAATCGGTTATGCTGGTGGCGAAAAAGAGGAGGATTTCGCTCCAGTCATACCGGCGCTGAACAAGATACTCGACTACTATGGGGGATTTGTGAGGCTGGAGTTTTTCGGTTACCTTCCTCAGTCTTTTGTCAATCATCCAAGCGTTAAATATGAAGGTGGAGGTATGGAATACAAGGATTTCATGAAGGAACTGAATCGGTGTAATTGGGATATAGGCATAGCTCCACTTGCCAATAACTCCTTTAACAAGGGGAAAACGAACAATAAATTCCGCGAATATGGCGCTTGTCAAATTCCGGGAATTTATTCAAAGTCCCCTGTTTATGTTCCTTGGGTTACCCAGGGTGAATCAGGCTATCTCGTTGAACATACCGAGAAGGCTTGGTATGAAGGGATCAAGGCTATGATTGAAGATCCGCCGATGAGGCAACGTATCAAGGAAAATGCGGGGATGGCGGTAAGACAGCATTTTTCACTGAATACATGTCTGGATAACTGGAAGAGATTTATATTCAAAATATAAATTAGGGGGTGATTGAGAATGGGAAGAAGAGGAGATATGAACGTACTCATCATCGGATCGGAAAAAATCGCATCATATAAAATTGGCATTGAGCAGCCGCTCAGGCATCTTGAACAAAACGGAGTATGCCAGTTTGATGTCAGATCAGATAATGATGTAGACAAATCAAGACTAGGAGCAGCGGATATCGTCATCTTCTTTCGCACGGTTCAGCCAGAAGCGTATAAACTTCTTGAAATGGCCCGTGAGATGGGAAAAAAAACAGTGTATGCCATCGACGATCATTTCTTAGCCATGTCCCCTACTTCGGATATGGGGAGATATTACCATGAATCGTCGCGAAGAAAGACGTATGTCAAGTTTCTTAAAAACGCTCAAATCGTAAAAGTCGCCTCAGGTTTCTTTGCAAAACATCTCGACACGCATTTTAAACCGAATAAACTTGTATATTTTCCAGGAAGTGTTGATTTTTCGATCTTATCCGGATTGAAAAAGAACAGAAAAGCAGAGGACAAAATTGTTATTGGTTATGAAGGTGGGAGAAAACCGGTGGCCTTCGAACCTGTTATTAAGGCACTTGATGAGGTCATAAGGAAGTATGGGGATAAAGTGAGAATTGAGTTTTGTGGATACGCTCCGGAAGAACTTACAGATAAACCACAGGTGTCCACAGAACCTTATGATGAAAATTATAAAAATTTTCTGAAACGTCTTTATCGTTCAAGCTGGGATATTGGATTGGCACCGCTCGAGCGAACACTGCTGCACGATTGTAAGAGCAATAATAAATTCCGCGAATATTCGGCTTGCCGAATCCCGGGCATCTACACTTCCTCTCCGGCATACGAAGAATGGGTTCAGGGCAAAGAAAGTGGTCTGATTGTCTCGGAAACAAGCGAAGAGTGGTATAAGGCTATAGTCGAGCTGATCGAACAGCCGGAACTGCGGCAAAACATTGCAGATCATGCGGAAAAAGTAGCCTGGGAAAATTTCTCGGTGGAAGCTTGTGCTGAGCGGTGGCGTTCACAAATTTTTATGTCGGAATAACTGGGGATAACGAAAGGAGAGGTTCACTTGGATCATAAACTGATACCCGTTCTTCAACCAAGCATCGGCCAAGAGGAAATCGACGCGGTGACGGAAGTTTTACGTTCCGGATGGCTTGGTCTTGGACCTAAAACCGAACAATTTGAACAAGAGTTTGCCAAGTTTGTTGGCAGCCGTTTTGCGGTGGCACTCAATTCCGGATCGGCTGCGCTCCATCTGGCTATGGATATTTTAGGAATCGGGCCCGGTGATGAGGTCATCGTACCTTCGATCACATTCATATCCACGGTTCACGCTGTGAGTTATGTTGGTGCAACTCCGGTTTTTGCAGATATCGACAGATCTACAATGAATATATCTCCAGCTGATATTGAACGAAAAATTACGGATAAGACCAAAGCTATTATTGTCGTTCATATGGGGGGGCATCCTTGCGACATGGACGCAATACATGAGTTAGCACAATCGAAGGGAATTAAGGTGGTGGAAGATGCCGCGCATGCTTGCGGTGCAGAGTATAAAGGGAAACGAATCGGATCGACCAGCGAGATTACTTGTTTCAGCTTCCACGCGGTTAAGAATTTGACCAGCGGTGAAGGCGGGGCTATCACTTGCAATACAGAGTGGATGAATCGGAAACTTCGCGAGAAGAGATGGGTTGGTATTTCACGTGATACATGGATACGGTCCTCCAGTGAAAAAGTGTACGCCTGGCAGTATTTCGTTGATAAGGTAGGATACAAATATCATATGAACGATATGCAGGCAGCCATTGGTCTGGTTCAGCTGGGCAAGCTGGATCGGTTAAACGGAAGACGCAGGGAAATAGCTGAACGTTATCAGTCGGAGTTGAAAGATTTGGAGTGGATCGAGCTTCCTCAGGAACAAACGGATACGAAAAGCGCATGGCATTTGTTCCAGATTAAGTTCAAGGAAGAAGCCTTGAGAGATCGTATGATTGCTCATCTGCAAGAACATAACATCGCTACAGGTGTTCATTATTATCCATGTCATCTTCACCCAGTCTACCTCCATTTAAAAGCGGTCGTTCCGCTTTCCTCTGAAATCTGGAAAAGCATTCTCACCCTCCCTATTCATCCGAATGTAACAGAAGAAGACCAAGAACGGATCATAAGCCGCATCAGGGAGTTTAAACCATGAAAAAACTGATGGTATTAGGTGCAGGCATCTCCCAGCTTCCCTTAATTAAAACAGCAAAAAAGATGGGATTGTACGTCATTGTTCTGAGTAGGCAGGGAGACTACCCAGGATTTGCTTGGGCTGATAAAGTTTATTATGAGGATACAACAGATACAGATAAAGTAGCGGAAATCGCCCGACTTGAAGGAATCGATGGAATATGTACGACAGGTACGGATGTGGCTGTAAAGTCGATTGGCAAGGTAGTTGATGAAATCGGGGTTAGCGGTTTGAACTACGAGTCTGCCCAGCTATCGTCAAATAAATGGGAAATGAAACAGGCTTTTATGGAGCATGGCGTGAGAACCGCCAAATTTGTAAAAGTCAAAAATAAAGAGGAGGCCTATGCTGCCTTCGAAGTACTGTCGCTGCCTCTCATTTTTAAAGCTGTAGACAGTGGAGCGAGTAAGGGGATTGTGAAGGTAACGGATATAGAACAAGTGGATTACGCATACGAAAAAGTGAGAAGAGACACAAAACTCGATTTTTTTATCGTTGAAGAATTTATTGAAGGAACCGAGTTTGGAGCACAAGCTTTTGTGTATAATAACGAGATTCAATTTATTATGCCGCACGGTGATCTTATGTTTTATGGAGACGCCGGTGTGCCTATCGGTCATTATGTACCTTACGAGTTACCAGATGAGGTGGAGCAGGATCTATTCTCTCAGTTAAAGCAAAGCATTCTGGCGCTGCAACTAAATAATTGCGCGATTAATGCAGATTTTATTTTAAAAGACGAAAAGGTGTTTGTTCTTGAAATTGGGGGTAGAGCGGGAGCAACATGTTTGCCGGAACTAGTGTCTACTTTCTATGGATTCGATTATTATGAACAGATGGTTAGGGCTGCTCTCCATATGAACCCTATTTTTTCTGTCCAGTCTTTTCAACCCTGTGCCTGTGAACTCTTGTTATCCGACAAGGAGGGTGAAATTACTGAACTTGTGAATGGGAACGCTAGTCATGTAGATATTATTCAAATATCTTTTGATTACAATATAGGTGACAAAATAAACAAATTCCGAGTGGGTACGGATCGGATCGGGCAAATAATCGTCAAAGGCGGCCGTTTAGATGAGGTTATGAATCGATTGAATGAAGTTAAAGGAAATATAAATGTACAATTAAAGTGATGATAAACAATGAAATCTCGATCCTCTCAATGATGATCGGGATTTTTTTACGTAAATGGTTCCCCTTCTGCCTATACTCGGCACATAAATCAGACATATGATATTTATAAGGCTGTTAGACCGCTATGAACCGACAGGTGATACATGACTAACTGTATCGGAGGAAAATAATGAAGATCATAGATACAAAGCTGAAAGGTGCAAAATTAATTGAACCGACGGTTCATCTCGACCATCGTGGATTCTTTTTAGAGAGTTACAACGAACATACACTCAAGCAATCCGGCATTGGTTATAACTTTATTCAGGATAACCACTCATTGTCCTACGATGCTGGAGTCCTTAGAGGGCTTCATTATCAGCTGGCTCCTGAAGGGCAAACGAAACTGGTTCGCGTGACGAGAGGTGCGATCTTTGATGTCATTGTTGATATTCGAAAAGGTTCACCTACTTTCGGCCAATGGGAAGGTTTTGTTTTGTCTGCATCCAATTATCGGCAACTGCTTGTTCCTCAAGGGTTTGCCCATGGCTTTTGCACTCTTGTGCCCGATTGTGAAGTTCTATATAAGGTTGATGCCTATTACTCGGCTGAACATGATCGCGGAATCGCTTGGAATGATCCAGATTTGAATATCGAATGGCCCGTTTATAAACCTGTTCTTTCAGATAAGGATTCGAAGCATCCGCCTTTAGTGGCGGCAGAGAACAATTTTGATTACAAAGGGTGAGGATATGAAAGTTATTGTAACCGGAGGAGCGGGATTTATAGGTAGTAACTTTATTCGCTATATGCTGGCTCAATATCCACTAGATGAAATGATTAATGTGGATTTATTAACGTATGCTGGAAATCTGTATAATCTGGCGGACATTTTACCACATCCGAAGTACCGATTTGTGAAGGCAGATATTGCTGATCGGGCATCATTAGAGCCTCTCTTCAAGGAGGGGGTTGATGCGGTTGTCAATTTTGCAGCTGAATCGCATGTTGACCGGAGTATTGTACAGCCCGAATTGTTTGTCAAAACCAATGTGTTAGGGACTCAGACGCTTCTGGATTTATCTAAAGAGTACGGCCTCCGCAAATTTGTTCAGGTATCAACAGATGAAGTATACGGGACACTGGGAGATACCGGTGTATTCACCGAAGATACACCACTTCAGCCAAACAGCCCCTATTCTGCAAGTAAGGCAGGCGCAGATTTGCTCGTGCGTGCCTATTATGAAACATTTAGTTTGCCAGTCAATATTACCCGTTGTTCGAACAATTATGGTCCTTATCAATTTCCGGAGAAACTCATTCCCCTTATGATATACAATGCAATGCAAAACAAACCACTTCCGGTTTACGGCAATGGGATGAATATTCGTGACTGGTTGTATGTGGAAGATCATTGCCGAGCGATTGATCTGGTTTTACGTAAGGGGAAGGATGGCGAGATATATAATATTGGCGGACATAATGAAAGAAATAATTTGCAGGTTATCCGTACCATATTGGAAGTGCTGAACAAGCCTGAATCATTGATTCGCCATGTCGCGGATCGTCTTGGCCATGATCGTAGATACGCCATTGATGCGGATAAAATTCGGAATGAACTTGGTTGGAGTCCGAGATACAATTACGAAAGCGGTATTCGAAACACAATTCGATGGTATCAGGATAACGTCGCATGGCTGGACCAAGTGATCTCAGGAGATTATAAGAACCATGTCGATAAGGAATACAAAAACAGGTGGGGGATAGTGGATAAGTAAGGCTCAATGCCAAAACCTTTCAGCATACGTTTTATAACCAAGGCCATCCTATACGGTGTCAGTACACACCTATTATAGAGATGGAGGATGAATCATGATCAAATCCAAAGCCCTCAGCTTAACTCTGTCGGCCGCAATGATCGTCAGTATTGCCGGGCTAGCGGGGTGCGGTACTCCTGCTGGGAACACAACACGTACTAATAACATTACGACGAAAAATACGGGGCGTACCGGCGTTAACATGTTTGGAACCAACAACACGAGAACCAACAACTTGGGAACCAACAACTACAACGGTACGCAGCATGATCTAACTAATCTGAAGTATAGTCCAACACTGTCCAGTAAAGTTTCTAAAGTTAAAGGTGTGCGGGATGCGCATGTATTTGTTGCCAATAATAAGGCATATGTGGCGCTGTCACTTGACAATCAACACAGAACTGACGGTAATATGACCGGGATGAGCACGGGAAGAACGGGTCCAATGTCAACGTACGGGACCACTAGAAACCGTAACGACGGTGCTTATGGCACTACCGGCTCAGGCAGTATGGGGCTGTTGCGTGGATTAACCAATCCAACGAGAACATATCCTTCAAGAACGAATCCATCTGCGATGCATCCATCGGGAACAAATTCAACGGGAACACTTGATAACAACACAGGATTAGGTCGTACTACCGGAAACGGTACTTTTGGCGTAAGAGGCTATAATACAATGGGGCCGAACCGTACAGGCTTGATGGGGACCAATGGTACAGATGGCACAACCGGGCGATACGGCATGATGAACGACACGACTGGTAACGGTGGTATGATGAACGGAAACAGCGTACCGAAGGATGTACGTGAATCTGTAAGTAGTAAAGTTCGTAAGACGGTTCCTTCTTGTGATCAGGTATATGTATCCGCCGATTCTGATTTTTACAATCAATCAACTGGTTATGCCGGTAACAATGTAGACGGTAACCGAAATGGTAATGGTAACGGTAACGGATATGTTGGGAATGTAGCAGAAGCAACAGGGGACATCACGCGTGATATTGGAGCGTACATTAACCGTATTTTCCCTTTGAATGTGAACAATCGTAATGGTAACATGTTCAACAACAACAATGATGGACTGTTTGATAACAACAACCGGACTAACCGTTAATACAAGTTAACTTGGGATTTGATGAAAAAGCTCTTGCCGACAGATGGCAAGAGCTTTTGATTTTTCCATGAAGGAAATTAACATCTTAATATTTACGATTACCCTGTACCCAGACACCATCGATATCCAAGTCGGAATTTAAGAGCAGTACATCAGCCTGATAGCCCTCTTTAAAGGAGCCGGTACGGTGGTTGATACCGAGCCGTTTGGCCGGATTCAAGCTGGCGATTTCGGATGCACGTTCCATGCTAAGTCCAATTTCGCGGATCAAGAAGTGGAAGCCTTTGATCATCGTCAGTGTGCTGCCTGCAAGGCTATCACGGTTGCCCTTCAGTGTAGCTACACCATCTTTCACGATAACCGGAAGATCCCCCAAGGTATATTCTCCGTTAGGCATTCCAGTAGCTGACATCGCGTCTGTGATGAGGATCAGGTTCTGTCCTTGCTTCATCCGTTCCAAAATGCGCACACCTGCCGGATGAACGTGAATGCCGTCTGCTATGATTTCAGCACTGAGGCGGTCGTCACTGAGCATAGCTCCGGCAGTGCCCGGGTTGCGGTGATGGAGTCCTGTCATGGCGTTAAAGGTATGCACACCGTGGCTTAACCCGGCATCAATAGCTTTTAACACCTCGTCATAAGAAGCATCCGTATGACCAAGAGCAGCCACAATGTTATGCTTCTTAAGCCAGGTTATCGCTTCTAGCGCACCTTCTCGTTCAGGGGCGAGCGTAACTTGCTTTACAAGACCCGGGTAAGCTTGCTCCCATTCCTCCAGCCAGTCAATGTTGGCAGTGACGATATGCTCCGGGTTTTGAGCGCCCGGCCATTTAGGGCTGATAAACGGACCTTCCAGGTGAACTCCTTCCAGACGAGTATAAGGCATTCCTTGCTCACGGTATTCATTTACTTCTTTAAGGACGGAGTCGATTGATTTCTTCGGTGCTGTCATGGTTGTGGCCAGCATAGCTGTTGTGCCCTGTGAACAGTGATAGGAAGTAATAGTATCCAGTACTTCCTTATCTGAGTCCATGAAATCTTCACCATTACCGCCGTGAACATGAATATCGATAAAACCGGGAATTATATATCCATCGGATTCCCGGATTACAGTAGCTTCAGATTGATCGAGATCAGCAGGGAGAGCTGAGACTTCACCCGCAAATACGATATGTTCGCCGCGCATAGCGAGCACGCCGTGTTCCTGCAACCCCTCAGGAGTTAATACTTTACCATACAACAGTGTTAACTTGGTTTCGGTTGCACTGCTCATTTGAAATATCTCCCTGCGCCTTGATCCAGTAGCACAATTACGTTCGGATGGCATTGAAGCAAGGATGCCGGACACTCTGTAGTAATCGGTCCTGTTAATGCACGTTGTGCGATTTCTGCCTTGTCTTCACCACGAATCAATAGCATGATCTGACGGGCTTTCATAATCGATCCAACACCCATTGTAACGGAATGAGTCGGTACATCGTCGATCGAAGGAAAGAATCGCGCGTTGGCTTTACGTGTTTTCTCCTGCAGCGGGGCGACATGCGTACCACTGGTAAGGACATCTCCGGGCTCGTTGAAGCCAATATGGCCGTTGTGGCCAATACCAAGCAGCTGAAGATCGATCGGACCATTTTGTTCCATCATCTGGTCGTACGAACGACATTCCTCTTCAAGGTCTGCTACATTTCCGTTAGGCACATGTGTCTGTGCAATGTTGATGTCTACATGGTTAAATAACTTCTCGTTCATGAACGTACGGTAGCTTTCCGGATGGTTCTCGGGCAGTCCTACATATTCATCCAGATTGTAAGTTGTTGCTCCGGCAAAGCTTACGAGACCTTGACGATGCATCTCAATAAGTTTGGCATATAGTGGTACGGGAGTACTTCCAGTAGCTAGACCTAGTTTGGCGTAGGGATTAGTATTCAACAGGCTGGTGATTTGATTGGCTGCGGTTTGTACGAAGCCCTCTTCATTCTCGAAAATGTAGATGTTCACTGATTATTGACCTCCTCGGCTTTTGCGGTAATTTTGTACATTATGATATGACTGCTCCAGACGGGGAACATAGGTAGAGAAGTCCCGGCTGGCCATTCCCATAAACAAAATATCGATGATATGAAGCTGAGCGATGCGTGAAGCCATGTCCCCGCGCCGCATACCTTCCTCTAGGGAAGATGAATACAGTGCAATATCAGATAAGGACGACAGGACGCTGCTTCTGTACGAGGTAATGCTAATCGTAAAAGCGCCGGCATTCTTGGCGCAGGACAGGGCATCGATCGTTTCCGGTGTTTCACCTGAATATGAAATAGCGATGGCCGTGTCGTTAGACGTCAGGGTTGACGCAGAGGTGATCTGCATATGCGAATCAGCAAATGCGGTGCAGTTTTTTCCAATCCGGATCAGCTTCTGGTAAAAGTCCTGAGCGACAATAGATGAGGTGGCAATACCGTACAGATCAATACGCTTAGACCGGCACAGTACGTCAACCGCACGTTCTAGCTGCCCTAAATCTAGCAGCGAGGTCGTATCCTGGATCGAAGTCATATGGTTCGCTTCAATCGCCTGTACGATGTCAGCCAGCGGGTTACCGGCCACGATATCCTGATATCTTGTATTGCCTGAACGTGATGTCATTTCGGCATGGGCCATTTCTGCAGCGAGTTTGACCTTGAAATCAGGATACCCTTTACAATCAAAATGTTTGCAAAATCGGGTCACGGTTGCGGCACTCACATCGCACTGGTCTGCCAGTTCCTTGATGCCCATATGAACGATTTCTGAAGGGCCATCCATTATAAACTCGGCAAGCCGCCGCTCCTGCCGGGGCAGGCGATCTTTTTCCACGGCGATAATATGCAGGATAGGTGCCATCACAGGCCTCCTTTAATAGTGGAATCAAGTGATTGAACTGGAAAATGTTGTCGTGAAAATTATTTTGTTATTATCCCACTAAATAAGAAAATTATTTTTATATCCTCATCATAGAGGATGGATTTGAAGGAATCAAGGATAAAAAACCTCTTGTCCAGAATTTTAGCCCAATTTGTATTACACTCCGCACCTTCACTCCTGTTCTGACATACTATGAGTTGACTGTATCCCTTAACCTTGTTAGACCACACATACCCGGGCAAGGAGGGGTGACACCATTGAAGGGGAATGACCATAGCAGCAAGTTTTTGTTAACCCACCGTGAACGTGAAGTGTTTGAATTGCTAGTACAGGACAAAACCACTCGCGACATCGCCGGGCAGTTGTTCATTAGCGAGAAAACGGTGCGTAACCACATCTCCAACGTTATGCAAAAGTTGAACGTCAAGGGCCGTTCGCAAGCCGTTGTAGAATTGATCAAACTGGGAGAACTAAAGATCTAACGTCCTTGCAAGTCGACCTGTACGACGAAGGCCTTCTTTAACCGCTATGCGGGGAAAAGGAGGCTTTTTTGTTTGAGAGAATAGAGAGGTGTGAGGAGGTTATCGGTTATAACGGATAATGAATAAACTACAAGGACAGTATACTATATGTCCCGAATTTCAAACTGGTGGTGGAAAGAAACGATGACATTAAAAAGGTTTTTGGTTGGGCGACCTCTGAAATCTACCCAATTAGGGGAACAAAAACTTAATAAGAAAAAGGCACTTGCCATTCTTTCCTCTGATGCTTTATCGTCCGTTGCATATGGTCCAGAGCAAATACTGTTGGTTTTAATCACCGTAAGTGTATCAGCATTTTGGTATTCGGTACCGATTGGGATTGGAGTATTGATTTTATTACTCGCGCTTATTTTATCTTACCGCCAAATTATTTTTGCTTATCCATATGGTGGAGGAGCGTATATGGTATCCAAGCAGAATCTAGGGGTATACCCTGGACTTGTTGCTGGAGGCTCCTTGTTGGTGGATTATATATTAACAGTAGCTGTCAGCGTGTCCGCAGGTACGGATGCCATAACATCCGCCTTTCCGAGTCTACACGAGCACAAGGTTATCATTGCTGTAGTCTTTGTACTTCTTCTTACCCTATTAAATTTAAGGGGGGTTACCGAGTCTGCTTCAATTTTAGCTTATCCCGTTTATTTATTCGTTTTGGCACTGTTTATTTTAATCGGTGTTGGTGTATACAACATTTTTACGGGTAGTGTTTCACCCGATTTGCATGCGCCAATTGGTACTCCAGTAACAGGCATGACTATATTTTTACTCCTCAGAGCTTTTGCCTCGGGAAGCTCTGCTTTAACAGGAGTTGAAGCGATTTCGAATGCCATTCCGAACTTCAAAGATCCTGCTCCGAATAATGCGGCTAAAACGTTACTGGCGATGGGAACCTTGCTTGCGCTGTTATTTTCGGGAATTGTGTACTTAGCCTATTATTACGGGATTACGCCTACTGTAGAGCAGACGGTTGTTTCACAGATCGCAGCGCAGACCTTCGGACGAAACTTTATGTATTTTTTCATCCAAGGAACGACAGCTTTAATCTTGATTCTTGCCGCTAATACCGGTTATTCGGCGTTTCCATTGCTTGCTGTTAATCTTGCCAAAGATAAGTTTATCGCAAAAATGTTCACCGTACGGGGGGATCGACTGGGATATTCCAATGGTATCATCTTTCTTGGTTTATTATCCATCGTGTTGATCATTTCGTTTCAAGGACAAACCGAGCAGTTGATCCCACTTTATGCTGTGGGTGTATTCATCCCATTTACACTCTCTCAGACAGGCATGATGGTGAAATGGATTCGTGAAAAACCAACAGGTTGGATTCCAAAACTGATTATTAACACAATTGGTGCCATTATCTGTTTTACCGTTACAATCGTGTTCTTTTTAACTAAATTCACACAGGTATGGCCTGTCTTTGTTTTCTTGCCGCTTATCGTTTATTTATTCTATCGTATAAAGAAGCATTACGAAGCGGTAGGTGAACAACTGCGGCTTACAACTAGCGAACCAACTGTGCCGATTGAGGGAAATGTCATTATTTTACCTGTATCGGGAATTACGCATGTTGTTGAACATTCCCTAAACTATGCTAAATCCCTGTCAGCGGAACAGATCATAGCTGTATATATTCCGTTTGAAAAAGAAGATGAAATCCGATTCGAGGAAAAATGGCAGAAATGGAAACCTGATGTGAGGTTGGTGACTTTAAATTCTCCTTATAGGAGCATCATCCAACCTTTGAGCAAGTTTATCGATACGGTACATCGAAAAGCGAGTGAAGCCAATTATCAGGTTACGGTAGTTATTCCCCAGTTCATTCCAAAGAAAGGCTGGCATAACTTTCTGCATAACCAAACAAGTTTTATGATCCGTACATACTTGCTTTATCGTAAAGATGTAATTATTACAACCGTTCCATATCACCTTAAGAAATGATCGCTTTGATGCACTAACACTCCTTGCAATCAACTGCATGACGAAAGCCTTCTTCAACCGCTATGCGGGGAAAAGAAGGCTTTTTTGTGTGAAGGAAGTGGTATATTGGTAGGGGAGGGGATAAGAGATGAAGCTTATTATACTGTTTGTCATCATTGCCGCCATCGTATTGCTGGTTCTGTTGTATTCATTATTATCCAGGAGACGGCACAGCAACGTGGTGTCATTACATAAGAAGAAAAAATTAAAGGATGCCAATGGGCAGACCTGCAGCCGATGCAAAAAGTTGCAGCCTCTGACGTTCTATGCCAATGATGCGGGAATCGTTAGAGGATTGTGTAAAGAATGCAAACGGACAGCAGAAAAGCACGAGGAACTTTACCCGGTATGAGAGAACGAATTATATTTGCGGGGAGTACAGTATGCCAGAAATATGTCTGTGCTCCTTTTTAGCAGAGGGCGGGGCATTTATACTGGTGTGAGTCAGGGCATTGATATACAATCAGATCTCTTTTTTACATCGAAGCGGCGGAGCGGACGAAACGATTCCGGAGAAGCGGCAGCGGTCGCCTAAAAGCTTCCCAAAGGGAAGCTACTTCGTAAGCATTAGCTTTGTCCCCGAATTTTAACAGTTGAAATGAATTCAAAAAATTCGGGGACAACAGCGATCGGAGGAACGATACGTACGGGGAGCGTCTTACAAATAACGAGCTATGTAATCAAAAAAAGCAACTGGACATCCGAATTAACGGGTATCTGGTTGCTTTTTGATTTGACAAACTTTACACCCAGCCCAAGGCCCGAACGACCTGAGCCACGGTGAAGGTCACGCCGATAGCAATGGCAGTCGGAATCGCAAAGGACAGAAATGTCCACTTTTTGCTCTTGGTTTCCTTATAGATGTTAACAAGGGTTGTTCCGCAAGGGTAGTGAAGAAGCGAGAACAGCATCATGTTCAGTGCCGTCAGCCACGTCCAGCCTTGATCCAGGAAAATTTGCTTCAGCGCAAACATATCCTCAACTTCGGTCAACGAACCGGTAGCGAGATAACCCATGAGCAGGATTGGTAGAACGATCTCATTGGCCGGCATCCCGATAATGAAAGCCATCAGGATAAAGCCGTCCAGCCCGAGCGCCTGGGCGAACGGGTCCAGGAAGCCGACAAAATGCAGCAGGATGCTAGTGTCACCTATATAGATATTGGCCAGTATCCAGGTCAAGACGCCTGCTGGCGCCGCCACGATCACGGCTCTCCGGAGAACATACACCGTTTTGTCCAGTGTAGAACGAAGGATCGTGTTCAAGATTTTAGGTTTCCGATAAGGCGGAAGCTCCAGCGTGTAGTGGGAAGGCACACCTTTTAATGCGGTTTTGGACAGTACCCACGATACGGTTAACGTGACAACAATGCCGATCAACACCATCCCCATGACAACAGAAGCGGTAACGAGTGTCTGGGTTCCACCGGAAAAGCCTGCGGCCATAAACAGAGAAGCAAGTAGTATCAATGTCGGCCAGCGTCCGTTGCACGGAACGAAGTTATTGGTCAGAATCGCTAGCATACGTTCCCGGGGAGATTCGATAATCCGGGTAGACATGATGGCTGCGGCATTACAGCCGAATCCCATTGCCATCGTCAGGGACTGCTTACCGTGGGCGCCGCTTTTCTTAAATAACCGGTCCAGGTTGAAGGCAACTCTGGGCAAATACCCGTAGTTTTCAAGAAGGGCAAACGCCGGGAAGAAGATCGCCATAGGAGGAAGCATGACGCTTACCACCCATGCGGTACCCCTGAAAAGTCCGAGAATGAGTACACCGTGGAGCCATGCCGGCGCATTCACAGCCTCGAAACCGAGCGTCAAATATCCTTCCACCCATCCGAAAAAGCTGGCAAGCATAGAGGATGGCACGTTAGCGCCCGCAATTGTCAGATAGAACAAAATGCCGAGCAGTCCGAGCATAATGGGAAAGCCCCACACTTTGGAGGTGAAGATACGGTCCAGCCGCTCTGAACGATACAGGCGGTCTTTGTCAGTCACCGTAACAGCTTCATTACAAAGTTCCCTGGATTTTTTGAATAAATCTCCGACAATCGTCTCACGGACACCATCAATTTGGTCAGCAGGAATGGTGGCTGTTAGAGCTTCTAAGCGTTTTAGCTGCTCCATAGTTTACACCCCCTTTGTCTTGAGCGGAGATCCTGTCCTGAAGTGTAGAAATTAGTTTCTTATCGCCGTCCAGAAATCGAATCGCGAGCCACCGGGTTGGAAAGTCATTCCCTACGATATCTGTGATTTCGCTCTCTAATCTGGCGATATTACTTTCAAGCTGTTCGTTGTATTTCATTCGGTAAGGAGTCGTCTGGATTTCGCCCAAGCACATTCTGAGTAAATGGTCTGACAATACATCCAATCCTTCGTTGTTTCTTGCCGAGATAGGGATAACCGGAACGCCGAGTTTTTTGGAAAGCTTCCCGGCATGGATCTTAATCCCTTTTTTCTTCGCTTCATCCATTAAATTTAAACAGATGATCACGCGATCGGTCATTTCAAGCACCTGAAGGGCCAGATTGAGGCTTCTTTCCAGTGCGGTAGAATCAAGTACAAGTAGCGTGACATCAGGCTTCTCAAATACGATGAAATCACGCGCTACTTCCTCATCCGAGGAGTTGGAGAATAAGGAATAAGTTCCGGGCAGATCCACAAACTCGAACCGAACGTCTTTAAATTCATAATAACCGCTTGCTAGACTAACCGTTTTTCCTGACCAGTTGCCGGTATGCTGCTTTAGCCCTGTCAGAGCATTGAATAACGTACTTTTTCCAGTATTGGGATTTCCCGCTAGGGCGATGGTAAAAGATCTCATGATGTTATCACCTCACCGTATATTAACTGGCTCTCCTCTTTCCGTAATGCAATGACTGTGCCTGCCACTCTATATGAGGTGGGATCTCCCAAAGGGCTTGCTCTGAGCACTTCGATGACCGAATCCTGTACGAATCCAAGATCCAGAAGTCGTCGCTTCAGTTCACCCTGGATATCCACCTTTTTCACCAGAAACCGCTGTCCGAGCGCTGCCTGGTGCAGATTTTGATAATTATTTGTCTCGTCCATAAAGTTTAACCTCTCCCTATTTAATTGGGCCGAGCTTAGATTGTTTCCTGAATGCAACTTTAGGCTTATATTATGCTCATCCCGACATAATGTCAACGGAGAGACCGACATTTTTTCATCTAAAAAAGAGAAACGCTTCAATTTTCATATAATTTTCGTTTACGTCCGTTCAAAAACGTGTTATATCTATATATGAGCAATTATTCATATGAATTGTGGTGATGATTATGGTATGGGACACGGTAGTTATTGGCGCAGGACAGGCGGGTTTGGCTGCAGGATATTGGTTAAGCCGCAGTCGTGCGAAGAATAATAATTTTTTGATATTGGATCGCAGTATGGGAGCAGGTGAAGTATGGCAGGGACGATATGAATCGCTAAGATTGTTTACGCCAAGGTCTCACAATGCACTTCCAGGGTTTCCATTAGAAGGGGAGTCAGACGGATTTCCAGACAAGAACGAGATGTCTTTATATTTGCAAAAATATGCAGTGCATTTTAGGCTTCCTATTCAATTCGGAACAGATGTCACCTCTGTACGCAAAGAACGAGGTATTTTTATAATAGACAGCAGCCAAGGTCAGTACCAGGCCAAGAAGCTGGTCATTGCGACAGGTCCGTTTCAGCAGCCGAACGTTCCTACGTATTCTCAGAAGGTATCAGATAATGTTCTCCAGATGCATTCTTCCTCCTATAGACATCCGTCACAGCTTCAGGAAGGGGATGTACTCGTCGTTGGGGGAGGCAACAGCGGTGCTCAAATTGCGGTAGAGCTTTCAGAGGGACGGAAAACCTACCTGGCGCTTGGTCAGCAGCCGAAATATTTGCCGCTTAAGATCGGAACCAAGAGTATTTTTTGGTGGTTGGACACTCTAGGTATATTAAAGGCAGCATCTTCGTCCTGGATCGGAAGGCGGCTACGGAGAAAAGGTGATCCGATTTTCGGATATGAATTGAAAGAAGCGGTCAGGTGCGGTAAAGTGATCTTAAAAAAGAGAACCGTGGATGTGAGTGGCTCAGGGGTCCTTTTTCAGGATGGCTCGGAGCTGGCGGTTCGTAACATTATTTGGGCTACGGGGTTTAAATCCCGCTACAGCTGGCTGCATATCGAAGGAGCTCTGGACAGTGATGGACAGGTTCTCCATTCCCGTGGAGTCAGTCCGGTAGATCATCTATATTTCGTCGGGTTACCGTGGCAAACCCACAGAGGTTCAGCTCTGCTTGCAGGGGTCGGACGTGATGCCCGCATAATCGTGGAAGCTATGAATGAAAAGAGGGAATGATCATGGAAAAAGAGATGCACGAACTTTTGCAGGAGGAACAAGCACTTGAAGCCTCCCGCCTACTTAAAGCGATATCCGATCCTACCCGGATCCGGATTCTTCATTTATTATCTCAGGAGGAGTGTCCTGTCGGTCATATTGCCGAGGTGCTTGGAATGAGCCAGTCTGCGGTATCACATCAACTGAGCCATTTGCGCAGCTTACGACTGGTGAAATATCGGCGTGACGGAAACACGTATTATTATACGTATCAGGATGATCATGTCATTGGTATATTGCGGCAGGTGTTGGAGCATATCTCGTGCTAGGAATACACTGTGATAACGGTACTATTGACATTTCGACCTTTCGGATGTAACGTATGGAAAAATGAATTCCGTGAACAACCTTGATCAAGGACATAAGTCCGCAGATACGGCGTAACAGAGAGGAGGCCCTTGGCTGAAAGGCTTTCATGTACGACTGCGTTCTTCCTCCCTTGTAGTTGCTGCGCTGCCATGCAGCGGAGCCGGTACGGCCCGTTACCGCCGTCAAGAGGATCTTCCCCCTGAACAAACGGTGGAAGATTGAAACAGGGTGGTACCACGAGCACATTCGTCCCTTATGACGGATGTGCTTTTTTGTGTTTTCACGAAAGAAGAGGAGGATGAAAGCCATGCGGCAAAGTCAATTATTTATGTCTACCTTACGCGAAGTGCCGGCTGAAGCAGAGGCGCTCAGTCATCATCAGCTGCTCCGGGGAGGATATATCCGCCAGACGGCTTCCGGGATCTATACCTATCTGCCGCTCGGATGGCGTGTTCTTCGTAAAATCGAAGGCATTATCCGTCAGGAGATGGATGCATCCGGTGCGCAGGAGCTTCATATGCCAGCAGTTCAACCTGCTGAGCTGTGGAAGGAGTCCGGCAGATATGAAGTTTACGGACCTGAACTTATACGGCTTCATGACCGTCATGAAAGGGAATTTGTGCTTGGGCCTACACATGAAGAGGTTATTACATCACTGGTACGCCAAGAGATCTCCTCATACCGCAGACTGCCGGTCAATCTGTATCAGATTCAGACGAAGTTCCGAGATGAAAGACGTCCCCGTTTCGGACTGCTGCGTGGTCGGGAGTTCTTGATGAAGGACGCTTATTCCTTTGACCGTGACTGGGAGGGGCTGGATGTTTCTTACCGGAATATGTACAACGCATATGAGCGGATCTTTAGGCGGTTCGGTCTGAACTTCCGGGCAGTAGAAGCTGACGCAGGGGCAATTGGCGGACAAGGCGAGACTCATGAATTTATGGCCTTGGCTGAAATCGGGGAAGACACCATCGTATCTTGCAGCTCGTGTCAGTATGCGGCCAACCTGGAACAGGCGCAGATGGCAACCGTTATGCAGGGAAAGAGCACTCAAGCAGGCGAAGGTACTACTGAGCTACCAGCGATGGAAACCGTACGAACTCCCGATGTGAAGAGTATTCAAGATTTGGTACAGTTTTTGCAAGTGAGCCCTGATCAGCTAATTAAAACGCTGCTGTACAAGACCGATGACAAGCTGGTTGCAGTGCTGGTACGCGGAGACCGTGAAGTAAACGAGGTCAAAGTGAAGTCTTATACCTCTTCAGAGACAATTGAACTGGCGGAAGCTGAGGAGGTACGGCTCGCAACCGGCGCTCCGGTCGGTTTTGCCGGACCTGTAGGACTCTCGCTGCAGCTGCTGGTGGATAATGAGGTTGCTTCCATGCTGGAAGGGATCACCGGAGCGAACGAGGCTGATATGCATCTGTTACACGTCCGCCCCGGAGTCGACTTTTCGCTGGAGTTTACCGGAGATTTCCGGAATGCTGCCGAAGGTGACAGCTGTCCCCGCTGCGGTGAGCCGCTGTTGTTCCACCGGGGAATTGAGCTCGGACATGTATTCAAGCTAGGAACCAAATACAGTGACTCCTTGGGCGCGTCATATGTCGATGTCGATGGTCGGGAGAAGCCGGTCATTATGGGTTGTTACGGCATTGGCGTATCTCGTGTCATGGCCGCCATCGCTGAGCAGAGCATTACAGACGAACGGCTGGTATGGCCAATGTCCGTGGCTCCCTTCCAGGCTCATGTTATTCCGGTAGCTGTAAAGGATGAAGTTCAGATGGCATTGGCGGAAGAAATTTACCGTGAGCTGACAAGCGCAGGCATTGAGACGCTGCTGGATGACCGGGACGATCGGGCCGGGGTGAAATTTAAGGACGCCGATCTGGTAGGGGCTCCATCCCGCATTATTGTTGGCCGCGGAGCTGCATCGGGCGAGGTGGAATTTATCGGTTCGGACGGCGAGAAAGTGAACCTGCCTGTAGTGGAGGCAGTCCGGCGTATCCGAGAAGCTAAACTTTAATAATAGATGTAAGTAAATGCAAAAAACCACCGTTACAGGTGGCAACTGATCAAGACTTTATGAGGTCAGACAATTATTGCTGATTGACAAAACCGGCTTCCGTGACAACGGTAGCCGGTTTGATTTTGAACAATCGTTTCCGAGATTTGAGCGAGGAACGATAAGATATTACCTTGCATATAGCCTAAGATATTCGGGGTAAGCACGAAGATGTATTTCTTTAGCCCGTTTCTGTGTCATTTCTTTCACGTCTGGTATATTCTCTGCCTCAACATAATCTGCAAGCACATCAATCACGTCATCAAGTAGTTTGGCTCTGAAATAAAACTCAATCCGTTCTAATATTTCATTGCCAGCTAAACCAATAACTTGATCTTTCCAAAATGGCCAATCTTTTGAGTTATACAGCGGCCAAAGCAGCACGGAATAATCCATTGCAGCATCTCCACTTACAGCTAAGTCATCCCAGTCGATAATCCAAAAATCATGGTTATCATTTACTAAGAGATTTTGCCAGTTCAAATCATTATGTACTACGTCAGTCGCTTTTTTCTGAAAAGAAGGGTTCTTATTTGCAATCTGTCTTAATGTCTCAACTTCAGAATCGAACCAATCCAATGAATCTTTTGACACGAAGTTAAGCAAATGTTTTTCAGATCTAATGACTTGCAAGTCTTCTTCGAATCGAGTGATGTACTCCTCAATAAATGCCTCGGAATAAGAATGGCCTTCACCTAAACCTTTAGTTTCACTTGCGATCATCGTTTTGATCTCATTATCCGTATGTAATTGGTTTAGTGCTTTCAGGACCTTTTCAATCACTGGTATTGGATTGGAGATGGAACTTAGCGGGTTTCCCTCGATAAAATCAAACACCAAACCGTAAGAAAACCCGGGTATAATTTCTTGTGTTACTTCTTCAATTAGCCGCGGGGCTTTATAATTGTTTGTCAGATGTTCACTTATGACGGCCCATTGTTTAAGATGGGGGGCTCTTTGTTCTGGGGCGAGTTTTACATGTCGAATCGTTTCTCCATCAGATATGCGATAGGACTGATTGACAAATCCCCCCGGATTCCAAATATACTTGGCTTCGATCTTCGAGTCATTTAACCCTAATGAATATGAGTTTGCTTCGGCCCACTTCTTCACCTGTTGTTCAGCGAGTTGTAGATCCATTCTCTATCACCTTCCCTTGGTTAATGAATTTCTATACTTAACCTTACAATCCTTTTCTTAAAACAACAGATCTTATTAAATTTTACTGTCCGTTAGCGGAGCGAATGACAGCCTTGTGAAAACTCCGAACCATCGTCTTGTGCTAAAAGAAAAGGAGTAGGTAATAACGTTGGGATACGTTATTATCTACTCCTAATTATAGTGTGCTTAACATAAGTCGCTTTGGTGGTTTTGGTTTAAAATGCTTCGCTTTGCTTAAAACCGTTGAGCGAGGTTTTTTGCTTCTTCCGCCCCATTGAAGTAAATATCTTCCGCTTTATTTGGATCAACGGAAAGCTCCTCGATAAGCAAGTGCTGGAAGTTCTGGACGCCCATGAAGTTCATGATGGTCTTCAGGTATTTTTGCGAGAATTCCATTTCAGCCCCCGGTCCATCGGAGTAATGTCCGCCGCGTGCTTCCACAAGCAAAACCGGTTTATCCGGAACGAGTCCGATTGGACCTGTCTCGGTATACTTGAATGTTTTTCCTGCGACACAGATCGTATCAATATAAGCCTTCATCATAGGCGGGAAGCTGAGATTCCAGAATGGCGTTGAGAAGACGACCTTATCTGCTGCGAGAAATTGATCGGTCAGCTCGTTCATGCGTTTAACCTTGTCCTGCTCCTGTGGAGTCAATTCGCTTTGGACTTCGAATTTACCCCAGGCGCTGAATACGTCCACATCAAGGAACGGGATGTCTGAACGGTAAAGATCAAGCGTTATGATTTCATCCTCAGGATGATTACTTTGATATGCATCCAAGAAGGTTTGGGCAAGACGGGTGGAGTAAGAGGCCTCGTCTACTTTTGGATTAACTTTAACGTACAATAATTGTGCCATGATTAGGCAGCTCCTTTCCGTACCAAATACTTAAAATTTGTAGAATGTGATCGTAGTATAGCAAATCTTGGAGAGCATACCTGTGATTAACCTCATAAGGTGTAGAATGAACGCCGTAGCCTTGCGAAATACCGTAAAGACGGTACAATGATCTGTAATAAACAATCTCAAATGTATACATATATTAGGAGGAAATAGAGATAAACAGGGGGAACGGAACCGATGACGGAGTGGTATGAAGAAAGTTTTGGAGAGGACTACCTGTTGGTATATAAGCACCGGGACGCTCAAGGAGCTGCTCATGAGGTGCAGAAAATGGCTTCGTGGCTGCGCCTGCCGGCAGGAGCGAAAGTACTGGATTTATGCTGCGGAATGGGTCGCCATTCCCTTGCCTTATCGGAAGCGGGCTATCACGTGACGGGCATCGATCTTTCTGATGTGCTGCTTCGGGAAGCCAGACAGCTGGATCAGGACAAAGCGGTTACCTGGATTGCTTCCGATATGCGTCACCTGCCGGTGGAAGATAACGAGTTTGACGCTGTACTCAACCTGTTCACCTCGTTTGGTTATTTTACTAGGGATGAGGAACATATCAAGGTGCTGCAGCAGATTTATCGTGTCCTAAAGCCGGACGGACAATTTATTATCGATTTTCTGAATCCTGCCTATGTGGAGCAGAACCTTGTACCGGAGTCTTCTCGGGAATTCGAGGGTCAGCGGATTGATGAGAGACGAAAGATAGAGAACGGCTACGTCAAAAAGGAGATTACAATCACGGATCTAAGTGGCGGAGAAACGCGTCATTATAACGAACGTGTAAAGCTTTATACATATGATGCATTCAAGTCGATGGTAGAAGAGGTAGGCTTGTACATCGAACAGGTTCATGGAAGCTATGATGATGAAAAATATGATCCCGAAACGTCTCCACGGATGATATTTTTCGGTCGGCGTCCTGCGGAGCAGCGCTGATGGGGCATGAAATGAGCGAGCGAAGACCGGCAATTTCACATTTCGATGATGATGGGCTTGTACAAGTCAAGATCACATTGGCGTCACCGCTACGTTGGGTTAACAGTTATCTATTGCGGGGTGAGGAGGGGATTACGCTAATCGATCCTGGTCCCCGAACGAAAATCTCTGAGCAGGAATGGAATGATGCTTTGACATCGCTCGGGATCAGACCGGAGGATATTTCTTCTATCGTACTCACCCACCATCATCCAGATCATTACGGGCTCGCAGGCTGGTTCCAGGAGCACACCGGAGCTAAGGTATGGATGTCGGAGCGTGCCCACCAAGAGGCTGGACTGATGTGGGGAGGAGGCTCCCGTGCATCCAGCATGAATGAAAAGATGCCTGCGTTCTTTGCTCTTCATGGTATGCCGGAAACATGGCTCAGGCAAATGCCTGAGCACCTAAACAGCTTTATCGCACAAGTATCTCCACAACCTCAAGTATCTTATATAAGCGAAGATATGCCGATGCGCATGGGGAACCGTGTATGGCTTCCGTTTCAGACCGCTGGCCATGCACCAGGGCATCTGTCCTTCTATCACCCGGACAGCGGCGTCATGATCTGCGGTGATGCCGTATTGCCGCAGATCTCTCCTAACGTCAGCCTCGTACCCGGAAGCGACGCCGAGCCGCTGCGGCAGTTCCTGGAGGGGCTACGCCGCCTCCGGGAACTGCATGTCCGGGCTGCGTATCCCGGACACCGCCACCCGTTCACGCATTACCGTGAACGGATTGACGCGCTCCTCCTCCACCACGAGGAGCGCCTAACGGCCATCGCCGGCATGCTGTCCGCTGCCGACAGCCTTACCGCCTTCGAGGTCTGCATAGCCCTCTTCGGCGATAAGCTCGGCATTCACCAGATGCGCTTCGCTATGTGCGAAGCGCTGGCTCATCTCGCCGAGCTTGCCCGCCAGGGCCGGGCGGAGCAAAGGGCGACGGAAGCGGGAGTTTACCGGTTTGCAGCAGCAGACAGATAACTTCCGGAGCCTTTCCCGCCTTACCATTCACAAAACCTTCTTTTCATCTATGAATGAAAACACTTCTTCTCTCATATTCCTGTTTAAACACAGGCTCATCCGCGAAGCGGCCGGGCCTGTTGAACAGGCACACCCACCTATACATCGTACGAACTATTATTTTCATAATGATGCAACTTACCCACTCTCTTCCTTTTCGGATTCCTAAGCAAGTTCCCGTTTAATTATGAGTAGGGGGACTGTCCGTATGGTCCGGGGCTGTATAGCACATGCAACCTGAACTGGCAGAAGCCCACCACTCATGCTGCGTATTCGTGTCTTCAGGACTTAACTAGATCCTTAATATGAATAAAGGAGAATCAGCCATGAAGAGAAAAGAAGTAGTGGCCATGCTGCTTGCGGGCGGACAGGGTAAACGTCTAAAAGGGTTGACGAAGACGCTGGCGAAGCCTGCGGTTTATTTTGGAGGTACATACCGGATCATTGATTTTCCGCTGAGCAACTGTTCTAATTCAGGCATCGATACGGTTGGTGTGCTGACACAGTATGAACCGCTTGTGTTGCATTCGTATATAGGTGTCGGGAGTGACTGGGACATGGATCGGCGTAGCGGAGGTGTGTACGTGCTGCCGCCTTACGAGAGAGAAGACGGAACAAGCTGGTACCGGGGAACAGCTGATGCGATTTACCGTAACCTGAAATTTATTGAACAATATGATCCGGAGCACGTGTTGATCCTGTCTGGCGACCATATTTACAAGATGGATTATGAGCGTATGCTGAACTACCACAAGGAGAAAAATGCAGACTGTACCATTTCGGTCATCGACGTGACCTTGGAGGAAGCTACACGTTTCGGGATTCTGAATACAGATGATGATCTACGTATCTATGAGTTTGAGGAAAAACCGGCTAAACCTAGGAGCACCTTGGCGTCCATGGGAGTATACCTGTTTAAATGGGATATGCTGAAAAAATATTTATTGCAAAATGTTGACAACCCGGATACAAGCCACGACTTTGGCAAAGATATCATTCCGCTTATGCTGGCTGAGGGTAAGACGCTTTATGCTTATCCATTTCAAGGTTATTGGAAGGATGTAGGTACCATAGCCAGTCTGTGGGAGGCCAATATGGATCTGTTGTCGGAGCTTTCGGAGCTGAATCTGAATGATCCTGCTTGGCGGATTTATACACGTAACCCCAATCAGCCTGCCGAGTACATCGCTCCTGGGGCGAAAGTGCGGAACTGTATGATCAATGAGGGATGTTCCGTATACGGAGAAGTGAATCATTCTGTTCTTTTTTATGGTGTTGAAGTAGGGGAAGGCAGTGTGGTGACGGATTCCGTGATCATGCCGCAGGTAAGAATCGGCCGCAATGTGCGTATCCACCGCGCGATTATTACTGAGAATATGGTGATTGAAGACGGTACAGTGATTGGCGAAGACCGGGAAGACGACAGTGAAATATTATTGATCACGAATGATGATGAAACTGCACCGAAGATTAAGGTAGCAACTCCAACCCCTACTATTTAATAAAAAAGGACGGTGTGTTTCATGAAGCAACTCATGGGTGTCATTAATTTGGATCATGAACTTGATCAATTAAATGAGCTGACGTATTTTCGGTGCGGCGCAGCTGTACCTTTTGCCGGACGGTACCGGTTGATCGACTTTGTCATGTCCAATATGATGCATGCCGGTGTGTTGGATATCGCGCTGTTTGTCCGGCGCAAATACCGGTCGTTAATGGACCATCTTGGCGAGGGGCGTCCGTGGGATCTAGACCGTAAGAGGGGCGGACTGTTCATCCTACCTCCCGATTGGAATGATCCGTCGGATGTGTCCACAGGTGAACTTCAGCATATTCATAACAATCAGGACTTTTTCGAACGCGGCTCGGCCAAATATGTGGTGTATTCCGGAAGCCAGCATTTAAGCAATGTTGATTTCTGTGATGCCCATGAATATCATCTGGGGCAGGGGGCGGACGTCACTCTTATTTACACTAAGGTTGATCAGCTTCTGCCGGAGCACCAGTCCTGTACCCGTGTAGATGTGGATGAAAGCGGACGGGTGACAGACATCCATCGTGAAGGAGATCACTCCAACGTCTATATGGAAATGTTCATTATGGAGAAGGAACTGTTTCTAAAACTCGTCAAACAGTGCATCGCCCATGGGGAAAGCCATTTTTTCAGAGATGCCATTCAGAAAAACCGGAATAAACTAAAAATTACCGGATACGAGTACAAAGGATATCATGCGGTCATCAACTCGCTCGAGAGCTATTACCGCAATAGCTTGGATCTGCTTAAACCAGAGAAATACAACTCATTGTTCCGTGAACAGGCGGTTCACACGAAGATCAAATATGAGGTACCAGCCAAATATCTCAAGACAGCGGATGTTAGCAATTCCCTGGTGGCGAACGGCTGCCAGATCGGCGGAGCTGTCGAGAACAGCATATTGTTCCGCGGTGTACAGGTGAAAGAAGGGGCCCGGATTCATAACTCCATCATTATGCAAAAATGTATCATTGAAGAGAATGTGGTGCTTGAAAACGTAATTCTGGACAAAGACGTGATCATTTCTAGGGGGCGCAAGCTTCAAGGCGATGTGAGAAAACCTTTTGTTGTTGCTAAAGACACTGCGATCTAAACTTAAGCGTCAGGAGGAAGCTTCTTTTGTTTAACAACAAGGAATTATTCAAAATTGCGTTCAAAGAACAGCTGGTTAGTCGTTTGGGAAAAAATATTGAAGAAGCTTCGGCAGGCGATATATACAAAATTCTCGGTGCGCTCATTCGTGAATCTATCGGCCGTGAGTGGGCAGAGACCAATCAGGCTTATAAAGTACAGGAGGAGAAGCAGGTATATTACTTCTCGATGGAGTTTCTGATCGGTCGGCTTCTGGGCAACAATCTGCTAAACCTTGGATTGCTTGAGACGGCCCGGGACGGACTGCTCGATCTGGGCTGGAGTCTGGAGGAAATTGAGGAACAGGAGCCGGATGCTGGTCTTGGGAACGGAGGATTAGGGCGCCTGGCAGCATGTTTCCTCGATTCTCTTGCTTCCTTGCAGTACGCAGGTCACGGCTGTGGAATCCGGTATAAGTACGGCCTGTTCGAGCAAAAAATTATCGACGGTCATCAGGTTGAGCTTCCGGATAATTGGCTGCAGAAGAGTAATGTTTGGGAAGAGCGCCGTGCGGATAAAAGAGTCGAGGTTCGTTTTTGGGGCCAGGTTGAGGTACGGGAAGACAACGGCCGGACCGTTTTTGATACGGTTAACTACGAGAAGGTTTGGGCTGTTCCGCATGATGTGCCAGTTATCGGCTACGAAGACCCTCATGTGAACACCCTTCGGCTGTGGAGTGCAGAATCGTCAATGGACCCTTCTAAAATGCAGATCGAGGGCCATAATAGCTATTATAGGTTTTTAGACTATTATCGTTCGGTGGAATCGATCTCCGAATTTTTGTACCCGGATGACTCGGGCTACGAGGGCAAACTGCTCCGCTTGAAACAGCAGTACTTTCTGTGCTCGGCTGGACTCCAAAGTGTACTTCGGACGTTCGATAAATTAGAACTTCCATATAGTGAACTGCCGGATAAGGTCGCTGTCCACATCAACGATACGCATCCTACACTGGTCATTCCGGAGCTGATGCGTATTCTGATTGATGAGAAGGGGTACGGATGGGATGATGCTTGGGATATTACAAACCGGACGGTTTCTTACACGAATCATACGTTGCTTAGCGAAGCGCTGGAGAAGTGGCCTGCCAATATGGTGCGTGAACTTCTGCCGCGTGTGTATATGATCATCGAAGAGATTAACAAACGTTTCTGCGGCATGCTGCTTGAACGTTTTCCGGACCGTCAGGATCTGGTATCCCAAGTTGCAATCATCGAGAGTGATCAAGTGAAAATGGCCCATCTGGCCATTGTTGGCAGCTACAGTGTAAACGGAGTAGCCGGACTGCATACGGAGCTGCTGAAGCGAAATGTTATGAAGCCGTTTTACGAACTGTTTCCAGAACGCTTTAACAACAAGACGAACGGAATTACTCATCGCCGCTGGCTGATGCATGCCAATTCGGAGCTCAGTCATTTGATTAGTGAAAGCATCGGCACAGGCTGGATCAAGCGTCCGCACCAGTTGCTAAAGTTGGAGTCATTCAAAGACGATTCGGCATTCCAGGAACAAATCATGAGTATCAAGCGTAGCAACAAGCTGCGGCTTGCTGCGTATATCGCTCAGAAGCAGGGGATAACGATTGATCCGGATTCTATTTTCGATGTTCAGGTGAAACGGCTTCACGGATACAAAAGACAGTTGATGAACATTTTGCACGTCATGCACTTATACAATGAAATCAAGGATACTCCGTCAGCAGACCGTGTACCGAGGACTTTTATATTCGGTGCTAAGGCGGCACCAGGTTACTATCTGGCGAAGAGCATTATCAAGCTTATTAATGTGGTCGCAGATGTTGTGAACAAAGATCTGCAAGTAAACGGCAAGCTGAAGGTGTTGTTTTTGGAAAACTATTCGGTGTCGTTAGCAGAGAAGATCATCCCCGCCGCCAATCTGAGTGAGCAAATTTCCACGGCCGGTAAGGAGGCCTCAGGTACAGGTAACATGAAGTTCATGCTGAACGGTGCACTTACGATAGGAACACTGGACGGAGCGAACGTGGAAATGTACGAGATGCTCGGAGATGATAATATGTTCCTGTTCGGTTTACGGTCGGAAGAGGTGCTGGATTACTATAGATACGGTGGTTATCTGGCCAGAGATGTGTACGGGAAGGATCCTCGGATTAAACGTGTCATGGATCAATTGGTCTCTTCTGGTCCGTTCTGCTGTCACGAGCGGGAGTTCGGGCTCATATATCAGTCCATTTTGGACCATAACGACGAATTTTTTGTACTTCGTGATTTTAACAGCTATGCCGAAACGCAGGCGGGAATTGATCAGGCCTATCTTGACCCGCAGGCTTGGGCAACCAAATCCATTGTGAACATCGCCCACGCAGGACATTTCTCCAGCGACTGCACCATCAATCGATACGCATCGGATATTTGGGATATCCGTCCGGTTCGACCGTCGATCAATGTGTAATTTCTTAAATTATTCCTTTGGAAAGCTTTACCGCTGCCGTTTCTCCGGAATCGATTCGTCCTCTCTGCTAAACAAAATGAAGTTGTAGGAAAAGGTGTGCCATCTGTTTGAAACATTGAACAAGAGGAAGCAGGCTACCCAAGGATGAATCCTTGGGTAGCCTGCTTTTTTTGAAATATTTCTACTTCCTTATTTAAAAAATCTACTTGGGACACCCCCATATTTGCATTTACCGGAGACTCCAAGTATCGCAAAAAAGATCAAAAATGTAGGATTTTCCTTTGCTATACTGAATTTATCGACGGATCCGGAGGTAAGGTTGAATGCTTTATAACGAATATAAGGATATAGTTGACCGGTCAGTCAGCTATATTGAACAGCATCTTTTAGAGGATATTCGATTGGAAAATGTAGCGAATCATGCGGCAGTATCGATGTTTCATTTTCACCGTATTTTTCAGTCCATTGTTGGCATGAGTGTAACAGAATATATTAGGCAGCGAAGGCTGACCCACGCAGGCGGGGAATTGGCCCGTACGGATAAGAGGGTACTGGATATTGCCATCGAGTATAAATTCGGCACACAAGAGGCATTCACTCGGGCGTTTAAGAAGATGTTCGGCATGCCGCCAAAGCAGTACCGAAACTATTATTCATCTTTTATGACACCAAAGGAGGAGAAGGAAATGACCACAAAACTGCCCCAAGGCTGGATTAAAGGTGGAAGCCATCCCGAGGAATATGAGATGGGGGTAAACTCGGAGGTTGTGCATCAGGGAAAAACCTCAGGACGGGTTCATGCAGGTGAGGATGCTAATAAGGAAGGCTTTGGGACGATGATGCAGATATTCAAAGCCAATCATTATCTGGGCAAGCGTATCCGGTTTTCTGCTTTTGTAAAAACGGACAATGTGGCGGTAAGTGCAGGGCTGTGGATGCGGGTAGACGGACCAGAAAATGAAATGCTGCAGTTTGATAACATGCAGGATCGGCCCATTATAGGAACCAATGACTGGGAGCTGCATACCGTTGTCCTGGATGTTCCTGAACATAGCGCGGCTATTGCTTTTGGCGTGATGCTGATCGGCCCGGGAACGGTATGGATCGACCGGATCCGTCTTGAAGAAGTGGATCATAAGGTGCCTTCCAGTAATATGTTCGCTAATGAACCCGTAGAGGAATATAACCTGCCGGATGGTCCTGTAAATCTGGAGATGAATTCATAGACATACTTATAAGAATGGAAGAGGATATCATATGCTGCTTGAAGCGATAAAGATGATTGGTGAAATCATCAAGGAACTTTTTCAAGGAGGAATGCCTGTTGATCGGCTGTGGTGGCTGATTGCCGCTGTGATTTTGGCGGTGTGCCAAGAGCTTGCATCACTTTGGAAGAAGGGGAAGTTGAAGGCCTCGGAGATGATGACCTTTGAAGTGATAAAAGGAATTGGTTTTTCCATTCTGGCGGTAGGAGTTATTGTGGCAAAATTTCTGCTTATTCTAACCTTGCTGGGACAATGGCTGCCGGGATTGGGACTGCCGGAAGAGAAGCATGTCATAGTCTGGTATGCCGCTGTTTCCATCTGTATCACGGTGGTTATCCATCCGCTCATACATTGGTTTTTTCTTACGGAGCAAAAGCTTCTCCGTATCTCACTCCTTGTACTTCACACGCTGCTGATAACAGCAGTTCTTGGCTGGATTGCAGATTTACTCGAACCCGGTGGATTGATTTCTGTGCAGGGCCGATTGACGCTGGGTATGATCATGAGTGCGGTCATGCTGGTTCTGACCACTTTGGAACGGGAAATGGTTAAGAAGGAGAAGACGGATGCGAGTGCTCTGGGGATCGGGGAACACCGAATAGAGAGCGGATCGGGATAACGATCTCCATTTAAATCTTGGAAACTGAAGGTATAGACAGATATATGGAATGAAATTAAGATACGCTGCGGCTGTTACTTTCAAATCGACGAATGCTCTTGCTTTTTCAGGTTGAAGTTCATCTCCAACTCTTGTAAACTTTCAATTATTACGGGTAGGTGGGGGGACTGATTAAACGTGAAGAAGAAAAGAGTCGGCATTATTGGATGCGGTAACATTTTTCCAATGCATGCGGTGTCTGTCCAGCTGAGCGGGCTGGCAGAAGTCGTTGCTGTTTCAGATGTGAAAGAGGACCGCGCTAAAAATGCTGCTAAGAAATATAACTGTGACTACTATTTGGATTACAACCAAATGATCAAGGAAGCGGATCTCGATGTTGTGCATGTGTGCACTCCGCACTATTTGCATGCTCCTATGGTTATTGCTGCAGCGGAAGCAGGCAAGCATGTGCTCACAGAGAAACCGATGAGTATTACCGTCGAGGAAGCCCAGCAGATGATAAAGGCCTGTGAAGATAACAACGTGACCTTCGGCGTAATTTTCCAAAATCGCTGGAACCCTGGTTCACAGCTTATTAAAACCGAGCTTGAATCCGGACGACTGGGACGTATTCTTGGTGCGAGATGTTCAGTAACATGGAAGCGCTCTGATGAATATTACAGTAAGAGTGACTGGAAAGGGACTTGGGACAAAGAAGGCGGCGGTGTCATTATCGATCAGGCCATTCATACGTTGGACCAGATGAGATGGTTCATCAATGATGAGATCAAGTATGTTAGCGCTAATATTGAGAACCGCACACATGAGCTGATCGATGTGGAAGACAGTGCTGAAGGTGTGATTGCTTTTAACAATGGTGTTCTGGCTTCTTTCTATGCGATCAACTACCATAGCTATGATGCACCTGTGGAAGTTGAACTTCACTGTGAAAACGGATTCGCCCGCGTATACAGCGACAAAGGAACGGTTCTTTACAACAATGGAACGACGCTGTCGGCTGATAAAGACGAAAGCTTATCGATCGACTACGGTGAAGGTGTTAAGAACTACTGGGGCGTGAGCCACAGTAAACAGATTAAAGATTTCTACGAAGAACTTGAAAATGGCGTGAAGGTAACCGTAGACGGACACGAAGCTTTGAAAACACAAAAACTCGTGGCAGCCATTTATGAGTCAGGTAAGAGCAAGCAGCGTGTATATTTCTAATAGAATCGCTTAGCAGAACGAAGGCAGGTCCTCCATCAGGGTCTGTCTTTTTTATACTTGACTTATATTTCTCGCGGAAACGGTCGCCGTCTGTAAAGGACGGTAAAACCGTTTCTACTTGTATATGCTATAATAACTTTCAAATAACAAACTAGCTAATGAACGGGTGGAAAGAATCATGAGCAATAAAGTAACGATGCAGCATATTGCTGAGGCAGTCGGCGTTTCTAAATATGTCGTCTCCAAGTCTCTTTCCGGTAAAGAAGGGGTAAACGCGGCAACGCGGGAGAAGGTCCTGCAGGCAGCTGTTAAAATGGGATACCGCTTCAATCCCCGGACGGCAAGGACTGGAGAGGAAGAAGACAGCCAGACAGCTAGCGCTGCTCAGACGATTGTTGTTTTGCTTTCCAATACCCGCTATCAATTTAAAGACTCGCTCTATTGGGGGCGAATTGTCGATGGAATTATGCAGGAGCTCGAGTCAGTAGACATTAAAGGGGTTGTCATTACGGATCAGACAGCGGAGAGCTTCTTGTCTATTGTGAATAAGAGCAATATTCAAGGGTTTATCGGGGTTGGTGAGGTAGAAAGCCAGGTACTCCAGGAAATCAGTAGACTGCAGGTTCCTATCGTGCTTGTCGACTCTGGAAATCCGCTGGTCGAAGCCATCCGCTTGTTCTCTAACAACAGGGAATGTATCTATCAGTTGAGTCATCACCTGCTATCTATGGATCATCGCAAGATCCGGTTTGTAGGCAACATGGATTATTCACAAAGTTTTCTAAGCAGATGGAACGGCTTTAAGGACGCGATGGAAGAGTATGGATTGATTGTTGACCGTCAGGATCCTTTGTGCCATTTAAATGGAGAGAATCGGGTAGAGCATACCGAAGAAATTAAATCCATCCTGCTAGAATCCCGGAAAAATGATGATCTGCCTACTGCACTCGTATGCGCCAATGATTCGCTGGCAATCAGTGCTATAAGAGCCTTATCCGATCTGAAGCTTAAGGTTCCGAATGATATTTCCATTACCGGTTTTGACAATATCGAGGACGCTTACCATACCAATCCGGGTCTAACTACAGTGAATGTGGAGAAGGAAATTATGGGTAGAAGAGCTGTACAACTTATACTGCACAGTATAAAGTATCACGATTTCCCGAATGAAACAGTCTATATGGCAGCTTCCATTATTCATCGTGAGTCAATCTCCTCCATGAAGGATAAAGAGTAAATGGGCTGGTAGAGGTAGCGAAAAGAACCGGGTACCGATCCTAATGGACGGTACCCGGTTTTTCATTATAAATTATTGTCCTCTTCGGTTGTTCCGGTCGTTTCAAGCTCGCGTTCCTCTTGTTTACGGTGTGCGATTCGACTGCTGGCCGCAGCTGCGACAGCTCCAACAATATCGTCAAGGAAGGTGTGGATATTTCCGTCGGCTTTGTCAT
Organism: Paenibacillus uliginis N3/975; assembly: GCF_900177425.1. NCBI lineage: Bacteria > Bacillati > Bacillota > Bacilli > Caryophanales > Paenibacillaceae > Paenibacillus > Paenibacillus uliginis. Next base: position 4,761,040 of record NZ_LT840184.1, on the reverse strand, counting down.
TCAACCGCTCCAATACTCCGGGCTTCAACTTGTCAATATAACCGTAGTTTGTAAATCCGATGCTGCCATATACATTGACGATGGAAAAGGCCAGAATTTCATCTACACCATAAAGTCCTTCGTCATTGGCTAACATATCCTGAAGCGGAGAGAGGAGCTTTCCTTCTTCCGCCAACATATCTAATTGGATGCCTGTCAGCACGGCGTTTTGTACCTCCCGTTTGCTGAGCACCGCTTCTACATTCTCAACACATTCTTCCATGGTCAGGTTCGGGTAGTATTTCTTTTGGAGGACCATTACCAGCTCTGCGATTTCTTGCATGGTAACTCCTCGTTCGTGGAGCAGATTGGTTGTCGCTTCTGCGACCTTCTTGCTGTTCAGGCTATAAGGTATTTTTGCGTCGGCCATGATCTCACCCCGTTATTGTAGTGGTTGTTATGGTTCTATATATCTGATTGTACTTTTTTCTTTGCCACTTTGTCCAGAAACCGGAAACGAAGGGGCATGTTTTGAAAAAGGGCTCGTATACATAAGAGTACAACCTGTACAAAATGTAGGGAGGAACAATACATGACACGTAAACGCAATATTCGCGGGATATCAGCCGCCGGACTTCTCGCTGTTCCGATTATTATGTCCGGCTGCGGTCCATTCGGAGGGAAAGAATCGGAGGCTATTGATCCGCCGCCTGCGCAAGTGGAGTCCCAGATGTTGAACGCCGTTTCAGGCAAGTCGGTGCAAGGCCAGATCGGGTTGCAGACAACAGTGTATCTGTCGGATCAGAAAGGCATGCTGGCTCCGGTCACCTTGGGGATTCCCAAAGAAGAAGGGAAAGACCCTATTGTTGGTGCATTGGAAGTAATGGTTGACGGCGGAGCCTATGCTGGTTATATTCCCGTAGGCTTCCGCGGTGTGCTTCCAGCGGGAACACAGGTCAATGTGACGGTCGATAAGGAAAACAAAATGGCTGTCGTCGAATTTAATCAATCCTTTGGCGAGTATAAAGCTCAGGATGAACGCAAAATTTTAGAGGCTCTTACCTGGACTCTTACGGGTCATGAGGGAATTGATAAAGTACAGCTATGGATGGAAGGCGCCAAACTGAATGAAATGCCTGTTAACCGTACCCCTCTGGATCGTCCGCTGGCGAGGACCATGGGAATCAATCTGCAAAAAGCAGATGATACGCAGTACTCTCAATCTTCACCGGTAACTGTTTATTTTTCAGGCTTATCTCCAGCAGGGATACAGTACTATGTTCCGGTGACCCGCCTAGTTGCATCCGGGCAGGATTCGGTAACAGCAGCACTGAATGAGCTGATCCGAGGTCCGCAGCATGGAGATGGTCTGGAGCATGTGATGACCAGTGAGACGTCCGTCGCAGCGGTAGATAAAAACGAGGATGGTTCGCTTACCGTTTCCTTGAATGAAAGCATGTTTGAACAAGGGGACGAGATTCCGTCTGAAATGCTTCAGGCGGTCGTATTGACGGTCGCAGAGAATTCGAATAACGTCAAAGTGAAGATCCAGATGAACGACCTGACGGAAGTAAAGGGTGATGATGGGCGTAATTATAATGAACCCGTTAGCCGGCCAGAGCATATTAATGAAATTCCTATATAAAGGATAGGCTTACCCAAAGGGTGCTTTTATGCCAGCACTTTGGTAGAATAGGGGATGCTAATCAGGATTGCGATAAGAAGTAGGAGGCAGAAAACATGAGATCTAACGGACGCAAGAGCGACGAGCTCAGACCGATGAATTTATCGACCCATGTGAATAAATATGCGGAAGGCTCCGTGTACATCGAAATGGGGGAGACCAAGGTGCTGATTACAGCTACCGTGGACGAGAAGGTTCCCCCATTTCTGAAAGGACAAGGAAAGGGCTGGGTGACAGCGGAATATTCCATGTTGCCGCGGGCAACGCAGTCCCGTAATCAGCGGGAAGCGAACCGGGGTAAACTCAGTGGCCGGACGATGGAAATTCAACGGCTGATCGGTAGAGCGCTCAGGTCCGTTGTGAATCTGCATGCGCTGGGTGAACGTACGATTACGCTGGATTGTGATGTTATTCAAGCGGACGGCGGTACCCGGACTACTTCCATTACCGGTGCATTCGTGGCAATGGCGATTGCGGTAAATAAAATAGCAGAGCAGCATAAGCTGGCTGTGTTCCCGATCACCGATTATTTGGCATCCGTCAGTGTCGGTGTAGCCGGGGGGCAGGCACTTCTTGACTTGAATTACGAAGAAGATTCGAAGGCTAAAGTGGACATGAATCTCGTGATGACCGGCAGCGGCAAATTTGTCGAGGTACAGGGAACCGGGGAGGATAGCCCGTTTTCACGTGAAGAACTCGATCAGATTCTGGAACTTGGTGAAAAAGGAATCCGTGAACTGATTGCCCGCCAGCAGGAGGTTCTTGGACCTATAGCTGCTAAGATTGGCACAGTCAGCACCAGAAGCGGAGTGTAATCTATGAAGCTTCAGGGAAATGTCATCATCGTTGCAACACGAAATAAAGGCAAGATTAAGGAATTCTCTCATGCATTTGCACCATTCGGTAAAGAAGTGGTCAGCATTTTTGATTATCCTGAACTTCCGGATGTGGTGGAAGACGGAAAGACTTTTGCCGAGAATGCGATGAAAAAAGCCAAAGAAGTTGGAGACGTACTAGGCATGCCTGTCCTGGCAGATGATTCAGGCCTGTGCGTGGAGGCGCTAAATGGAGAACCCGGTGTATATTCTGCCCGGTATGCCGGTGAGCATGGAGCGGATGAAGATAACAACCGCAAGCTCCTGGCTGAGCTTGAAGGGATACGCCTTGGTGAAGATACGGAACAGCCGCTACTCAGTTCCGCGCAGTTTGTCTGCGTTCTGGTGCTGTATGATCCGGTGACGGGGCAGTTTGTTGAGACGAGAGGAACGGTTGATGGATGGATTACTTCAGAGCCATCAGGAAATAAAGGCTTCGGCTACGATCCGTTATTTTATGTTCCTCACTTCGAGAAAACTATGGCCGATTTAACTTTGGAAGAGAAACAGTCGATTAGCCATCGGGGTGACGCACTGCGTCAGCTAGTGGCAAAACTGCAATAGAAGCGATATTGAATGTAAGCGGTGGTTCAGAATTACCGCTTGCTGTACATAGAGGATATTTCCCAACCATTCAGAAATGGTGGGAAATATCCTTTTTTCAATTCAAGTGTGACATTTGCAAAATTGTAATATTTATTGGAACTTATAGTTGGAGTTAGCCTTGCGATGATTCAACAGCACATGCCTATCAACCTTACCGAATGGCCACATTGTACTCCTTCAGCCAATAATTCACTTGGGCCAGATATGCAAACAACTGGGGCCCCGACATCAGCTGACCGAACCAAGGCAGGTTGGAGGATGCATCAGGAGAGGAGGCGAGCTCCCTGATTTTTGCAATGTCTACGAGCGGCAGGATTGGAGATGAAGGCTCATCCAAGATGGAAAGAACCTGCTGTTTGACAGCTGTCAGATAGTTGGGATTATGCGTTTTTGGATAGGGGCTTTTTTTGCGGTATAGCACATCTTCAGGAAGTACGCCTTCCAGCGCTTTTCTAAGTATGCCTTTTTCCCGGTTGCCTGTTGTTTTGATGCTCCAAGGGACATTCCATACATAGTCAATCAGACGGTGATCCGTGTAGGGTACGCGTACTTCCAATCCGACGCCCATGCTCATGCGGTCTTTCCGGTCAAGCAGCGTTGGCATGAAGCGGGTGATATTCAAGTAAGACATAATGCGCATTTTTGACTCCTGGCCGCTTTCTTCCGCCAGAGTCGGAACCTCTGCCACGGCATCGCTGTACCGGTCACTCAAGTACTCAAGGGGACGAATCCATTCCCGGATTTCAGGGGAGAGCAGCCCTGCACGCATATCCGGAGCGACAGACCAGGGGAATGTTCCGGCATTCAACATTTCTTCTCTGTGAAACCAAGGATATCCGCCGAATATTTCATCCGCGGCTTCACCGGAGATAGCCACAGTCGCTCCTTTTTTAATCTCCCGGCAAAACAGGAGTAAGGAAGCGTCGACATCGGCCATACCCGGAAGATCTCTTTTTTGGGTGGACACATCAAGAGCTTCAACCAGCTCAGGGGTATCGAATTCAATCCAGTGATGCTTCGTTTCAAGCTCTTCATGCATCCGCTTGATCCAGGGAGCGTCAACCCCTGGCTGAAACGAATGAGATTGAAAATGTCTGTCGTTATCTACATAGTCTACGGAATACGTATGAATTTGACCTTGGCCCGTCTGTTTATAGTATTCTACAGCGATGGCGGAAAGGGCGCTGGAATCAAGTCCCCCTGACAGAAGTGAGCAGACCGGAACATCGGATATCAGCTGTCTCTCTACGGTATCGTAGAGCAGATCACGGAGATGGGCTGCGGTTTGCTCCACATTATCCTCATGGGGTCTGCTTGTAAGCTTCCAATACGTGTAGGTCCGTAGACCTCCCTGATTAAATACCATCGCCTGACCAGGCTTCAGTTCCGATACATTTCGGTAAACGCCATGTCCAGGTGTCCTTGCGGGACCGACAATAAACACCTCAGCTAAGCCATCAGGACCGACAACAGGCTCTACCTTTGGATGCTGAAGCAATGCCTTCGGCTCAGACCCAAATATGAGTGTCCCGTCAATATAGCTGTAAAACAGCGGCTTAACCCCGACCCGGTCCCTGGCTAAAAACACTTGCTCTCTAACACTATCCCAAATCGCAAACGCAAATATTCCGTTCAGCCGATCCAGGCAGTCCGGGCCCCATTCGATGTAGGAGACGAGCAGTACCTCCGTGTCACATTTCGTGTTGAACCGGTGTCCTCTTCGGATAAGTTCGTCTTTCAATTCCGCCGCATTATATAACTCTCCATTATATACAATGGCGTATACTTCTTCCTCCTGGTGAATGATCATAGGTTGGGCACCATTCTCCGGATCGATAACACTGAGCCGTCGGTGACCGAATGCGCATGGGTTGGAAATCCAGGTGCCTGATCCGTCAGGTCCGCGGTGGGCAATGCTATCTGTCATTCTAACTAGAAGCTCCGAATCCTGCGTTAAGTCGCCACTCCATTGAATAAATCCGGTTATTCCGCACATGACGGTTCATCCTCTCTTTGTCTTTGTCATACGCTGTCCTTCTTTTTTTGATCTAAATCGCCAAAGTGATACAGATATATGCCGAAGCAGGGCATAAAATGTCTGTCCTTTAACGAAAACTATGAGGGAGGACGAATCCAAAGCGAAGGAGTGAGAGCGTCATGGACAAGTCGACGTATTATGTTTCCGTTCAGAGCCGCTCGGTTTTAACAGAGCAAGGGCAGAGCTCTTACGAATGGGAGATTGAGGCCACCCCGGAGGAAGCTGAGCAAGTGCGGATGGAGCTGGGTTTAATGCAGGAAAAGGAAGAGGAAGCCTTCCCGGGATATGTATTTCCATGGCCGGATACACCTGAGCAGAGTACAAATGCGTTGTTCCAGAATTCGCTGGACCGTGTGTATATGTCTATCTACCGTCTGGGAACGCCTGATACCCGCAACCAGATGGAACAGTTTCGGTTGCTTTCTCATCTTACTGACAACTAAAAGGAGAAATGAATATGTACTCTATTAAAGACGCAAAGATCCGGCGTATGACGGACGTAAGCGGTACACCTTGTGCTGAAGTGGAAGTTCACCCTGCTTCAGGAGCGGATACTGTAGTTCTGGCTTACTTGGCCCCGACGGCACCGATGGGAGGTTACGAACTAATGAAAGTGGTTCGCAGTGATGCCTCTCTGGAGCATGACTGGTTTGACAACAGCATGCACACCGCTTATGAGGATGCAACGGACGCCGCGTTTGAGAACAGCACAGTGGGTTCGGCTGAAGAGGAACGGGAAGAGTTCAGACAGCAACTTTTATCCTATGGCACATTGAATCAGCAGTTAAATGAACGATTTAATGGCGGGTTTACGCCATAATGGAGCAGACGGGAGAGGGACCTTAAGCAGAATACCCCCCAAGAATATCAAGAGACCACGCCCAGAAAGGGGCATGGTCTCTTTTTCACGTTGATTTCTGTCACATTTGACCCTGGCTTTTTCATTTTTTCGCAAAATAGAAGTGAGAATTCAGACTTTTTTTATGACCGATTACAGTCAGTATTGGGGATAGCGTACCAGAGTTGTACTTTTTTATGAAGAGCTTGGAAATAGGGCTTTACTTCTATATGCTTGACAGCTTACTATCCCTATAATGTTGCTTTAGTGCAATACAATTTTTAACACTACTCATAGGGAGAGATAAAATTGAACAAGCGATGGATCCAAACAATCGGAGCCGGCATGTTGGCGGCGGTATTGACATTCGGACAGATGCAGCCAACTGCTTTAGCTGATGAGGCTTCCAGTGTTACAGTAGTAGAATCATCTCATGAGCTGGTCAACGGCAAGATGCAGGTCAGCTTTGATGTTCGCAACGGCGGATCGGGCACAGAGGCGGGCTTTGTAGTGGTCGGATACGACGAGAGCGGCAAAGCAATTGAGGTCGTAGGGGATTCAGCCTATCTTATGAGCAATGAAATCGAAACTTTCGAAGTTGCCCTCAAAAGCGGAAGCAAGATTAAAGATGTAAAAGTACTTCCGGCAGGACAGGCAGGCAGCCAAGCGGTGCTGCTCGAATCCGGGACACGTACGGAAAATGGAAGCATTGAGGTTTCGGGTGCTGTACAAAATGCAAATGAGGGACGCCGTGTAGGGATGATGGCAGTCGGTTATGATGCATCCGGCAAGGCGGTTGAAGTAAAGTCGGCATACAGCTACATGACTAGTGGTGAGGTCACTACATATGGAATAAAACTGAAAGCTGTAAATCTGATTAAAAGTGTGAAGGTTTCGGTTATTGATTCAACAGAGGACGCTGTAAAGCTTCTTCAGACAGGAAGCCGTTTGGAGAACGGCAAGCTCATCATTACCGGATCTATTCAAAACCGAAATGAAGGCGGCCGTGTTGGGGTCATTATTGTAGGTAGTAACTCAAACGGAAAAGTAGTTGAAGTTAATACTACGACCGGTTACCTGACAGACAAGGAAATCGCTAACTTTGAAGCAGAACTCGAGGCAGGTAAAGCTATCAGCGGAGTTAAAGTGTTTTTGACCGGCAGCAGCCAGACACCTAAGATTATTGCCGAGGGAAGAACACGGATCAACAATAAGCTGGTTGTGACAATCGGAGTGGAGAACGGAACGAAGGCACAGCGGATTACCGTTAAATCTACCGCTTATGATGCTAAAGGACGTTCTCTCGGATCGGAAACCGATTCGATGTACATGCTCGATCATGAAACAACAACGCTGCGGATCGATTACGACAGCCGCGTAAGCAGTGTGAAGCTGAAGTATTATGATGAAGCGGGACGAGAGATTGGTGCAGAACCGATTCGCATTAAAATAAACGGCCAGCTGCAATCTTATGCCCAAGCGCCAATTATGGTGAACGGCAGTGTTCTCGTTCCAATGCGTCCGATTTTCGAGTCGCTTCAGGCTTCCGTCAAGTGGGATCAGAAATCACAGACAGTTAATTCCACCAAGGGATCGACTAAAATAAAGTTGAAGATGGGTTCAAAACAGGCGTCGGTGAACGGTAAAGGGGTAGCTCTTGATATCGCACCACGTTCGGTGAAGGGGACAACGATGGTTCCGCTGCGCTTTGTAGCGGCAGCGCTCGGCTGTGAGGTCAAGTGGGATAAAAATGAGCAGATGGTGCTGATTACGACAAAATAAAAAAGATGAAGGACCAGGCTTTATGCCTGGTCCTTTCTATGATTTCAAATATTAAGCCTGAGCATAACAAAATGCTGGCTGCTATTTATGCGTATTCCCGCAGTACCTTTATTCCTTGGACCACATTGTATACAAAAGCACCGAAGTAGATAACCCCGAACAGAAACACATATCCAATTACCGCACCGTATGAACCTGCATTTATGGCCATAATCATTAGCACGATAGCTGCAATGACCGGAAAGAGGTGAGAGAGTAGGGCGCGTTTGGCATGTTTTTCTACATAGGCATCTTTAGCGACGATCCATACAATGATCGGCAATATAAATGGTGCGAAAAAGATGCTAAAGTACGATAATGATGAAAGTAATTGCCGCATAGAGAGTCCCCTTTCGATCTTGTCATTTGTTATTCATATTACCCTGCCAGCGGCGAGCTGATTCACAAGTCACATTGTTCTCACAAATAATTGTTTGAAAATTGGCGAAGATGCGATATAATAAATTTCGTTACTGTTTTAAGTCTTATCTTACATACATATGTCCCAGTAGCTCAGCTGGATAGAGCAACGGCCTTCTAAGCCGTCGGTCAGGGGTTCGAATCCCTTCTGGGACGTCCAAAGTAAAACCGCCTTTATGGCGGTTTTTTCACGTACTCCAGAAGGTGAGAACCCCACTTACTGCAAATTTGAACAAAAAGTCTTATACTGAAATAGTGTCCAGCAAGAAAGGATGGTGCGTAAACTGACATCCTTTTGGTACCGTACTGGTGAATTTATAAATATCATACATAAAAGGAGAGAGCAAAGATGTCAGAGACGAAAATTTCGCAGCACACTGCTATTCTTTTGGAGCATGCGAGAAAATGCGGACTGCAAGCGGAAGAACTCTTGCAGGCTATCCGTTCAGGTCAGGTCGAAGCATTTCATGTCGCACAAAACGGCCATTTCGATTATACGGAGCTGTTTAGCTATGCCGAGCAGCATGGGGAAGATTTGGAGAAGGCCGAGACAGAAGGATACCGGATTACGTTCAACACGAGAAACGGATTGAAAATATGGCTTGAAGAAGCTTTCCATTTAAGTTCGGAATCCGATTTCTCAGTTGGTGAAGGAATTATTGAAGGTCTTCCTCTGCAGGAAGAACAGCTGGAGCGATTGAAACAGACTATGGCTGTCAACTGGACGATTGCGGAAGTCGGCAAAAACGAGCAAGGCTACAACGTTAAACTGACAGTTCGAGGTTTGCAATAATCAGAATAGTAGAAGCCCCCATCTTCTTGTATAGACAAGGAACGGGGGCTTTTAAATGATGTTACATCCGGCTCGGCGTCGGCAGTCCAAGAACCTCTAATGCTTCACCAAGCGTTTCTTTGAAAATAGAGGTTAGCCATACGCGGAACTTCAGCACGTCACCATCCGTCTTGAGGATCGGGCATGCCCCGTAGAAGTTGTTGAATAGCGAGGCCAGCTCATATGCGTAATTGCATAGAGAGCTTGGCGTGAGTTCTTTACCCGCCGCATAGAGTGAATCATGCCATGTGCTGATATGTCTGAGCAGAGCATGCTCTGCTTTTTCAAGAACAGGGAACTGCTCCGGTACGAATGGCATCACACCTTTGTCATGGGCCTTGTTCAGTACACTTAGGGCGCGAGCATAGGAATAGAGCAGATAAACGCCTGTATTTCCGGAAATTTCGGTAGCTTGTTTTAGATCAAATACGACCTCGGTTTGCAGAGCAAAACGCAGCAGGTAGTAGCGGATGGAAGCCGTGGCGATATCCCGGCTGGACAAGCCGTTCTTGTCCGAACGAGATTCTTCGATGACGTTTTCCATCAGGTCGATCAGTTCTGTTATTTTAATGCCGATGCCTTGACGGCCGGACATAGCGTAAGAGGCTTTACCGTCAGAGGTGTCAATGCCAAGATCCGCTGCAGCAGACGGGCTTAAGGATACAACGCCATAGCTAACATGACGCAGTTTCTCTGCTTCCGTGGTGAACCCTAGTCCTTCAAGCGCCTGCTTGACCATCGCCTGTGGATATTGCTGTCTGTAATCAATGACGTTGATAACCATATCGGCTTTACCGAACTGTTGATGCTCACCGTGAGAGCTGGTCGTCCATACTTCGCCTGCAAACTTTTTGTACATAAAGTCATTTTGGAGCAAGCCGTATTTCCATAAATGATATGCTATATCTTTTGCCGTATAGGTTAATATGCCGTTAGAACGAACCAGTACCTTATCTATACTGTGCTCTGTATCACTGTCATCCCCGGACTCCTGCGATTGCTTTAATACCCAGCAGCCGGCGAGTTTACCTTCTGTCTCCTGATGGAACAAGGAGGTCTGCTTCAGCAGCTCAAATGCAGATACCCAAAATCCCTCTCTGACGATATTGCTTTCCCAGACAAGTAGGTCGTATTCAATACCGAACTGCTTCATTTCTTCGATGTGCTCACGTACAATCCTCTCAGCTACAAGCAACCCGACCCAGGACAGGTTTTGGTTACCTTCCTCAAGTGCATGAAGAACATCGGTTCTTTGGTGAACCAGTTCCGGGTCATTTTGATAAGCCTTGTTGATCGCGGAGTATATATCCCAGCAATAATCTCCGAAACGGCGATGCTCTTTGGATAAGGAAATGTTCTGAATGCCGACGACCGTATCCGCCAACTGATTGCCGAGATCATCAATGTAGTTATGAACTTCCACTTCGTATCCGATTTTTCTCATCAACCGAACGAGTGTGTCTCCGATACAAGAATTTCTCAGGTGACCAATATGTGCTGATTTGTTCGGGTTGATGGATGTATGCTCGATTACAACCTTTTCCGCTGGTAATTGAGGAAGCTCAAAAGTCGTTTGAGCCCATGTGGACCAATCCATATAAAAATTTATGAACCCCGGCGGCACAACTTGGATATGGTGGATCAGTTTTGCAAAAGACTTGTCTTGTTCAAGCTGAACTTTAATTTGCTCAGCGATGTTCAGCGGTGCCTTGCGAAGGGTTTTGGCTAACTGCATGGCAATATTCGTGGAATAGTCGCCATGGTCCATATTTGCAGGCTGCTCGACTTGTACTTGTAAAACATCTGGCAGAACCGCTCCTGGAGTTGATGACACAACATGCTGCACCGCTTGTTCGATGCCTGTAGTGATGAATTGACTTAACATTTTTAGTTCCCCCTTAGAAAATAAAAAAAGCCCTCATCTCATAAGAGACGAGGACAATAGCGCTCGCGGTACCACTCTCGTTGCTAAACCATAGGTTTAACCACTTCAATACAATAACGGTGTAAGCCGGGTCTTCCTACTAGTTGTTTCAGAAGACCATCTCATGGGTCCGCTTCGTGACCGAGCCTGTACCGGTTCCCACTCTCCCGGCTCACTTGGACATAGACGTCGATCAGTACTCTCCCAATCATTGAACTGCGTTATTCGAGTTTTTCATATTATAACCAATCTACCGTGAAAATCAACTATCATTTGAATGCAACGATTCGAAGTCGTTTATAGTCCGCATAAAATGCATCGTCTTTCCACAGGGAATGTTTCGTAAGCTGACTTATATGCTCGATAGCATTCTTCTTGTCGTCCGGCGTAAATCCAATGAAAAAGTTGTCGCCAAAATGAGTAAGCCAATCCTTAATGCCATTTTCACCGCCGAGAAGCCGGGTTGGACGGTCGAAATGGTGAGCCAGTGCGACCCTGAACCCTGTCTTCTCTAATAATGAAGCGTATTCGCCAATACTAGGGTAGTACCATGGATTGCGGCTGTTCGTGTCGATTCCGTATTGGGATGATAACACCTCTTGTATAGCCTCCGCAATCATCCCGATATTGCCGGCTCCACCGAATTCAGCGACAAAGCGGCCGCCCGGGTTTAGTGCCCGGTATACAGAAGAGGCAGCATCTGCTGCCTTGGTCATCCAGTGCAGCGCTGCATTGGAGAATACGGCATCATAGAGAGTGTCTGTGTTGAAATCCTCACCATTACCAACAACGAATGTCAGATGCGGATACTTGACCTTGGCTCTTCTGATCATCTCTTCAGAGAAATCCATTCCAACGACAGAGGACCCGGACGCAGCGATTTCGTTTGCCAAATCCCCGGTACCGCAGCCAAGATCCAGAATTCGTTCTCCTTGCTGAGGGGCCAAAAGCTCAATTAATCCTCTTCCGTACGTTGATACAAAAGACAGCTGGCGGTCATAGTCTTCAGGCTTCCACACTTGATCTGAGCTCATAACACCACTCCTTGACTATTAGTGCTCTTATTGTGGCATATACGAGGTTATAAATAGAAATATATAGTTATTATGGAACTTATAGTTTTTACCTATTAATAGGAGTGAGATGAACAGAAAAGACCGCTCTTTGGCGGTCTTTTCTAGGGAGATTTTATTTTACGGCTACCAAAAGAGCTCCAATAGCGATCATAGCTACACCAGCTGCGTTGATCCACGATATTTTTTCGCCGAGGAATACAAATGCTAGGATGACCGCAATGACGACACTTAGTTTATCAATAGGACCAACTTGTGATACTTTGCCGTATTTTAATGCTAAAAAATAAAATAGCCACGACAACGCACCTGCTACGCCGCTTAATACGATAAAACTGAGAGCTTTTTTCTGGACCAAAATTTCGCCCAGTTGAGCGAACTTGCCTTGAACCGCTACGACACCGAGTAAAAATAAAGCCATGATAACCGAGCGGATCGCAGTTGCGGAGTTCGCGTCAATGTTTTGGAGCCCGATTTTTCCGAAAATGGCCACGAGTGAAGCCATTACCGCTGAGAGCAGGGCATATGTAAGCCATAAAGGCATGACCGTTCCTCCTTTAGAACAGATAAGTTGGTTTTAACACATAATGAAATGGCGGTATATGTATTAATATTTGCACTTAGTAGTATAGAGCATTATTAGAAATACTAAAATAACGAATTGTAGGCACAAAAAAACCGCCATAAGCGGTTTTCTCATAAGCGTCCCAGGTCGGGATACGGCCTTCCAGGCCGACTGCGAAGCTATGCTAACGAAGTATAATGCTCCGACGCCCCCAAGGGGTTCTCACCCTTCTGGAATACGCAAAAAAACCGCCCTTTAAAGGCGGCTTTACTTAGAACGTCCCAGAAGGGATTCGAACCCCTGACCGACGGCTTAGAAGGCCGTTGCTCTATCCAGCTGAGCTACTGGGACATATTTTTCAAGCAGGGAATATCATACCATGTGATAAAAATAAATTCAAGAGTTAAATTCAAAAAAATAACGATTAAACATAACCGCATCGTGTTATATATTTAAGACATACTATATAATCACGCATTATATAACAGCTAACGTTTATGAAGAAGCGGCATTTTTCCTTAAGTTTTTCCGTTTTTTTAACTTGGCGGGGGATATGCTATAATCTACAAATATGAAAACGGAAAAGAAAGGAGGTGTCCTTATAAAGGACTCCTACTCCCCAGACAAAGAAGACAAAAATATCATCCTGTTTCCGAAGACATTGGATTACTACCAGATTCAACTCACCGTCATGCTCGAAAACGAACGCTACGGGGAGGCCATGGAGCTCCTCCGATTTCTGCTTCAGTGCCAAGGACAGAACGAACGGAATTACGAAGAATGGCAGGCGCTGCTGGAGTGGCTGGAAGCTGCTTTTCCACAAGCTGTATCCGGTCCCGCCAGTCAAGAGGAAGCAGATAGCGAGAGTGACGAGGACGAGGCGGATATGGCCCGCCGCATGGTTCAGGACAAACTTGCTCAGGACGCTGGTTATGCGGATAAATTGCTGGACACGGTCATGAACGGACCTCTAACGGAGCAAACGGTACTAGCGCTGGAACAACTGGCTTATCTCGATCGGCCGGAGGTCGATGTGGCTCTGACTACATGGCTTAAGGAACAGTCTCTTCATCCGCTGCTGCAGTTCCGTGTACTGCAAACTTTACGCCGCCGAGAGATGACCGGTTTTGTAACACTTCAGAGAGGCGCGGAAACGGTAGAGATCGAGGTTGAGCATGTGCCTTTGAGTCATAGCGAATTTCCGAATGCCATTCTGCAAATATTGGAGCGTGTGGCTGAAAAGACCGAAATCCATGAACCAACGCTGTATTACTTTGCCCAGGAGCTGTGGACACAGTTTGTTATGGCGATTTATGGCACAACGGATTACCGTTCCATGCTGGATGGCGAAGAATCTACTCTGGATATATGGGCTGCGGCTCTGCATGATATCGTCTCCGAAAGTTTGAAAGGCATCCGCGCTGAAGAAGAAGTCCGGTCTTATTATGAGATTACCGATACGATGCGATTCCGATACGAGGGGGCATATCGTTCTCTCAAGCAATTTGTCTCGGCAGGCGTAGAGGATTGATAAAGCGGGGAAACGCTTTCGATCTGGAGCCATAAGGGTTCGCCCTTGAAAAAGGATTTAATGTTGTTTATACTATAATGGTTATTCGGTACGTGATATATTATCTGCGCCGACCACGTGAATTTTTTTGGAGGGGAAAGCATAAATGAAAGCAACTTGGGAAAAAATAGAGAAGAACCTTGGCGTTCTTGACGTTGAGGTTGAAGCGGACCGCGTAGCGGCTGCCCTCGACAAAGCTTTTAATAAAGTAGTTAAAAAAGTAAATGTACCTGGTTTCCGTAAAGGTAAGGTACCTCGTTCAATCTTTGAAACACGTTATGGGGTAGAAAGCCTCTACCAAGATGCTATCGACATCCTGCTTCCTGAAGTATATGGCGAAGCTGTTGAACAAGCGGAAATCTTCCCTGTAGATCGTCCGGAAATCGATATCGAGCAGTTCTCCAAAGGGGAAGCATTCAAGTTTAAAGCAAAAGTAATAGTTAAACCTGAAGTGAAGCTTGGAGACTACAAAGGTATTGAAGTAGCAGCAGTTGCTGCCGAAGTTTCCGATGAAGAACTGAGCCAAGAGCTGGAGCGTCTGCAAGAGCGTCATGCCGAGCTCGCTGTAATCGATGAGGGAACAGCAGCTTCCGGTGACATCGCAGTCATTGATTTTGACGGTTCGGTTGACGGAGTTCCTTTTGAAGGTGGACAAGCTGAGCGCTATTCCCTCGAACTTGGAAGCAACACGTTCATTCCAGGATTTGAAGAGCAGGTTATCGGAATGGGAACTGGAGACTTCAAAGATGTTGAAGTAACATTCCCTGAAACGTATCATGCGGAAGAGCTCGCTAACAAAAAAGCAGTCTTCAAAGTAAAAGTACATGAGATCAAGCGTAAACAGCTTCCTGAGCTGGATGACGAGTTTGCTAAAGACGTGAGCGAATTCGATACTCTTGACGAGTACAAAGAAGACCTGAAGAAGCAACTGTTGAACCGTAAAGAGCAGGAAGCTCAAGGCGTTCGTGAAAACGAAGTTGTCGAAAAAGCGGCAGCAAACGCTGAAATTGAAATTCCTGAAGCGATGGTTCAATCCGAAGTTCAAAACATGATGCGCGATTTTGACAATCGTCTTCGCCAGCAAGGCATGAACCTTGAAATGTTCCTCAGCTTCTCCGGCCAGTCTCAAGCTGACCTGGAAGGTCAAATGAAGGACGATGCTATGAAGCGCGTTCGCAACAACCTGGTTCTTGAGCAAATCGGGAAAGAAGAGAAGCTCGAAGCGACCGAAGAGGAAATCAATCAAGAGCTTAGCAACATGGCAGAACAGTACAAGCGTCCTGTTGACGAAATCCGTAACATTTTGGCTTCCAATGGTTCCCTTGACAGCCTGCGTGAAGAACTTGTTCTTCGCAAAACAATCGACTTCTTGCTGGAAAACAGTGTAGAAGGTGCACCGGCTGCAAAAGAAGAAACAGCAACAGAAGAATAATAAATAAGGCTGCTGCAGAAGCTGCCATTACATTGGATAAGGCACGTATTTTATGACGTGCCTTATTTTTACCTAAAAATACCCAATTTATTACTAAATATGACATGAAATGGGTGTTTTTTGCGGAAATACATAATGAGACAAGTTGGCAGGATATAATTTTTGAGAAGTTCATAGAATGTAAACATGGTTAAAAAATGACATAGGGCGTTGAACATGTTAGAATAACTTTTGTAACGCAAAAGTATAATTTTCAAGGAAAAGAGGTTGGTCGCATGAGTCTGGTACCTATGGTTGTGGAACAAACCAATCGAGGCGAGAGATCTTATGATATCTATTCCCGATTACTGAAAGATCGCATTATTTTCCTCAGCGGTGCGATCGATGACGATGTCGCCAATCTTGTCATTGCCCAGCTGCTTTTCTTGGCTGCGGAAGATCCGGAAAAAGACATCCATTTGTACATTAATTCTCCTGGTGGTTCTGTAACAGCCGGGATGGGTATATATGATACGATGCAGCTTATCAAGCCAGATGTGTCCACCATTTGCGTCGGTATGGCCGCAAGTATGGGTTCGCTGCTGTTGACTGCTGGAGCGCCGGGTAAACGTTATGCGCTGGAGAACAGTGAAGTAATGATTCACCAACCGCTCGGTGGTGTTCAAGGCCAGGCTACTGATATTCAAATCCACGCAGATTGGATCATCAAGACTAGACAGAAGCTTAACCGTATCTATGTGGAACGTACGGGTCAATCCCTTGAAAAAATCGAACGTGATACGGACCGCGACTATTTCTTGAGCGCGGAGGAAGCGAAGTCTTACCGGATTATTGACGAGGTCCTGTCTTCACCGATCAAATCTTAAGAGGTGGTATAGTATGTTTAAATTTAACGACGACAAAGGGCAGCTGAAATGCTCTTTCTGCGGCAAATCGCAGGAGCAGGTTCGCAAGTTAGTTGCAGGGCCCGGCGTTTATATATGTGACGAGTGCATTGACTTGTGCTCCGAAATCGTGGAAGAGGAACTTGGCCACGAGGAAGAAGTGGATCTGAAAGATATTCCGAAGCCACGGGATATCCGTGACATTCTGGATCAGTACGTTATCGGACAGGATCAGGCGAAAAAATCGCTTTCTGTAGCCGTTTATAACCACTATAAGCGTATCAATACGCAGAACAAAATTGATGACGTTGAATTGCAAAAGAGCAACATTTTGCTGCTTGGACCAACGGGTTCCGGTAAAACACTGCTTGCGCAAACCATGGCTAAAATCCTTAACGTTCCTTTTGCTATTGCAGATGCGACTTCCTTGACAGAGGCCGGATATGTGGGCGAAGACGTTGAGAATATTTTGCTGAAACTCATTCAAGCTGCAGATTTTGATGTGGAAAAAGCGGAACGCGGCATTATCTACATCGATGAGATTGATAAAGTGGCCCGTAAATCCGAGAACCCGTCTATTACACGTGACGTTTCCGGTGAGGGTGTTCAACAGGCTCTTCTGAAGATTTTGGAGGGAACTGTAGCTTCGGTTCCACCTCAAGGAGGACGAAAGCATCCGCATCAAGAATTCATACAGATCGACACAACCAACATTCTGTTCATTTGCGGCGGAGCGTTTGACGGTCTGGAGCAGTACATCAAGCGACGGATCGGCAAAAAGGTTATCGGTTTTAACGCTTCCGGTGAAGGTCAAAAAGACCTTAAACCGGGTGAGTACCTGACAATGGTACTGCCGGAAGACCTTCTGAAATTCGGTCTGATTCCGGAATTCGTAGGACGTTTGCCAGTCATCTCCACGCTGGAGCCGCTGGATGAGAAGACGCTCGTTCGGATCTTGTCCGAGCCGAAGAACGCTCTTACGAAGCAGTATCAGAAGATGCTTGAACTCGACAACGTTAATCTGAAGTTTGAACCGGATGCGCTGGAAGCTATTGCTCGCGAAGCGATTAAGCGTAATACTGGTGCGCGCGGTCTTCGCTCCATCATCGAAGGCATTATGCTGGATGTGATGTATGAAGTTCCGTCCCGTGATGATATAACAGATTGCGTCATTACCGAGAAAGTTGTTCAGGATAAAGCCATCCCTGAACTTCAAGGAAATGGCGATAATGACAAGAAACAGGAAGAGAGCGCCTGATAAAGCGCTTTTGAAATAAATCAATGCCGATTCTCCACCCCTACCCTCTGTTTATTCATCTGGGTAGAGGTGGAGCTTTGGCGTTATATGGGAGAGATATAACCATGTTTTTGAGACAAGACACACGGCCCGTAAAAGTGGGGAATCTCACGATCGGCGGAAGCAATGAAGTCATTATTCAAAGCATGTGCACAACCAAAACCGCAGATGTTGAAGCTACAGTTGCTGAGATACTGCGATTGGAAGAAGCCGGATGTCAGCTTGTACGGGTTACGGTAAACAATGACGAGGCTGCTGCAGCCATTAAGGAAATTAAGAAACGAATTCATATTCCTCTGGTCGCAGATATTCATTTCAATTATAAATTGGCACTCGCCGCCATTGAGAATGGAATCGATAAAGTCCGCATTAATCCCGGCAATATCGGTAAACGTGAGAAAGTCGAAGCTGTCGTGAAGGCGTGCAAAGAAAAGGGGATTCCGATTCGCATCGGGGTAAACGCAGGCTCTTTGGAGAATCACTTGCTGGAGAAGTATGGTTACCCGACGCCCGAAGCTATGGTGGAGAGTGCCTTGTTCCATATTGGCATTCTCGAAGAACTGGATTTCCATGATATCATTGTGTCGCTTAAGGCCTCTGATGTGCCTATGGCTATTGCCGCTTATACAAAAGCTGCGGAGGTCATTCCATATCCGTTGCATCTTGGCATCACTGAAGCCGGAACTTTGTTCTCTGGAACAGTAAAAAGCGCAGCTGGACTTGGTGTCCTATTATCCACGGGAATCGGCAGTACAATGCGGATTTCACTCAGTGCAGATCCGGTTGAGGAAATCAAGGTTGGTCGTGAATTGTTGAAAACATTCGGCTTGATCTCCGATGCTGCAACTCTCGTATCATGTCCGACATGCGGCAGACTAGACATTGATCTATTCTCCATTGCTAATGAAGTGGAAGAATATATTGCGAACATTAAGGTACCGATTAAAGTATCTGTCCTCGGGTGTGCCGTGAACGGTCCCGGCGAAGCTAGAGAAGCTGACATCGGCATTGCCGGAGCACGGGGTGAGGGACTGTTGTTCCGCTATGGAGAAATGATACGTAAGGTGCCTGAAGCCACGATGGTTGAGGAACTGAAAAAAGAGATCGATCATATCGTTAAAGTATACGAAGAGACCGGAGAAATTCCTGGTCGTAAGCATAAAACGGGTGTGTAAACACTCGAAATAACTATAACTTAGACAAAACAAGCCAGGCTGCCTGAGGATTTATCCTTGGGTGGCCTTTTTGTGGCTCCGCGGTCTATGCTACGTTTCACTAGCAGACTGATGTGGTTGACCACATAAAGCGCGCTACGGATTCGGACTCACATTCCACTATTTGTTGCAATCGACGAGTTTTGCAATTGTTCCGGCCTGTGATTCCGTTATTTTCTTAAAACATACCTGGTTTCGCATGAATAGGCATAAATAACGGCTTCTCAGTCCGTGACCTCACTTGAATAGACGAAATTGCTCCATATAACGGAACGGGTGTCCCTCAAAATATCGCATATTTATTTTAAGCCACTCTCGACGAAAGTCTTGAGTTGGCGTAAGCTATTAATCCATTTCGATGGACACCCACGGAGCAGCGAAAAGGACGAAGCGATTCCGGAGAAGCGAAGCGGTCGGCTAAAAGCTTTCCAAAGGAAAGCTACTTCGTAAGCATACGCTCTTGTCCCCGAATTTCATCCTCTAAGAAATAATTCAAGATATTCGAGGGCAAGAGCGATAGTAGGAACGATTCGTACTTGTAGCGTCTCAACACACATTATTTTCAGATTCTTTGCATTTCCTTTCAATGAGCCGTTTTACCATCCGATTAACAGGCAATACTACCATGTAATAACGTTTGATAATTGACATAATGGAAAAACGGGAGGAATGACTTGTGAATCTGAATGTTGTGATCATGCTGGTTAACCTGTTCTTTGCAGTGATTATCGGCATTTATTTTTGGAACTTGTTACGGGGACAAAAAACGAGCAAAACGGCGGTGGATCGGGAGTCCCGCAAGGAGCTCGATAAGCTCCGGAAGCTTCGATCGATATCGCTGACCAAGCCTCTTGCAGAGAAAACCCGGCCACAGACGATGGATGATATCGTAGGTCAGAAGGATGGGCTCCGTGCTTTGAAGGCGGCTCTGTGTAGTGGAAATCCCCAGCATGTTATTGTGTATGGGCCTCCCGGAGTAGGCAAGACGGCAGCGGCGCGTGTGATTATGGAAGAAGCGAAGAAAAACCCGCAGTCTCCTTTTAAGTTCGACGCCAAGTTTACCGAAATTGATGCGACAACAGCGCGATTTGACGAACGGGGTATCGCCGATCCGCTGATCGGTTCCGTTCATGACCCGATTTATCAAGGAGCAGGAGCCATGGGAGTAGCCGGAGTTCCTCAACCGAAGCCAGGTGCTGTAACAAAAGCGCATGGAGGAATCTTATTTGTTGATGAAATCGGTGAATTGCACCCCATTCAGATGAATAAGCTGTTAAAAGTGCTGGAAGACCGCAAGGTGCTTCTCGAAAGTGCGTATTACAACTCGGAAGATGCCAACACGCCGGCGTATATCCATGATATTTTCCAAAACGGTCTGCCTGCCGACTTCCGATTGGTAGGTGCGACAACACGATCGCCAGAAGAGATTACGCCTGCTTTGCGATCACGCTGTATGGAAATATTTTTTCGTCCTCTACTTCCAGAGGAAATTGGACAAATTGCGGAAGATGCAATACAAAAAATTGGCTTACTTCCGTGTCCTGAAGCAGTGGAGGTTGTAAAACGGTATTCTACCAACGGGCGTGAGGCTGTTAACATGATTCAGCTTGCGGCAGGTCTGGCCCTTACAGAGAAACGGGAGACGCTTCGGGCAGCCGATGTGGAGTGGGTAGCGAGCAGCAGTCAGCTGCAGCCGCGTCCGGACCGTAAAATTCCGGAAAGACCGCAGGTCGGTCTCGTCAACGGCTTAGCCGTCTATGGGCCGAACATGGGAGCGCTGCTTGAGATTGAGGTTTCAGCTGTTCCGGCGGAGAAGGGCCAAGGTACCTATAATATTACAGGAGTGGTGGATGAGGAGGAGTTCGGAGGCGGTTCCCGGAAGCTCCGACGCAAGAGTATGGCCAAAGGCTCCATAGAAAACGTACTCACTGTGCTTGGATCTATGGGATATAGACCGAAGGATTTTGACCTGCATATCAATTTTCCGGGAGGGACGCCAATCGATGGTCCTTCTGCGGGCATTGCGATGGCGACAGCGATAGTGTCAGCCATTAAGGAGCTTGAAGTAGACAACAAAATCGCCATGACCGGTGAGATTAGCATTCACGGTAAAGTGAAGCCGATTGGCGGTGTTATTGCTAAGGTAGAGGCTGCATTCCAAGCGGGAGCGACCACGGTTATTATTCCGAAGGACAACTGGCAAAGTCTGTTTCAGGATCTGAACGGCCTGCGAGTTATCCCGGTTGAATCTGTTGATGAAGTGTTTGCTCAAGTGTTTGGGGGAGCCGTCGCCCCGGGAGTCGTTCAAATGCCTCAAACGGAGACATTTCCAGCGGCTTCGCCCTCATTGCTGCAGGCGACTCCGCCGCGCAATGGGAAGATTACAGATGCAGGCAGCTGTTAACACCTACTTTGTTGGTTTTTATAAGAAGATTTGATAAAATAGGAATAGTGTCAACATTGAGAGCCATTGGAGGTGTGAAAGCGATGGGACCCAGTAAATCAAAAGGTCGTCGTTTTCCTTTACTGCCTTTAAGAGGACTTCTCGTCTATCCAAGCATGGTATTGCATTTGGACGTAGGGCGGGAGAAATCGGTTAAGGCATTAGAAAAGGCGATGGTTGAAGACAATTTGATTCTCCTATGTTCTCAATCGGAAGTGAACATTGAAGAACCGACGCAAGAAGATATTTTTCGGATCGGTACAGTTGCGAATGTAAGACAAATGCTCAAACTTCCGAACGGTACCATACGAGTGCTTGTGGAAGGTATGGAACGGGCGGAAATTATTCAATATACGGATAACGAGGATTATTATGAAGTCCTCGCGCGTGAACTTCCTGAAGAGGAGAACAGCGATTCCGAAGTAGCCGCTCTCATGAGAACGGTTCTGGGGCAATTCGAGAATTACATTAATCTATCCAAAAAAGTGACGCCCGAGACACTGGCCGCGGTATCCGATATCGAAGAGCCGGGCCGGCTTGCGGATGTGATTACAAGTCATCTGTCCCTGAAGATCAAGGATAAGCAGGAGATTTTGGAGACGATTGATGTCCAGAAGCGTCTGGAGAAGCTACTTGATATCCTGAACAATGAGCGCGAAGTGCTGGAGCTTGAACGTAAGATCAATCAGCGTGTCAAGAAACAGATGGAAAAAACCCAGAAGGAATATTATTTGCGTGAGCAAATGAAAGCGATCCAGAAAGAACTGGGGGAGAAAGAAGGACGCACCGGCGAAGTTGAAGAACTCCGCAATCAGCTGAAGGAACTTGAACTCCCGGAGCGTGTCAACGAGAAAGTTGAGAAAGAGATCGACCGTCTGGAGAAGATGCCGGCCAGCTCAGCTGAAGGCGGTGTCATTCGTAATTATGTGGATTGGTTGCTAGCACTGCCTTGGACAAAACAGACCGAGGACGATCTGGATATTTTGAAAGCGGAACAGATTCTGGATGAAGACCATTATGGTCTGGAAAAACCGAAAGAGCGTGTTCTGGAATACTTGGCGGTTCAGAAGCTGGTAAAGAAGCTGAAGGGTCCGATTCTTTGTCTTGTTGGCCCACCAGGGGTAGGTAAGACTTCCTTGGCCCGGTCCATAGCCCGTTCCCTAGAACGCAAATTCGTACGTATTTCACTAGGCGGTGTGCGGGATGAGGCGGAAATCCGCGGTCACCGGCGTACCTATGTCGGTGCCATGCCAGGAAGAATTATTCAGGGCATGAAGACAGCGGGATCGAAGAATCCAGTATTCCTGCTTGATGAAATCGATAAGATGGCTTCCGACTTCCGGGGGGATCCGTCATCTGCTCTGCTCGAAGTACTGGATCCGGAGCAGAACAATACATTCAGCGATCATTTTATTGAAATTCCGTTTGATCTGTCACAGGTTATGTTTGTAACGACAGCAAATGCGCTGCACAATATTCCGCGTCCGCTATTGGATCGTATGGAGGTTCTTTATATTCCAGGTTACACGGAGCTGGAGAAGCTTCAGATCGCCTCACGCTATTTGCTTCCGAAGCAGAAGAGCGAGCACGGGCTGGAAGCAGAACAGTTGCAGCTGGATGAGAATGCTATTTTAAAGGTGATCCGGGAATATACACGCGAGTCGGGTGTGCGGAATCTGGAACAGCAAATTGCAGCATTATGCCGTAAAACGGCCAAAAGAATCGTAACGGATAACTCCGAAAAAATCATCATCGGTGAAGAAGACATCAAGGACTATCTGGGCGTTTCGAAGTTCCGTTACGGTATGGCTGAGCTTGAGGATCAGGTGGGCAGTGTGACCGGTTTGGCCTGGACCGAAGTCGGCGGTGATACTCTCACCATCGAAGTCACCGTTGTCCCGGGTACGGGCAAGCTAACGCTCACAGGAAAACTTGGTGATGTCATGAAGGAATCTGCCCAAGCCGCATTCAGCTACACGCGGTCCAAAGCCATGGAGCTTGGGATTGAACCGGATTTCCATGAGAAGATGGATGTGCACATTCATATTCCAGAGGGCGCTATTCCGAAAGATGGACCTTCCGCTGGAATAACCATTGCTACCGCGCTCATATCATCATTGACGAAGCGCCACGTAGCACGCGATGTTGCCATGACTGGAGAAATTACTTTGCGCGGCCGGGTACTGCCGATTGGCGGCTTGAAAGAGAAATCCCTTGCGGCCCACCGTGCAGGTTACAAAAAAATTCTGCTACCGAAAGACAACGAACGGGACTTGCGCGATATACCAGACAGCGTAAAGAACGATGTTGAATTTGTTCCCGTATCTCATATGGATCAAGTGCTCCAGCACGCGCTGGTGGAGCAAGCGGGAGTGCACTAGAGAGGAATACTGAATATGAAAGTAACAAAATCAGAATTTGTTATCAGCGCTGTAGGTCCCGACCAATACCCTGTAGACGCCTTGCCAGAGATTGCTCTGGCAGGGCGTTCCAATGTGGGTAAATCTTCGCTTATCAACAGGATGCTATCCCGTAAAAATTTGGCCCGTACAAGCTCGACTCCAGGTAAAACACAGCAGTTGAACTATTACCGTGCGAATGATGATTTATATTTAGTGGATTTTCCGGGTTACGGTTATGCGAAAGTATCCAAAACACAACGTGCTGCATTTGGTGAAATGATTGAGAGATATTTGCTGAACCGCGAGGAGCTAAAACTTGTTCTGCTCGTTGTAGATCTGCGTCATCCGCCATCAAAAGATGATATCATCATGTACGATTGGCTTCAGTATTATGATCGTGATGTCTGTGTCGTAGCAACAAAGGCCGATAAAATCCCGCGAAGTCGGTGGTCTAAACATATCAAAATGGTGAAGGAAACGTTAGGTTTTCGGCCGCATCATTCGATGGTCATGTTTTCATCCGAAAGTGGTTTGGGTAAGGATGAATTATGGAGTATTATTCAGTCTTATACAAACTATGGATTAGAAGCGGATGAGGCCAATGAGGACGATACTTTCTCTATAGAAAAGGGACAGGAATAAGAGGTTGCCTGCTTATTTCCTGTGAAATCATTTTTTCATCATATACCGTAGAGATACGGTGCATTTTCTGTGTGAAAGTGAGAATCCCATCGAAATTGTTAGGGAAATTCCGTCTTAAACCGTTTTTTTATGAAATTTGCTGAATAATCTCAATCCGTTGACAAGAAAAAACCTTGTATCCTGCGTTATAATGGTTGTAAGGATTGTTAAAAGAATTGAGGAGATTTTTATGGCTCATAGGTTAGCCACAGAATATGTTAATGCCACCATGCAAATGACGGACGTTCAAATGAATCAATTTCTGCAGAGTACCATAACTTCCCAGATTAATTTTCGGGTTAAGGTGATGGACGGCGGAGGGCAGGAGATCGTGCTCGAAGACGAAAGCGGGGAAGAAGTTCATTTGCCTTTTGAACGCAAAGATGGCTTTTATGTCTGTGAGCTGTCCTGCCGATTGGTAACCCCTCAACTGACCAATGCCGTGCGTAAGCTTTTTTCGGCTTTCAAAGGATCAGGCAAGGTAAATCGGATTTACCGTGGATTCATTATGAGCTATGACTACCATGATGGAACAGTAGAGCGCATTGAACAGCTGGCAGAAGATGACTGCAGTCTAATTTATGAGTACAAGAATACGGCGGGTGAACTGCAGCGCCTGTATAACAGCAATGAAACAGAGAAAGAGATCGAGTCCATTCACCTTCGCATTAACGATCTTCTGGATCAGAGGATAGCTGCGGTTACCATGTCGAGGATTGAAAGTATCGACGAGCAGCTTCGGAAATTTAATCAGCGACTGTTCGTACTAGAGGCTTAAGTAACTATATTGTAATAACGAAAAGCTACCCGTTTTTATCCGGGGGCTTTTTTTATTAGGCCTACATCGCAAACAAAGACATTTAACAAGCTAAAAATACAACTTGTCTATGATGAGCAAACCTTTATTCATTTTCATATGCTGATCTGTAAAATAAAAATCATCAATTTTCAAAAATGTATTGCATTTCAACCTCATTGATGTTATTTTTAATCTCGTTGAAAAGAATATAGGAACCAGGATTCACTCAGGACATGTAATGTTGCGAGAGATTATTCCCTCGGGAAGTGAATGACGTAGGTCCTAGCGGATGAAATTTTTCAAACATTTTATTCCTAGGAAGGGGGAAACCGGAAGATGGAATACTCAACTTTCGGAAGACACGTTGCTGTTGATACTTGGGGAGTCGACTTTGAACTACTGAACAGTGCTGAATTTTTGCAAGCTCAGATGGTGGAAGCCGCTGAAGCCTGCGGAGCAACGGTAATGTCCGTCCAGTCCAAGCAATTTGAACCACAAGGCGCTACAGTTCTTGTGCTACTGTCGGAAAGCCATCTCTCTATTCATACTTATCCTGAGAGAGGTTTTGCTGCGATTGACTGTTATACCTGCGGGGAAACGGTAGATCCGCAATTGGCTATTGATTACCTGGTATCCGTTTTGAAACCTGAAAAATGCTTTGCGAAAAAGCTCGTACGCGGTTTAGGCGAAATGACTGTCGAAACGCCCGAGATGAAACAGGCCGAATTGGTGTAAGTAGGCCTCCCAAATGTGTATACTGATAACCATGGAATTCTCCATGGTTATTTATTTTATACGAATAGAGTAACACAGGGAATTGCTCCGTATATCTCCAGCTGAAACATACCACAATAGTAAGGGGATTTCATAAACATTTCATAAAATGGACAAGGAATTTCGACAACCTGTGATATAATTATCATGGTCAAACAAGTTATCTTATTGTAAGTGTAATGTACTATACGGAGCGCATTAAAAACCATTAGGCAGGTGAACACGCAATGCACATCGTCGTTGTTGGGTTGAACTATCGCACGGCGCCTGTGGAAGTCAGAGAACGTTTTACATTTGCGGAGCAAGATTTGCCCGAGGCGTTGAACCAGCTGAAGTCAACCAAGAGCGTATTAGAGGGCGTCATTGTCGCTACCTGCAACCGTACTGAGATTTATGTGGTGGTTGACCGCCTTCATATGTGCGGCTATTTTATCCGTAGTTTTATGGAGCAGTGGTTTGACATTAAACGTGAAGAATTTACACAGCATCTATATATATATGAAGATGAGCAGGCGATTTCGCACTTGTTCAAAGTGACCTGTGGTCTGGATTCCATGGTTATTGGTGAGACGCAGATTCTAGGACAGGTACGTAGTGCCTTCTTGAAGTCTCAGGAGGAGAAGGCGACAGGCACCTGGTTTAATATGTTGTTTAAGCAGTCTGTTACCCTGGGTAAACGGGCTCATTCCGAAACTTCTATCGGAGAAAGCGCAGTTTCTGTAAGTTATGCGGCTGTTGAATTGGGCAAACGAATATTTGGAACATTTAACGATAAAAAAGTACTTATTCTGGGCGCCGGAAAAATGAGTGAGCTGACCGTCAAGCACTTGTATGCCAACGGTGCAGCTGAAGTCATTGTAGCCAACCGCACGATAGTTCGTGCAGAGGAGCTTGCGCGTAAATTCCGGGGAACTCCATGCGGCATGCTGGAAGCGATGGAGCGCCTTCACGAAGTGGATATCGTCATCAGCTCCACGGGTGCGAACGATTATGTACTGAGTCCGTCACGAGTCAAAGAAAGTATGAAGAAACGCCAGTCCCGGCCTCTCTTTATGATCGACATTGCCGTCCCTCGGGACATTGATCCTGCGGTGGGCGAAGTATCCAACGTATTCTTGTATGATATTGATGATCTGGAAGGTATTGTGGAGAGCAATATGGAGATGCGGCGTGCAGAAGCAGCCAAAATCGAAATTATGATCGAAGAGGAGATGGATGCATTCCATCAGTGGTTGAAGACGCTTGGCGTCAGACCCGCAATCCGGGCATTGCAGGATAAATCGAACAACATTCATGAGGAAACGCTCGAAAGCTTGTTTAACAAACTTCCTGAGCTGGATGAGCGCCAGCGCAAAGTCATTCGTCGTCTGACGAAGAGTATTGTGAATCAGATGATGCATGATCCGATCAACCGGATCAAAGAAATGACGGGCGGAAAGCATGGCGGTGAAGCACTTGATTATTTCACTCAAATTTTCGCTTTGGAAAGTTTGATGGAAGAGAATGAACAAGGAGCAGACAGTAAGGCTCTGAACAATGCAAACCCATCTGAGGTTGAGTCTTTGGTCAAATCGGTGGATCCATCTGCTGAGCAGAAATCGGTCCGGATTTCTCTGACCCCTGCCGCTCTTTAAGGCAGGTGACGTAACTCATGTTATTAAATCTAATCTATGATGCTGGCATTTGTATCTATGCCCTGAGCCTTCTGTTTTATATCTCGGATTGCGTGAAACGCAATCGGGCAGCGAAGCGGATAGGCACAGGGCTTCTTGTTGTTGCAGCTCTTTTCCAGTGTGGTGCCATTGGAATACGGGTAGGGGAAACAGGAACATTCCCCGTCTTTACTTCTTTTGATTTTTTGCTACTCAGTTCGTTCAGTGTAACAGTGACATCCATTGTCATTATTTTTACGAGACGGGCGGAATTTGCCGCACTCCTTATGAATATAATCGGTTTTTGCGTTATGCTGCTCAATGGGTTGTTGCTTACGGCAGGATATAATCCCTTGGAGAGCTGGCAGACGGTTCATGGGCTGTTAATGCTGCATATCGCACTTGCAAGTGTCAGCTTTACGGCGTTAACCGTTGGAGCGGTCTTTGCGGGAATGTACATGTTTCTGCACCGCAAGCTGAAGCACAAGAAGTGGAATGATATAATCCGAAGGCTTCCCAGCCTTGAGATATTAGATAAATATTCATATTTTGCCCTATTAACGGGTACACCGGTGCTGATATTGTCATTGGTCATTGCAGTGTTGTCCATTGCCACTGAGGGGCGATGGACGCTTCTGGCGGATCTGAAGGTGCTGTCAACCGCAGTTGCACTTGGCATTTATATATATTACTTCGTGCGGCGGCATTTGCATCGTCGGTCTGGGTTGGAGACTGCAGTGTGGGCATTGATCGGATTTGGATTTATCGTGTTGAATTTCTTTCTAAATGCTTGGTCTGAGTTTCACCGCTGGTCGGGAGTGTGATTAGTAAATATGGTTCATTATGTTCCGGTTATGTTGAACTGCGAGGGTCAGACCTGCATGATTATAGGTGGGGGGCTGGTGGCTGAGCGAAAAGTTGACATGTTGCTGGCTGCCGGTGCCTTGGTACATATTATAAGTCCTCTCATAAGTGAGAGTCTTCTTCAACTGGTTGATTCAGATCAGATTGAATGGACCTCTAGAGAATATAGAGACGGCGACCTTAAGGGAGCATTTTTGGTGCATGCTGCTACCGATGTCCCGACAGTTAATGAAGCAATCGCCGCGGAGGCCCGCCAGCTTGGGGTAATGGTTAACGTTGCAAGCAGCGGGGAATCTGGTAACTTTATTAATCCGGCTGTTATGAAGAGAGGAAGGCTCACGGTTGCGGTGTCTACGTCCGGTGCGGGTCCGCTTGCAGCGGTGGATATATGCAGCCGCCTGGAGAAACAGCTGGGGGACGAATTTGAGCCGTACCTTGAGTTTTTGTACACCATGCGTTGCGCGGTCAAGAAAGAGGTGTCATCAGTTTCCGTACGGCGGAAGCTTTTGCGAAAAATACATGAAATCGATATACTACAGGACATACGGCGGGGAAGCTATACTCCATGGAGTCCGGAACAGATCCAACAATGGATCAGTCACAATCAGGAGGAATAAGTATGCGTAAAATTGTGGTTGGCAGCAGACAAAGCGCACTTGCGCTTACCCAGACAGGCCAGGTTATCGATGATTTGAGACGATTGGCCCGCGAGAACGGAATGGAATTTGATTTTGAAGTTAAAAAAATCATTACAAAAGGTGACCGCATTCTGGATGTTACGCTGTCCAAGGTTGGCGGCAAGGGACTGTTTGTCAAAGAAATCGAGCAGGCGATGATCGATGGTGAAATTGATATGGCCGTCCACAGCATGAAGGATATGCCCTCTGTTTTGCCTGAAGGCCTCAGGACGGGAGCCGTTCCGCGCAGAAAAGATCCCCGGGATTGTCTCATATCACTGGAAGCTAACAGTTTGGACAGTCTGCCACAAGGAGCGAAGGTAGGGACGAGCAGTCTGCGCCGTTCCAGCCAGCTGAAGGCATACCGTCCGGATTTGCAGCTTGAATGGATTCGGGGTAATATCGATTCTCGTCTTCGCAAGCTGGAGAACGGAGAATATCAGGCTATCATTCTGGCAGCAGCGGGTCTTCAGCGGATGGGATGGGAGGACCGGATCACATCGTACTTGTCTATTGAGACGTGTCTGCCTGCTGTAGGACAAGGTGCGCTCGGCATTGAATGCCGGGAAGATGATACAGAGCTCTTATCGCTTCTTTCTCTTTACAATGATGAAGAAACAGCCCGGACGGTAGCCGCTGAACGTAAGTATTTGAATGAGCTCAACGGTGGCTGTCAGGTACCGATAGGTGCATATGCGGTGTTGACCGAGGCTCCAGCAGGTCATTCCCTGGAAGGACAGAGCATTATTCAATTAACCGGCATGGTGGGCTCACCGGACGGAGAGCTTGTATTGAAGGAAAGTGCTGAAGGAACAGATCCAGAGGCTTTGGGCGTAGAGGTTTCCGATAAGCTGAAAGCTAAGGGAGCGGAGCAGATTCTGGCGCAAGTTAGGGGATGATCGGATGATAGGTAAGGTTTACTT
Organism: Paenibacillus uliginis N3/975; assembly: GCF_900177425.1. Taxonomy (NCBI): domain Bacteria; kingdom Bacillati; phylum Bacillota; class Bacilli; order Caryophanales; family Paenibacillaceae; genus Paenibacillus; species Paenibacillus uliginis. The sequence continues at coordinate 4,730,773 of NZ_LT840184.1, read as the reverse complement.
AGTTGGAGCAGGGCCTGGCGATGCAAGGCTGATTACGATTAAGGGGAAGGAATGCATCGAAAAAGCGGATGCTGTAGTATATGACCGCTTGGCATCTCCCCGCTTGTTGAGATGGATGAAGCCGGGAGCCGAGAAAGTGTATGTTGGAAAGCTTCCTGACAGGCATACGATGAAGCAGGAAGAAATCAATCAACTGTTAGTTGACCTGGCGCTTACGGGAAAGACGGTTGTCCGGCTCAAGGGCGGTGACCCTACGATCTTCGGTAGGGTAGGGGAAGAGGCGGAGCTTTTGTACCGCCACGGTATCGCTTTTGAAATTGTTCCAGGCATAACCTCGTCGATCAGTGTTCCTACATATGCGGGTATTCCGGTAACTCATCGTGATCTCGCGTCCTCGTTGTCTATCATTACAGGCCATGAGAGTCCAGACAAGCTGGACCGGATGATCCAGTGGGATAAGGTAACGAATGCAACGGGTACATTGATCTTTATGATGGGGGTAGCCAAAATTGGATATATTAGCCGCCAATTAATTGCTCACGGAAGGCCGCCGGAGACCCCGGTGGCTCTTGTGCGCTGGGGAACGCGTGCTGAGCAGGATACGATTACCGGGACGCTTGCCGATATTGAAGAGATTGTAAAGGCGGCCAATTTTCAACCTCCGGCGGTTATTGTCGTTGGTGAGGTTGTTCTGCAGCGTGAGCATCTGAAGTGGGCCGAACAGCTGCCTTTGTTTGGCAAGCGGATCCTTGTGACCCGGGCCCGCAGCCAGGCGAGTCAGCTTGTGAGTCGGATTGAGGATTTGGGCGGTGAGCCATATGAATTCCCGGTCATCGAGACCGTTATGCCGACCTCGAGCCTGGACATATCGGAGATTCATCAAGCACTGGATAAGCTTAATCAATATGACTGGGTATTTTTTACGAGTGTGAACGGAGTGGATTTTTTCTTCCGTCACCTGAATGAGTCAGGCAAGGATATACGTGCTCTGGCAGGGGCCAGAATCGCAGCGGTTGGGCCTGCAACAGCGGGTGCTTTACGTGAACGGGGGATCGCTGCTGAAATGCTGAAGGAACGCTACCAGGCAGAAGGACTTGTGGATGCATTCGGATCGGAGTTGAAGGCAGGCCAGCAAATACTGCTTCCACGTGGAGATCTCGGCCGGAGCTGGCTTCCAGAGGAACTGACACGGATGGGACTGCATGTGACAGACATCAAGACATATGAAACGGTCCTGTGTGGTGAGGATGACGACGAGCTGCTCAAACTGTTTGAGGAAGGCGGCGTTCATGCCGTTACATTCACTAGCTCCTCGACTGTTACGAACTTGCTGCGTGTCCTGGAACGGATGGGTGGAGACGCACACACACCACTGGAGCTGCTTCGCGATAGTACTGTTGCCTGCATCGGTCCGCTGACAGCGGAAACGGCCAGGGAGGCGGGGCTAAACGTATCGATTATGGCTGAGGAAGCGACAATCGATAGCCTGGTCGAAGCTTTGTGTGAATGGAACAAGGATGAGCCGCGCCGCCACCGGAGTTAATTTACAAGGACTTATAAATTTAAAATACGTTACAAATCTATATAGAGACATTCGACATTATACTTTTTAACCTGGAGGGATTGAACATGAGTTTTCCGATTGTACGCCACCGCCGGTTGCGTCAAAGTGCCGGTATTCGCAACATGGTCCGTGAGACAGTACTGAACATCGAAGATTTGGTGCAACCCATCTTTGTAACCTATGGAACCGGAGTAAAGACTGAGATTTCATCCATGCCGGGAGTGTTTCATTTCTCCTTGGATACGCTGAAAGAAGAAGTGGACGAAATTGCTGCTCTTGGAATTCCAGCTGTGCTGCTGTTTGGTATACCTGAAAGCAAAGATAGCGTGGGAACATCCGGTTTTGTGGATAATGGTATCGTTCAGGAAGCAACACGGCTCATTAAGGAATGGTATCCTGATCTGTTGGTAATCGCTGATACTTGCCTGTGCGAATTTACAGATCACGGACATTGCGGTATGGTTCATACGTTTGAACGTGACGGGCATGTCCATGGGGACGTTATGAATGACGAATCTTTGGAACTTCTGGCACGTACAGCGGTTTCCCAAGCAAAAGCCGGTGCTGATATCATTGCTCCTTCCAACATGATGGACGGGTTCGTGCAAGCAATTCGGACAGCGCTGGATGAAGAGGGCTTTCAGCATATTCCGATCATGTCTTATTCGGTTAAATATGCCTCTGCCTTTTACGGACCATTCCGTGAAGCGGCTGATTCTGCTCCGCAGTTCGGCGACCGTAAAACATATCAGATGGATCCTGCAAATGTACGGGAAGCGCTACGTGAAGCTGAAAGTGATGTGCTCGAAGGTGCTGACATGCTTATGGTCAAGCCGGCTCTCGCATATCTGGATATTGTGAGATTGCTGCGGGATCAGTTTGATCTGCCGCTTGTAGCCTATAACGTCAGTGGTGAATACTCGATGGTCAAAGCAGCTGCTAATCAAGGATGGATTAATGAACAGGCAATCGTGATGGAAATGCTCACAGGAATGAAGCGAGCCGGAGCAGACATTATTATTACGTATTTCTCCAAAGATGCAGCCCGCTGGATCCGGAACCGTTAGAAAATAGTATTGTCATTGCGACAGATAGGAGTGGCATGAAATGAGTCAAGGTATGCGAAAAGAAGAAGCGTCACGTGCCGCCTTTGAAGAGGCGAAACATTATATTCCGGGCGGCGTCAACAGTCCGGTACGGGCATTCAAATCGGTGGGATTAACACCGATTTATATGGAACGCGGGGAAGGAAGCCGCGTGTATGATATTGACGGCAACAACTTTATCGATTATGTCGGATCATGGGGTCCGCTTATTATGGGCCATGCACATCCCGAAGTTGTAGATGCACTGCGTGAAACGGCTGCCAAAGGCACGAGCTTTGGAGCACCGACAGTGCTCGAAACTAAGATGGCGAAACTTGTCTGTGAACGTGTACCTTCTGTCGAAGTTGTCCGGATGGTAAATTCCGGGACGGAAGCGACGATGAGTGCGATTCGTCTTGCTCGTGGTTATACCGGTCGCAGCAAAATTATTAAATTCGAAGGCTCTTATCATGGACATGCTGACAGCTTGCTCATTAAAGCGGGTTCAGGTATTGCAACGCTTGGTTTACCTGATAGCCCGGGTGTTCCGGAAGCGGTGGCAACAAATACGATTGCTGTTCCGTATAACGACTTGGAGTCGGTACAACTGGCATTTGAACGTTTTGGCAACGAGATTGCGGCTGTTATTGTGGAGCCTGTAGCAGGGAATATGGGTGTTGTGATTCCACATGAAGGATTCCTAGAAGGTTTGCGCAAGGTAACGGAAGATTACGGTAGCCTGCTTATTTTTGACGAGGTTATGACTGGTTTCCGTGTGGACATTAATTGTGCCCAGGGAAGATTCGGTGTTACACCGGACTTAACTTGCCTTGGAAAAGTGATCGGCGGAGGTCTGCCTGTTGGTGCCTATGGCGGTAAACGTGAGATTATGGACCAGATTGCGCCAGCAGGACCTATTTATCAAGCGGGAACTCTGAGTGGTAATCCGCTGGCCATGGCAGCCGGCTATACTACGCTTAAGCTGCTGACGCCGGCTATATATGATCAACTTGAAGAGCGGGGAGCACAGCTTCAGGCTGGCTTTGAACGGAATGCTCGTGAATTCGGTATACCATTATCCATTAATCGAATTGGATCGATGGTCTGCCCATTCTTTACAGACCAGAAGGTAATCAATTTTGATACGGCCAAGAGCAGTGATATGGACTTGTTCCGCCGTTATTTTGCAGCGATGGTTCAGGAGGGGGTTAGCGTACCTCCATCTCAGTTCGAAGGCATGTTCATATCGGCGGCGCACACTAAGGAAGACATTGATGCGACGATCGAAGCTAATTACAATGCCTTTAAAAGCCTGTGAGCTACCAAGGGAACTGGGTTCGGCGCGGTGAGTGGCTGGAACTGACGCCGGGTAAAATTCTGACTGGACAGTCTGATCGTGAGGGAGCTACGGCAAAGTGGCTGCTTGAAACCGTTGGAATGCCGGAGAAGCTTTTGCGAAAGCTTCAGCATACTGAAGGCATACAGTGGAGAGGCGATCGGCTGCGGCTGTCTCTTTTCCCAGCGAGGGAGGCGGGCATCGAACCGATGTGGAGCGAGCTGGAGGTTCTATACGAGGATGATTTTTGTCTCGTCGTGAACAAGCCTGCCGGTATGGCCGTTCATCCGGATGACCGTGGAACCGAGACGACACTGAACCACACTGTAGCTGCTTATTACGAAGCATCGGGAGTGGAAGCGGCTGTCCGCCACATTCATCGGCTTGATAAAGATACAACGGGACCTGTGCTGTATGCCAAAAACGAGTATGCTCAGCTCAAGCTCGATGAAGCGATGAGACAGAAGGAGATTGTCCGGATTTATGCGGCCATTGTCCAGGGACGTGTGTCACCGGATTTAAAGGTCATTGACTTGCCTATTGGTAAAGACCGACATCATGCCCAGCGCCGTCGTGTATCGCTAACTGGACAGACAGCCGTGACACGGATCATTGAATCCGAAGTGTACAGACAGGCCAGTCTACTGTATTTAAGCCTGGAGACAGGAAGGACCCATCAGATTCGCGTCCATTTAAGCCATATGGGACATGCCATTCTCGGAGATTCGCTGTATGGTGGATATTCTGTCAGCTTTGGCCGCCAAGCGCTCCATGGTGCGCGGCTCAGCTTCTCTCACCCGTTTACGGGAGAGATTATTGAGGTTGCTGCCCCGTGGCCTGAGGATCTTCTCCAGCTGAAGGCGGAAATAGCGAGTAAACCCTTTCTAAGATAAAGGCCGTTTTGAACGGCCTTTTTTCTTTGGCATTATTATTTGGATATTAATTTCCGAAATGAAGATTTAATACATATGTAAGGGTTTCGTTTAAGCGATTTCCGGACAGTGTCCGCAAAAAAGTCATGCTCCCCCATTTTTGGCATATAGATAAGTTGAGTGACAAAAATGGGCTCATGCCGCGGGATCAGCCCGCGGATAGTATATGCCGAAAGGAGGACATTCCCGTGTTCGACCAGTCCTACGGATTGCGGTTTGATATTTACGAACGCATTATTTTATCGGAAGATCTGCCGGGAATTGAAGAACTGGAAGAGGTTGAATTAATACCGCATATCCAGGTAATCAGTCAGGAGGAGCAGGCGACACTTCGCGGCCATCTGCTATTGGCGGGGCTGTATAGAGGTGACACCGAAGCGGGGGAGTCCGAGCCGTTGGAACATTGGATTCCGGTGGAAATCACCGTTCCTATGAATCGGGTGTCTTCGCTAGACGATATTGCAGTGGAGATTGAAAATTTCGATGTCGACCTGCTGTCTACTAGAAGTCTGAATATCACAGGAGTACTCTCACTAAAAGGTATTCAAGCTGCCGTTCAGGGGCTAAACGACGGTGCTTGGAACAATGAGGAAATCACAGTGGTACATGCTCCTGACTCATCTGCAGGAGATGGTTTAGGGTATGATACGGCGGTGCGTCAGCATGAGAGTATTCAGTCGGAGGACCCGTCGCCATTTTATTTCCCTCAAGTACAGGAAGTTTATGCACAGGATGAGCAGGTAACGGGCTTTGATTTGAATGCGCAGACTAGCGGTCGCCATGAGGAGTTCCAAAGTGAGCAGCATCAGGAGGGTTCTGGGTTCGGCAATCAGGGATACGTTAACTTGTATACAGCGGATGGAGCTACAGGGCAGGAGTTACATAGAGAGCAGCCATCACAGAAATTTGCTCCATCTCAACCAGCTGAACCGCCGTTTGCGGACTCAAGCATTCAGTCGGCACAGAGCATATCGGAATCGAATCCGAATCCGAATGTATGGAACTTTGAACGGGCTGATCAATCGGAAAATAGTGATCAGAGTCCATCTAGCGGTTTCTCAGAAATTACAGATGATAGGGAGCAAGATTCAATACCGGTATTGGCTTCTTCAGATCAAGAGGTGGATGAGTCATCCGAGGACAAGGAAGATTCAGCAGCTGCTTCTGTTCAGGAGGCCGTATTTCTTGCCAATGAGTCTCCGGTTCAAGAGGAACCTCCAGCGAAGCCAGAACTGAAAGTGGCATTTACGAGTAAAAACAGCACGGTGGGCAGTTCATCAGGTGTTGGCTTTTCTTCGCTATTGCAGTCAAGCCGTACCGTTCAGGAACAGGAAATCACGGCACGCGAGGAAGATGAGCAGGTAGAGGATCAGGCAGAACCGCTTGCATCGGATGATGTTCAGTGGAAGTCGTTGTTTCTGGGAAAACGGCAGGAGGATACTTCTTTTCGCAAAGTTCGATTATGCATCGTACAGCGTGAGGAAACATTAGAGGCTATTGCAGAGAGGTACCAACTGAGCCCTCGCGAGCTATTGCTTTATAACAGGTTGTCGGAACAGAGCGTAGAGGAAGGCCAAGTCCTGTATATCCCGTAATACTTTGTATGAACAGAGACATTTCTTAAAAAATCACAAGCAGGCCAATCGAGGACTTATCCTGGGTTGGCCTGCTTGGTTTTGGGGTCTAGGGCGCTGGAATATCTTCTAGATCTTTTGATAGATAAGTTGAAGCATATACACCCTGAAATATTGACTATACACAATAAGCAAGTTATAGTTGACTATAGTCAATTCAGGCATATTGGAATACAATATGGTAATACTGTACAGAGCATTTGCAAATTACAAACAACTGTGAATGGGAAGAGTAGGAAGAGAAATGGCCTTCAGAGAGCGGAATTGTAGCGCTGAGAGATTCCGCAGGAACCATCTTGCGAAAAGTCGCCCCGGAGTTGCCTGCTTGAACTTTAGTACATGGATGATCCTGTACAAAAGCTAGAGCATGCCGGCTGCAGCCGTTACCTGTGTAAAGTGTCGCAACGCTTGGATTTGCCGTACCTAGGCAGTCATGACCAACGGTGCGAAACAAAGGTGGTACCGCGAGAGAACAACAGTCTTTCGTCCTTTGAGGACGAAGGACTTTTTTTGTTTTTAATGAAAAAGTTCTTAGAAGTAGAAACGGCTAAAACGATTCTGTATGGCAATGCTGACTAAGTAACGGAGGTACGAGAATTATGGAACAAAAGGACAATCAAACCTCGGCACAAATGCCGACCACTTATGATCCAAAAGCTGCAGAACAAAAATGGTACACCTACTGGAAAGAAGGCGGATTTTTCAACGCGGGTCAGCGTCCGGATGCAGATCCTTATACGATTGTTATTCCGCCACCGAATGTTACCGGTATGCTTCATATCGGTCATGCTTTGGACTTCACATTGCAAGATATTTTGATCCGCGTTAAAAGAATGCAGGGGTACGATGCATTGTGGCTTCCAGGCTCCGATCATGCTGGAATCGCTACACAAACAAAGGTAGAACAGAAGCTGCGTGAGCAGGGCATCACTCGTTATGATCTTGGACGCGAGAAGTTTCTTGAAAAGGTGTGGGAATGGAAAGAGCAGTATGCTAATACGATTCGTGATCAATGGGCTAAAATGGGTCTTTCTCTCGACTATTCCAGAGAGCGTTTCACACTGGATGAAGGGTTGTCTAAGGCTGTCCGCGAAGTGTTTGTGAAGTTCTATGAGAAAGGGCTCATCTACCGCGGCAAGCGTATTATTAACTGGGATCCTGCAGCGCGTACTGCATTATCCGACATTGAGGTTGAATATAAGGAAGTTCAGGGACATCTGTATCATTTGACCTATCCGTTGAAAGATGGAAGTGGCAGCATTACGGTTGCGACTACCCGTCCGGAAACGATGCTTGGTGATACGGCTGTAGCTGTTCATCCTGAAGATGAAAGATACAAGGATATGATCGGAAAAACGTTGATTCTTCCTATTATCGGACGTGAAATTCCGGTTATTGCGGATGAATATGTTGAAAAAGATTTCGGAAGTGGTGCCGTGAAAATTACGCCTGCCCATGATCCGAATGACTTTGAAATGGGTCTTCGCCATGACCTGCCACAAATAACGGTTATGGATGAAACCGGTACGATGAACAGTCATGCCGGCAAATATGAAGGTTTAGACCGTAGCGAGTGCCGGAAACAAATTGTAAATGATTTGAAAGAGTCCGGTGTACTCATTAAAATTGAAGATCACGTCCACCAAGTAGGTCACAGTGAGCGCAGTGGCGCCGTTGTAGAGCCTTATTTGTCAACCCAGTGGTTCGTGAAGATGCAGCCTTTGGCTGAAAGAGCGATTGAAGCGCAAAAGTCAGGTGAAGGTGTGAATTTTGTACCTGAACGCTTCGAGAAAACGTATCTCCAGTGGATTGAAAATGTACGTGATTGGTGTATTTCCCGTCAACTATGGTGGGGTCATCGGATCCCGGCATGGTACTGCGGACAATGTGGAGAGATCCATGTTGCTCATGATGAAGTTGCAGCCTGCTCCATATGCGGAAGCACGAACATGAAGCAGGATGAGGACGTACTTGATACTTGGTTCAGTTCCGCGCTTTGGCCGTTTTCGACTTTGGGATGGCCAGAAGACACCGAGGATCTCAAGCGTTATTATCCGACAAGTGTCCTGGTTACTGGATATGACATCATTTACTTCTGGGTAGCTCGTATGATATTTACGGCACTCGAATTTACAGATGAGAAACCTTTTAAAGATGTCCTTATGCACGGGTTGGTTCGCGATGCCGATGGTAAGAAAATGTCGAAATCACTTGGCAACGGGGTGGACCCGCTGGAAGTTATCGAGAAATATGGTACCGATGCAATGCGCTATATGATCTCGACAAGCAGCACACCGGGTCAAGACCTTCGTTTCCGTTGGGAACGGGTGGAACAGGCACGGAATTTTGCTAACAAAATTTGGAACGCTTCCCGCTTTGCATTAATGAATCTGGAAGGCTTTAAACATAGCGATATCGACATCAGTGGAGACCTAGGAACAGCGGATCGCTGGATTCTTCACCGTCTGAACGAAACTTCACGTGATATTACGCGTCTAATTGATGCCTATGAATTTGGCGAAACAGGTCGACTGCTCTATAATTTCATCTGGGACGACTTGTGTGATTGGTATATTGAGTTTGCGAAGCTGTCGCTTTACGGCGAGGATCAAGCTGCAAAGAAAAAGACCCAGTCTGTACTTGCCTATGTTCTCGATCGTACGATGCGTTTGATTCATCCATTCATGCCATTTATTTCGGAAGAAATTTGGCAGCATTTGCCGCATGAAGGCGAGACTATTATGCTCTCCTCTTGGCCGACCTATGACGCTTCCTTGGAGAACAAAGAAGCTGTGGCTGAAATGGATCTGCTGATGGACGTTATCCGTGCCGTTCGTAATATCCGTGCTGAAGTAAATGTACCGATGAGTAAAAAAATAGAGCTGATGCTCAGTGCAGCCGATGCGAATGTACTGGGCATTGTTGAACGTAATGCGGATTATATCCGTCGCTTCTGCAACACCTCAGAATACCAAGCTGCTCTTGGCCTTGAGGCCCCGGATAAAGCGATGACAGCCATCGTGACAGGAGTTGAATTGTATCTCCCGCTAGCTGGTCTGATCGATATTGAACAAGAGATCGCTCGCCTTGAAAAAGAAGTTCAACACTTGACCAGCGAGGTAGATCGTGTGGAGAAGAAGCTAAGTAATCAAGGCTTCGTTTCTAAGGCTCCAGCGAAAGTGATTGAGGAAGAACGGGCTAAGCAGGCGGACTATTCCGAGAAGAGAAACAAAGTACTTGCCCGCATTGAAGAACTGAAAGGCTAAGATAACTAATATAGACCTGAAGGTGAGAAGCATGGGTAACCATAATGGGGCTGTTCAGTCAGCCCCTCTACTAAGTTATGAAGAAGCAGTAGATTGGATTAACGGACTGATACCGTTCGGTATCCGGCCTGGTTTGGCACGTATTCAAGCATTGCTTGAACGGCTGGGAAACCCGCAGCGACGTCTAAAGTTCATTCATGTTGCAGGCACGAATGGTAAAGGGTCGACCTGTGCTTATTTGACCAAGGTTCTTCTGCAAAGTGGATACGATGTTGGAACCTTTACGTCTCCTTACATTACGAAATTTACTAATCGGTTTCAGTTTAATGGGGAAGATATCTCTGAGGAGACATTGCTTAAGCTGGCAAACCGATTGCATCCGCTCGTTCAGGAAATTGCAGAAACGGAGCTTGGTTCTCCGACAATGTTTGAGGTATCTACGGCCCTTGCCATTTTGTATTATGCTGTTGATAGTATCCCGGATGTTGTCGTGTGGGAAACGGGCCTTGGTGGAAGGATGGACGTGACAAATGTTGTACATCCGGTCATTTCAGTAATCACCAATATTGGTATGGATCATACGGATATTTTAGGAGAGACCGTCGTAGAGATTGCCTCGGAAAAAGCGGGAATTATTAAGCCAGGTGTACCTGTTGTCAGCACGGTGACTCAGCCTGAAGCAATCAAAGTGTTGAAGGACACAGCTGAGCGGAACCGTTCGACACTGTATCTGGCAGGCGAGCAATTCTCTTATGAGCGGACGGGGGGCGATGAAGAGGGGCAGACTTTCCACTTCTCGGGACCATTCCGCCATCTGGATATTGGCATTAGTATGCAGGGTGAGCATCAATGTGCGAATGCAGCCTGTGCAATAATGAGTCTTGAAGTGCTTCGTCATTATATGGCTTTTGTCATTGAGGATGAACATATCCAAGAGGGATTTCATGATACCAAGTGGGCTGGAAGATTGGAGCAGGTAAGCTCCTCTCCCCGGATTATTGTCGACGGGGCCCATAACCCGGAGGGGGCCGAATCCTTGGCCAATAGCCTTCCGAACATTTATAAATACCAGAATCTGAACTTAATGATGGGAATGCTGGCAAATAAGCATCATGAAACGTATTTGAAGCATATACTGCCTATAGTGGATACGCTTATCCTGACCGAACCGGATTTTCGGAGAAAAATGGACGCCAAGGCGTTAGGTGACATCGTAGAGCAGATAAAAGAGAAACACGCCAAACATACGCTGCAAATCATCATAGAACCAGACTGGAAAAACGCACTTGAATTGTTGAAGTCACGGACGGAAGCGGAGGATCTTGGGGTGGTGTCGGGCACGTTATATCTGATTGCCGACGTGCGTTCCAACCTCCTGGGCCTTTCCGATTCTGAAAAAGGTTGGTGATAACTGTTGAATACTTCAGAACATGTTCATTTTATAGGAATTGGCGGCTACGGTATGAGCGCTATTGCAAGAGTTATGCTGGAAATGGGATACAAGGTCACGGGTTCTGACGTGGCATCCCAGGAATTGACGGAGAAATTGGCGGCTAAAGGCGCCAAAATATATATTGGCCACACAGCAGAGCAGGTACAAGGGGCTGATCTGGTCGTATATTCGACAGCCTTGTCCAGAGATAACGTGGAGCGGGTAGCTGCGGAACAGCAGAACATCCCGGTTCTTCATCGTGCTCAGATGCTAGCAAGACTGCTGAATGAAGGTAAGGGTGTTGCCGTAGCGGGAGCCCATGGCAAAACGACGACTTCTTCTATGATCGCGCTCGTTATGGAGGAGTGCGGAGTCGATCCGACCTTTATTATTGGTGGAGAGATTATGAATGTCGGTACGAATGCCAAGGCGGGCCAAGGCGAGTATGTGGTAGCCGAAGCAGATGAGAGTGACGGTTCATTCCTGCAATATCACCCGTGGCTTGGTGTCGTTTTAAACATAGAAGCCGATCACTTGGAGAACTATGATGGTGATTTTGATCGTTTAAAGGCAGCTTATGTGCAGTTCCTGACTCAAACCAGAGAAGACGGCACTGCGGTTGTATGTGCGGACGATCAGAACATACAAGCTATACTGCCGGAGCTCAATCGTGTAGAAGTGACCACTTATGGAATTCATGCCGACGCGGAATATATGGCCAGCGATCTGGTACTTGGAGATCGTCATGTTTCCTTTACGATGTCTCATAAGGGGCAGGTTTTGGGAACAGTTGAGCTGTCGGTTCCGGGGAAACATAACGTGTATAACGCGATGGCTACAGTGATAACCTGTTTAAAGGCTGGCGTACCGTTTGAAGATATCGTAAAAGGTATCTTCAAATTTAACGGAGCCAAGCGCCGCTTTCAGGTGCTGGGCGAAACGGATGATATACTCGTGATTGACGATTATGCCCATCATCCCACTGAAATCGAAGCTACAATCAGTGCAGCTAAAGCGACCGGAAAACGCATCATTGCTGTGTTTCAGCCGCAGCGTTACTCCAGAACCTTTTTCTTGCTTGATGCATTTAGCCGTGCTTTCGGGGAGGCAGATGAAGTAATTATCACAGATATTTATTCACCGGCTGGCGAGAAACAGATTGAAGGCATAAGCTCTGCCAGATTGGTGGAATTGATTGTAGAGAACAGCAACGCAGGAGCAAGATACCTTCCTTCCAAAGAAGAAGTTCTTCATGACCTAAAAGGACGAGTGAAACCAGGTGATCTTGTCTTGACTATGGGTGCGGGGGACATTTGGAAAGTTGGGGCTGCATTGGCGCAATCCTTGAAAGAAAACAAGTAAGTCTAATAACAAAATGAGTTCATATTTCATTCGATACCCGCATGTCCTGTTATTGTATACAGGATGTGCGGGTGTTGTTTGTTTTCAGTTTGTCCGCATCCGTACATAACTTTCCTGAATCTATCATATAGGTAGTTATAGATAAGGAGACAAGTGAGGTGTGCAGTGGAATGAACAAAGCGCGTATGACAATAAGGTTTGACCGTGAAACTCCCAATGGACAAGACAGCGGAAATAAAAGAGAAGTACATACCAGGTCCCGCCTGCAGCCTGACATTGGTAAGGGGAGTGTAAGCGATGACTTTGAGCAGGGCTTTTTCCGGGAAGAAGTACAGTCACCTTCATACCAAGAGGTAGGAGATGAGGATTTCCGTGTTATACCGCTGCCTGTTGAATTGCTGGATAATCGTAATCCAAATCTTAATATTAATCAAAACAATCGCTTTGAGAATTTCCGTGTTAATGGTCGCTTGGCATCGGAGAAACGGCGAATGGAGCAACAGTACGACCATGAGCGTTATGAGGATGAGTGGAGCTACGGTAGACCGGAACGGCCTTACATTGAGAATGTGAATTCAGAATATCCCGAGATCGATGAGTATTCGTCAGAACATGATTTTATTCATGATTCGCTCGATGGTAAGAACAGAGATCAGTCATACCTGTCAGTTGAACAAGTTCCCTCTAACACCAGGAATGATTACGGATACTATCGCTCTAAGAAACCAAACTCTGTGTGGAAGCTTGCAGGGTCTATTACAGGTGCGATTGTCACGGGACTGCTGTTTGGAACGGTTGTATTGTCGATGTTTAACGGCGGGGATTCCGGTGAGAATTACACAACCATAGAGAGTAGCCAAGGGACGGGAATTTTACATCCAGAAAATGCAGTTGTAAACGGGGAGATTAACGATCAGAAAGCAGCATCTGTATCTGTTTCGATCCCTCAGCAGACCTTCTACATGCTACAGTATGGCGTTTTCAGCACAGCAGAAAGAGCAGAGCAGGCTAAGGGTGAACTGACTCAATCCGGTATTGCGGCCTTTGGAGATTCCTCTGCGGAGAATCGCGTATACGCCGGTGTGTCACCGGATCGAGAGCAGGCGAAACTGCTTAGCAGTCAGTTAAAAGGTGAAGGTGTTGAGCTTTATGTCCGGGAGATCGTATTACCTGGTGCTCAATCTGCTGTATTTGCCGGGGAGGCTGCCGCGCTTGACATTTTCTTTGAAGTGAGTGGTGATCTGGCGGCTAACCTCAGCTCTCTATCAGCATCCTTATTGGGTCAGGAAACCCCCGGACCAGTGGACGAAGAGACCATGAAGACGATTACTGGTCTTCATCTTCAGTGGACAGAAGCAGTAAAGCTTATATCTCCTGGAATGAGTCTGGAGACAGGGGCAAGCCTTAAAACTATGGAGCAGGAAATGAGCGGAGCTATTACAGCGTTGACAGAATACAACAAAAATCGATCCAAGGGGCATTTGTGGGAAATTCAAGCAGGAATGATGAACTACATCATGAGTCAAAGGAAGCTTGTGGAAAGCTTCTAGTCCTAAAACCGCAAACGACCGCAGAAATCCGGCAGGAGAACTGGAAATAGTTCCCCAAGCCGGATTTCTGTTTGTATTGCTTACCGATTCACCGTATAATAATTAGGGTGTCAAAAAATGGCGAGGGAAGAGGACGAATGAAGAAAAACGCAGGAGTGCTTATCTTGTTTATACTGCTGGGGTGGCTAACCGGAACTTGGATTGCAAAATTGCTGCTGCCTGTCAAAGCTCTTTCTTTTCTAACTACTTCTACAACATTGAAGTGGTCGCCCGAAGCTAATTTGGACATCATAAATTATGACATTAACATTGAATTCAAACTTTGCCTGCTGGGCTTGATCGGAATGATTACGGCGGTTTGGCTGTATCGCAGGCTCTAACAACAAAGGAGACATTCCCTCGTGAAAGAGAAGGCATTAGGGCACATCATACTGGCGTCAACTTCTCCACGGCGTCAAGAATTAATAGCTTCACTTCGGTTACCATTTGAGATCATGCCGAGTGATGCCAATGAAGACACACCCTTCGGCTGGGAACCCAGCATGGTTGTAGAGACCCTTTCGCTGCGCAAGGCAGATGCAGTGTACCGGAAGCTGTCCGAATCGGACAGTAATGCAATCATCGTGGGGAGTGACACGATTGTCGTACTAGAGGGTGATATACTTGGGAAACCGATGGATGATAAAGATGCCGTACGAATGCTTTCCGTGCTTCAGGGGCGTACTCATCAGGTGTATACAGGCGTAGCCTGCGTGGATGCCTTGACCGGACAGAGTATTGTTCGCCACCGGATAACGTCTGTAAGCATGAAGCCGTTAAACGATGAACAGATCATGTCCTATGTACGGAGCGGCGAACCTGCCGACAAAGCCGGCGCTTATGCCATTCAAGGCCTCGGTGCTGCTATTGTGAACAGCATTGAGGGTGACTACTTCAATGTCGTAGGGCTGCCGATATCCTTGCTTAGTGATATGCTTTCAGAGATGGGAATGGATGTATTATCTTAATTTTAGATTTTGGCCGTGTTTATGATTTAGACACAGGAAAAGAGGGGAATATATGGAGTCGCCCGCACTTCTGCTGCGCGACATCCCCCATGAAGAACGACCAAGAGAGCGCATGATGTCTTATGGGGCGAGCGCCTTGAGTCATGCTGAGCTGCTAGCGATATTATTAAGGACGGGAACTAGACAAGAATCCGCCATTCACGTGGCACAACGGATCTTGAAGCAGGTAGGCAGTATCCGTCAACTCGTTGACCTCAGCATTGAAGAATTAACACAGATTAAAGGAATCGGAATCGCTAAAGCCGTACAGCTGAAGGCGGGTATCGAACTCGGACGACGATTGGTCAGTTCGAGACATATGGAGCCGGTGATTATACGCAGTCCGCGTGATGCCGCGGAACTGTTGAGCGAACAGCTGCGCTATCTCCAGAAAGAGCATTTTGTTTGTCTTTTTTTAAATACGAAAAATCACGTCATAGCCCAAGAAACGCTTTCCATGGGAAGCCTTAATGCCTCCATTGTTCATCCTCGCGAGGTGTTTAGAGCCGCAATCAAATGCAGTAGTGCGTCTTTGGTTTGTGCACACAACCACCCAAGCGGTGATCCTACACCGAGTCCAGAAGACATATCCCTGACCTCCCGTTTGGTAGAAGCTGGGGATATTATTGGAATTGATGTATTGGACCATTTGATTATTGGAGATGGAGCGTTTGTAAGTTTGAAGGAACGGGGCCTGATGTAATATAATAGTTCAGATTGAGAAGGAAAGGGAGTTTGCAGCATGTTTGGTGGTTTCACGAAAGATTTAGGAATTGATTTGGGGACGGCTAATACACTTGTCTATGTCCGTGGAAAAGGAATTGTCGTTAGAGAGCCCTCTGTGGTAGCTCTGCGTACCGATACAAAAACGATTGAGGCGGTTGGTGAATCCGCGAAGAAGATGATTGGGCGTACACCAGGCAACATTCGTGCGATTCGTCCGATGAAGGACGGCGTTATTGCCGACTTTGATACAACCGCAACCATGATTAAATATTTTTTACGTCAGGCGCAGAAGCAGCGTTCCGTATTTCCACGTCATCCGAACGTAATGGTATGTGTACCATCAGGCATTACTGCGGTGGAGCAGCGCGCTGTGGAGGACGCTACGAAGCAGGCGGGAGCTCGTGAAGCATACACGATTGAGGAGCCTTTTGCAGCAGCAATCGGTGCAGATCTTCCTGTTTGGGAGCCGACTGGCAGCATGGTCGTTGATATCGGCGGTGGTACTACAGAGGTTGCCGTAATTTCACTTGGCGGAATCGTTACAAGTCGTTCCGTACGTGTGGCCGGAGATGAAATGGATGATTCCATCATTTCTTATATCAAGCGCCAGTACAACCTGATGATCGGGGAGCGTACCTCTGAGCAATTGAAGATGGAAGTGGGATCTGCGATGCCGCTTGAAACGGTGGAGACGATGGAAATCCGGGGCCGTGATCTGGTAACAGGTTTGCCTAAGACGATTACAATCACTTCCGATGAAATTAGCGAAGCTTTGGCAGATACCATTAATGCCATTGTGGACGCTGTGAAAGTAACGCTTGAGAAATGTCCACCGGAACTGGCCGCCGACATTATGGACCGCGGAATTGTACTGACCGGAGGCGGAGCGCTATTGCGTAACTTGGACAAACTGCTTGCTGAAGAGACAGGTATGCCTGTCATTGTAGCTGAAAATCCGCTGGATTGTGTAGCGATTGGTACGGGGAAAGCGCTCGATAATATTCATCTGTTTAAATCCCGCAGCAGCTCTGCCGTCCGTTCGAAACGGTAGTCAGGACAATGTGTGTCAACCCCTGGTATGTGGGAGAGAAAACAGTAACGTTAGAGGGTGTTGAAAACTGTTTAAGCTGCTAGGTAACAAACGATTGTTTATTATGCTGATCGGGCTGGTAACGTTTATTGCACTTATGGGATTTACGCTTGGTCCACGGATGGGGTTATCCTGGCCAGAGAAGTTTATGAGGGATACAGTAGGTTTTGTACAAGGTGTTTTTTACAAGCCCGCTTCTTACATAGCGGGCTTCTTTGAAGATGTGCGTGACATGAAAGAAGTGTATGAAGAGAACGAACGTCTGAAGAAGGCTGTGGCGCAGTATGCGCGTGAGAGCGCAGAGTACAATCTTATCAAGAATGATAATAAAGTTTTAAAGGATAATCTTAAGTTTACAGAAGCTCAAAAGCAAAGGTACGAGTATGATTACCGTCCGGCTAATGTGTTAAGTGTGAATCAGGATCCGAACAACCATACGTTGGTCATCGATTTGGGAGCCAAGGACGGAGCCCGCCTAAACATGTCCGTTACCTCTGTCGAGGGTATGGTCGGGGTTATAAGCCATGTCGGTAATTTCACCTCTACCGTAAAACTGCTGACGACGCTTGATCCACAGGACGCTAAGCGACAGCAGATCGCAGCTACCGTCTCTAACAAGGACACGTTTGGAATTATTGAAAGTTACGACAAGAAGACGAAAATGCTGAAAATGACCCGGATTCCGGAGGACGATCCAGTCAAAGTAAAAGATTTGATCGTTTCATCTGGTAACGGAGGGGTTATCCCGCGTGGGATGATTATCGGTACGGTTGAGAGTGTCGAGGTCGGGGAATTCGGTCTGAACAAAACGGCCACCATTAAACCGGCTGCCAGTTTCCAGGATTGGAAAACACTTCTTGTCGTGTTCACGCCTGAGGAGCCTAAAGGATGAAGCGCCATCAGGTTTTGATTCTGCTGTTGTTTCTTTTGTTTATTTTACAGGGGACGGTAGGTTTTTGGCTTACGCCAAGCTCGCTGCAGGGCAAAATCACGCCTAACTTTATGTATGTTGCCATTCTGTTTGCGACCATATACCATCACCGTCACACCGGCCTTGTACTTGGCCTCGTGTTCGGGATGCTCCATGACGTAGTCTATTACGGTGAAATGATCGGTACGTACTCATTCGCAATGGGAGTATCGGCATATATAATGGGACTTTTATTTAAAACGCCGAGGGCTCCATTGCCGGTTATGATGACGGTAGTCATATTGGGCAGCTTACTGCTGGATAGCACGCTATTTGGGATCTATAAGTTATTCCGGATCAATCCGGATTCTTATAACTGGGCCCTGCTGAATCACATGCTTCCCAATCTTCTGATTCATTTTGCATTTGCCTTGATGATTTATGTACCTCTTCGGAAACAGTTTGAGCTGCTTGCCAAAGCTCCGAAGAGAAGCAAGGCTTCTTGACCGTCAATCCGACATTTTACGAAGACTAGCAGGAACTTGAAGGTCCGAGCGCGAAATGTATGAAGATGGGAGGGACAGGCTTATGGCTGTAAAATCCAATCATGTAACGATTAAGGGCATCAAAGATGGCCTGGTATTCCTGCTTGACGATCAATGTGAGTTAGAAGAACTGCTCAGCGAGCTTCGCTATAAACTTGAGCATAGTCATCAAAATATTTTGACCGGACCTATTATTCATGTGGATGTTAAACTGGGATCTCGGCGTATTTCCGAAGAAGAGAAGCAGTCTATTCTTGACATACTGAAGCAGAAGGGGAATCTGCTGATACGCACAGTGGAATCGCCGCCCCCCGAGCCGGAAGATGAGGTAGTATCAGGTCCGGTCGTTAAAACTGGCATGGTCCGATCCGGACAAGTTCTGCACCACAAAGGAGATTTGCTCTTCTTGGGTGATGTAAACCCTGGTGGGACGATTACGGCAACTGGAGATATATACATACTGGGTGCTCTTCGTGGAACGGCACATGCCGGCATCGAGGGAAATGAGGATGCAATTATCGCTGCCTCGTATCTAGCTCCCACCCAGCTTCGTATTTCAGATATGATCAGCAGACCGCCGGATGAGTGGGAAACACGGGAAACGGTCATGGAGTTTGCGTATTTGCAAAACGGAAGTATGCAGATAGACAAGATCAGTAACATTGTTCGATTGGGCCGGGATTTTAATGTGTTTAAAGGGGTGTAGAATATGGGAGAGGCAATCGTCATAACATCAGGCAAAGGCGGAGTCGGAAAAACGACTACTTCGGCGAACATCGGCACGGCTCTGGCACTTCTGGGCAAAAAAGTGTGTCTGGTAGACACCGATATCGGTCTTCGTAATCTCGACGTAGTTATGGGTCTGGAAAACCGAATCATTTATGACCTGTGCGACGTCGCCGAAGGGCGCTGCCGTCTCAATCAGGCGCTTATCAAGGATAAACGCTTTGACGAGCTTTATATGCTGCCTGCTGCCCAAACCAAGGACAAGAACGCCATTTCGCCTGATCAGGTGAAGGATATTGTCCTGGAACTGAAGAAGGACTACGAATACATTGTTATCGATTGTCCTGCAGGAATTGAGCAGGGATTTAAGAACGCCATTGCCGGGGCGGACAAGGCTATCGTGGTAACCACACCGGAGAATGCTGCAGTGCGTGACGCTGATCGTATAATCGGATTGCTCGAGAGCTCCCATGTGGAATCTCCGAAGCTAGTGGTTAACCGGATTCGTCCGAACATGGTTAAGTCAGGTGATATGTTAGAGATCGAAGATGTACTGCAAGTGCTGAATATTGATCTGATCGGTATCGTTCCAGACGATGAGATGGTGATCAAGGCAGCGAACCTTGGAGAGCCGACGGTTATGAACCCAGATTCTCCAGCGGCTATAGCTTATAGAAACATTGCTCGCCGTATTCTAGGGGATACCGTTCCACTAATGCAGATTCATCAGAAAAAAGGGATGTTTACAAAGTTCAAGAAATTTTTCGGTATGGGGTAATAGTATATTCTTATTTTTTTGACTGGCCGGTGCAGAATACTGCACTGGCTTTTTTCTTGCAGGAAAACCGAGATCCACTCTTGGCGATGGCTTGTTCTAAACATCTTTCTTGTCCTCATAAGATAGAGTAAAACAAGCCCCAAGGGGGAGAGTATTTTGGACATTAAAACATCTGTAAAACACAGGAGAGAAGCACGAATCCGTGAACTATTGAATGAAAATCTGACGGAAGAGAGTACGAGATTGAATACTATCCGTTCCAATCCGGTTACTAACGCCTCCAGTAAACCTGTTCTTCGGCAGAATACATTTCAAGAGCCTGTTCATACCGGACCGGAAATCGAACGGGATCCCGAAAAAATGTGGAAACAAGGTCACCGCGGATGGTATGACAATGTCACGGAGCCTGTGATTCCTCCTCGTAATTCATCTTTTACAGCAGGGTTGATGCGGCGCTTCGCGGCGAGCGTCCTTTTATTCGGAGCGGTTTGGGGGATTTTCTCGGTCCATGAACCCTGGGCTTTGCGGGCACAAGGGTATATTGTAGAAGGCTTAAGCCGAGAAATGGACTTTCAGGCCGCTCAAGTATGGTATGAAGAACACTTTGGCGGTCCACCCTCATTTATTCCGATATTTGGCCAAAGTGATCAGGATACAACAAAGGTAAATGCATCGGCTACATTGGTACCACCGTTGAAAGGACAACTTGTGCAATCCTTTGCGATTGACCTCAAAGGGATTCTCATAGTGCCTGAAGGGGATTCGTTCTCCTCTCGCGAGGTTAAAAGCGTAGAAACGGGCCGAGTTCTAGAAGTTAAGAAACTTCCGGATTCAAGCGTTATGGTTACAATCCAGCACACAGGGGAAAGAACCGCTCAATACAGTAGGCTTTCAGCATCTGACTTGAAGGTGAATGATTGGGTTCAAGGCGGAGATGTCGTTGGTACATTGCCGCTAGTACAGTCTGATGGAGACCAGTCTGCCCTTTACTTTATGTTAAAAGACGGAGACCGCAGCGTGGATCCGACGGAAGTGATTTCATTTGATTAGCATCCGGGGTACTGTTCTGTCTCTACATCCTCTTTTTGTTATCGTTATGCTGGCCTCCGTTATAACCGGGCGTTTCTTGGAATTGCTTACTTTATTTGTTATCGTGTTCATACATGAGCTGGGTCATGCAGGTGCTGCTATAGCTATGGGCTTTAAAGTGCGGTCTATTCAAATGCTGCCGTTTGGCGGTGTTGCAGTGATTGAGGATGACGGACGAATGAATGCCGCACGAGAATTGATCATCGCATTGGCCGGTCCTCTTCAGAATGGAATTATGATAGGAATTGCATGGTTATGTCAGGCGGCCGGTTGGGGAGACGGCCCCTTTTTGTCCTATGTGATACAGGGGAACTTGATTATTGCACTGTTTAATCTCCTTCCAGTTCTGCCTTTGGATGGAGGGAAAGTAATGCAGGCTCTTGTCAGTTTGCTCCTTCCCTATCATGCAACGCTATTATGGACTGCTCGTGCCGGAATGATCTGCAGTTTGTTTATGATTGGCTATGGGCTTTCTCCACTGCTTTCCGGCGGCGGTATAAAGCTGAATCTGTTACTGATAGGTCTTTTTTTGGCTTATTCGAACTTTGAGGATCACCGTAATGTC
The DNA here is from genome assembly GCF_900177425.1 of Paenibacillus uliginis N3/975. NCBI lineage: Bacteria > Bacillati > Bacillota > Bacilli > Caryophanales > Paenibacillaceae > Paenibacillus > Paenibacillus uliginis. The sequence continues at coordinate 4,709,137 of NZ_LT840184.1, read as the reverse complement.
CCTTACCGTTTTATGCGTTTTCTTGTGAACCGGAATGGATTATATGAACATCAGCAGGAAAGTATCGGAACTGCTCAGCCAATAGTTGCAGATTCTTCGAAACCTTTGGATGATATTATGCGTTTGTTTAAAAGAGAGAAGTATCATTTGATTTACGTTATGAACCGCCGGGGAGGTTTAATGGCTGTCGTACCGGAGCAGCATGTCATTGCCTCTTTTTTTGCGTCTAACAGGCCCCCTTGGTATGCTTGATTTTGTTCAAAAGAAATATTGTACAGGAATTCACTATGTAATATATCCCGTCTGAGCTGACTCGTGATAGGATTGTACAGTAGATTAGTCTTCCATAAAGAGGTGAAGCCATGAAACAAATGATTGTTCACTGTGAACCGGATACCATTCAGATGGCCCTCATCGAAGATGGCAGGCTCGTAGAATATGCAGCAGAGCGAGGTCGGGAACAAAGTGTCGTTGGAAGTTTTTATAAAGGAAGAGTGGTCAATGTGCTTCCAGGCATGCAGGCGGCCTTTGTTGATATTGGATTGAAAAAGAATGCTTTTTTATATGTGGATGATGTTCTTCATCCACATTTAGAGAAACAGCCCAAGAACAAACCATCCATTGCGGAACTGCTCTCTGTGGGACAAGAATTGGTTGTCCAGGTTATGAAAGAACCAAGGGGAGGCAAAGGAGCAAGGGTAACAACCCACTTCTCCCTGCCTGGCAGGTGTATGGTGTTTATGCCAAAGTCCGATTATGTGGCCGTGTCCAAGAAAATACAGCGAGAAGCTGAAAGAATGCGTCTCAAAATGATCGGTGAGCGATTAAGGAGCGGGGAAGAGGGTATTATTATGCGTACCGTATCCGAGGATGAACCTGTTGAATCCGTTGCGGGAGATTTGGAGATGCTGCGGATGGAGTGGGAGCGGATTATGGAACGCGCGCATACATCGGAATCCCCTGATCTTCTGCATCGCGATTTGGGGATTCTTCAAAGGTTTCTCCGGGATGCCTTTGATCCTCTGAATGATGAATTGATCATAGACCGTGAACGGGATGCGAAAGAAGCGGAATGTTATTTATCCGATTTGGTACCTGGAGTTAAACCTCAAATGCGGGTATACGAGGGGAAAAATCATATTTTTCAAGCATACGGTGTAGAAGAACAGTTAAAGTCGGGTTTTTCCCGGCAAATCTCACTCCCGGGTGGAGGGACGATCGTTATTGATCAGACCGAGGCACTTACCGTTATTGACGTTAATACAGCGAAGTATATTGGCGGAGATAATTTTGAGGATACAGTCACCCGTACCAATCTACATGCTGCCCGTGAAATTGCGAGAATCATCCGGCTTCGGGACATTGGTGGTATTATTATTGTAGATTTCATCGATATGGAAGAGGAAGAGCATAGACATGAGGTTATTGCCGCAATGGAAGCGGGCATCCGTAAGGATCGGACCAAAAGTTTTGTGGTAGGTTGGACGAAGCTTGGACTGCTTGAAATGACTCGCAAGAAGGCACGAGAAAGCTCGGCCGCCCCCTATTCTAGAACTTGTACATCCTGTGGTGGGACAGGCATAATGTAAGTGTGGTAGGTATTGACGGAATCATGGGCAATATGATATGATCTTCAGGTATGTGTTTAGTGAGCAATTGCTGCACATGCTGTAACCGCTCCGATCGGGTATACAAGGACGGTCATTATATGATTGGACACCTGAATTAGGCGAGTCTGAGACATGAGGAGGTGCAAGCAAATGTACGCTATTATCGAAACAGGTGGTAAACAATACAAAGTTCAAGAAGGCGATGTATTGTTCATCGAGAAGCTGAATGCAGGTGACGGAGAAAGCGTGACTTTCGACCGTGTACTGGCCGTTTCTAAAGAGGACGGTTTGGTAGCAGGTACACCAGTTGTTTCTGGTGCAACTGTAACTGCGAAAGTGGAGAAACACGGTAAAGGCCAGAAGGTCGTTGTATTCAAATACAAACCGAAGAAAAACTACCACAAAAAGCAAGGTCATCGTCAACCTTATACAAAAGTAACCATCGAGAAAATCCAAGCGTAAGAAGGTGCGGTAATGATTACTGTACAGATTACGCGTAAGGAAAACGGCCGAATCCATGGCTTTGAAGTCAAGGGACATGCAGGTTATGCTCCCCGCGGACAAGATATCGTGTGCGCTGGTGTATCCAGTGTTACGGTGGGAACGGTAAACTCCATTGAGGCGTTAACCGGTACCGTTATGGAGACCAAGATGAAGGGCGGCTTTCTCAGCGGTATTGTTCCGCCTGTGGAAGACGAATCGGTGTCTGGTCAGGTGCAGTTGCTTCTCGAATCTATGGTTCTGATGTTACGAGGAATTGCAGATTCATACCGTGAGTATATTCAAATACAAGAACAGAATACTAAAAGAAGGAGGTAGACAACATGTTGAAATTGGATCTTCAGTTATTCGCATCGAAAAAAGGTGTAGGTTCCACAAAGAACGGTCGTGATAGCCAAGCGAAACGTTTGGGCGTGAAACGTGCAGACGGTCAACTCGTGACTGGTGGCAGCATCTTGGTTCGCCAACGCGGAACGAAAATTCACCCAGGCACAAACGTGGGCATCGGTAAAGACGATACTTTGTTTGCGAAAGTCGAAGGCGTTGTGAAATTCGAACGTTGGGGTCGTGATCGCAAGAAAGTGAGCGTCTACCCGGTTGAGGTCGCTCCTGTAGCGGCTGCAGTGGAAGCGTAAATCGTTTCTTAAACGGCTTACAGATTAAGAAGTCTCCGGCAACTATGCCGGGGCTTCTTTTTTTTGAAGAAAATAGCAATAAACTTGAATACGAGTGATGAATCCCTGCTAAAGACTATGGTATACTGTGATTTGGTGAAAGTAACCGATTGTTGTGGAGGAACGGGGAGAAACGATGAATTCCTGGAAATGGATAGCGGCTGGTATTGGATTATCATCCGTGCTGCCTGCAGCCTGGATGTTATGGAATCCTACGTATGCAGCCGGAATAATATTGACAATTTGGTCTGCAGCCGCCTCGTTCGGTGCTGCTTGGTATGCCCGGCGTACAGAAGTACAGAGACAGCGAACGAACCAGAAAAGCTTGGAGCAGAACGCCATTCAGACACTGAACCACCACCGTCACGATTGGATGAATGAGCTTCAAATTTTATATGGATATATTCAACTGGGGAAGCTTGATAAATCAGTGCAATGTGTGGAAAGAATAAAGGAACGTATGCTGCAGGACAGTAAAATTTCGAAACTGGGCATTCCTTCGTTGGTTCTTTATCTTCATTCATATCGAACGTTTAACACCGGCTTACAATTGGATGTTGATGTTGTGGATTTTGTCCAATTGGATGGGAAGTTGACGACCGAGGCTGAGGAGAATTTTACGCAGTCCATTATGGAAGTTGTGCAGGCATACCAAATTGGTGGGCACTCAACATGGGAAGAGGACCGGCTGTTGACTCTGACATTTATGGAACAGGGAGAAGAATTGATTGCTGAATTCGATGGAGAAGGTTTTTTCGGTGATCAAGACAGCTTAAAGCAGAAGATACAACTTGCAGTACATGACAAAGGTATCCGGATGGAGCAGATCCATACGGACAATACGACATATCGGCTTTGTTTACCGTATGTGACTTGAGGAAGGTGAATCCATGTTTGTAGATAAAGCAAAGATTTTTGTCAAAGGCGGAGACGGCGGAGATGGACTTATTGCGTTTCGCCGTGAGAAATATGTGCCTGAGGGTGGTCCTGGCGGAGGAGATGGCGGCAAGGGTGGAGATGTGATCTTCCGCGTTGATGAAGGACTCCGTACACTAATGGATTTCCGTTACCAGCGGCACTTTAAAGCGAAACGGGGAGAGAAAGGCCGGAACAAAAGCCAGCATGGGGCTAATGCCGAAAATATGGTTGTTAGAATTCCTCCGGGAACGGTGCTTCTTGATGACGATACAGGAGAAGTAATTGCGGATATGACCCGCCACGGACAACAGGTTGTCGTTGCTCGCGGTGGACGGGGTGGACGGGGAAATATTCGTTTTGCCACACCGAATAATCCGGCGCCTGAGCTTGCCGAGAATGGTGAAGAAGGCCAAGAACGCTATGTCGTTATGGAGCTGAAGGTGATGGCTGATATCGGACTCGTTGGTTTTCCGAGCGTCGGGAAATCTACACTGTTGTCGGTCGTTTCGGCAGCGCAGCCTAAGATTGGTGCGTATCACTTTACAACGATAACTCCTAATTTGGGCATGGTTGATGTTGGGGATGGACGAAGCTTCGTGATGGCAGATCTTCCAGGTCTCATTGAAGGCGCACATGAAGGAGTAGGACTCGGACATGAATTTTTGCGTCATGTGGAACGGACACGTGTCATCATCCATGTTGTGGACATGTCGGGTTCCGAAGGAAGAGATCCATTCGAAGACTGGCAGAAGATCAACGAAGAGATCAGACTGTATAACCCGATATTGGCAGAGCGACCTCAAATCGTTGCAGCTAACAAAATGGACATGCCTGATGCGGAAGAAAACCTGAAAGCGTTTCGTGAACAAGTGAAGACCGTGCGGCCGGATCTTGAGATTATGCCAATTTCATCGCTGACGCGCAAAGGCATTCAGGAACTCTTGTATCGTGCAGCTGCTATTTTGGACGAGATTCCAGAAGAGCCTGTAGTTGAAGATGTCGCCGCGATTGCAGAACGTAAAGTATATAAATTTGATAAAAAGGATGACAATGCGTTTACGATTACTCGTGATAACGAGATGTATGTCGTGCATAGCGAACGCATCGAGCGTATGCTTAAGCGGATGCAGATGAACTCGCATGATGCGATTCTGAAGCTTGCCCGTACTCTCCGTCATATGGGAGTCGATGAGGAACTTCGCCGTCGCGGTGCGACCGAAGGCACTCTGGTGCGCATTGGAGATTTTGAATTTGAGTTTGTAGAAGGCAGCAGTTATTACTAGAAGACCATACCGCTTAACTCTAATCATGGGTTAAGCGGTATTTTTATTATTTTCCAATTTTTTGACCCAAAATGTCCCGATTTTCGTATACAATAATGTAGTAAATAAGTACCTAATTAAAATAGATCTTAAGATGTGCTGAACTGATGTAAAAGGAGTGCGAAAGATGGCTATCATTGAGGTTATTAAATACGACGGACCGCCGGGAGTTTTCGCTTGGTGTTATCCCAATCAGGAGCTTGGCACGTGGACCCAATTGATTGTAAATGAATCACAGGAAGTCATTTTGTTTAAAGGTGGTCAAGCTCTGGATTTGTTTACAGCAGGACGCCATACGTTAAATACGGCGAATATTCCGATTTTATCAAACATTGTGAATCTTCCTTTTGGCGGAAAGTCGCCTTTTGCTGCTGAAGTTTGGTTCGTTAATAAGCTTCGTTCGCTGGATGTAAAGTGGGGAACGAATTCACCTATCCAGCTTCAGGATCCTAAATACAACATCCTTGTATCGCTGCGGGCTTTCGGCCAATTTGGTGTGCAGATTGAAGATTCACGCAAGTTTCTGCTCAAAATGGTGGGGACGCTTCCATCATTTGATCAGAATACTCTGGTTAAATATTTTCGAGGCGTGCTCATGTCGAACATTCATGAAATCATATCCTCGTATATCGTTCATAAAAAAATCAGTGTGGTGGAAATCAACGCCTACGCCGCCGAAATATCCAAACATATTCATGGGGCTATTGCTCCTGCTTTCCAAGACATAGGGCTGTCTTTACTAAATTTTTATGTGGATTCGATCAATATCCCGGATAACGATCCAGCCGCAATCCGTTTAAAAGAAGCATTAGCTAAAAAAGCGGAAATGGACATTATCGGTTATACATATCACCAGGAGCGATCCTTTGACACGTTGGAAGGTGTAGCGAAAAACCCCGGGTCAAACTCCGGATTCATCGGTGCCGGACTTGGCGTAGGGATGGGCCTCGGAATGGTTAACCCCATGTATGATGCAATGAACCGTATAAGCGGAGAAGTAAATATTCAAGGATCGGGCGATTTGGCCGTAGCGCAAAAAGCCTGTTCCAAGTGCGGTAATCTAAATCATTCTGAAGCGGTTTATTGTTCCGGATGTGGTCAACCCGTCCGCACAGGACAGCAAGATACTGCAGCTATGATGATGTGCAGTGATTGCGGCAATCCAATTCCCCCCAATTCAAAGTTTTGCCTCCACTATGGTGATCCGTATCATCCATGTCCGTCCTGTGGACAAGATGTGGCCGTTGATGCAGAATCATGCAGTAGCTGTGGGAAGTTCATGCCTAGGCCTTGCCGTGAATGTGGTGAATCGCTGAATGAACAGGCAAAATTCTGTCCAAGCTGCGGAAGCAGTACTGTTCTCAAATGTGGTAGCTGTGATCATGAAATTAAGCCAGGGCAAAAATTTTGTATGGAATGTGGAAATAAACTGACGTAAAGCGAGGGAACAGTTTGACTAAAAGGGTTGATATAAGAAATTGGATTTTGGGTGCCGGGGTACTACTGCCGCTGATAACAATACTACTGTTTGGTTTTATCGGAAACGGAGCTGGAACAAGAACGCTGCATCCATGGATATCCGGAGCGGCAGCCGCGTGCGCAGAGGGGATGATCCTATTTTTTATGTTTCGTATGGTAAGTGGTACGAATCGGTTTGCTGTTCGCGCACCTTTTTATATTGCTTCTAGTGTCGTAATCGGTATTTATGCTCTTACTGTGCTCCTTGAAATTGTGCTCTTCGGGTATATGTTTAGGTTAACGGTGAATGCATATCTATCTATTCACTTGATTACATTCCTCTTAACCGTAGGTGTGCTTGGTCTTGTATCTCTAGTCGGCAAGTATGCCATGTCTCAGGAAAATAAAGAAAGTTCGTCCCTGTCCACTCAGAAAGAGGCTGTCGCATGGATTGCATCCATCCGCGAGCAACTATCCGGACTTGAATTGGAGCAGGGTAGCGTCTTAAACAAGCTTCTGCTTGAGCTGGAAGAAAGCTTCCGTTACAGCGATCCGATAACGCACCAATCTCTTTATGCCATCGAGGACATCATACGGCAAAGAATCAGTGTACTCGAGGATCAAGTGAAACTAATAACAGGAGCCGAGCATGATCTTCAAGATAAATTAGCTGAAGAGACCATTCAACAAATACACGAGACTCTAACAATATTAATGGAACGCAATACTCAGTTGGTTCGGTTAAAAGCCAGTACTTCATAAGTCATATAACAAGCGATTGACAGGAGGGTTTGAAAGAATGAAGACCGTAACTCCGGTGGAATCAATAGAAAATCATAAGTATTCGGTTACTAAGCTGGATGCTCTAATCTTTATGGGAACGTTATTGTTTTTCCCGGTGTTTCTTCCGCTGGGAGTACTCCGTATATTATTGACACATCGTCATAATTATCGGAGGGGATATAATTTTAGAATGCTGTCCGTTCAACTGGTCATCAGCTTTATTGTTGTTATGTTCTTCGGAATGATCGGATACAATGATCTGCCACCTGAAGAGAGGGTACAAGCAGTTCAAGATTATATGATCATTTTCGGCATTATATTTATGGTTTCGGTGGCGGTGCTCGTGTTCTATGAAATAAAAGAAAAGAGTCGCTTTGTCCGATTGATGCAGCTGTATAAGGAATTGATACTTGATCATCAGATTATCCGGATTCATGAGATCGCTGAGAGGTCCCGGCAAAAACCGAAACGCGTTATCGATGATCTGCAGTACATGATCGATCATAAACTTCTACCTTTCGGTACGGTTGGGAATGGAATAGTGGAGCTGAAACCGCTTCCTTCAAAAATTAAAAGAGAGGTGCAAACTCCGTTTAGTGCCAGTAAGAATGTTATTAATATCAACTTTGGTCAAAACCATAGATTAGAGAATGATATGGATAAGTCAACAGTATCCGAGTCTAAACTTCCGAAAACAATGGAGTGCCCCGGCTGTGGTGCCAAAACGACGATTAATCCTAGTGAAGCTAAGGAATGTGATTACTGCGGGAGTATGGTGATTTATGCATAGATTTGTTTTGGCAACCTTATTTTCTTTCCGGTTTTCTTCCCGCTGGGGCTGATACGAGCAATTAAGACTCATCGGCATAATTACCGCAAACCAGTGAATTTTCTTTTTATAAACAATCAGTTAGTCATGATTTTTATAGCTATTTTAGCATTCGCGTTTATTGGATATCTTGATCTTGGGATGGAAGAACGGATTGAAGCGATGTTTACATTTACGGTACTTCTTGGCCTAATTGCTCTTATTCCCGTAAGTATCATTCAATTTATAACATGGATCGCGAAGAAGCGATTCATCCGGCTAATGACAAAATATTATGATGAGATATATAAGCATTACAATTCTAATATCTCGAGAATAGCGGAACAGGTAAAACAACCTGCTGAGCGTGTTATCGAAGATATTGAATATATGATAGAGAAGCGAATCTTGCCATACGGGACGATTGAAGATGGATATTTGGTTTTGGATGGTTTTTCTCGTGGAGGACACAGAGGGGGAAATTTCAAAACAGGCGATAATATCATTAATATTAATTTTGGCCAAAACCAAATTAATTTTGAACAAAATAATACGTTTTACAATAACGCGGAAACACCGGAGCAAAAGACCAAGCCGCCTAAGGTTATGGATTGTCCAGGCTGCGGAGCAAAGATGTCGCTTAATCCTGATGAATCGAAGGAATGTGAATATTGCGGTGGCCCCGTAAATTACGCATAACACAGGTTTGGAATTCAATATCCGTAAAACCTCCCAAAAGAGTAGGGAGGTTTTATTATATACAGCTTTATTTAAACAAACATTTATACGACAACAACATAGTGATTTTTAAAAAATAGACTCAAACGTATTGCCCTCAACCAGGTTATCCAGTATAATGTCCACTATACAAAAACACGAGTCTTTGAGGAGAGGACGTTTGTGAAAGAACGGTATTATCTAGTCCGTGAGGATATTTTACCAGAAGCCGTGGTGAAGACCATGCAGGTAAAAAGGCTGCTCGCGTCCGGTGATGTGAAGACAGTTCATGAAGCCGTTGAGCAGGTTGGCCTGAGCCGGAGTGCTTTTTATAAGTACAAAGATGGCATTCATCCCATCAATCAGTTGGAGCGGGATGAGATCGTCACGATTTCCATTGATATGGAGCATCGTTCCGGCATGCTGTCCGAGGTGTTGGGTCTGGTGGCTGGAGAGGGCGGTAACGTACTTACCATACACCAGAGTATACCGCTGCAAGGAATTGCGAATGTTGTTATTTCTGTGGAAGTATCACGGCTCAACGAAGAGCTGGATGATTTGCTTGATGGATTGCGCCGGGCAACGGGCGTAAGAAGAGTCCAAATGATCGGGCAAGGATAGTTAGTTATAATAGAGTACAAGAATGGTTGGAAATAGGAGGAGACATATATGAAGCCGGTTAAAGTAGGATTGTTGGGATTAGGTACTGTAGGTACAGGGGTTGTCCGTATCGTCGAGGGACATCAGGAAGATTTGAGCAGTCAGGTGGGGTCACCTATTGTTATAGAAAAAATCGCAGTTAAAAATACAGAGAAAGATCGCAGTGTAACGGTGGAAAGCAGTAAGCTGACGGATGATCCTTGGGATGTGATCCGCGATCCGGAAATTGATGTAATTGTGGAAGTAATGGGCGGCATTGAGCAGACGAAGTCTTACATTTTGGAAGCATTGGATCGGGGGAAACATATCGTCACAGCGAATAAGGATCTGATGGCGCTTCATGGGGCAGAAATTATGGCGAAAGCTCAAGAGAAGCAGTGTGATGTATTCTATGAGGCAAGTGTCGCCGGTGGTATTCCGATTATCCGTACCCTGATCGAAGGTTTTTCTTCGGACCGCATTATGAAAATTATGGGGATTGTTAACGGAACAACGAACTTTATTCTGACAAAAATGAGTCAGGAAGGTGCTTCGTACGAGGATGTATTGGCAGAAGCCCAGCAGCTCGGTTATGCGGAAGCAGATCCAACCTCTGATGTGGAAGGATTGGACGCCGCACGTAAAATGGCCATTCTAGGTACATTGGGTTTCCGTACGAATGTTGAGTTGAAGGATGTAAGTGTAAAGGGAATCTCGCAGGTGTCCAAGGAAGACATTCTATATGCGAAGCGGCTGGGTTACGAAATGAAACTGCTCGGTATCGCAGACCGTGAGGATGAGCAGGTCAGCATCAGTGTCCAGCCAACGATGGTTCGTACGAGTCATCCGATTGCTGCGGTGAACGGAGTATACAATGCTGTTTACGTATACGGAGAAGCGGTTGGCGAGACGATGTTTTATGGTCCAGGTGCAGGTGAAATGCCGACGGCAACTTCCGTCGTAGCAGATCTGGTCGCTGTTATCAAAAACCTGAAGCTCGGCGTGAATGGTTTAAAAGCGATCGTGCCTTACAAAGCGAAAAAGCTGAAGAGCGATGAGCAGATCATGTTTAAGAATTTTATTTTGCTCCAAGTGGACGATAAAGCAGGGGTGCTTGCAAAAATCACACAAGTGCTCGCTGAATTTGATGTAAGCCTGGAGTCCGTGGTGCAGCAGCCGAATGATCAAAATCCCGATGCGGAAATCATCATCGTAACCCATAACGCCAGCAAAGCTAGCATAGATAAAGTGCTTAACCATTTTGAAAGCTTGGATGTCATACGCCGCATTAAGAGTGTGTACCGTGTAGAAGGCTAATCTGTTACCCGTAATGATCCATAAATAATATATAAATTTTATATGTGAAGAGGAGAATAAGAGAGATGCCATATGAAGGTTTGATCCAGACGTATAAGGAATATTTGCCTGTTAACGAAAATACACCGTTGTTAACGCTGAAAGAGGGAAATACCCCGTTGATCCGTGCCGAGAATCTGTCCAAGGATTTGGGCATTGATCTGCATTTCAAATTCGAGGGATTAAACCCAACGGGTTCGTTTAAAGACCGTGGTATGGTTATGGCGGTAGCTAAAGCTATGGAGGAAGGGAGTCGCACGATCATGTGTGCCTCTACAGGAAACACCTCTGCAGCCGCTGCTGCATATGCTGCTCGCGGCGGGCTGAATTGTATAGTCATTATACCGAACAATAATATCGCACTTGGAAAGCTGGCGCAGGCAATGATTTACGGTGCAAAGGTTATTGCGATTGACGGCAACTTTGACCGTGCGCTTGAGATTGTGCGTGAAATTACAGCGAAACATCCTATTACATTAGTGAACTCCGTAAATCCATATCGAATTGAAGGCCAAAAAACCGCCGCGTTTGAGGTTGTCGATCAGCTCGGCAAAGCACCGGATGTTCTGGCTATTCCTGTAGGTAATGCCGGAAACATATCGGCTTATTGGAAAGGATTTAAAGAATACCACGCTGCAGGGAAAGCTTCTTCACTACCGACTATGCTTGGTTTTGAAGCGGAAGGGGCTATGGCTATTGTAAAAGGCGAGCCGATTCCAAACCCGGAAACTGTGGCCACAGCGATCCGGATCGGTAATCCAGCCAGCTGGAAAACTGCTGTTGCGGCGGCGGATGAATCAGGCGGTCAGATTAACTACGTAACAGATGATGAAATCCTGGAGGCTTACCGCACTATTGCATCACGAGAGGGGATTTTTGCTGAGCCAGGTTCCGCGGCATCGATTGCCGGTGTGTATAAAATGAAACGCGAAGGATATTTCAAAGGCGGAGAAACGGTTGTATGTGTTCTTACCGGACATGGACTGAAGGATCCGAACATCGCTATCACAACTGTTAATTCGGAGCCGCTTGTCGTATCCGATACGGAATCTGCCGTTATGGATGCTATTGCAAAGCTTGAAGGGGCTGCTCAAGTATGAGTTTGTCCGAAAGCGTCCGAATTAAGGTTCCAGCCAGCACGGCTAACCTTGGCCCGGGATTTGATACACTGGGAATGGCATTATCTCTTTATGCGTGGATCGAAATGAAGCAAGACGATCGTACCGCTTTTCATCTGTACGGAGATGAAATGAAAGGTGTGCCTGAGGATAAGAGCAATCTTATATATAAGGTTGCCCAGATGGTTTTTGACGAGGCAGGCATTTCTGTTCCGGAACTCGCGATTTCCATGTGCTCAGATATTCCGTTGACTCGTGGACTCGGAAGCAGTGCTTCAGCCATTGTTGGTTCACTGGCGGCAGCCAATGCTCTTATCGGATCGCCTTTGCCGGATAGCAAGCTGTTTGATATGGCTACAAACCTTGAGAAACATCCGGACAATGTAGGTGCATCTTTGTTCGGAGGCATCATTGCTGCAGCTTGGGATGGTAGCCATGCGGATTATGTTCGGATTGAACCGCCGGTTAATCTGGACACGCTGGTTGTGATTCCTGACTTTCATCTATCGACCGCTAAGGCGAGAGAAGCGCTGCCGGAGCAGTTCTCATTATCTGATGCCGTTTACAATATCAGCCGTTCCTCCTTAATGACAGCTGCATTGGCATCTGGACGACTAGACCTGATTGGAGCAGCTATGCGAGATCGTATTCATCAACCGTATCGCGCCGCATTGGTGCCGGGGATGGCCGAGATATTGGATGAAGCACCTAACAGAGGGGCACTTGGTATCGCTTTAAGCGGAGCAGGCCCTACCTTAATTGCCCTGATTCAGCGTGGAGACGAACGTGTCGAATCATTAAAATCCTATCTCATGGAAACGATGAAAAAGGAAGGGATTTCTGCATCCAGTTTATTGCTACAACCGGATGTGGAAGGGGTAAAGGTGCTTGATAATATACAGAGCACTTCATTTTTGGATATGATTAGAGGGGAAGTAACAACATGAAACGTATAGCATTGCTGCCCTCGGGCTCGGTATCTCATGAGGCAATTTTATATTTGTTAAAAGGTGAGTCTACACAGTTCATACACCATAAACTGATATCTGATGTGTTCATGTCGACCGTAGACGGGAGAAGCGATTACAGCGTGATTCCGATCGAAAATACAATCGAAGGCTCAGTTAGTCTTCATATGGATTGGTTGGTAAACGAAGTGGATATACCGATGCAGGTGGAATGGGTGTATCCTTCCATACAGAACCTCATTGGTAACGTTTCGGAATTTCGTGCAGAGGATGGTAGTATTGATTTCGGGAAAATCAAAAAAATCTACTCTCACCCGGTAGCTACAGCTCAATGCCGGCAGTTTCTGTCCAAATATGTTCCTGGGGCCGAGCTTGAACCTTGCGGTAGCACTTCTGAGGGAGTGAAGATCGTCAAGGAAAATCCGGGTAAAGGATGGGCGGCCATTGGTACAACTTTGGGATCTTCAACGCATGAACTCAATATTTTAGCTGAAAAGATCACGGATCATGACAACAACTATACGAGATTTGTTCTGATCGGACGTCATCCTATCGAGGTTCCGCGTTCACCAGAATATGTGAAGACTAGTATACTGGTGACACTACCAGAGGATGTGCCGGGAGCTCTTCACCAAGTGCTTTCAACCTTCGCTTGGCGAAGATTGAATCTGTCTCGGATCGAGTCCCGCCCAACCAAAAAGAAGCTGGGCAACTATTATTTTTACATTGATGTGCTGGATTCAGCAGATTCCGTGCTATTAACGGCAGCAATGGGCGAAATTGAAGCCTTGGGGTGTCAGGTTCGCGTACTTGGATCTTACCCGGGGTTTGCATACGAGAGAGAAAAAACGGAGGTATAGCAGACATGGCTGAACAATGGATCTACTTAGATGGAGAACATGTTACGAAAGAGAACGCAAAAATCTCGGTTTTTGACCACGGATTTCTGTATGGTGACGGTATATTTGAAGGTATCCGTATTTATAACGGTAACATTTTCAAATGCAAAGAGCATATTGATCGTTTATATGATTCAGCTAAATCGATTGATATGGTAATTCCTCTTACACAAGATGAAATGCTGGAAGCAATGGCCGAGACGATTCGCCGTAACGATATGCGTGACGGTTATATTCGTCTGATTGTATCCCGGGGTGTGGGTAATCTGGGACTGGACCCGCGCCGTTGTGTCAAACCTTCGGTTATCATTATCGTGGAGCAGCTTGCTATTTATTCGAAAGAGGCTTATCTGAATGGCTTGAAGGCTGTTTCTGTCGCGCAACGACGAAATATTCCGGATGCACTTAATCCGAAGATTAAGTCTCTGAACTATCTGAATAATATTTTGGTGAAGATTCAATCAAACTTTGCGGGCGCAGATGAGGCCATTATGATGAATGCGCAGGGCTATGTAACGGAAGGCTCTGGCGACAACATTTTTATTGTTAAAAATGGTGTTATCACAACGCCTCCTTGTTACTTAGGGGCACTCGAAGGAATTACCCGTCAGGCTATCATCGAGCTGTGTGAGAAGCTGGATATCCCTCTTAAAGAAGAACCATTCAGCATGCATGACGTGTATATTGCAGACGAGGTCTTTTTCACAGGGACAGCTGCCGAAGTTATCGCCGCACGTGAGATTGACGGTAGAATCATTGGAGAGGGCCAAGCAGGTCCGATTACCCTCCGATTGCTAGATGAGTTCCGGAAAATTGTTGATCAGGACGGTTATAAAGTATGGGAAGCGTAAGCTTATAGACTTGTACGACTCTAACAAACGGAATATAGGAAAAATCCTTTCATGTCGATGAAAGGATTTTTTTTTGCTTCTAGGGATGTCAATCGCCCATCTCCTGCATAGGATGTAGTAACGAATGCGGGCGAAATGCTTCAAAGCGCCTAGAAGAGTGTAGGAGGTTTTAGCGGCGTGAAAATACACATCGTCAAGAAAGGCGACACCCTATATGAGCTATCGAAAAAATATGGAGTCCCTTTGGTTAAAATCGTGGATGCGAATCCACAATTGGTTGATCCCAATAAACTCGATATCGGCATGAAAATAAAAGTACCAACTGAGCCCGTTCCTGTACCTGACGGAACTCAGCCCATTATTCATAAGCATGCCGTGAAGCAAGGGGATTCGCTATGGAAGCTCTCTAAGGCGTGGGGCGTTTCATTAAAAGAGATTATTGATGCGAATCCCCAGCTCAAGAATCCGAATGCACTGCTAGTAGGAGAAGTTGTAAACATACCTTCTTCCGGAACATTTACGAACACAGGGGATTCTCATCACACCGGCGGCACAGGAAACGTAGCGGATAAGACGGTTCCCGGTAGTAAAACATATACTGGGCCCAAGGAAGAAATGACGGCCCCCCAGCCTACTCTTCCTGAAATTCCACAAGTACCTGTACTTCCAGAGGTTGAGATTATGCCTGAAGTTAACGTCATGCCGGAAGTTACAGTCATCCCCGAAATCGTTGTAAAACCGGAAATAACAATTATGCCTGAATTAATCGTAATGCCTGAACTGCCAAAAGTAATGGAAAAGCCAATGCTGCCACCTATGGAGCCGGTATATGAGCCTGAGCCTCAAATGATGGAGCCGATTTGTCCGGAGAAACCCATTGCACCAGTGATAGAGCCATGTCCTCCTTTTCCGGAGTATCCTGTACATTGTATGCCTCAGCCTTTTGATTGTTTCTCTCCAGAGTTTATGTTTCCAACTGCTCCACAGCATATGTTCCCTGAAGCACCTTGCGGTTGCCATGAGAACGTAGCTGCACAGCCGGAACATGATTGGTGTGTTCCTGAACATCACTACAGCTATCCACACTATACTCATAAAGCAGAGCATGACACTCACAAAGGATGGATGGCACCGACTTCACATTACCCGGGAATCACAGAACAACCGATGGCTGTAGAATATTCTCAGATCTCTATAACAGAGCCATATATGACAGGGACACCATCCTATACCACTTACCCAACGCAAGTTGAAATGCAGCAACCCCACACCTCCTATGAAGCTGTAATGGGAATGGGGTATAAACCTGAAAAAATGCCTTGCGGATGTCATGGTGGAACTGAAATGCCGACTCCTTATGGCGAACAGCAGGTTATGGCGGACCCTCCAAACTGGAATCCAATGTACCCGCATCATCATTCACATCACTATCATCACCATCATGGTGACCATGGGCATTATCCAACAATGCCTAGCTATGGTGGGACGCATCAGTCTTATCCTTGGTCCCAAGGGGCAGAGGGTACGGCAGAAACGATGGGGAGTTCAGCAATGCCTCATGGAGCTATGGAATTCCCAATGCCTTATGGAAGTATGGGATACCCAATGCCTTGGAAAGAGCATACTATGGGATATCCGGAAAAAGACTGTGGTTGTCACGGCAGGCAGGATGAACAGAAATCTATTGATGTCTTAAAAGCCGAACCTGCCTTTGATAATGGTATATCAATAAACAGCGCAGATGTTGCCAACATGGATTCCAATGAAGATAGATTGGAGGGCTTTCAAGCTGAGGCAAAAGTGTCACGCGAGGAAGAAATTAAAGTAAAGGCTAAATCTGTGACTAAAAAAACACGTAAACAGATTAGCAAGCCGAAGCGGAAAAATCCTTGGATCAAACGGTAGATACACATTGAGCTAAATAAAATAAGGCAGGCGGAAACGCTTGTCTTATTTTATAATTGGAATATTTTATGTGTTGATTATACTTTTCGTCGTATGGTATATTATAAATCCAGTCGCGAAACGATAGATTGAGCGGCTGCGGAAGAGGAATTTAAAAGAGATAGACTTCAAAAAAACTTTTAAAAAAAACTCTTGCAAAGCAAAACGAAACATGTTATGATATAAAAGTTGCTGAGGCGAACGAGATTCGCTGGTGACACTGAAAAGTTGACCTTTGAAAACTGAACAACGAGTGAGTTAAACCGATCTTACTTCGGTAAGATCATGAATGAGAATTTTTAATTCTCGTCAGTTTTTCTAAATGAGCGAATCGCTCTTTAAATTGATTTGGAAGGTTGGAAATTTTCTTGAAGTCATTCAGGAAGTGTCCGCTCGAAAAATCCTTTAATGGAGAGTTTGATCCTGGCTCAGGACGAACGCTGGCGGCGTGCCTAATACATGCAAGTCGAGCGGACTTGATGAGGAGCTTGCTCCTCTGATGGTTAGCGGCGGACGGGTGAGTAACACGTAGGCAACCTGCCCTCAAGACTGGGATAACTACCGGAAACGGTAGCTAATACCGGATAATTTATTTTGTCTCATGGTGAAATAATGAAAGGCGGAGCAATCTGCCACTTGAGGATGGGCCTGCGGCGCATTAGCTAGTTGGTGGGGTAATGGCCCACCAAGGCGACGATGCGTAGCCGACCTGAGAGGGTGAACGGCCACACTGGGACTGAGACACGGCCCAGACTCCTACGGGAGGCAGCAGTAGGGAATCTTCCGCAATGGACGAAAGTCTGACGGAGCAACGCCGCGTGAGTGATGAAGGTTTTCGGATCGTAAAGCTCTGTTGCCAGGGAAGAA